>JACRJA010000019.1 GCA_016235745.1 Rhodocyclales bacterium | reverse complement strand
GAATCCTGCCGAGAGGTACTGGGCCAGGTAGGTGCCATAGCGCTTGCCCACATCCGGCTCCAGTTGCAGGGATTTCACCGTGGCCATACCGGCCAGATACTCGGTGAGGAAGGCTTGGTTGCGTGCGCCGAGCAGGAACTGCTTGTCCAGCCGCTCGCGGAAGATCGGCACCATGATGAGGCTGGCCGTGACGATCAACGCCATGATGCCGAGCGCAATGAGGGTGAGCTGCCAGCTGTAGGAGAACATCACCGCCAGGAAGATGAGCAGGAAAGGCAGGTCCAGCACCAGACTCACCGCCGCGCCGGAGATGAATTCACGCAACTGCTCTACGCCGTGCAGGCGGGCCACCAGCGTCCCGGTGGGCCGCGCCTCGAAATACGGCAGCGGCAGGTGCAGCAGGTGCTTGAGCACCTTCTCTCCCAGAACCGCATCGATGCGCCTGCCGGTGGGTAGCACCAGATTGTCCATTGTTGTCACGACAAACGAATTATGAAACTGCAACCGGGGGTGTCAATAGCAATATGGCATGTTGTTGCAGATTTTTCCTTGGTTTTTTGTAACGGAGATACACTTAGCTATCGGCACAAGCCCGCGCCAGCACGCAGGTGTTGATGAGGGCAGTTTGTTTTTGAGGTAACCGGGCTATCTCACGACAGATCGCAGCCTTTCGCCGTCGCTTCCTTCCCCAGATTGAGTCCCTGTTCGTGCAGGTTCTGCTGCTGGAGCGGGAAATGAACCTGGCGAAGCTGGGCCGGATCTCCCTGGAAGCCGTTACTGGCGCTGGCCCGAGATCAACACCACTTATCCGTGTTTGATCGGTTCGCACCCGATGATCCGGCACCGGTCACGGACGGCCCGGTGACGCAGAGGAAGCACCGGTTAGCCACCCAATCCCGGTGAGCTCTGTATGCGCTGCGAAAACAAACGGTGGAGCCCGTATTCGGAATGATCAAACAGGTGAAGGGTCTGAGACAGTCCTTGATGAGGGGGCTGGAGAAGGTTACGGACGAATGGACGTTGGCTGCGCTGGCGTGGAATGTGAAACGGATGAATGTGTTGAAAATGACTTGAAAATGACGGCGTGAGAACCTTTTCTCCCGATGAAGGCCTAGTGCTCTTTGGGTGCCGTTGAAGGCGCTCCAGGCTCACTGAGCAGTCGGCTGACGCTCAAAAGCCGGTAGCCTAACGCACAGAGCCGCTCAAAACGACGTCTGGCAACTGCAAGTCCGGCAGTCTGCTAGGGCAGAAGTTCGAGCACGGTGTCCAGCCCCTGCGTCATGCTGATGACGTTGACGTGGGGGAGGATGCGCGGCTTGGGCCGCCAGGCAAGGCGCGTGCCGGCGAGGGCGAGCATGGCGAGGTCGTTGGCTCCGTCGCCGGCGGCAAGGATCTCGCGCCGGGTCGCCCCCAGCCGCGCGGCGGCGGTGCGCAGGATGGCGGCCTTGGAGGCGGCGTCGATCACGGGCCCGACGAGCCGTCCGGTGAGGAGGCCGTCTTTGGCTTCGAGTACGTTGGCGTGGGCTTCGTCGAAACCGAGCTCGCGCGCGAGCCGCTCGGTGAAGAAGGTGAAGCCGCCGGAGACGAGCACGCAGCGGCAGCCGTTTCCCTTGAGCGCCGCCACCAGCCGCGCTGCGCCGGGGTTGAGCCGCACCCGTTCGCGGTAGAGCGCTTCCAGCCGCGCTAGCGGAATGCCGGCCAGCAGCGCCACGCGTGCGTCGAGCGCTTGGCGAAAGTCGAGCTCGCCCTGCATGGCCGCTTCGGTGATGCGGGCGACTTCGGGCTTGAGGCCGGCCAGATCGGCGATCTCGTCGATACACTCGATGGCGATGAGCGTCGAGTCCATGTCGGTGACGAAGAGCCGGAAGGCCCGCCAGCTTGGGGCGACGTCCTCGTCGAGCCAGGCCCAGTCGGCGCCGAGGGCGCAGAGTTCGCGGTCGAATTCGGCGGTGCGTTCCGGCAGGGCGAGCTCGAGGAAGGCGCCGCGCGCGCTTACCGCCACGCGCTGCCGCGCCAGCCACTCGTGCGCCGCCGGGGTGGCGAGCAGGCGCAGAGGCGGCATCAGTGCCCTCGCTGGGGTAGCACCTCGCGCAGCACCGCATGCGCCGAGCGCAGGATGGCGGCGGTGGTGTCCCAGTCGATGCACGGGTCGGTGATCGAGCAGCCGTACTTGAGCTGTGAGGGCGGGGCGGGGAAGGGCTGGTTGCCGGCTTCGAGGAAGCTCTCGAGCATCACGCCGACGATGGAGCGGTTGCCCTCGCGGATCTGGTGCACCACGTCTTTCAACACCAGCGGCTGGAATTCGGGTTTCTTCCACGAGTTGGCGTGCGAGCAGTCGACGACGAGGTTCACCGGCAGCCCTGCCTTGGCGAGCGCCTGTTCCGCCAGAGAGACCGAGACCGAGTCGTAGTTGGGGCGTCCGCCGCCGCCGCGCAGCACGAGGTGGCCGTGACGGTTGCCGCGGGTGCGCACGATGGCGGTGCGGCCTTCTTCGTCGATGCCGAGGAAGGCATGCGGGCGCGAGGCCGAGACGATGGCGTTGACGGCCACTTCCAGGCTGCCATCGGTGGAGTTTTTGAACCCGACCGGGGTGGACAGGCCGGAGGCCATCTCGCGGTGCGTCTGCGATTCGACCGTGCGCGCGCCGATCGCCGTCCACGAGATGAGGTCGCCGTAGTACTGCGGCGCGATGGGATCGAGCGCCTCGGTGGCCGCCGGTAGTCCCAGTTCGTTGACGGCGAGCAGGAACTCGCGGGCGCGCGCCATGCCCACGTCGATGCGGAAGCTGTCGTCGAGGAAGGGGTCGTTGATGTAGCCTTTCCAGCCGGTGGCGGTGCGCGGTTTTTCGAAGTAGACGCGCATCACCAGCACCAGGGTCTCGGCGACTTCCCGGGCAAGCGCGGCGAGCCGACGGGCGTAGTCGAGCCCGGCGACCGGGTCGTGGATGGAGCAGGGACCGACGACGACGAAGAGCCGCGGATCGCGCCGCTCGAGGATGTCGACGAGGGTCTGGCGCGCCTGCGCGACCGTGGCCGCGGCGCGCTCGCTCAGAGGGTGCTGCGCCTTGATCTCAGCCGGCGAGGGCATGGGATCGAAGCGCTCGATGTTGGTGTTTTCCAGCAGCGGGTTGCTCATGGGTCGGGGCGTCCTGCCAAAAAGGGAATTATACGGTTTCGGCGGCCTGTGGGGCGAGCACGCGCGCGACGAGCTCGCGCACTGCACGCACGCGGGAGTCCACGTCGGCGGTGGGGCGCGTCTGCACCAGCCGGTCGGGTCCGGCCATTTTGACGCTGCGGTCGCGCTGGATGAGCGCCACCACCTTGGCCGGATCGATGGGGGCATCGGGCGAGAACTGCACGCTGAGGCTTTTGTCGCTCGCGTCGACCTTGGCTACGCCACAGGGGGCGAGCGCGAGCCGCAGGCGGTGGGTGGCCACCAGGGTGCGCGTCTGCGGCGGCAGCGGACCGAAGCGATCGACGAGCTCTTCGGTGAGCTCCTGCAGCGCCGCTTCGCTGTCGGCCTCGGCCAGGCGCTTGTAGAGCTCGAGCCGCACGCCCACGTCCGGGCAGTAGTCGTCGGGCAGTAGCGCCGGGGCGTGTAGGTTGATCTCGGCCACGGTGCGAAAAGGGCGGGTGAGATCGCCCGGCTCCTGCCCGCTCTTGAGCCGGCGCACGGCTTCTTCCAGCATGCGGCTGTAGAGGGAGAAGCCCACGCGCTGGATCTCGCCCGATTGTTCTTCCCCCAGCACCTCGCCCGCGCCGCGGATCTCCAGGTCGTGCATGGCCAGATAAAAGCCCGAGCCGAGGTCTTCGAGCTGGGCGATGGCTTCGAGCCGCTTCTGCGCCTGGGCACTGGGCTTGACGTGGGGATCGGTGAGGAGGTAGGCGTAGGCTTGATGGTGGCTGCGTCCGACGCGGCCGCGCAGCTGGTGCAGCTGGGCGAGCCCGAAGCGGTCGGCGCGGTCGATCAGGATGGTGTTGGCCGTGGGGATGTCGATGCCGGTCTCGATGATGGTGGTGCACAGCAGCAGATTGGCGCGCTGGTGCGTGAAGTCGCGCATGACGCGTTCGAGCTCGCGCTCGGACATCTGTCCGTGGCCGACGACGATACGCGCCATGGGCAGCAGCCGTTCGAGTTCTTCGCGCACGTTCTCGATCGTGCGCACTTCGTTGTGGATGAAATACACCTGGCCGCCGCGCTTGAATTCGCGCAGCACCGCCTCGCGGATGAGCCCTTCCGAGCGCGGCGCGACGAAGGTCTTCACCGCCAGGCGCTTTTGCGGCGCGGTGGCGATGACGGAGAAGTCGCGCAGCCCTTCGAGCGCCATCCCCAGCGTGCGCGGGATGGGCGTGGCGGTGAGGGTGAGCACGTCGACTTCCTGGCGTAGCCGCTTCATCGCCTCTTTCTGCCGCACGCCGAAGCGGTGTTCCTCGTCGATGATCACCAGCCCCAGGCGGGCGAAGTGTACGTCGGGCTGCAGCAGCCGGTGCGTGCCGATGGCGATGTCGATGCGCCCTTCGGCCAGTCCCGCTAGCGCCTCTTTCTGCTCCTTGGCCGAGCGCAGGCGCGAGAGTTCGACGAGGCGTACCGGCCAGTCGGCGAAGCGGTCGGAGAAGGTTTGGAAGTGCTGTTCGGCGAGCAGGGTGGTGGGGGTGAGGATCACCACCTGCTTGCCACTGGCTACGGCGGCAAACGCGGCCCGCAGCGCCACCTCGGTCTTGCCAAAGCCTACGTCGCCGCACACCAGCCGATCCATCGGCTTGGCGGAACGCATGTCGGCAAGCACGGCGTCGATGGCCGCCTGCTGGTCCGGCGTGGTCTCGAAGGGGAAGCCGGCGCAGAAAGCCTCGTAGTCGCGTTCGTCGAAGCCGAAGACGAAGCCGGGACGCGCGGCGCGCTGGGCGTAGAGAGCGAGCAGCTCGGCGGCGGTGTCGCGCGCCTGTTCGGCGGCCTTGCGTTTGGCTTTTTCCCACTGGCCGGAGCCGAGGCGGTGCAGCTCGACGTGCTCGGGGTCGGCGCCGAGATAGCGCGACACGAGGTGCAGCTGGGCCACGGGCACGTAGAGCTTGTCGCCGCCAGCGTATTCGAGCTGGAGGAATTCGCCCTCGTCCGCCCCTACAGGCATGCGCACCAGCCCCAGGTAGCGGCCGATGCCGTACTCCTCGTGCACCACCGGCGCGCCGGGCGTGAGTTCGGCGAGGTCCTTGATCCAGCCCTCGGGGGTGACGGCCTTGCTGGCGGCGCGCCGGCTGCGGGGCTTGGCGCCGCTGGTGAAGAGTTCCCCTTCGGTATAGACGAGGAGCCGGGCGGACGGCAGGGCAAACCCGCGCTCGAGCGGTCCCACGGTGAGGGCGAGCGGCACCTCGCTGGCGAGGAAGGCTGCCCAATGCTCGACGAGCGCTGGCTCCAGCCCCGCCTCGCGCAGGCGCTCGAGCAGCGTCTCGCGCCGTCCCGGCGTCTGGGCGACCAAGAGCACCCGCTCGCCCGCCGTGGTGGCGGCCTGCACCGCTTCCTGCAGCGCCGCAAGGGGCTTGGGCGCGCGCGCATCGATCGCCGCCGGCGGCGGGGTGCGGGCCTCTTCGGACTCGGCCCCGTCGCGGCGCAGCTCGAAGCGCGGCACCGTTTTCAGGGCGGTGTAGAACGCTTCGGCGTCGAGGAAAAGCGAGGAAGGCGGCAGGATGGGGCGGCTGCGATCCCCGCCCAGCAGGCGATGGCGCGCTTCCAGCTCCTGCCAGAAGGCGGCGATCGCCCCCGGGCAGTCGCCGTGGAGCAGCCAGGTCGCTTCCGCGCCCACGTAGTCGAAGAGGGTGGCCGTCTCGTCGAAGAAAAGCGGCAGGTAGTACTCGATGCCGGCCGGCCACACGCCCTGGCTGACGTCCTTGTAGAGGGCGATGCGGCTCGGGTCGCCCTCGAAGATCTCGCGGAAGCGTCGGCGGAAGGTGGTGCGGCCGCCCTCGTCGGTGGGAAATTCGCGCGCCGGCAGCAGTTCGATCTCGGGCACGGGGTAGAGCGTGCGCTGGGAGTCGGGGTCGAAGGTCTTGATGCGCTCGATCTCCTCGTCGAAGAGCTCGATGCGGTAGGGCAGCGGCGCGCCCATGGGGAAGAGATCGACGATACCGCCGCGCACGGCGAATTCGCCGGGACGCAGCACCTGGGCCACTGGCTCGTACCCGGCCAGCGCCAGCTGCCGGCGCAGTCCCTCGAGCTCGAGCGCTGCGCCTTGCCGCAGCGAGAAGGTGTGCGAGGCGATGAAGCCGGGCGGCGGCAGGCGCCCGAGCGCCGTGGCGGCGGCGACGAACACGAGGTCGAGCGTTCCTTGGGTGAGGGCGTAGAGGGTGGCGATGCGCTCGGAGACGAGGTCCTGGTGCGGCGAGAAAGGGTCGTAAGGCAGCGTCTCCCAGTCGGGGAAGAGCCGCGTGCGCAGCTGCGGCGCGAAGAACCGCACTTCTTCGGCAAGGCGTTGTGCGTCCAGAGGCGAGGCGCTCACCACCACCAGAGGGCGCTTGCGGCCAGCGAGCGCGGCGACGAGGAGCGCGTCGGCGCTGCCGGCCAGAGGCGGGAAACGGAAGGTCTGGCCGGCTTGCGGCCAGCGCAGCCGCTCGAGCACGGGAAGGAGGGTTCGGGTCATTCGGGGATCAGGGGCAAAGGGTCTGGCCGAAAAGGGGATTCTAACCCGCCGCTGCCGCCAGGGACGAAGGCGCGGCGGGCAGATGGCGTTCGAACCACTCGCAGGTGAGTGCGATCGCCTCCGGCCATGCGCCCTTGGCAGGCGGAGGAGGCAAGCGTTCCCAGCGTTTTTCGGCAGTGATGTGGGGCCACGCGGCAGTGTTCGGTTTGTCGTCGGTGTTTACGGCGGTCAAGAGCTGGATCGGCACGCTCAGCTTGATGAGCGGACCGGCACCGGCCAAGTCGATTCGCCCTTCCAGACAGGAAAGGGCGTAAAAAGTTTTCGCCTCGTGCGCCGCGAGCCGGATCAGCACGGCGGCGGCGGTGTGCCAACCCGCGGCAGCCAAGGGCAGGGGATCGAGGAAAGGCTGGTGGCGCAGCCATTCGAGGACGACGGCAGCGCGCTCGGTGAGATCGTTGACGCGCCAGGAGAGCTCCTCGGCATTGCTGCGCTCCTCGGGGGTGAGCAGGCAGGCCGTCAGGGTGCCGAAGCCGCGCTCGCCGAGCGCTTGCGCCAGGGCCTGGTTCTGGAGCGCTCCTTGGTGGGTCTCGAGGAGGAGGACGAAGGCGCGCATCTGCCCTGGCAGGGAAAACGAGACGTCGAGCCAGTGCCGCTCCCCGACCTTGAGCCGGATCGCCTGGACGCAGGAGGCCCACGGGGGGTGCTCTTGCCGCGTAAGGACGTCCGTCGGGCGGTGCGGCGCCTTTTCCTCCAGGGGCGCTGCTACGGCAGGGGGTGAAGGCGAAGACATGATCCGCTTCCTTCAGCCGGCGCCCAGCACGATCGGGATGCGCCGGTTGCCGAAGTGCCCCGGGGCGGCGGCAAAACGCCCCTCGATCTCGCGGCCGCAGCTGGGGCAGTGTCCCTCGGCGGTGAGGGTATAGCGCCGGATGAGGTAGCCGTCGCGCTCGATGAGCAGCGTGCCGCAGTCGGGGCAGTAGGTCGTCGCCCCCTCGCGATCACGGACGTTGCCGGTATAGACATACACGAGCCCTTCTTCGCGGGCGATGGCCCGCGCCCGCACCAGCGTCTGCGGCGGCGTGGGCGGACGGTCGAGCATCTTGAAGGCGGGGAAGAAGGCGGTGAAATGAAGGGGAACGGTGGGCGCGAGCTCGTCGTGCACCCAGCGCGACAGGGCGCGGATCTCGCTTTCGCCATCGTTGAGGCCAGGGATGAGGAGCGTGGTGATTTCCACCCACACCTTGGTGTGGTGCACGAGGTAGCACAGGGTGTCGAGCACCGGCTGGAGTTTGCCGCCGCAATGGCGGAAGTAGAATTCCTCGGTGAAGCCTTTGAGGTCGACGTTGGCCGCGTCCATCGGCGCGAAGAACTCCTCGCGGGCTCCCGCTTCGATGTAGCCGTTGGTCACGGCCACCGTATAAAGGCCGTGCTGGCGCGCCAGCACGGCGCAGTCGATGGCATATTCAGCGAAAATGATGGGGTCCTTGTAGGTGAAGGCGAGCCCCTGGGCGCCGTAGGCGAGCGCCGCGGCCACGATGGCTTCGGGCGTGCCGGAATCGTCGAGCGTGGCGTCGAGCTCCTTGGCGGCCGAGATCGACCAGTTCTGGCAGTACTTGCAGGCGAGGTTACAGCCGGCCGTGCCGAAGGAGAGCACCGCCGTGCCGGGGTAGAAGTGGTTGAGCGGTTTCTTCTCGATGGGGTCGATGCAAAAGCCGCTCGAGCGGCCGTAGGTGGTGAGCACCATCTGGCCGCCGAGGTTGGCGCGCACTAGGCAAGCGCCATGCTGCCCTTCCCGCAGTTTGCAGCGGCGCGGGCACAGCACGCACTCGAGCCGCCCGTCGGGCAGCGCACGGTAGTAACGGGCAGGGCTGTTCATTACAAGACTCCGGCGGGCAAGGGTTCTTTCCACTTGGCCACCGTGTAGCGCGCAGCCATGAGCGTGCGCGCGGGGCGGCGCGGGTCGAGCCCCGCCTTGAGCTTGAGGGCGGCGAGGAAGTGGTGCGGATCGGGGATCTCTTCCCATACCTGGGGCAGGAAGGTGGCGGCGTTGCAGCCGGAGAAGATCATCAGGCCGTCGATGCCGGGGCGAAGCTGCGCCAGCAGATCTTCCTCGTCGCGGAATTCGAGGAATTCGAGGGGGGAGAGCAAGGAGACCTCGATGCGGATATGGGGCAGCTCATCGGGCGTGAGCGGAGGAAAGCGCGGATCGCGGGTGGCGGCGGCGACCGCATTCTCGGCGATGTCCTGGCGCAGCGGCCGCTGCGCGCGCACCGAGCCGATGCAGCCGCGCAGCGCCCCCTCTTCGGTGAGCGTGACGAAGGTGGCGCCGGGGGCGTCGAGGCGGGGATCTTCCGGTCGGGGCAGACGGCGGCCGGTGAGATGCTCGGTGATGGCGGCGCGGGCGTGGGCGAGCAACACCTGCCCCAGCCGCTCGTCGACCTCAATGGATGGCTTCGGCTCCATGGCGAACCTCCTCGGTGAAGGCGATGCTGGTGTAGCCGACGACCCGGTCCCGGTCGCCAAAGGTGTCGCCGCTGTTGCAGTAGGCGACGAAGTGGGGTTGGAGCCGGCGATGCCGGGCGGCGAGCAGCAGCCCGTCGATGGCGATGGCGCCACAGGCATCATCCGGTGCGATCGTCGCATCGCCCTGCAGGATGCGCTCGATCGTGGCCTGATCGAGGGCTCGCGCTTCGTCAGAGGGGTGATAGTGCGAGAGGTCGGAGCTGACGAGGATGAGCGTCTCGGGCCCGTCCCACAGGGCCTCCATCACGCGGGCGACGTTGGCGGGCTCGGTCCAGCCGACGACGAAGGGAACCAGCGTGAAACTGGGTAAAATGCTCTGCAAGAAGGGAAGCTGGACTTCCAAGCTGTGCTCGAATTCGTGGGCGCGGTCCGATACTTCCACCTGGGGCAGCTTCATGGCTTCGTTCCAGGCGTGCATGTCGAGCGGTACGTCGCCCAGCGGGGTGCGAAAGGCGCTCGCCTGCGGTAGCGCCAGCCCCAAGAGCGGCACGCGGTGCGCCGGGCCGAAGAGCACGACGCGCCGGATGCGCGCGGCAAAAGGGGTGAGCTGGTTGTAGCCGCTGGCGGCGATGATTCCGGAATAATCGTAGCCGGCGTGGGGCACGATCAAGGCCTTGGGCGGCGCCGGCAGCGAAGGGGGAACGGCGCGGGCGAAGCTCGCGGCCAGGTGAGCCTGCAGACTGCGCGCCGAAGCAGGGTAGAAGAGCCCGCTCACGGCGGGGGGACGGATGGTTCGTGCAGCCATGATGTGCGGTCCTGCGAAGTACGGCGAGGAAACGGGAGGAAGTCGGGGCAAGCGGCTTCGTTACGGGTTCATTATAGTTCGCGCGGCAGCGGAGGTTGGACCAAATGCAGAGGGAAGGGCGATCGTGCGCGTGACGGCCATCGTGCCGGCGGCCGGGGTGGGGCGACGTAGCGGTTTGTCGCTGCCTAAACAATATGCCGAAGTTGCAGGGCGGGCGCTGTTGTGGCACACGCTCGCGCGTTTGGCCAAACCCGAGTGGATCGGCCGGGTGCTCGTGGCGCTGGCGATCGACGACGCCCATTGGCGCGGCTACGACTGGTCGGATCTGGGGCCCAAGATCGAGCCGCTCTTTTGCGGCGGGCCGACGCGAAGCGCGACGGTGGGCAACGCCTTGCGCGTGCTCGCCGCCCGCGGCGCCCGGCCCGACGACTGGGTGCTGGTGCACGACGCCGCCCGCCCCTGCCTGCGCGGGGAATACCTGACCCAGCTGGCCGAGGCGCTGTGGCACGACGAGGTGGGCGGTCTCCTCGCCGTGCCGGTCGCCGATACCGTCAAGCGCGCCGATAGCCGCGGCCGCGTGGCCGCAACCGTGCCGCGCGACGGGCTGTGGCTTGCCCAGACGCCGCAGATGTTCCGTTTCGCCGTGCTGCGCACGGCGCTCGAGCGCCATCCCGAAGTGACCGACGAAGCCAGCGCGGTGGAGGCGGTGGGTTTGGCGCCGAAACTGGTGGAGGGCGACCCAATGAACCTGAAAGTGACGCGACCGGGCGATCTGGCGCTCGCTGCGGCGATCCTGGCGATGCAGGAAGAGCGATGATTCGGGTGGGCCTGGGGTTCGACGTACACGCTCTGGTGCCGGGGCGGCGCTGCGTGATCGGCGGGGTGGAGATCGCGCACGCCGAGGGGCTGCTGGGACATTCGGACGCCGACGTGCTGTTGCATGCGATTACCGACGCGGTGCTGGGCGCCGCGGGCCTGGGCGACATCGGCTCGTGGTTTCCCGACAGTGACGCGCGTCATGCCGGCGCCGACAGCCGGGCGCTGCTCGCGTACGCCTGGGCGGCGGTGCGGGCGGCAGGATGGCGTCTGGGGAACCTCGACGCGGTGGTGATCTGCCGCCGGCCGCGCATCGCGCCCTACGTGCCGCAGATGAAGGCCACGATCGCCGCCTTGCTCGACGCTGCGCCCGCAGCGATCCAGGTGAAAGGGAAGACCACCGAGCGGCTCGGCTTTACCGGCCGCGGTGAAGGGGTGGCGGCGCAGGCGGTGGTTTTGCTCGAAAGGGATGGCGGCGGTGGTTGAACGAAACGGCGACCAGACCAAGGTGCGGCTTTTCTACGCCTTGTGGCCGCCGCGAGCGCAGGCGTGGCATGAGGCGGCGCGGCGCTGGGCGAGAACCCAGCCAGGGGCGAAGGTGGTGCCGGCCGAACGCCTGCATTTGACGCTCGTCTTTCTTGGAGACGTGCCGCGCGAGCGCCTGGGCGCCTTTCTCGCGCTGGGGGCAGCGATGGGGCCGCCGCCGGCCGAGCCGCTCGTACTCGATCGCTTCGAATGCTGGTCCGGGCCGCGGGTGGCGTGCCTTGCCGGCCCGACGCCCGGGGGCCCGTGGAAGCAATTCATCGAGCGCCTCGCCCGCGAAGCCCGCGCCTTGGGGGCCAAGGTGGAGAATCGACCGTTTCGTCCGCACCTGACGCTGGCGCGAAAAGTACGCCCCGAGGCGTTCGATGCCTCGGGGCTGAAGACCGTTTCTCTGCCCTTGCAATGGTCCGCCGATCGTTTTCGCTTGATCCACTCCGAATCGGCGGCGGAAGGTCTGCGTTATCGTACCGTCGGCGAGTTTGGCTGAAAAGGTGAATCAAGCTGCTGCGATCTCCGATCGTGTCCTTACGCGGGGCTCGCTTCTTTCCTCTTGGGCGTGACAGATTTCGCCGCCGTGCTGCGTGCGCCTCGCGCTCGCGACGATTCCTTCACGAGCGCTCAGGCCGGAGGCAGCAGCGCCTCGGCCGCCTTCTCGGCGATGGTCTTGTCGTCGACCTTGGTGTAGTCTTTTTCCACGTTGCACACCAGGATCTTGCGCGTGGGTTCGTCGAGATGTTCCTTGACCAGCGCCAGGAAAGGCGCCGGGCCCATCAGCACGATCTGCTCGAGCGCATGTTCGACGCGGGCCTCGCGCAAGCGGCGCGCCACTTCGATGGCGAAGAGCTCGGCTTCGTGTTTCTTCGGAGGCACGGGCGGCTCACCGGTATGCGGCGCCTTGTCACTGCCTGTTCCGGGGAACGGGAGATTGTCGCTGATCAGCTCCCGGGCAGGCAGGCGGCTTTCCGGATGTTCGCGGGTCTCGACCAGCTGCACGCCAGATTTGAAGCCGAGGAATTCGTAGAACTTGGCCATGCTTGCATTGGCGACGAGTACCCAGGTCTTTTTCATGGTTTGGCTCCTTTCAATGATATTGGTATGTAATGGGCACCAGACGGCCTTTTCGCCGTTCAGGGTAGGCGGTTTTACGGAAAAAGTCCACACGGGTGCGTGGTCAAGGGGATCGGGCCGTCCGCGGGGAATGCTGCATGGGCGCGGGGGAAGTCGAGGGGGACAGGGCATAGATCTCGGCCAGCGCGGCGAAAAGGGCCGGGTCCCAGGCGGCGAGCGCCGCGGGTTCGGCGAAGAAGGTCTCGGTGGCCACGGGAAAGAATTCCTCCGGACCTTCTTCGGCGTAGGGGTCGAGCGGCGGGGTTTCCCCCGCGTCGAGATCCTCGCGCAGCCGCGCCAGCGCCGCGTCCGCGATGGCTTCCCAGCGGGCCCGCGACAGGGTGGGCGGCAGCAGCGGTACGCCGTCGAGCGTCCCGTCGGCGAGGTCCAGCCGATGGGCGAATTCGTGCAGCGCCACCTGCATCCCTTCCTCCTCGCCCGTGCCCCAGCTCACGATGACCGGACCGCCCGACCAGGTCTCGCCATAGAGTTCGTCGTCGAATTCATGCACGAGGCCGACTTCGTCGGCGAAGCGGCGACGCACGCGAAAGGGCTCGGGATAGACGATGACCCCGATGAAGTCGTCGTAGATGCCCAGCCCCGTGCGGTGCGCCACCAGCGCCGCCTGCCAGGCGATGTTGCCGGCGATCGTGTCGGTGATGGGCAGCCCGTGCGCCCCGTAGAAGGTCTTGGTGGCAAGAAAGCGGGCGGCGAGCCGGCGCACCCGTTCGCGGGCCGCAGCAGGGATGTTTTCTGCATAAGGAACGGTGCGTTCGACCGCCTCCCAGAACGCCGCATCGGGTTCGGGGTGCTCTCGCCGGGCGCGCCAGAGGCGGCGCAGGGCGTCGAACCAGGCAGGCATGGCGACTAAGCCCTGTCGTGCCGGCGCAGCGGCAGGCGCGGCCGCGCCGTGGCGAGCACGATGCCGGCAAGGATGCCGACGATGCCCACGGCGTGATACCACGCCGGCCGCTCGCCGAGAAAGACGAAGGCAAAGAGCGGGGTGAGCGCCGGCATCAGGTGCAGGAAGAGGCTGCCGATGCCGGGGCCGACCACCGCCACGCCGGCGTTGTAGCACACCATGCCGAGAAAGCCCGGGAAGATGCCGACGTAGACGATGGCGAGCAGCGGCTCGGCGCGCCAGGGTAGCGGCGGACCGTCGCGCCATTCCCACAGCCCGAAGGGCAGCAGTACGAGGATGCCCACGGCGATGAACACCGCCAGCTGCGCCATGGGGTCGATGCCGGCCGGGCGGCGGTGCAGCGCCACGGTATAGACGCCCCACACCGCCACGGCACCCAGCATCCACAGGTCGCCGCGGTTGAACGACAGCGAGGCGAGCACCTGCCAGCGCCCCTGGGCGACGATGGCGAGCACCCCGGCAAGCGAGACCGCCACGCCCAGAACCTGCCGGCGCGTGAGGCGGTGCCCGAGCACGGTGGCGGCAAGGAGCATGGTGGCCACGGGGGTGAAGGAATTGAGCATCGCCGCGTTGGTGGCGCTCGTGTGCCGTAGCGCCAGGTAGGCGAATGTGTTATAACATCCCACTCCCAACACCCCCAGCAGCGCCAGGATCGTCCAATGCCGGCGCACCACCGCCCATTGCCGCCGCAGCGGCGGCAGCGCCCAAGGCAGGGTCAGGAGGAAGGCGACGATCCAGCGCCCCAGCGCCAGCGTCACCGGGGGAACCTCGTCGCGGATCGCCCGTCCCACGACCATGTTGCTCGACCAGAACGCTACGGCCAGAGTGAGCAGCACATAGGGGTGGGAAGCGGCGAAAGAAGGCGCGGGACGCTCGCGCATCGAAGGCTCCCTGCTGACGGATCACGCAATAGTTTCGCACGAAAACATGGTCGCCACTCACTTGACGCTCGCCGCCCGAGCCCCCGATTTCGCGCTCGCCGCCCTCACCGAGGGACTGTCCGTCGAGCAGGCCGAGGCGGTGCGCGAGGCGCACGAATTCGCCCGGCGCGAATTCGCCGAACTGCGCTTGTCCACGGGGGAACCGGTCTTCGGCCACGCGGTGGCGGTGGCGCTCATCGCCGCCGAACTGCGGCTCGACCCCGCTTCCCGCATCGCCGGGCTCCTCTACGCCGTGCCGGTACGGGCGCCGGAGCATTTCGAATGGGTCACCTCGCGCTTCGATGCCGACGTGCCGCGGCTGCTGCGCGGCCTGCAGCGCCTCGAAGGATTGCGCGTCCCGATCGGAATGGACGACGCAGCCCAGACCGAGACCCTGCGCAAGATGCTGCTCGCGCTGGTCGAAGACATCCGCGTGGTCCTGCTGCGCCTGGCTTCGCGCCTGCAGACCCTGCGCTGGTTCGCCAGCGAGGGCGAAGAGACGCCGGCTCGCCTCGATTACGCCCGCGAGAGCCTGGCGCTCTACGCGCCGCTAGCCAATCGCCTGGGCGTGGGGCAGATCAAGTGGGAGATCGAGGATCTCTCGTTCCGCTTTCTGGAGCCCGAAACCTACAAGCGCATCGCCCGGCTGCTCGACGAGCGCCGGCTCGAGCGCGAAGCCTTCGTCGCCCGCGTGGTGCAGCGGCTCTCGGCCGAAGTGGCGGCGCTGGGCATCGCCGGCGCCGAGGTCTACGGCCGCGCCAAGCACATCTACAGCATCTGGAACAAGATGCGCAAGAAAGGGCTCGATTTCTCCCAAGTGTATGACGTGCGCGCGGTACGGGTGCTGGTGCCGGCGGTGGCCGACTGCTACGCCGTCTTGAGCCGCGTGCATGAGCTGTGGCCGCCCATTGCCGGGGAATTCGACGACTACATCGCCCGCCCCAAACCGAACGGTTACCGCTCGCTGCACACGGCGGTGCGCGCCGAGGACGGCCGGCCGCTCGAAGTCCAGGTGCGCACGTTCGAGATGCACCGCCATGCCGAATTCGGCGTGGCGGCGCACTGGCGCTACAAGGAAGGGGCGGACAAGACCTCGCCCTACGACCAGAAAATCGCCCTCTTGCGCTCGCTGCTCGCCTGGCGCGACGAGGTGGTCGACAGCAGCGAATGGGCCGACCGGGTGCGCCATGCGGTGCACGACGACACCGTCTTCGTGCTCACTCCCACCGGCCGCGTCGTCGACCTGCCGCAAGGAGCCACGCCGGTCGATTTCGCCTACCGCATCCACACCGACGTCGGCCACCGCTGCCGCGGCGCGCGCGTCGACGGCCAGCTGGTGCCGCTCGACACCCCCCTGCGCTCGGGGCAGACGGTGGAGGTGATCACCGCCAAGGAAGGCGGCCCTTCACGCGACTGGCTCAATCCGGCACTGGGCTACGTCAAGACGAAGACGGCGCGCGCCAAGATCCGCGCCTGGTTCGCCCAGCAGCAGGAAACGGAGCTGCTGGCCCGCGGCCGTTCGCTGGTGGAGCGGGAGCTGCAGCGCGAGGGGCACACCCGCACTAACCTCGAGAAACTCGCCGAGCGGCTCGGCTTCAAATCGCCCGAGGCGTTCTACCGCGCCGCCGCCCGCGGCGAGATCGGCCCGCGCGCCATCGTGCAGGCACTACAGCCGGCCGTAGCCGAAGCGCCGGCCGCACCGGCCGCCGTGCCGCTGCACGCCCCGTCGGCCCGCCCGGGCGGGGCGATCCTCGTGGGGGGGCAAAGCGGCCTCCTCACCACCTTGGCGCGCTGCTGCCATCCCATGCCACCCGACGAGATCGTCGGTTTCGTCACGCGGGGCAGGGGAGTGACGATCCATCGCGCCGGGTGTCGCGATCTCCTCGTGTTGAGCCTGCGCCATCCCGAACGGCTCGTCGCCGCCCAATGGAGCGAGACCGCCGCCGGCGCTGGTCCGCGTCGCGCCTATCCGGTCGAGATCCAGATCGAGGCCCACGATCGGCAGGGGCTGCTGCGCGACGTGAGCGAAGTCTTCACGCTGCAGCGGCTCAACGTCACCGCGGTGCAGACCCAGAGCACGCAGCACCGCGCGCGCATGAGCTTCACCGTGGAGGCGCCGGACGCCGAGCGGCTCGCCGCCACGATCGCGGCGCTGCGCGCCGTGCCCGACGTGGTGGAGGTGCGGCGCCGCTGAAAGGCCGTGAACGCCATCACGCGGGCTTGGCCAGCTCCTGCAGCAGGATCTCCTGCGCCGCCCGGCGCTGCCGCCGGGCGTGCTTCAGACGATAGCGCCCGTCGACGTCGAGCTCCCAGGCCTGGGCGTTGTCGAGAAGATAGATGCGCAGCCCCTCCTTGATGACGCGCCGTTTGAGCTTGGGGTCGAGCACCGGCACCGCCGCTTCGACGCGGCGGAAAAAATTGCGCTCCATCCAGTCGGCGCTCGACAGATACACGTTCTGCTCGCCGTCGGCATGGAAATAGAAGATGCGGTGGTGTTCGAGGAATCGCCCGACGATGGAGCGCACGCGGATGCGTTCGGAGAGCCCCGGCACGCCGGGGCGCAGCGCACAGGCCCCGCGTACGATGAGGTCGATCTCCACCCCTGCCTGCGCCGCCTCGTAGAGCGCCTCGATCACCTCCGGCTCGAGCAGCGCGTTCATCTTGGCGATGATGCGTCCCTTGCGCCCGGCGCGGGCGGCTTCGGCCTCGGCACGGATGTGCGCAAGCACGTTTTCGTGCAGGGTGAAAGGCGCCTGCCACAGATGATGCAGCTCGCCCGGCTTGCCCAGGCCGGTGATCGAATCGAAGATCTCGGAGACGTCCTGCCCGATGGCCTCGTTGGCCGTCATCAGGCCGAAATCGGTGTACAGGCGGCTCGTGCGCGGATGGTAGTTTCCGGTTCCAAGATGGCAATAGCGGCGCAGCCGGTTGTCCTCGCGGCGCACGATCATCAAGAGCTTGGCGTGCGTCTTGAAGCCGAAGATGCCGTAGACCACGTGCGCGCCGGCGTCGTGCAGGCGGTTGGCCCACTGGATGTTGGCCTCCTCGTCGAAGCGCGCCATGAGTTCGAGCACCACCGTCACCTCCTTGCCGCGCTGCGCCGCGCGGATGAGGTGCTCCATCAGCACCGAGTCGGTGCCGGTGCGATACACCGTCATCTTGATGGCCATCACGTTGGGATCGTCGGCCGCCACCTTGAGGAAGTTGATCACCGGCTCGAAGCTCTCGTAGGGGTGGTGCAGCAGCACGTCCTGGCGACGCAGCACGCGGAAGATGTCCTGCGGCCGCGAGAGCTCGCGCGGGATGCGCGGCTGGAACGGGCGGTACTTCAGATCCGGCCGGTCGACCAGGTCGGGAATGGACATCAGGCGCACCAGATTGACGATGCCGGGCACGCGGTAGAGGTCCTTGGGCGTGAGGTGGAAATGCTCCAGCAGGAACTGCGCCATCTGCTCGGAGCAGTTCTCCGCCACCTCCAGCCGCACCGCGTCGCCGAAGTGGCGGTGCTGCAGTTCTTCTTTGAGCGTGTCGCGCAGATCCTTGATCTCTTCCTCGTCGAGGAAGAGATCGGAGTTGCGCGTGACGCGGAACTGGTAGCAGCCCTTGATCTCCATGCCGTGAAAGAGCAGCTGCACGTGCTCGTGGATCACCGCCGAGAGGAAGACGAAGGTGTAGGGCTGATTGCTCACCTCCTTGGGCAGACGGATGACGCGCGGCAGCGCCCGCGGCGCCTGCACGATGGCCCGGCCCGAGGCGCGCCCGAAGGCGTCGGTGCCCTCGAGCTCGACGGCGAAGTTCAGGCTCTTGTTGAGCACGCGAGGAAAGGGGTGCGCCGGGTCGAGCCCGATGGGGGTGAGTAGCGGTTGCACCTGGGTGCGGAAATACTCCTCGATCCAGCGGCGCTGCGCCTCGTTCCACTCGTGGCGGCGCAGGAAGACGATGCCTTCTTCGGCGAGCGCCGGCAGGATCTCCTGGTTGAGCAGGCTGTACTGCCGCGCGACGATGCCGTGCACCTCGGCGCTGATCTGCTCGAGCAGCTCTTCGAGCGGGATGCCGTCGATGCCGGGCCGCGTCACCCCTTGGCGACGCTGCTCCTTCAAGCCGGCGACGCGGATCTCGAAGAATTCGTCCAGGTTGCTCGAGACGATGCACAGAAAACGCAGGCGTTCGAGCAGCGGCACCGTCGCCTCGGCGGCGCTGGAGAGCACGCGGCGCTGGAACTGCAGCAGGGACAGGTCGCGGTTGAAGAAATGTTCGGGGGGATAGCTCTTCGGTGGGCGATCGAGGAAGGCGGGCATGCGTTGCTCCAGGGACGATGCACGTGCGTTATCTTCCGCTGGATCATACCGTGTTCCCGCATCGGCTTCCACCGCTTCGGCGTTACAATCCGTGCGACCATTCGCACAGGGGGAAGAGTTTGTTCTCGCATCTGGCTGCCGTCGATCTCGGATCGAACAGTTTCCGGCTCGAAATCGCCCGCGTCGATGGTGACTTGCTCTACCCTGTCGACGACCTCAAGGCGCCGGTGCGTCTGGCCGCCGGGCTCGGCGCCGACAAAAGGCTCGATGCCGCCGCCTTCGCCCGCGGGCTGTCGGCGCTGGCAGGGTTTGCCGAACGGCTGCAAGGCTTTCCTCCCGAAGCGGTGCGCGCGGTCGGCACCAACGCGCTGCGCGTGGCCCGCAACGCCCCCGAATTCGTGCTTCAGGGGCAGGCGATCCTGGGGCATCCCATCGAGATCATCTCCGGCCGCGAAGAAGCCCGCCTCATCTACCTCGGTGTGGCGCACGCCGTGCCCGAGCCGCAGCGCCAGACTTTCGTCGTCGACATCGGCGGCGGTTCCACCGAAGTCATCATCGGCCGCGGTTTCCAGCCCATCCTGCTCGAGAGCCTCTACATGGGCTGCGTCTCCTACAGCCTGCGCTTCTTTCCCGACGGAAAGATCACCGAAGGCCGCCTGCGCGAGGCGCGGCTCGCCGCGGCCAAGGAAGTCGAGGCGATCGCCCTCCCTTTCCGGGCGTGGGGTTGGGAGAGGGCCGTCGGTTCCAGCGGTTCGGCCAAGGCGATCCGCGACGTGCTCTCTGCCCAGGGCTGGAGCCCTGAGACGATTACGCGCAAGGGGCTGCAACAGCTCGTCAAGATGCTTCCTACACTCGGTTCGATCGAAGCGCTCGGCCAGATCAAAGGGCTCAAGCGCGACCGGCAGCCGGTTTTTCCCGGGGCGGTGGCGATCATGTCCGCCGCCTTCGAGGTGCTCGGGCTCGAGGAGATGGTCTTCTCCGAAGGCGCCTTGCGCCTGGGGGTGCTCTACGACCTGCTCGGGCGGCATCACCACCAGGACATCCGCGAAGTCTCGGTCGATCGCTTCATGGAGCGCTACGGCGTCGATCGCCTGCACGCCGGCCGGGTGGAGACAACCGCCCTCGAACTCGCCCTCGACCTGCGCCCCGAGCTCGCCTTCGAAGAACATCCCGATCGACGCCTGCTCTCGTGGGCGGCGCGGCTGCACGAGATCGGCCTGTCGATCGCCCATTCGGGGCACCACAAACACGGCGCCTATATCCTCGCGCACGCCGACATGCCTGGCTTCTCGCGCATGGAGCAGGCGCAGCTGGCGCGCCTGGTACTGAGTCACCGCGGCAAGCTCGAGCGGCTCGCCGACCTTCCCCCCGGCGCACCGGCCTGGGATCTCGTCTTCGCGCTGCGCATCGCCGCCGTGCTGCACCGCGCCCGCGATGACCGGCGCTTCGAACGTCTGCACGCCCGGCGCGAGGGGAGCGGCTACACGCTGCAGTTGCCGTCCGCCTTCCTGCGCCGCCATCCGCTCACCCGCGCCGCCCTCGAAGACGAGACCGCGCAATGGGCGAGCGTCGGCATGCCGTTGCGCCTCGATCCGCTTCCTGTAACCACCAACCACCGATAGGAGAACGACATGACGGTTAGCCCTTATGAAATGGGGCTGGACAAGACCCCGGCCAATTACGTACCGCTCACGCCGCTCACCTTTCTGTCGCGCTCGGCCTACATTTACCCCGAGCGCACCGCCGTCATCCACGGCCAGCGCCGCTACACCTGGAAAGAGGTCGATGAGCGCGCCCGGCGACTCGCCTCCGCCCTGCGCCAGCTCGGCGTAAAGAAAAACGACACCGTAGCGGTAATCCTCAACAACACCCCCGAGATGTACGAATGCCACTTCGGCGTGCCCGGCTGCGGCGCGGTGCTCAACACCATCAACATCCGGCTCGACCCCGAAACCGTGGCCTTCATCCTCAACCACGGCGAAGCCAAGGTGCTCCTCACCGACCGTGAGTATTCCAAAATGGTGCAAGAGGCGCTGCGCATCGCCCGCCGACCCGATCTCTTCGTCATCGACGTGGACGACTCCGAATACACTGGCCCCGGCGAGCGGCTCGGCCGGGTCGAATACGAGGAATTCCTCGCCCAAGGTAATCCCGACTTCGCCCTCGAATATCCGGCCGACGAGTGGGAGGCGATCTCGCTCAACTACACCTCCGGCACCACCGGCAACCCCAAGGGCGTGGTCTATCACCACCGCGGCGCCTATCTCAACGCCTTCAGCAACATCGTCTCCTGGGGAATGCCGCCGCACTCGGTCTATCTGTGGACCCTGCCCATGTTCCACTGCAACGGCTGGTGTTTCCCCTGGACCATGGCCGCCAACGCCGGCGCCAACGTCTGCCTGCGCCGCGTCGATCCGCGCCTCATTCTCGAGCTGATCGCCGAGCACAAGGTGACCCACTACTGCGGCGCGCCCATCGTGCACTCCATGATCGCCAATGCCCCGGAGGGCTGGCGCAAGGGCATCACGCACAAGGTCTCCGGTCTGGTGGCCGCCGCGCCGCCGCCGGCCGCCATGATCGAAGCGATGGCCAAGATCGGCTTCGACATCACCCACGTCTACGGGCTTACCGAGACTTACGGGCCGGCGGCGGTATGCGCCAAGCACGACGATTGGGCGGGGCTGCCGCTCGAAGAGCAGGTGCGTCTCAACGGCCGCCAAGGCGTGCGCTACCACGCCCAGGAAGCGATCACGGTGATGGACCCCGACACCATGCAGCCGGTACCCTGGGACGGCGAGACCATGGGCGAGATCATGTTCCGCGGCAACCTCGTCATGAAAGGCTACCTCAAGAATCCCAAAGCCACGGAAGAAGCCTTTCGCGGCGGCTGGTATCACACCGGAGACCTGGGCGTGATGCAGCCCGACGGCTACGTCAAGATCAAAGACCGCGCCAAGGACATCATCATTTCCGGCGGCGAGAACATCTCCTCGATCGAGGTCGAGGATGCCCTCTACAAGCACCCGGCGGTGGCCGCCGCAGCGGTGGTGGCTGCGCCCGACCCGAAGTGGGGCGAAGTGCCTTGCGCCTTCGTCGAGCTGCGCGAGGGCGCGGAAGTGACGGAAGAAGAGCTCGTGCAGCACTGCCGGCGGCTGCTCGCCGGCTTCAAGGTGCCCAAGCGCTTCGTCTTCATGCCCATTCCCAAGACCTCCACCGGCAAGATTCAGAAGTACATCCTGCGCGAGCGGGCGAAATCGCGCGAAGCGATCGAATAAAAGGGACCATGCGCCACGCCGTGCGGCGGATTCGCCCTGCGCGGCGTTGCGCCGGCGCCACAAGCAGCGGATATCCGGGGTCCGGCGCCCCTTATTTCCCCTTTCAGCACGTGCTGATCGTGTTATCGTAACACTGGGCCAAGGAGAGAGGCATGGATCACGAGGATTTTGCCGACGAGATACGTGACCTGAATCTCAGCTACCTGATCCTTGCGCAGCGCATGGTGCAGCGCGACCCGGCTTCTGCCGCCGTAAAGCTCGGTCTGGAAGCGGAAACGGCACGTTGGCTCGCCGCCTTGCCGCCTGCCAAGCTCGTGCGCATGGCAAGCCTGCAGATCGGCCTGCCGCAGTTCCGCTTCGACGCGGCCGTGCTCGAGCGCATGGCCGGAGAAAAGGCCCGCGACAAACTCACGGCTGCCTTGCATGCGGCAATCCTCGCCCACGGTTCCACGCACAAGAAAACCAGACAACAAACGGGAGAACATCATGACGAGACCTGAGTCGATCGAACGCGAAGCGGCCGACGTCTGCCTGGCGGCCGAGCTCATCCGGCTCGGCGCGCGGATGCAGCTCCTCGAAGCCGAAACCTCCTTGAGCCGCGAGCGCCTGCTCAAGCTCTATAAAGAGATCCGGCGCGCCTCTCCGCCCAAGGGGATGCTGCCGTTTTCCACCGACTGGTTCATGACCTGGCAGCCCAACGTGCACGCCTCCCTCTTCATGAACCTTCATCGCCGGGTGCGGCAAAGCGGTGCCGCCGAGGGCGTGCAGGCGCTCATCGCCGCCTATCACCTCTATCTTGACCAGATCGACGCCATCGGCACCGATCCCGTGCTCAGCGTCACCCGCGCCTGGACGCTGCTGCGCTTCTTCGAAGCCGAGCTGGTGCAGCTCACGCCGTGCTCCTGCTGCGGCGGCGAATTCCTCACCCACGCCTACGAGCCGGCCAAGACCTTCGTCTGCGGCATCTGCCACATGCCCTCGCGCGCCGGCAGCAGCCGCAACTCGGCCAAAACGGCCATCTCCCGCGGGCAGAAGCGCCTGAGCGCCCAGCCTGCCTGAACCCCCCACGAGTACGCCCAAGCGCCGCGCATGAATCCGTGCTAACATAGAGCTCCCCCGGGGATGGGGGCGGCGTGGCTGCTTGCGCAGCGTTCTACGGCTCACGGCAAAGCGAAAGGGGGATGCGTGTATCTGCTGCTCGGGTATGTGATCATACTCGCATCGGCTTTTGGTACCTATGCGATCCACGGCAGCCTCGTGGCATTGTGGGTGCCGGCAGAATATGTTGCAATCATCGGTCTGATGATCGGCACCTTCATCGCCAGCAACGACGGTGCCACCATCAAGCTCGTGCTCGGGCGGCTCTCGGGCGCACTCAAGGGTTCGCCCTATACGCGCGCCTTCTACCTCGAGCTGCTGTCGCTGCTCTACGAGATCCTGGTCAAGATCCGCAAGGAAGGACTGATGTCGATCGAACAGGACGTGGACAACCCCGAAGGTTCGACCCTGTTCGGTAAATACCCGCTCGTGCTCAAGGAGCATCATCTGGTCGAATTCATCACCGACTACCTGCGCATGATGGTGAGCGGCAGTCTCAATCCGGTCGAAATCGAGAGCCTGATGGATCAGGAGCTCGAGACGCACCATCAGGAAGCGCATCTGCCGCCGCATATCGTGGGCAAGATCGCCGACGCCTTGCCCGCTTTCGGGATCGTCGTCGCCGTCATGGGGGTGGTGAACGTGCTCGGTTCAGTGGGCGAGCCGCCGGTGGTGCTGGGCAAGAAGCTCGGCGGCGCCCTGGTCGGGACTTTCCTCGGTATCCTCCTCTCCTACGGCTTCGTCGCCCCCCTCGCTGGTCAGCTCGAAGTGAAAGTCGAGGATGGCGCCAAGCCCTTCCAGGTGGCCAAGGTGGTGCTGCTTGCCAGCATGAGCGGCTATCCACCGCAGATCGCCATCGAATTCGGACGCAAGGTGCTGTGGACGCGCGATCGGCCCACCTTCCTTCAGCTCGAGGAAGAGCTGAAGAACCGTAAGTGAGGATGCGCCGGGATGGCCGACGAAAGTCAACAGCCAATCGTCATCAAGCGCATCAAAAAGGGCGGCGACGCTGCGCACGGCGGGGCGTGGAAAGTGGCCTACGCCGACTTCGTCACCGCCATGATGGCGTTTTTCCTCTTGCTGTGGCTGCTCGGCTCCACCGCCCAGGGGGATCTCGAAGGCATTGCCCAGTTTTTCCAGAATCCGCTCAAGGTCGCGCGCGAAGGCGGGGCGGGCGCCGGCGATGCCGAACGCATCATCCCCGGCGGCGGAGAGGATCTGAGTCGCCGCGTGGGACAGGTCAAGCGCGGTGAGACGCCCAGCGAGAAGAGCATGGCGACGCGCGAAGGCGGGGAGGGGGCATCCCCCACGCATGGTCGCTCCGACGTCGAGATCGCAGCTGGCGGCCAAGGAAGGGTGGCCGGCACGCCGCTCACCGAGGCGGCACCGGCGCCCGGGCGCGGCGGCGGTAGTAGCCCCGGCGTGGGGGGGGAGAAACTGCGTGAGCTGCAGCAGCTCGAACGCACCCGGGCGATGCTGGAGGCGATCATCGAGGCCGACCTGAACCTGCGGGCGATGAAGGATCAGATCCAGATGCGCATCAGCGACGACGGTCTGGTGATCGAGATCGTCGATACGCAGAACCGCCCCATGTTCGCCCTGGGCAGCGCCCAGGTGCAGGACTACGCCCGGCGGCTCCTGCGCACGGTAGGGCGCACGCTCAACGATCTGCCCAACCGCATCAGCATCGCCGGCCATACCGACGCCACGCCCTATGCTGGCGACGGCCGCGGCATGTCGAACTGGGAACTCTCGGCCGAGCGGGCCAACGCCGCTCGCCGCGAGCTCATCGCCGGCGGGCTCGACCCGAACCGAATCTTTCGCGTCGTCGGTATGGCCGATACCTCCCCCCTCATCCCCGAAGATCCCTACGCGCCGCAGAACCGGCGCATCAGCATCATCGTGTTGAAGAAAGAAGTCGAAGATGCCTGGCGGGCAAGGGAGAATGCGGCGCCGCTCCTGCAGGGATACGGACCGCCGCCAACTGTGCCGAGCCTCAGGCCCGCGGGGGCCTCACCATGAGCCGCGAAGAGGCTCCCGGTTCGGCGCTGCAGCGCATCGCCGAGGTGCGGCGCAGCATCGAGCGCCTCGCCCAGACCCGCCTCGAATCGCTGCCGCGTGAATTCGAGTTCACCGAAGCGGATTTTTCCGCCATCCGGGCTTTGGTGGCCGAACGCGCCGGTATTGCGCTCTCGCCAGCCAAGCGCGACATGGTCTACGTGCGCCTGTCGCGCCGTCTGCGCGCGCTCGGACTCAAGCGCTTTGCCGACTACCTGGCGCGGGTGCGCAGCGACGAGCGTGAACTCGAAGCCTTCATCAACGCCCTCACCACCAATCTGACCTATTTCTTCCGTGAGCCGCACCACTTCGAGCACTTGCGGACGTGGCTCGGGCAGCGATCAGGGGCCCGCCTGTGGTCGGCCGGATGCGCGAGCGGCGAGGAAGCTTATTCTATCGCCATGACGGCCTGCGAGGTGTGGGGGCGGCTCGATCCTCCCGTCGACATCCTCGCCACCGACCTCGACACGCAAGTGCTGGAAGAAGGCCGTCGCGGCATCTATGCCACCGAGCGTCTCGAGGCGCTCGACCCTCGCCTGCGTGCCCGCTATTTCGAACCGCTCGCCGAGGGGCGCTGGCAGATCCGTGCCGAGCTGCGCGCGCTCGTGCGCTTTGCCCGGCTCAATTTCGTCGAAACCCCCTGGCCGGTGCAAGGGCCGTTCGATGCGATTTTCTGCCGCAACGTGCTGATCTACTTCGACCGCCAGACCCAGCGCATGATTATCGAGCGCTTCGTGCCCCTC
This sequence comes from Rhodocyclales bacterium, assembly GCA_016235745.1. Lineage (GTDB taxonomy): Bacteria > Pseudomonadota > Gammaproteobacteria > Burkholderiales > Rhodocyclaceae > Tepidiphilus. Next base: position 26,487 of record JACRJA010000019.1, on the reverse strand, counting down.
TTGCGCCCGGGCGGTCATCTCTACCTCGGACATTCGGAGAACCTTCTGCACGCGAGCGAGGCGTTCGAGCCGCTGGGTCGCACGATCTATCGTCGCAAGGCCGAGGGGGAACCGGCAGCGGTCCTGGGGGAGCATCGGCAGGCCGTACCGCGCGGCGAATCCTGGGCGCCTCCGCCCAGATCTTCCTCCACGGGCGCCGCCCGGTCGGATGCGGCCTCATGCAGGGACCTGGATGAGCCTTTGCGCCCCGGCGAACCGGTGATCCTCATCGGCGCCTCCACCGGCGGCACCGAGGCGATCAAGGTCGTGTTGCAAGCCCTGCCGGCGAACGCTCCGCCGGTGCTCATCGTGCAGCACATGCCGGAGCATTTCACCGCCTCATTCGCCAAGCGGCTGGACCAGGTGTGCGCCTTGCGCGTGAGCGAAGCGCGAGACGGCGAGATCCTGACGCGCGGCCGGGCCTGGGTGGGGCCGGGGCATTCGCACCTGCGCCTCGAACGTCAGGGGGCTGGCTACGTGCTGCGCTTGGATCGCTCCGAGCCCGTCAACCGTCATCGACCCTCGGTGGACGTGCTCTTCTTCAGTGCGGCCGAAGTTCTGGGATCGGCGGCGGTGGCGGCGCTGCTCACCGGCATGGGGCGCGACGGGGCGCAGGGGCTGCTCGCCTTGAAAGAAGCCGGCGCCCACACCATCGCTCAGGACGAAGCGAGCGCCGTCATCTGGGGCATGCCCGGCGAGGCAGTGCGCCTGGGCGCTGCCTGCGAAGTGTTGCCGCTTAGCGAGATCGGGCCGGCGATTGTGCGGGCGGTGTCGGCCCGGCAGGCGTTTGGGGCGCGCCACTGAGCGGCGCGCGCTCGGGGCGCGCCGCCTCCCCGCCTTTGGCGCAGGCAAGCAGCTCGGCATTCTTTTCCGCACCATCCACCAGCCGGTCGAGCCCCTCCATGACTTCCTGGCTGGCGAGTTCCATGCGGTGCGCCGCCTCCACCATGCGCTCGATATCCTTTTTCGCCAGCGCCGCAAAAGCTTCCTGGGCCGCCTCGTGTACCGCGCGATGCGGCCGTTCGATCTCGCGATAGCCGGGAAAACCGCTGAAGCACTCCTTGCCGCGCCCTTCGTAGTACCAGCGCCCGAGGCGGCAGTTTTGATGACTGGCGAATTCCGCCGCCGGCTTGTCGCTCACCCCGAGCAGCACTTGGTACACGGCGAACTTGTAGAGGATGTGGTCGATCTTGGCGAGCTCGCAGAAGCTGCGCAGCGCCGACAATCCGGCCGAGCGCTCGAGGGCTTCGACGAGCCCTTCGAGCGCCCCCACTTCCTGCACCGCTTTCTCGCCCTCTTCGCTGAGCCGGCTGGATTCTTGCGCCAGCTCGCCCATGGCCTCACGGCTCGAGCCGCTGTCGCTGCGGATCTGCTCGACGAGGCGCGAGATGTCGGCAGTGGCCACCGCCGTGCGCTCGGCCAGTTTGCGGACCTCGTCGGCCACCACGGCGAAGCCGCGCCCCTGCTCGCCGGCGCGCGCCGCCTCGATGGCCGCGTTCAAGGCGAGCAGGTTCGTCTGGTCGGCGATCTCGCGGATGAGGTTGACGATGCCGGTGATCTCCTGCGCCCGCGCATCGAGCGCGCCGACTTTCTGCGCCGCGCTCTGGGAGCGCTCGGTGAGGCGGCGCAGGCTCTGGGCGATGGCTTCGGCCGCCTCGCGGCTCACTTCGGCGCGCGCAAACGCCTGCTCGGCGGTTTGCCGGTCTTCCTCGCTACGCTGCGCCAGGGTAGCGACGCTGCCCTGGACGTGGCCGAGGGAGGCGTGAAACGCCTTGAATTCCACGCTCACGCGGCGCATGGAGTCGCTCTCCCAGCGGCAGCGATCCGCTTCGGCCTGGGCTTCTTCGAGCTGACGGCGCAGGGTGGAGAGCTCGCTCTCCTTGCGCCGGATCTCTTCTTCCAGAGTGTTGACGCGGGTTTGGAGCTCCTGCAGGCGCTCTTTGTTGTGGCCGAATAACATGGGGGTTCTCCTCGTTCATCTTAGGCTTGGCATGTATATTACGGCAAAGTAGGCATGTGACTTGAGGGAAAATAGATGGAAAAAAATGCCGTAATTTGGCTAAAGTTTCGAGCGTGAGCTGCCGTAACATACGATACCAAGATCGAATCGGAGTGGCGCGATGTCCGACCTGCTCAAACGCATCGACGAGCGCACCAAGCTCGCCGGCACCAACAAGCTGGAGATCCTGCTCTTCACGCTCGGCGTGAGCAAGGTCACCCAGCGGCGTGAAACCTACGGCATCAACGTGTTCAAGGTGCGCGAGGTGATGAAGACTCCGCCCATCACCGCCGCGCCCGACATGCCTGCGGCGGTCAAAGGGGTGGTGAGCCTGCGCGGAGTGCTCGTGCCGGTGGTCGATCTGGGCGAATACGTCGGGGTGGAGCCCGGCAGCGAGCGCAACATCATGATCATCACCGAATACAACGGCAAGGTGCAGGGGTTCCTGGTCGAGTCGGTCGACACCATCCTGCGGCTCGACTGGTCGCAGATCCGCGTGCCGCCTGAGATGCTCACCGCCAAGACGGGCGGCCTGGTGACCGCGGTCACCGAACTGCCCGACGGGCGCCTGGTGATGCTGCTCGACGTGGAGCGGGTGCTCTCGGACATCACCAAGTATGACGAGGCCCAGGACCTCTACGCCGGCATCGAGCCGCTGCCCGACGGGGACAAATACACCGTGTATTTCGCCGACGATTCCTCGGTGGCGCGCGAGCAGATCGAGCGCACTTTGCAGAAAATGGGGGTGCGCTACGTGGGCGCGGTCAACGGACGCATCGCCTGGGAAAACCTAGAGAAGGCTGCCGAGCGTGCCAAGCTCACCGGGCGGCCGATCACCGATTTCGTCAGCGCCATGATCACCGACATCGAGATGCCGGAGATGGACGGCTTCATCCTCACGAAAAAGATCAAGTCCGACCGGCGCCTTGCCAGCGTGCCGGTGCTGATGCATTCTTCGCTCTCCGGTATGCAGAACCAGTATCTAGGCAAATCGGTGGGGGTCGATGAGTACGTCCCCAAGTTCCATCCGCGCGAACTCGCCGAGGCGCTGCAGCGCCTGTTCACCAAACGCCAGCAAACCGCCAAGGAGGGCTGAGATGGCCAATGCGTCCGAACCCACGGTGATCGAACCGGAACTGGTCGATTCCGAACTCGACCGCAGAACCGATCGTTTCGAGGAGATCGAGGCGCGCGCGGGGCTTGCCGGCTCGAACCGTTTCGAGATCCTGCTCTTTTCCCTCGGGACGTCCGAGACCTTCGGCATCAACGTCTTCAAGGTGCGCGAGGTGATGGCCACGCCCTTCATCACGCGCGCACCCAACGTACCGCCTGGAGTAGAGGGGCTGGTGAGCCTGCGCGGCAACGTGATCCCGGTGGTGTCGCTCGCCAAGGTGATGGAGCTCGCGCCCATGGACGATCGCATCGCTCCGGCGATGATGGTGGCCGAATACTGTGGTAAGACCTTGGGGTTCTTGGTCGAGGCGGTCGATCGCATCATTCGCGTCGAGTGGTCGCGGGTGCGCGAGCCGGAAAACGTTTCATCCCAGGTGCACGGCATGATCACCTCCATTACTGAGCTGCCAGACGGGCGGCTGGTGTCGATCATCGACGTCGAGGCAATACTCGCCAAGACTTTCGGCGAGGCGGTGGTGGGCGTCATCCTGCCGATCCCCGACGGTCATCGGCGGCACGTCTTCTTCGTCGATGATTCGGGCGTGGCGCGCAAGAAGATCGCTGAGGTACTCGACAAGCTCGCCGTCAAGCATACGCATGCCAACACCGGTAAAGAGGCCTGGGAGCGGTTGCAGAGCATGGCCAATTTCGCCGAGCAGACCGGCACACCGCTGCGCGAGCAGCTCGACGTGATCCTCACCGACGCCGAGATGCCCGAGATGGACGGCTACGTGCTCACCAAGAACATCAAGGCCGACCCCCGCTTCGACGGCATTCCCGTCATCATGTATTCTTCGCTCACCTCGCAGGCCAACCGCGCCATGGGTGAGCGCGTGGGGGTCGATGGCTACGTGGAAAAATTCGATGCGCAGATGCTGGCCGAGACGCTGCGGCCGCTGCTGATTCGCTGAACGAGAACGACGGAGAATATTTGATGGCGGACGACAAGACGCGCTTCCTGGTCGTGGATGATTTCTCGACGATGCGTCGTATCCTGCGCAACCTCTTGAAGGAGCTGGGCTATACGAATGTCGACGAGGCCGAGGACGGGGTGGCGGCGCTGCACAAGCTCGAATCGCAGCCCTACGATTTCGTCATCACCGACTGGAACATGCCCAACATGGACGGGCTGACGCTGCTGCGCAAGATCCGCAGCAGCGACAAGCTCAAGCACCTGCCGGTGCTCATGGTCACCGCCGAGGCGAAGAAAGAGAACATCATCGCCGCAGCGCAAGCCGGGGCTTCGGGCTACATCGTCAAGCCCTTCACCGCGGCGGTGCTGGCCGAGAAAATCGACCGAATTTTCGAGAAAATGGGCAAGAAACCGGCCGGAGGATCGGCGCAATGAGCAAGAAAATGCCTGATGAGCGTTCCCCAGAGCGCCAAACCGGCCCGAGCGGCGACAACGACGAGCTGCAGGCGCTCTTTGACAGCATCGTCGGTTCGGCGGGCAGCGTGTCGGAGCCCGACGAGCCGGCGCAAGGAGACAGCGACGAGCTGCAGGCGCTCTTCGACGCCGTGGCGCAGCAGTTCAGCGCCGGCGCAGAAGATGCGACCCGGGAGGCACACGCGCCGGCGCCAGCGTCCTCCCTCGTGCCGCACGACGAACTCGTCCAGCGCCTGGGTAAGGTGGCACGCCAGCTGCACGAGGCGCTCACGGAGCTGGGCTGCGAGACGGTCATTGCCGAGGCGGCCCAGGCCGTGCCCGATGCGCGCCAGCGCCTGCACTACATCGCCCAGATGACCGAACAGGCCGCCTCGCGCGTACTCAACGCCACCGACATCGCCATCCCCCTGCAGAAGTCGCTCACCGAGAAGGCCGAGACCCTGAAGAAGCGCTGGGACGATCTCTTCGCCAACCGCCTCTCGCCGCAGGAATTCCGTGAGCTTGCCCACGACACGCGGGCTTTCCTCGCCGATGCGACCGACACCTCGCGCGCGACGACCCAGCAGCTCATGGAAATCATGATGGCGCAGGATTTCCAGGATCTCACCGGCCAGGTGATCAAGAAAGTGATCGAGATCGTCGGCCGCATCGAGACGGAATTGCTGCAGATCCTCATCGAGGCCATCCCGGAGGAAGCGCGGCCGAAGAAGGCGGTCGAAGTCTCGCTGATGAACGGGCCGGTCATCGATACGCGCAAGGAAGGAGTGATCACCTCGCAGGAAGAGGTGGACGATTTGTTGAAGAGCCTGGGCTTTTGAGCTGGCCCCGGCAACCAGTCAAGGAGGATGGCCGTGAGCGACTTTGCCGGAATGCAGGATCTATTGCAGGATTTTCTCGTCGAGGCCGAGGATCTGCTCTCGGGGGTCGACAACAAGCTCGTCGAACTCGAGCGCAACCCCGAAGACCGGGCGCTTTTGAACGAGATTTTCCGCGGGTTTCACACCATCAAGGGCGGGGCGGGTTTCCTCGGAGCGCAGGAGCTCGTCACCCTGTGCCATCTGACCGAAAACCTCTTCGACAAGCTGCGCAACGGCGAGCTGTACCTGAGCCAGGCGCTGATGGACGTGATTCTCGAAGCCACGGCGGCGGTGCGCGAGATGTTCGGTTATCTGGAGCGCAGCGTCCAGCCGCCGTCGGCCGATCCTCGGCTGCTCGAGCGCCTGCGGCTCGCCATCGCCGGCAAGCTGGAACGAGGCGGTGACGCCTCGGCAGCGGGTGAACCCCCCCCCGCCGGCGCGCAGCAGGCGGGCGCGGCCGAACCGGACTGGGAGACGCTGCACGCCGTCGTGGCCGGCTCGGGCGCATCCTCCGCGAAGTCGCCCTCGGGCGCCGGGGGATCGGCTGCCCCGCCCGGCGACGAGGCCAACGGAAAATCGGACGAAGGAAAGGGGCGGGCTGCCGTACCCGTGGCCGCGGCCCGGCGGTCGGTGGCGCCGCTCGCGCGCAAGGAAACGGTGCAGCGCGAAACGGCCATCCGCGTCGATACCGCCCGGCTCGATCAGGTGCTCAACCTCGCCGGCGAGATCGGGCTCACCAAAAATCGCCTCACGGCCCTCAGGAGCGACATTCTCTCGGGCAAGACCGACCCGGATACCCTGCATGCGCTCGACGTGGCGGTGAATCAGCTCGACCTCCTCGTCTCCGACCTGCAAAATGCCGTCATGAAGACGCGCATGCAGCCGATCGGGCGCCTCTTCCAGAAGTATCCCCGCATCGCGCGCGACCTTGCGCGCCAGCTGGGCAAGGAGGTCGAGCTCGTCATCCAAGGGGAAGAGACCGAGATCGACAAGACCATGATCGAGGATCTCTCCGACCCGCTCATCCACCTCATCCGCAACGCCGTCGACCACGGCATCGAGATGCCCGAGCAGCGAATCGGGGTGGGCAAGCCGCCTCAGGGGACGGTGACGCTGGCCGCCAAGCAGGAAGGGGATCACATCGTCATCATCGTCGCCGACGATGGCCGCGGCATGGACCCCGAGAAGATCCGTGCCAAGGCGGTGGAGAAAGGGCTCATCACGCCGGAAGAGGCCAACAGTCTCGACGAGCGCCAGAGCCTGAACCTCATTTTCCTGCCCGGTTTCTCCATGGCCGATCGCGTTTCCGACGTCTCCGGCCGCGGGGTGGGCACCGACGTGGTGCGCACCAACATCACCAAGCTCAACGGCACCATCGACGTGCGCTCCGAAGTCGGGCGCGGCACCACCTTCGTCATCAACCTGCCGCTCACGCTGGCGATCTTGCCGGTGCTGCTGGTGCGTATGGGCGATCAACCCTTCGCCGTGCCGCTTTCCATGGTGCGCGAGATCCTGCCGATCCATCTTGACGAAGTGCGTGAGGTCGGCGGGCGAGCGACGCTCTTCGTGCGCGGCGAGGTGCTGCCGATTTTGCCGCTGGCGAACCTGCTCAACTGGACGCTGGAACGTGCCCCGGCCTATGGGGTGCTCATGCAGATGGCCGAATTCTCCTTCATTCTGGGCATCGACACCTTCGCCGGTCGCGAGGACGCGGTGATCAAGTCGCTGGAGGATTTCCGTCCCAAAGGCGTGGCGGGCGTGACCATCCTCTCGAATGGCCAGATCGTGCTGATCCTCGACATGAAGGAGCTCTTCGAGACCGGCACCGGCACCAGGGGGGTGAGCAAGGCGTCGCTCGAAGCGAAGAAGGCGCTCGCCCCTGCTTGAAGCAACAATGAAGCGCGGTAGGTGAAGGCGGCGGGCGGGTCCCGCCGCTTTCGTTTCAGGCAAGGAGCGCGAGGAGCCGCCGCTGCGCGGCCTCGAACTGGGTCAGGCCTTGCTGCTGCAGCGCCTCGCCGATCGCCTCGGGGTCGATGTCGAGGCGGGCGAGCCGCGCCCAGTGCGCCTGGGCGGCGTCGACCTCTTCGAGGATCGTCGCGCCGCGCGCCTGGCCGTGGTCGAGCAGCGCCGTGAGCGTCGCTTCGGGCAGGGTATTGACCGTTTCCCGCCCCACCAGCGGTTCCACGTAGAGCAGATCCGGATAAGCGGGGTTCTTGGTGCTGGTGCTCGCCCACAGCGGCTGCTGCACCCGGGCTCCGGCGCGGCGCAGCACGCCAAACGATGCTTCGTCGAAATGGCGCCGGAAATCCTGGTAGGCGAGCTTGGCGAAGGCCACCGCGGTCTTGCCCTGCCATTCGGGGTGTTCGGGCGCACGCTCGGCCAGCAGCGCATCCACCGCCGTGTCGAGCCGCGAGAGGAAAAGGCTCGCCACCCCGAAAATCAGCGCAAGCGGCCGGCCGGCGGCTTGACGCTGCTCGAGGCCCCGCCGATAGGCTTCGGCCACGCGGCGGTACTGCGTGCGCGAGAAGAGCAGCGTCACGTTGACGTTGATCCCCTCGGCGACGAGCGTCTCCAGGGCCTGGGCACCGGCGGCGGTGCCGGGGATCTTGACGAGCAGATTGGGACGTTCGATCGCGGCATGCACCCGCCGGGCGGCGGCGATCGTGCCGGCGGCGTCGGGCGCGAGCTCGGGGTCTACTTCCAGGCTCACGTAGCCGCGCTCGCCGGCCGATTCTTGCCATAGAGGAAGGAGCAGATCGCAGGCGCGGCGCACGTCGGCGAAGGTGAGCCGTTCGAGCCTCTCCCAGGGGGCGAGGGCGCAGCGGCGCAGCGCCTCGACTTCTCCACGATAGGTGGGGCTCTTGGCGATGGCGTTTTCGAAGATGGCCGGATTGGTGGTGATGCCGCTCACGCCCGCCTCCAGCAGACGGGCGAGCTGCCCGCCGTCGAGGAGGTCGCGCGAGAGGCTGTCGAGCCAGATCTGTTGACCGAGTTTGAGGAGGTCATGCAGCACGGTTCGGGTCATGCGTCGTCTTCCGGGAGGAGTGCAGGGGCATTGGCCAGAGCGGCGATCTTCGCCGTGAGCATACCATCTTCCTGTGGTTCGTCGATGCAGGAAAGCGCCTCTTCCCAGCCGATCCGGCGGGCGAGGGTGGCGAAATCCGGATCGAGCGCGTGCAGCACGAGCGGCGAGCCTCCCTCGGGGTGGCGCACCGCCAGATCGCAGCAGGTGAGCAGCAGGCGGGATACGCCCAGGCGTTCGCGCCACAGGCGGTTGTGCAGTCCGTGACCGTAGGTGGTGTCGCCGATGAGGGGATAGCTGGCGTGGCGCAGGTGGCGGCGAATCTGGTGCTGGCGTCCGCCCTCCGGATAGCAGGCCACGAGCGCGTAGCGGCTGGTGGGGTGGCGGTCGTTGGGCCAGGGCAGATCTATCGTCGCCAGACGTCGCACCTCGGTGCGTGCCGCTTTGTCGGCATCGCGCGGCCCGGCAACGGTGCGGGCGATGCGCGACAGCGGCCGATCGATCGTCAGGGTGTCGGGAGGATGTCCCCGCACCACGGCGAGGTAGCGCTTCGCCACGCGCCGGGCGGCGAAGTCGGCCGCCACGGCGGCGGCCGCAGAGGGATCGAGCGCGAAGAGCACCGGCCCGGAGGTCGGTTTGTCGAGGCGATGCACGGGAAAGACGCGCTGGCCGAGGCGATCGCGCAGCCAGCGCAGCAGCACGCGGGATTCGCGCGGATCGAGCCCGGTGGGATGGACGAGCCAGCCCGAGGGCTTGAAAACGGCGACGAGCCGCTCGTCCTGGTGGAGGAGCAGCGGCGCGTCGCGCTCGGGTGAGGCCGTATCCAGAACGTCAGGCGGCGTAGTTGCGCTCCGCAAACTCCCAGTTGACCAGGTGCTCGAGGAAGGCGGTGACGAAGTCGGCGCGGCGGTTACGGTAGTCGATGTAGTAGGCGTGTTCCCATACGTCGATGCACAGAAGCGGCGTGTCGCCCGTGGTGAGCGGCGTGCCGGCCGCGCCCATGTTGACCACGTCGACCGAGCCGTCGGCTTTCTTCACGAGCCAGGTCCAGCCGGAGCCGAAGTTGCCCACGGCGCTCGTATGGAAGACTTTCTTGAATTCGTCGAAGCTGCCCCATTTGGCCTTGATGGCCTCGAACAGGGCTCCTTTGGGTTGGCCGCCGCCGTTGGGCTTCATGCAATGCCAGAAGAAGGTATGGTTCCAGGTTTGCGCCGCGTTGTTGTACAGGCCGCCGGCCGGGGCTTTCTTGACGATGGACTCGAGGTCCATGTTCTCGTATTCCGTGCCCTTGATGAGGTTGTTGAGGTTGGTGACGTAGGTTTGGTGGTGCTTGCCGTAGTGATATTCCATCGTCTCTTCGGAGATGTAGGGGGCAAGCGCGTTTTTCGCGTAGGGCAGTTCGGGCAGTTTGTGTTCCATGTTCTCTCTCCTTTGCGTGAAGGCCGGCGTTCGGGCCGGCGAGGGGGCAAAAAAACCTTTACTATTTTAGTCGGACTTTTCCACCCCGACAACCTCGGCCGCAGCGCGGCCATCGTGGAATTCGAGGCGGATGTCTTGTCCCGGGGCGAGCTGCGCCGCGCTGGTGAGCACTTGTCCCCCGGCGTCGCTCACCAGGGCGTAGCCGCGCGCGAGCACGGCCTTGGGGTCGAGCGCCTGCAGGCGGTCTTCGAGCCGCTCCAAACGGCGGCGAGGGGCTTCCAGCGCCTGCGCCGCCGCGCGCGGCAAGCGCTGCGCAAAGGCATCGAGCCGGGCGTGGTGACCGGCAAGGGTCGGGCGTGCGCCGGCAAGGCGCCGGTGGAACGCATCGAGCCGCAGCCGCGACTCGGCGAGCGTACGCCGCTGCGCTGCCGTGAGCCGCGCGTGCAGCGCTTCCAGGCGCCGCCGGGCCTCGGAGAGGCGTGCCGCGGGGTGGGTGAGGCGCAGCTGCAGGCGGTCGAGCCGCTGGTTTTCGGTGAGCAGGCGCTCGCGCAGGGCGCGCTGCAGGCGCTGCGCCAGCAGATCGAGTTCGTGCGGCAGTTCCGTCCAGCCTTGGCTCACGATCACCGCTGCGCCGGTGGGGGTGGGGGCGCGCACATCGGCCACCAGGTCGGCGATGCTCACGTCGGCTTCATGCCCGACGCCGCTGACGATGGGCACGGAGCTTGCGGCGATCGCGCGGGCGAGCGCCTCGTCGTTGTAAGCCATGAGATCCTCGGGGCTGCCGCCGCCGCGCACGAGCAGCGCCGCTTCGATGCCGAGCCGCGGCGCGACCTCGGCGAGCCGCGCCAGCGCCGCCACGAGCTGCGCTGGCGCTTCTGCGCCTTGCACCAAGGTGGGTAGCAGCACGACCTCGACGAGCGGGGCGCGCTGGCGCAGGGTGCGCAGCACGTCGTGGATGGCGTCCCCCGCCGGCGAAGTGATGAGGGCGAGGCGCCGCGGCCGGCGCGGCAGGGGGCGCTTTCTTTCGGCGGCGAAGAGCCCCTCGGCTTCGAGCTTGGCCTTGACGGCGAGGAAACGCTGCCACAGCAAGCCCGCGCCGGCCGGCTTGAGGCCGCGCACCACCAGCTGGTAGTCGCCGCGCGGCGCATAGACGCTCAGCTCGCCGGCCGCCTCGACGCTGTGCCCCTCGGCGAGGAGCCGCGCGAACGCCGCGGCCTGGCGCCGCCACAGCACGCAGCGCAGCGCCGCGGTTTCGTCCTTGAGCGTGAAGTAGCAATGCCCCGAGGCGGCAATGCTCAGGCCAGAGATCTCACCGATGACGTTGACCTCGGAGAACCCCGCCTCCAGGCATTCCTTGATGCGTTGCGTGAGCTGACCGACGGTTTCGGCAGGGGGGGCGAAGAGGGTGGGATCGGGCTTCATGCGCGCGATTGTACCGGCATTTCATCCCCATCGGGACATCGGATGTCACAGCACGGTAACTTTGCGCCAGAAGCCCTTGATCCACTGACCGTTTTTCTTAGCAGATTGATTTTTAAAGTAAAAATTTGTTGCTGAAAAATGTGGCAAAGTGAGCTTCCTCGCGTGGGTGCAGGGGTTATGCCTGCTTTCGTACGTTCATGCACAAAGTTATCCACAGACTTTGTGGAAGAGCGGAGAAGCTCGGGACGGCGTGCCTGCGGGTTCGGGCGTATAATGCCGGACGCAACGCATCCGTGAAAGGAACTTCTTCCGTGTGGTCGGTGATACAGGCTTCTGGTTGGCCGATCTGGCCGCTGCTGCTCGCTTCCATCCTGGCGGTGGCGATCGTCATCGAGCGCGCCTGGACGCTGCGGCGCCAGCGCATCAACCCGCCGGGGCTGCTCGACTCGGTGCTCGAGCAGCTGCGCCGGGGCACTTCTCCGCTGGAGCTGGCGCAGCGGCTGGAGGGGCATTCTCCTCTGGGCCGGGTGTTGGCGGCAGGGCTGCGCAACTACGGCTCCTCGCGCGAGGTGATGAAAGAGGCGATCGAGGATGCCGGTCGGGTGGTGGCGCACGAGCTCGAGCGCTATCTCACGGCGCTGGGGACCATCGCGGCCATCTCGCCGCTGCTGGGCTTGCTCGGCACCATCGTGGGGATGATCGAGATCTTCGCGTCACAGTCGGCCGCCGGCGCCAATCCCCAGCAGCTGGCGCACGGCATCTCGGTGGCGCTCAACACCACCGGGCTCGGCCTCATCATCGCCATTCCGGCGACCATCTTCTGGCGCCATTTCCGCGCCTACGTCGATTCCCTGGTGATCGAGATGGAGCAGGAGGCGGTGCGTCTGGTGGAAGTGGCGCACGGTGAGCGGGCAAGGAACGGGTCATGAAGTTTCGCCAACGCGGCGACTCATGTGAGGAGCCCTACATCAGCCTGGTGCCGCTGATCGACGTGGTGCTGGTGATCCTCATTTTTCTGAGCGTGACGACCACTTTTTCCCAGACGGCGCAGCTCAAGATCGATCTTCCCGAGGCCGACGCGGCGGCGCCGGCCGACACTGCGCCCAAGGAATGGGTGGTGGCGATCACCGCCGAGGGCTCGGTGTTCGTCGGCGAGCGCGCCGTGGGATTCGGCAGCGTGGAGGACATCGAAGCGGCGCTCACCGCCGTGATTCCCGCCGGTTCGAACCCGACCCTGGTGATCGAGGCGGACGCCAGGACGCCGCACCAGCGCGTGATCGACGTGATGCGCGCGGCCCAGCGCGCCGGCTTCGACAAGCTCACTTTCTCCGTCGAGCGCGTCGAATCGCGATGATCTCGGCGCCGGCGTGGTGGTCGCATCGCGGCGCTGTGGCGCGCGCGCTCCTTCCGCTCTCCTGGCTCTTTGGCCTGGCGGTGCGGCTGCGCGCACTCGCCTATCGCCGCGGCTGGCTGCGGCGCTGCCGAGCGCCGGTGTTCGTGCTGGTGGTGGGAAACCTCAACGTGGGCGGCAGCGGCAAGACGCCGGTGGTGGCGGCGCTCGCGCGCGCGCTCGAGGCGCGAGGCGTCCGCTGTGGCATCGTCAGCCGCGGCTATGGCGGCAGCGTCCAGGGAACGGCGCAGGTGCCGGTCGAGGGGGATCCCGCCCTCTATGGCGACGAACCGGTGCTGCTCGCCCGCGAAGCGCAGGTGCCGGTGGTGGTGGGGCGCGCGCGCTGCGCCGCCGTGGCCGAGCTGCTGCGCCGCCGCCCCGAGGTGAAGCTGGTGCTCGCCGACGACGGATTACAGCATCTGCCGCTCGAGCGCGACTTCGAGCTCGTGGTGCTCGATCGGGACGCCTTGGGCAACGGCTGGCTGCTGCCGGCTGGCCCCTTGCGCGAGCCGCTCTCGCGCCTGCGCACGGTCGATGCCGTGGTGGCGCACGAGCCGCAGCAGGTGCGCGCCTTGGTGCCGGCCGGCGTGCCGCTCCATGGGCTGAGGCTCGAACCCGAGGCGCTCGTCTCGCTCGCCGATCCGGCGCAGAGGCTACCGCTTGCGGCGCTTGCCGGACAACGGGTGCACGCCGTGGCCGGCATCGGCCGTCCGGAGCGCTTCTTCGCCACGCTGCGCGCCCTGGGCGCGGAGGTGGTGCCCCACGTCTTTCCCGATCACCACCCATACCGGGCGGAAGATCTGGACTTCGGCGCTCCTGGCGAGTGGCGGATTTTCACCAGCAAGGATGCGGTAAAATGCCGGCCATACGCGCGGCCGCACGATTGGGTGCTGACGGTGCGCGCCCGGCTCGACGAAACGCTCGTCGAGCGCCTTCTGGAGCGAATACATGGACACTCGTCTGCTGGACGTGCTGGTATGTCCGCTGTGCAAGGGGCCGCTCAAATACGACCGTGAGCGGCAGGAGCTCATCTGCCGCGCCGACCGCTTGGCCTATCCGATCCGCGACGGCATTCCCGTGATGCTCGCCGACGAGGCGCGCCCGATGACGGCCGAGGAAGTCGAGGCCCTCAAGTGAGTGGGTTTCGCGTGGTGATCCCAGCGCGGCTCGCGTCCACGCGCCTGCCGAACAAGCCGCTTGTCGATCTGGCCGGCAAGCCGATGGTGGTGCGGGTGTGGGAGCGCGCCGTGGCGAGCGGCGCCGATGAAGTGTGGGTGGCGACCGACGCACCAGAAGTCGTGGCCGCGGTGGAGCAAGCTGGCGGCCGCGCCATCCTCACCCGCGCCGACCACGCCTGCGGCACCGACCGGCTCGCCGAGGTGCTCGAGCGCCTGGGCTGGGAGGACGAGGCGATCGTGGTGAACGTGCAGGGCGACGAGCCGCTGATCGATCCGGCCGCGATCCGCCAAGCGGCCCAGGCGCTCGCGCGCACGCCCGCGGCGGCGATCGCCACACTTGCGCATCCCATCGACTCGGCGGAAGAATTCTTCGACCCGAACGCGGCGAAGGTAGTGTGCGACGCCACGGGACGGGCGCTCTATTTTTCCCGGGCGCCGCTGCCGTGGGCGCGGGACGCCTTCGCCGCCGGGCGTGCGGCGTCCCTGCCCGAAGGGCTGCCAGCCTTGCGCCACGTCGGGCTCTACGCCTACCGTGCGGCGTTTTTGCGCGCCTTTGCCCGACTCGCGCCCTGTGCGCTGGAGCGGTTCGAAGCGCTGGAGCAGTTGCGCGCCCTGTATCACGGCTACGCCATCCAGGTGGAAGTGATCGCTTCAGCCCCGGCGCCCGGGGTCGATACGCCGCAAGACCTGGAACGGGTCCGTCGCATGTTTGCCGTATCCCGCTGAGGATCGGTTCGTTCGTTTTTCGTCGTCAATCATAAAGGAGAGGGGATCGTGCGCTTGATTCTTCTGGGACCGCCCGGGGCGGGCAAAGGGACGCAGGCAACCATCATCAAGGAGAAATTCGGCATTCCGCAGATCTCCACCGGCGACATGCTGCGCGCCGCGGTGAAGGCGGGAACGCCGCTGGGGCTCGCGGCGAAGAAGGTGATGGACGAAGGCGGGCTCGTATCCGACGACATCATCATCGGCCTGGTGCGTGAGCGCCTGCAGCAGCCCGATTGCCAGGCCGGCTACCTGTTCGACGGCTTTCCGCGCACGATCGCGCAGGCCGAGGCGCTCAAGGAAGGCGGCATTCCGCTCGATTACGTGCTGGTGGTCGAGGTGCCCGACGAGGAGATCATCGATCGCATGAGCGGGCGCCTGGTGCATCCGGCCTCCGGCCGCACCTATCACGTGCGCTACAACCCGCCCAAGGTGCCGGGCAAGGACGACGTGACCGGCGAGCCGCTCGTGCAGCGCGACGACGACCGCGAAGAAGTGGTGCGCAAGCGCCTGGCGGTCTATCACGAGCAGACGAAACCGCTCATCGCCTATTACGAAACCTGGGCGGCGAGCGGCGAGCCCGCCGCGCCCAAGGTGCGCAAGGTCCTGGGGCTGGGGCCGGTGGAAGAAGTGACGCAACGCATCCTGCAAGCGCTCGCCGGCTGACGGCGTAGGCTTTTGTCGCTTCCTCTCTACGTGCGGCGCCGCAGAGTCCCGAGAGCGCTCGAGTCGCGTTGGCGCGAGCCTTGAAGGGTTCCCCGCGGCGCTGCCCCCCGCGTGGGTGCTACCCATCGTCTTCTACACCGGAGAGGTGCGCTGGAACGCATCCACCGACCTTGCCGAGCTCCTCCCCCAAGACCTGCCGCCGGAGCTCGCCAAATACCTTCCACGTATGTCCTACGTGCTCATCGACGAGAACGCCTACACGGACGAAGCGCTCGCCGGACTGAAGAATGTCGTCGCCGCCACCATCCGGCTCAAGCGCCAACAGCGCCCGCAAGACCTCGCCCGGCCCACCGAGGCGCTGCACCGCTGGTTTGCCGGCGATGCGGAACTCGAACGCATCCTGAGCGTCTGGATCCAGGAATATCTGCTGCGCGACCTGCGCCCGGAACTGAACGTACCCGAAGCCCACGACCTGGGGCAGAATCACCATGTAACTGGCCGAACGATTCAAACTGTGGGAACAGGAAGTCGCCCAGAAGGCGTTGCAGCAAGGCACCCAGAAAGGTCGTCTCGAAGGTGAAGCTCTTGCCCTGCAGCGTCAGCTCACCCGCCGCTTCGGGCCGCTGCCCGAATGGGTGCAGGCGCGCCTGCGCTCAGCGAGCGCCGAAGAGCTCGAGACCTGGGCCGAACGCGTGCTCGATGCGACGCGCCTCGAGGACGTCTTCGGGGCGTAGGAGACTTACAGCATCAGCGATCCCCTCGGTTTTTCATCTGCCCAAGGGCAGGTTTAGCGTGCAAGCCAGCCCCCACAAGGCGCACGCACTCTTGACATGGCATAACTGATTCCGGCGGTGCTGCCGTTGACCAGGGCGCGATTGCCGGTGAGTTGCAGCTCCATGCATGACTCCTTGTGGCGGGGCACGTTGAAACGGGCAGCAAGAATGGCCGTTTTCAGCCGTCCTTCACATCGTGACGGTCGCGGGTGTGAGCTACACTATACGCTGAGTAGGCGCTTTATACTTCCTACTACACCACACCCACCGGGAAGATCACCATGACCACACCCCCTTTGCGCCCGCTGGGCCGCTCCGGCCTGCAGGTTTCGCCGCTGTGCTTCGGCGGCAACGTGTTTGGCTGGACGGTCGACGAAGCCACCTCGTTCTCGCTGCTCGACGCCTGGGTCGATGCAGGCTTCAACTTCGTCGATACCGCAGACGTGTATTCAAGATGGGTTCCGGGCCATCAGGGGGGCGAGTCCGAAACCATCATCGGCAAGTGGCTGCGCAAAAGCAGCAAGCGCGACCGCATCGTGCTTGCTACCAAAGTCGGCAAAGATATGGGCGAGGGCAAGCAAGGCCTGCGGCCCGCGTACATCCGCGCCGCCGTCGAAGATTCGCTACGCCGCCTGCAGACCGATTACATAGACCTGTACCAGGCGCACGAAGACGACCCCGACACGCCGCTGGCTGAAACGCTCGAAGCCTTTGCCGCGCTGATCAAAGAGGGGAAAGTGCGCGCGATCGGCGCCTCGAACTACACCGCGCCGCGCTTTGCCGAGGCGCTCGAAACCAGCGTCGCGCTGGGCCTGCCGCGCTACGAAAGCCTGCAGCCGCTCTACAACCTCTACGACCGCGCGGTGTTCGAAGACGCGCTGCGCCCGATCTGCCTCGAACATGAGATCGGCGTGATCAACTACTACGCGCTCGCCTCGGGCTTTCTGACCGGCAAGTACCGCCGCGCCGAAGACGCCAGCAAAAGCCCGCGCGGCGCGGGCGTCGTGGCGCAGTACCTGAACCCGCGCGGCCTGCGCATTCTGGCCGCACTCGACGAAGTGGCCGAGCGCTACCAAGCCACGCCGGCCCAGGTGGCGCTGGCCTGGGAGATGGCGCAACCTGCCATCACGGCGCCGATCGCAAGCGCGACCACGCTCGCCCAGCTGCAGGAACTGGTGGGTGCCGCGCAGCTGCAGCTCGACCCCGACGCGCTCGAAGCGCTGACGTTTGCCAGCGCCGAGAGCACGTGAAACGGAGCTCAAAGGCTCAGGCCAGCGCTGTCTGCTTGGCCGCGCGGCGCCGATCGTGCTCCTGCAGGTGGCGCTTGCGCAGGCGGATCGACTTCGGCGTGATCTCGACGAGCTCATCGTCCTCGATGAACTCCACCGCGGCCTCCAGCGTGAGTTCGATCGGCGGCACGAGCCGGATCGCCTCGTCCGAACCGGAGGCGCGGATGTTGGTGAGCTGTTTGGTGCGGATCGGATTGACCACCAAGTCGTTCTCCCGCGTGTGGATACCGATGATCATCCCCTCATAGACCGCATCGCCCGGATTGACGAACATGCGGCCGCGATCCTGCAGTTTCCACAGCGCGTAGGCCACGGCCTGGCCGTTGTCCTGCGACACGAGCACGCCGTTGCGCCGCCCCTCCACGGGGCCGGCGAGCGGCCCATAGCCGTCGAAAATGTGACTCATGAGCCCCGTGCCGCGCGTGAGCGTAAGAAACTCCCCCTGAAGCCCGATGAGGCCGCGCGCCGGCACGCGGTATTCCAGCCGCACGCGACCCTTGCCGTCGCTGGCCATGTCGAGAAGTTCCGCCCGGCGACGGCCTAGTTCCTCCATCACCGCGCCCTGATGGCCTTCCTCGATGTCGACCGTGAGCCGCTCGTAAGGCTCGTGCAGCTCGCCGTCGATCTCCTTCATTACCACCCGCGGCCGGCCCACCGCCAGCTCATAGCCCTCGCGGCGCATGGTTTCGAGCAGGATGGTGAGGTGCAATTCCCCCCGGCCGGAGACCTCGAAGCTGTCGCCATCTTCGCTGAAGCGCACGCGCAGGGCCACGTTCTTGAGCAACTCCTTCTCCAGCCGCTCGCGGATCTGGCGGCTGGTGACGAATTTTCCTTCGCGGCCGGCGAGCGGCGAGGTATTGACCATGAAGGTCATGGTGAGCGTGGGCTCGTCCACCTCGATCGGCGGCAGCGGCTGCGCCGCCTCGGGATCGCACACCGTCACGCCAATGCCGACCTGTTCCACGCCGGAGATCATCACGATGTCGCCCGCCACTGCTTCGGACACGGCCTCGCGCTCCAGACCGACGAACTTCAGCACCTGGCCGATTTTCGCCCGGCCCAGATGCTGCTCGCCCAGCCACACGCCCACTTCCTGGTTGGGGCGCAGACGCCCCTGGCTGATGCGGCCGATGCCCATCTGCCCCACGTAGCTCGAATAGTCGAGCGAACAGATCTGCAGCTGCAAAGGAGCATCGATCGACACGGGAGGCGGCGGAACGTGGGCGATGATGGTCTCGAAGAGCGGACGCATGTCCTTGCCCGGTTCGTTCAGATCCAGCGTGGCATAGCCCTGCAGGCCCGAGGCATAGACGATGGGGAAGTCCAGCTGCTCCTCGCTCGCGTCGAGCTCGGCGAAAAGGTCGAACGTAGCGTTGATCACCCAGTCGGGCCGCGCGCCAGGGCGGTCGATCTTGTTGATGACCACGATGGGCTTGAGCCCCTGCGCCAGCGCCTTCTTGGTAACGAAGCGCGTCTGCGGCATGGGGCCTTCGACGGCGTCGACGAGCAGCAATACGCCGTCGACCATGGAGAGCACCCGCTCCACCTCGCCGCCGAAATCGGCGTGGCCCGGCGTGTCGACGATGTTGATGTGCGTCTCGCCATAGCGGATGGCGCAGTTCTTGGCCAGGATGGTGATGCCGCGCTCGCGCTCGAGATCGTTGCTGTCCATCACCCGCTCGGCGATGGTCTGATGCTGCGCAAAAGTGCCGGATTGCTTGAGAAGCTGGTCGACGAGGGTGGTCTTGCCATGATCGACGTGGGCGATGATGGCGATGTTGCGAATGGCGGAGGACATGGACTTCCAGACGTACGAAAACGCCAATTATAACAAAGGGGCAGGGCGGCGTCGTGTAAAATTCCGCATCATTTCGGCTCGATGCAGAAATTCCATGTTCGCGATCATCGGCGGCACTGGCCTCACCTCGCTCAACACCCTCGAAATCGTACACCGGCAGGTCGTGCGCACTCCCTACGGCGACCCCTCCGGGCCGCTCACCCTCGGGCGCATCGCCGGCCGGGACATCGCCTTCCTTGCCCGGCACGGCTACGGCCATACCTACGCGCCGCACCGCATCAACTACCGCGCCAACCTTTGGGCGCTGCAGCACGTGGGCGTGCGCGAGGTCATTTCGGTGGCTTCCGTCGGCGGCATCCAGGCGCGCTACGCTCCCGGCACGTTGGTAATCCCGCACCAGATCATCGACTACACCTGGGGCCGTGTGTCGACCTTCTTCGAAGGCGAGGAAGATCCGGTCACGCACATCGATTTCACCCTGCCGTTCACCCCGGCACTGCGCCAACGCCTGATTCGCGCGGCGCAAAGGGCAGGGGAGCCGGTGATCGACGGCGCAGTCTACGCCTGCACCCAAGGCCCGCGCCTGGAGACCGCCGCCGAGATCGACCGCCTGGAGCGCGACGGCGCCAACGTGGTGGGCATGACCGCCATGCCCGAAGCGGCGCTCGCCCGAGAACTGGGCCTGGCCTACGCCGCGATCAACGTGGTGGCAAACTACGCCGCCGGCCGTGGCGCCGACGCGAGCGAAATTTCATTCACCGAGATCGAAGCGACGCTTTCCGAGACCATGGCGCGGGTCCGGCGCGTGCTGGAAGCGTTCGCTGCGGGAGAGGAATGAGGCGAGCGTGCCTGCGGGCGGACAAACGGGCGGACACGGGCAGGGAACTGGATCCCTCATCCAAATCAAAGGCTGTGGCGAATTTTTGGCGGAGATGGAGTCCGCTATGATAGCGTCCGCCAATATCCCAAATCGTCTTTTTCTTCCTTGATTATCAAGCACTTGTCCATTCCCCATTGTCCGAACTCGTCTTGCTTTGTCCCACAAAATCCGCTAGTCTATGTGGGACAAGACGTGGGACAAGAAAAATGCCAAAGAAATTGAAGGAACTGTCCGCCCTGGCCGTCTCGAGGCTGAAGACCGACGGGCGCCATGCCGTCGGCGGCGTCGATGGCCTGCACCTGCGCATCGCTGGCGCTTCTCGTTCGTGGGTCTTGCGCGTGGCCATCGGGACGCGACGGCGCGACATCGGGCTTGGAAGCTACCCCGAAGTCTCGCTTGCCGAAGCGCGCGAGAAAGCCCGTGCGATGCGCCAGAAGATTCGCGAAGGCATCGATCCTATCGAAGAGCGCAAGGCAGCGAAGGCACGCGCTGCGCTTGAGGCCGCGAAGAACAAGACCTTCGAGGAATGCGCGAACGCTTACATCGAGGCCAACCGCGCGGGCTGGAAGAACGCCAAGCATCGCCAGCAATGGCACAACACGCTCGCGACCTACGCCTTCCCCCTGATCGGGCATCTCCCCGTTGCGTCCATCGATACTGGCCTGGTGCTGAGCGTGTTGCAGCAACCCGTCGGCGAGGGCAAGACGCTATGGCTCGACAAGACAGAAACGGCGGTACGCCTTCGAACGCGGATCGAGGCCGTCCTAGACTGGGCGACAGTTCGCGGCTATCGCTCGGGCGACAACCCGGCGCGCTGGAAAGGGCATCTCGAGCATGAGCTACCTTCAAAGAACAAGATCAAGCAGGTAAAGCACCATCCGGCCTTACCCTATGCCGAAATAGGCGCCTTCATGGCTGAGCTACGCCAGCGCGAGGGCATGGCAGCGCGGGCGCTCGAGTTCGTCATTTTGACGGCCACACGCTCGGGCGAGGTGCGCGGCGCCACGTGGAACGAGATCGACCTTGACGCCAGGCTCTGGGTAATACCGGCGAGCAGGATGAAGGCGGCAAAAGAGCATCGCGTGCCATTGGCTGATGAGGCCGTAAAGCTACTTCAATCCCTGCCACGCATCGAGGGCAACCCCTACGTCTTCCCTGCACCCCGCGCGGGAAAACTGTCCGATATGGCGCTCACCATGCTGTTGCGGCGCATGGGACGCGACGATTTGACGGTGCATGGCTTCCGCTCGACATTCCGAGACTGGGCGGCAGAGACGACCGCCTACCCGCGCGAAGTCTGCGAGCACGCCTTGGCGCATAAGCTGGCCGATGGCGTCGAAGCGGCCTATCAACGCGGCGACCTTCTGGCGAAGCGTGCGCGCCTGATGGCCGACTGGGCGCGCTATTGCGGCATCGTGCGAAGCCCCGCCGATAACGTGGTGGCGATGAAAAAAGGGATTGCCTGATGGCGAAGATCCCCTACGGCTTCGAGGCGAACTCGTATTTCAGCGACGATGCCTTGCAGCAAGGAACGACCGAAGACGCAGCGTGGGCGATGCTGGCAGAAGTGCAGAAGCGTCTTGAGGAAGGAAAACCGCTGCCATGCGAGCTTGCCTCGTGGCTTGGAAGAGCGATCGAACGCAGCCTGCCAACCCGCAGCAGCAGCGAGTTCTTGCAAGAACTTGGCCTGAAAAAGCGGCGCGGCGAGAAAGGGCCGTTCAATCGTCATTTCAAACTGTACTGGTCAATGCGGCTCTATGAGATCGCCACGAACGACGAAGAGCTGGCGCCTGAGCAAGTGATTCTGGCGGTACGAGACGAGATGGCCGCAGCAGGCATCGATGAAGACCGCCAGCCGAGCCGGGCGACGCTTCAGGAATGGCTTTCCGAGATGATGGACGCCATCAGGCAAGAGGAAGACGACTTGTAACCCTTGCCGGAAAATAGCGGGATTTTCCGGCAGACAAACACTTCGTTCTGTTGAATACTGCACCCATTGTTTCCGATGAGGTGCAGCAATGAATCAACTTCTTCGCCTTCCTGCCGTTCTAGCGGCTACCGGCCTAACCCGTTCTACGCTCTACTTTCATATCAAGCAGCGGCTGATGACTTCGCCCGTCAAGCTTGGCGAGCGTGCTTCCGCCTGGCCTGCGCACGAGATCGAGGCGATCAACAAGGCGCGCATCGCCGGATTACCAGACGACCAAATCCGCGAACTTGTGGCTCAACTTGAGCAGCAGCGGCGTCTTGTTTCTTGAAGCTAATGCCAGCCCATGCGCTGGCCTTTTTTTCGCCAATTGCTGCCAGGAAGTGATTGTGGATACTGGCGACGAAATAACCCTTTGATTTAAAACGAAAATAACTTTTTGCGTTGACGCCATGCATTATGATATATTGCCGTCCATTAATCTAAACGGAGATATGCAATGACGCAAGAAGAATTAATCGACCTTCCAAAAACGGGCTTTGTGCGCGAACGCCAATTGCTGCGGATAGTTCCATTCTCGCATTCGACCCTATGGGCGAAAGTCAAGAAAGGCGACTTTCCGGCGCCAATCAAGCTTTCAGCGAGGATCACGGCCTGGGACGCAGAAAGCGTTAGAGCCTGGCTCGACGAGTTCAAAGGGAAGCGGCAATGACCCGTTCCCTTACCGCGCAAGAGTGCGCCAGGAAGTGGGCGCGTGAGATTGTGTTTTATCGAAGGAGAAACTTATGTACGATGACATGAGCAATAAAAAAGCCGATCCGGCGGCAACCGGAACGGCCTTGAAAAACATGCAAAACTCGCACTTGAATGATACCACGGCGGCCGGATTTGCTGCGGATTGCAACAATTTGTTACATATGACGGGATACTACGTTATCCCCGTCAAGCCAGGCAGCAAGACCCCAGCGATTGCCGGGTGGCCGAACGCGCGTATGTCATATGACGAGCTTCGGCAGAAATACCCCTTCGCCAGCGTGGGCGTTCTGTGCGGAGTGGGCGAGAACCCGATCGCGGCCATCGACATCGACGTTACCGAAGAGGCCTTGGCGGTGCAGTTCGCCGACTGGTGCAAGCAGCATCTCGGCGCCGCACCCGAACGCATTGGCCGGGCGCCGAAACGCCTGCTGGTGTATCGAGCGGCGGAAGCGGGCTGGCAAAAGAAGAGTAGTCGCAAGATCAACGGCCACATGGTCGAAATCCTAGGCGCTAGGCAGCAGTTTGTCGCGTTCGGCCTGCACCCCGACACCGGCAACCCCTACGCCTGGACGGGCGACGACCTGCAAGACATTCCTGCCAGCGAACTGCCCGTCATCACGCAGGAACAAGTGGCTGATGCGCTCCAAGCGTTCGAGCGTATGGCCGCCGACTATTACGACGTGCCGACCGCTATCGAGCGCATGGACGAGGCGGCAGCGGTAACGGCCAGAGTGTCGGAGATGGTCAAGGCCGCACCTGCGAGCTTTCAAAGGCCGAATGACCCATACGCCGACAAGGCGCTGCAACAAGCCATCTTAGGGGTGGCGACGGCGTCAGAGGGCGAGCGCAATAACACGCTCAACCGCGAGGCCTTCGGCATTGGCCAGCTAGCTGCAGCGGGAAGAATTGACGCCGAGAGGGCAAAGGCGCTGCTTCTGAACGCAGCATTGAACGCTGGGCTGCCTAAAGAAGAAGCAATCCGAACGATCAATAGCGCCTTTGGTAGCTCGGCCACGTCGCCTAACTACACGGGACTAGAGAATCACGCAGCGCTGGCGCCTGTATTCCTGCCATTGCTCGATGCGGGCGGCAGCGACGCTTGGCCTGACCCCACGCCCCTGCCAGATGAGCTTCCGCCCGTAGAACCTTTCGATGAACGGCTGCTACCCGAAGCATTACGCGGCTGGGTGATGGATATTGCAGAGCGCATGCAATGCCCGTCAGACTTCCCCGCGGTGGGGGCTATCACGGCCTTGTCTGGCCTGATCGGCGCGCGTGCCGTGGTGGCGCCAAAGCAGCATGACGACTGGCGCGTGGTTCCCAATCTGTGGGGCCTGATCATAGGCCGCCCCGGCGTGATGAAGTCCCCGGCGCTGGCCGAAATCCTGAAGCCCCTGCACATGCTGGAAGCGAACGGGCGCGAGCGTTGGCAAAAAGAGCATGCAGAATGGGAACTCGACACTAAAGTTGCCGAGATGGTAGGCAAAGCGAACGAGAATAAGGCGGCTAAGCTCGCGGCCACCGACCGGGAGCAGGCTCGCCTTCTACTGGCCCCTGTTGAACCGCCAAAAGAGCCAAAGATGCGACGCTACGTGGTCAACGACAGTACCGTGGAAGCTTTGGCCGAGCTGCTGGTGGATAACCCCTGGGGCGTGCTGGTCTACCGCGACGAAGTCCACGGCCTGCTGTGCAGCATGGATCGCCAAGGCCAGGAGGGCGCGCGAAGCTTTTACCTGACCGGCTATGACGGCAACCAAGGCTATGCGGTGGATCGCATCTTGCGCGGACATAGTTACGCTCCACGTGTTTGCATCTCGCTGCTGGGCGGCATTCAACCCGGCAAGGTTCAAAGCTACGTGCGCGAGGCCGTAAAGGGCGGCGCCAGCGATGATGGCCTGCTGCAACGCTTCGGCCTGGCAGTTTGGCCCGACATCAATCGGGAGTTCCAGCTGGTGGATCGCTGGCCCGACACCGAGGCGAAGCGTGCGGCCTATGCCGTGTTCGAGCGACTTAACGGGCTTCTGCCAGCGACTGATGAGCACCCCAAGGAATGGCGCTTCAGCCCAGAGGCGCAGGCTGACTTCTACAAGTGGCTGGTGCCGTTCGAGGAAGAACTGCGCGGAGATGAGCTTCACCCGGCGCTGGTGTCTCACCTGGCGAAATATCGCAAGCTGGTTCCAGCGCTGGCGTTGATCTTCGCGCTGGTCGATACGCCAGATGCAGATGGCGTAATCCATGAGCAAGAACTGACCAAGGCGCTGGCGTGGTCGGAATACCTGCGCACGCACGCCGAGCGGCTCTACGCGGCGGCGGTGATCCCCGAGACGACCGGAGCACATGCGCTGCTCGCCAAGATCAAGGGCGGCAAACTGTGCGATGGCGACGGGGCGCCGTGGGAGGCTTTCACGCCCCGGCAGGTGGCCGTGAAACATTGGGCTGGGCTGACTTCGGTCGAAGACGTGCGCAAGGCTGCCGAGCTGCTGGTGGACTATGGCTGGCTGGCGAAGGAGATAGCGCCGCCGGGATTGGCGGGCGGAAGGCCAAGCGAGCGCTACTTGATCCATCCGTCGCTGCTGGTAGGGAGGAAATCATGAGCTGGCTTGAGCTGCTGAAAAAACAAAAACCCCAAGAACCCCACGCTACAAAACCTACGAAACCCCCACGAAGGCGCAGGGATGGCGAAAGCACGAAACCTTGGCTCGCGAGGCTGAAAAATGAAAACCCCCCAGAAACCGACGCTACGAAAGCTACGAAACCCTGCCAAGATCCCACGGCAGGGGGTTTTGTAGGTTTTGTAGCGTACCTTCCGGGGGGTTTTCAAAAAATAGAAGGCGCTGCGGAAGACCCAGAACCCCCAGCATCGACCGCACCACCCGACCCCGACCGCTACGCTTGGCCGCACAGTTCCGCGATGACCATGGCCGAGATCGAGACCTTCGTGGCGCGGCAGCGGCTCTTCGAGCGTCGCGGCTTCACGCCAAGTGAGGCTGAGCGGCTGGCCGATGAGCTGGTGTTAAGGGATCGCGACCAGGACGACCGGCGTTGCTGCATGGAATGTCGGCACCTGCACGGCGACGGCGCCTACCGCTGCGGCAATGCTTCCAAGGCTGACGTTCGAGCACGGCTTGCGCCTGGCTTCGAGCTGATCTTGAGGCGGTGCCTGGGATTTTCATATGCAGATCAATAAGTTAGAGTAATAGCTTGATAAATAAAAGTTATTTACAGGCAGGATGGACTAGCGTTTCGCTACGTCATCTTGGCGCTTGCTAGGGCGGAAGGGGGCGGCGGTACGCTTCCCCCTTTTCCTCTTGGCGAAGTCCATGCAGCGCGTGGGCTTATTCCATCCTGGCGCGTGGTGGATGGGACCGTAAAACGCTGCCTCATCCTATCTGTCATAACGAAATACTATGACGGTGGGCGGGCGGTACTCTAGCGAAGGGCGCCAGACTTTTGAATCGCCCTGCGCCTAGGCAGGCATCAGCGCCAAGAGGAAGCATCCTTTCCCTGGCGCTCGATCACAGAGGCCTTCAGCGCCTTTTAATCGCCATGGGCAGGCTACCCTACACGCTCACCTCGTTATTCGCTCAGAGAGGCTCTAGAAGCGTCAGGGTTGTGCAACCTTTTTTCTGTAAATTTCCGTGGTGTTGGTCATGACGCTGGGGTTACGGGTTGAGGTTGAGATAGACCTTGCCGGTCATCCACTCGTCGTCGAGTTCGGCCAGCAGCGCCGAGACCAGGCGCAGGCAG
>JACRJA010000020.1 GCA_016235745.1 Rhodocyclales bacterium | reverse complement strand
TGACGGCGAGCGGGTGCTCGAGCTTGCGGGAAAGCGAGGCGAGAAGGCCGGTGAGCGTGTTCAAGCCCTCGCCGATGATGCCGTAGGCCGCAAAGTCGCTGACGATGCGCTCCACCAGGCGCGGGTCGTGGAGCAGCTCCAGGGCGTCGGCTCGAGCTTCAGCGGTCATCTCGGGCGTCGTGGGCGCGGGGGCGAGTGCCTTCTTGATGGCGTCATCCTGCAAGTCCTGAAGGGCCATGAGCAGAGCGCCCAGGTCGTCGTGGACGACGGCCTCGCCGCAGGCAAGTTCGGCGGACGCGGCTTTCTCGAAGGCGACGCGCTGGCGGGCGGAGAGCATGTCGAGGGTGTCGACGTGGAGGCCGACGGCCGAGCGCACGGTGACGTTGACGCGGAGCAGATCGAAGCTCATGTTCTTCTCGAGCCCCCGCACCGTGTAGGTGCGTCCACCGCGCGCGAGCGTGACTTGTCCGTTTGCCGCCCGGCAAGCCAGGGCGGGTTTGGGTGCGGCCGGCACGGGCGAGGCTGCCGGTGGTTCTGGCGTCGGAAGAGCCGAAGGAGTTATAGGCTCCTTTGACACCGCATTATCTGGCGTGCCGGATTCCGCCGCGTCGCTGGAGGTGCTTTCCAGGTCACTTGCCGCCGGCGCTCCAGCGGCTAAGGAAGGGGATTCGGCTGTTCCGTCGCCGCCTATGGCCGGGGATGTCGCCATCGCCTCGCTGCTGCTCATGGCCACCAGGAGGCCCGGGACGGGTGCGCTCACGGCCCCGGGCCCGCGCTGGGGAGCCGCGCCGCCTCCCAGCCACTCGGCCCTGCGGATGGCGATCCCCAGACTCTTGGCCGTGGGAGTGACCTTGCGGGCATAGTCATTGGCATCCATCCCCTTCGGGAAGAGAATCCGGTAGCACTCGATGCCACGCGCGAGCAGCTCGGCGGCCAGGGCGGCGGCGGCCGCTTCGCCGGCCTCGTCGCGGTCGTAGGCGATGAGGACGCGGCGGATCCCGTGACGTTCGAAGGCCTCGCGGTGGGTGTCGGTGAAGCCGTTGGTGCCGAAGGAGCAGGTCACGTTCCTGTAGCCGGCGACCCAGAAAGTGAGCGCATCGAGAGGCGCCTCGCAGAGGATGATCTCGTCGGTCGAGGCGAAAGCAGCACGGTTGATGAGGCCGAGCAAGTGGCCCGGCAGGTTCAGGTGCTTGAGCTCACCCTTGCCGAGAGCGTCCGTGGCGCGGCGGCCGTAGAGGCCGACGATCTTGCCGTCTTCGTCGAAGGTGGGGATCGTGAGCATGCCGCGGTAGCACTCATGTCCGGTCTTCTTGCGCAGGATGCCGAGCTTCTCCAGGCGCTCGCGGATCGCGGCGCCGTCCTTGCGGTTCTTCTCCGGGATCGTCCATCCGAGCGAGCGGTCGACGTAGCCGATCTTGAAGTGGTCGATCGCCTCGTCTGAGGTCAGGCCGCGCTTGGCGAGATAGGCCAGGGCGTTCGAGTTCAAGCGGAGCCGGCCGTGGTAGTAGAGCGCGGACTGGGAGACCAGCGTCTGATCGTCGGCGTGGAAGTCGAGCGGGCAAGGCAAGAGCGGAACGGAGGCGCGCTTGACGATGCGTGTGGGCCCACCGGCGCTGATGAGGGGCACTTCGGCGCGCAAGAGCTCGATCGCCTTGCCGACCCCGACACCAAAGGTCTTCATGACCCAGTCGATGACGGAGCCCTTGACGCCGCATCCGAAGCAGTGGAAACGGTTGCCAGAGGGGTCGATGGAGAGGCTCGGGTTCTTGTCCGGGTGCCAGGGGCAGAGGCCGAAGAGGTCCTTGCCCCGGCGGGTGAGCTGGATGCCGCGGGCACGGGCGAGCTGCTCCAGGGA
>JACRJA010000018.1 GCA_016235745.1 Rhodocyclales bacterium | reverse complement strand
TTACAACCCGAAGGCCTTCTTCACCCACGCGGCATTGCTGGATCAGGCTTGCGACCATTGTACAAGATTCCCCACTGCTGCCTCCCGTAGGAGTCTGGGCCGTGTCTCAGTCCCAGTGTGGCGGATCGTCCTCTCAGACCCGCTACCGATCGTCGCCTTGGTGAGCCTTTACCTCACCAACTAGCTAATCGGACATCGGCCGCTCCGAGAGCGCGAGGCCCGAAGGTCCCCCGCTTTGCTCTTGCGAGTTCATGCGGTATTAGCCAGCCTTTCGGCCGGTTATCCCCCTCTCTCGGGTACGTTCCGATGCATTACTCACCCGTTCGCCACTCGCCGCCAGGCCGAAGCCCGCGCTGCCGTTCGACTTGCATGTGTAAGGCATGCCGCCAGCGTTCAATCTGAGCCAGGATCAAACTCTCAGGTTCAATCCAATAAACCTCGCACGCATCTGGCGATGCGCGTGCCAGCACGCTCTCCGCGCCAGCACCCACACCGCTCGACTGTCCCCAAATTCTTAAAGAACCCTTCCCACCACACCGCATCAGCAGCGCGGCAGAACCAGCATTATTCCTTACTCCTGCGCCACTGTCAACTCCCCCAAACTTCTTCAACCCACAGGGGCGCCCCATGCAGCAGGGAGGCGGATTGTAGGGGGACGCGACTTGCAATGCAAGCCCCCTCGTGCAGTTTTTTCAGTTGCGCAATTGACCCAGGAGCGATTCGAGCTCTCCGCGAACCTGCTGCATGCGGGTGTGCAATTGCTCGAGGGCCGCACTGGCTGCGGTCTCGACGAGATGCTCTTCACCGAGCCGCTGACGCGCCCCGGCGATGGTATAGCCTTCGTCGTAGAGCAGATGCCGGATGCGGCGCACGAGGAGCACTTCGTGGTGCTGATAGTAGCGGCGATTGGCCCGCTTGGCAGGTCGCAGTTGGGTGAATTCCTGCTCCCAGTAGCGCAGCACATGGGGCTTGACGTCGCACAGCTGCGCCACTTCGCCGATCGTGAAGTAGCGCTTGGGCGGGATGGGCGGCAAGGCGCCGCCCTCAGCGGGTTTCTTCTCCATGCGTCAGTCGCTCCACTGCGTGTTTGAGCTTCTGGCTGGCGTGGAAGGTGACCACCCGCCGGGGCGGGATGGGGACTTCTTCGCCGGTCTTGGGGTTGCGCCCCGGGCGCTGCGGCTTGTCGCGCAGCTCGAAGTTGCCGAACCCGGAAAGTTTAACCGTTTCGCCGCGTTCGAGCGCGTCTTCGATCTCGGTGAAGAAGGCGTCGACGAGCTCTTTGCTTTCGCGTTTGGCGAGGCCGACGCGCTCGAACAGGATGTCGGCGAGCTCGGCCTTGGTGAGCTGGGCAGTCATGGGATGTTCCTCATCGTCATTGTTGCCTCAGGCGGGCAGCGAATTGCGTCTCGATCCGGGCACAAAGGCGCTGCAGCAGCGCTTCGATCTCTTCGTCGGTGAGCGTGTGCTCGTCATGCTGCAGGGTGAGGCGGAAGGCCAGGCTGCGCTTGCCGGGCTCGACGCCCGGCCCTTGGTAGACGTCGAAGAGCGTGATCTGACGCACCCAGGCAGGGGATTCGCCTTGCAACGCATCCAGCAGGGCCTGCGCCGGCACGTGCGCGTCGACCACGAAGGCGAGATCGCGCTGCACGACGGGCTGGCGCGACACGGGAAGGTAGTGCGGCACGGGGCGATGGCGTACCGCGTCGAGCTCGAGCTCGAAGAGCTGGGGCGCGGTGCCGAGTTCGAGCCGCTGCACCCATTCGGGATGCAATTCGCCGATCCAGCCGATGGCTCGCCCCTCGAGGAGCACGCGCGCGCTGCGTCCTGGATGCAATGCGGGGTGAGAAGCAGGCTCGAAACAGGGGGAGAGCGGCGCCAGCAGCGCTTCCAGGTCGCCTTTGAGGTCGTAGAAGTCGACCGGACGGGAAGGAATGCCCCACTGTTCGGACACGACGGGGCCGGCGGCGAGCGCGGCGAGCCGCAGCGGCTGTGCGAAACCGGGCACGGCGGCATCGGCAGAGTCTTCGCGCAGGAAGCAGCGGCCGAGCTCGAAGAGACGCACGCGCGCCTGCTGGCGCTTGCGGTTCGTCTGCAGCGCCTGCAGCAGCCCCGGCCAGAGGGAGCTGCGCATGGCATTCATGTTCCGAGCGATGGGATTGGCAAGCAGGATCGGAGCCGCATTGGCGAGAAGCTCGCGCTCGAGCGCCTCGTCGATGAAGGCATAGGTGATGACTTCATGGTAGTCGCGCAGCACGAGGCGGGCACGCACTTCCGCGTTCGTGCGCTCGCCCTCGGGGGCAGGCAGGGGCGCCATGGGGGCGAGGGGGGTGAGCGCCGGGATCTCGTCGTAGCCATGCAGCCGGGCGACTTCTTCGATCAGATCTTCTTCGATGACGAGATCGAAGCGCCAGCTCGGGGCCCGGGCGACGATCATCTCACCCTCTTGCTGCACGTCGATGAAGTCGCGCCGCAGGAGGGCGAAGATGCGCTCGGGCACCAAAGGGATGCCCAGCACGGCGGGGACTTTCTCGGAACGCAGCCGGATGGGATCACGGCGCGGCAGGTGTTCAGGGACGACGGCCTCGTTGATGGGGCCGGCGGAGCCGCCGGCAAGTTCGAGCACGAGGGCAGTGGCGCGCTCGAGTGCGCGGCGCGGCAGTTCGGGATCGACGCCGCGCTCGAAGCGATGCGAGGCTTCCGAAACGAACCCATAGCGACGCGCGCGGCCGGCCACGGCGGAAGGGGCGAAGAAGGCGCTCTCGAGAAAGACGTCGGCGGTATCGAGCGTGATGCCACTGTCCGCGCCACCCATGATGCCGGCCATCGCGACCGGGCCGCCCTCGTCGGCGATGACGAGCACGTCGGGCGCGAGCGCGACGCGCTGCTCGTTCAAGAGCGTCAGAGTCTCACCCTGCTTGGCCCAGCGCACGGTGATGCCACCCTGCAGCTTCGCCTCGTCGAAGGCGTGCAGCGGCTGTCCGAGCTCGAGCATCACGTAGTTGGTGATGTCGACAAGCAGATGGATGGCGCGCACGCCGCTGCGCTCGAGCCGGCGGCGCATCCATTCGGGCGTGGAACGCTTGGCATCGACCCCGCGGATCACCCGCCCGAGATAGCGCGGGCAGGCTTCGGGCGCGGCTAGATGTAGGGGTCGGACGGCGTCCAGCGTCGCGACCACGGGCGCCGGCTGCGGGGCGCGCAGCGGCGCTTCGGTGAGCGCCGCAACCTCGCGCGCAATGCCCAAGATGCTCAGACAGTCGGCGCGATTGGGGGTGAGCGAGACGTCGAAGACGGCTTCGTCGAGTTCGAGCACCTGGCGGATGTCCTGGCCGGAGGGCAGGTCCGGGTCGAGTTCGACCAGCCCCGAGTGGTCTTCGCTCAAACCCAACTCGCGCGCCGAGCACAGCATTCCTTGCGATTCGACGCCGCGCAGCTTGGCGCGCTTGATCGCCAGCCCTCCCGGCAACTGCGCGCCGACGAGGGCGCAGGGCACGACGATGCCGGCGCGGGCGTTGGGGGCGCCACACACGATCTGCAAAGGAGCTTCGCCCCCCACGTCGACGTGGCACACGCGCAGCTTGTCGGCGTTGGGGTGCGGCTCGGCGCTGAGGATGCGAGCGGTGACCACGCCGCTGAAGGGCGGCGCGGCGGGTTCGAGGGCTTCGAGTTCGAGCCCAGCCATGGTGAGCCGCTCACCGAGTTCTTCCGCCGAGAGCGGGGGATCGCAGAATTCGCGCAGCCAGCGTTCGGGAAACTTCATGATGGGCCTCTTTAGCGGAATTGCGCGAGGAAGCGCAGGTCGCTCTCGAAGAAGAGCCGCAGGTCGTTGATGCCGTAGCGCAGCATGGTGAGGCGATCGAGCCCCATGCCGAAGGCGAATCCGCGCACCGACTCGGGGTCGAAGCCGCCGTTGCGCAGCACCTGGGGATGCACCATGCCGCAGCCGGCGATCTCGAGCCAACGGCCTTCGAGCGCTCCGCTGGTGAAGCGCACGTCGATTTCGGCGCTGGGCTCGGTGAAGGGGAAGAAGGAAGGGCGAAAGCGCACGGCGAGCGCCTCAGTTTCGAAGAAGGCGCGCAGGAAGGAGGCGATAACGCCTTTGAGGTGGGCGAAGGCCACGTCCTTGCCGACCCACAATCCTTCCAGCTGGTGGAACATGGGGGAATGGGTGGCGTCGGAGTCGACGCGATAGACGCGGCCGGGGACGATGACGCGCAGATCGGGCATCGGCACCGCGTCGCGATGGCGTGCGGTGTGCTCCAGCATGGCGCGGATCTGCACGGGGCTGGTGTGTGTGCGCAGCACGACGTCGTCGCGCCCTTGCAGATAGAAGGTATCGTGCATCGAGCGCGCGGGATGATCCGCCGGGGTGTTGAGGGCGGTGAAGTTGTGCCAGTCGGTCTCGATCTCGGGGCCGTCGACGGAAGAAAAGCCCATCGAGCGAAAGAGCGCTTCGACACGCTCCAGCGTGCGCGTGACCGGATGCAGACCGCCGACGCCGCCGTTGCGTCCCGGCAGGGTCACGTCGAGCGCCTGGGCGGCGAGCTGGGCTTCGAGCCGACGCCGGGCGAGCGACTCACGCGCATCCTCCAGCAGGGTCTCGATGTGCGCCTTGGCCCGGTTGATCGCCGCGCCAGCGCGCTTGCGCTCTTCCAGCGGAAGATTTGCCAGGCTCTTGAGCGCCTCGGTGACGACGCCCGCCTTGCCGAGGAAACGCGCCTTGACGCGCTCGAGCTCGGCCGGATCGGCCGCGGCGGCAAATGCCTGTCGCGCCGCGTCCACCAAGCCATCCGGATCGATCATCGCTTGCTCCTGCTGCAGAAGTGAAAAAGGAGGCAAGCGCCTCCTTTTTGCCGCCGTCTTCGCCGGCTCAGGCGGAGAGCTGGGCGCGGGCCCGCTCGACCAGAGCGGCGAAGGCCGGCTTGTCGAACACGGCCAGATCGGCGAGCACCTTGCGGTCGACCTCGACGCTGGCTTTCTTGAGTCCGTTCATGAAGGCGCTGTAGGTGAGGCCGCATTCGCGCGCCGCGGCGTTGATGCGGGCGATCCACAGGGCACGGAATTGACGCTTGCGCTGGCGCCGGTCACGGTAGGCATACTGGCCGGCTTTCATCACCGCTTCTTTGGCGACGCGGTAGACGTTCTTGCGGCGGCCGCGATAGCCTTTGGCGAGCGCTAGGACTTTCTTGTGGCGGGCACGGGCGGTGACACCGCGTTTGACGCGAGGCATGTCGTTCTCCTATCAGGCGTAGGGCATCATTTTCTTGACGAGAGGCAGGTCGCTCGGATGAACCTCGACCATGCCGCGCAGCTGGCGCTTGCACTTGGGACTTTTCTTCGTCAGGATATGGCGCTTGAACGCCTGGGAACGCTTGATGCTGCCGCTCGAACGCACTTTGAAGCGCTTGGCGGCCCCGCTCTTGGTTTTCATCTTGGGCATGAAGGCTCTCCTATGACATGACGCCAGGCAGCCTCCGGCGGAGGCATTTATGGGCCCGGCTTCACTTGTGGTGCACCGCGGCCGAACCGCCGGCGGCACTCTTCCCGCCGCAATGGCGAGGAAACTTTTATTTTACCGCGAATCGAAGCGCAAGACCATCATCTATTTGCTTTTCTTGGGCGCGATCACCATCACCATCTGCCGCCCCTCGAGCCGGGGCATCTGCTCGACGACGCCGAGATCGGCCAGATCCTCGCGGATGCGCTCGAGCTGGCGCATGCCCAGTTCCTGGTGCGACAGCTCCCTCCCCCGAAAGCGCAACGTAACTTTGGCCTTGTCCCCCTCCTCGAGGAAACGGCGCAGGTTGCGCAGCTTGATCTGGTAATCGTTCTCGTCGGTTCCCGGACGCAGCTTGATTTCCTTGACCTGGATCTGCTTTTGCTTGAGCCGGGCTTCCTGCGCTTTTTTCTGCTCCTGGTAACGGTACTTGCCGTAGTCCATCACCTTGCACACGGGCGGATTGGCCATGGGGGCGATCTCGACGAGATCGAGCCCAGCCTCCTCGGCGACCGCCAGCGCCTTTGCCAGCGGCACGACGCCCAGCTGCTCTCCGTCCTCTCCGATCAACCGAACTTGCGGCGCGTCGATTTCATCGTTGACGCGCACTTTCTTTTCCTGTGCGATGGTCTTGCTCTCCTATGTCTGACTGGACGTGGGGGCAGGCAGCTTGCGCTCGATCTCCTCGCGCAGGCGCGCGAGGAAGTGCTCCAGCGGCATCGACCCCAGGTTGAGGTTGCCCCGGGCGCGCACCGCCACCCCTCCCGATTCCCGCTCCTGGTCGCCGACGACGAGCAGATAGGGAATTTTGTGCACACTGTGCTCGCGGATTTTATAGTTTATCTTTTCGTTGCGCAAATCGGTCTCGACGCGAAAACCTTGACGGCGCAGCGTATCGGCCACCTGCTGCGCATAGTCGGCATGGCGCTCGGCGATGCTCAGCACCACGGCCTGCACCGGCGCGAGCCACGCGGGCAGCGCCCCGGCGTAGTGCTCGATGAGAATGCCGGTAAACCGCTCGAGCGAGCCGAAGAGCGCCCGGTGCAGCATCACCGGCCGTTGGCGCGTGTTGTCCTCGGCCACGTATTCGAGGTCGAAGCGCTCGGGCAGGTTCATGTCGACTTGCAGGGTGCCGCACTGCCAGTCGCGACCGATGGCGTCGCGCAACACGAATTCGAGCTTGGGGCCGTAGAACGCGCCCTCGCCAGGGAAGAGCTCATAGCTCATGTCCATCGATTCGAGCGCCCGTGCGAGCGCCCCCTCAAGCCGATCCCAGACCTCGTCACTGCCGATGCGATGCTCGGGGCGGGTGGAGAGCTTGACGCGCACCTGCTCGAAGCCGAAATCCTTGTAGATGTCCATGATGAGACGCACGACGGTGCGGCACTCTTCCTCCATCTGCTCGGGGGTGCAGAAGATGTGCGCGTCGTCCTGGGTGAAGTGGCGCACGCGCAGCAGCCCGTGCAGGGCGCCGGAGGGTTCGTAGCGGTGCACCTTGCCGAATTCGGCCATGCGCAGCGGCAGATCGCGGTAGCTATGCAGCCCGTGCTTGAACATGGTCACCGCGCCGGGGCAGTTCATGGGCTTCAGCGCAAAGATGCGGTCGTCCTCGGTCTGGGTGGTGAACATGTGGTCGCGATAGTTCTGCCAGTGGCCGGAGCGCTCCCACAGCGAGCGGTCCATGACGTCTGGGGTGTTGACCTCGACGTAGCCCGCCGCCTCCTGGCGGGCGCGCATGTACTGGAGGAGTGCCTGAACGATGCGCCAGCCCTTGGGATGCCAGAAGACGGCGCCGGGCGCGCAGTCCTCGAAGTGAAAGAGGTCGAGCTGCTGGCCGAGCCGACGATGGTCGCGCTTCTCGGCCTCTTCGAGCAGGGTGAGATAGGCCTTGAGCGACTTCTCGTCGGCCCAGGCGGTGCCGTAGATGCGCTGCAGCTGTTCGTTGCGCGCATCGCCCCGCCAATAGGCTCCGGCCACTTTGGTGAGCTTGAAGGCTTTGAGCTTGTCGGTGGAGGGGACATGAGGGCCGCGGCACAGGTCGATGAAATCGCCCTGGCGGTAGAGGGAAAGGGTCTCCCCTTCGGGAATGGAGGCGATGATCTCGGCCTTGTAGTGCTCCCCGAGGGATTTGAAGAACGCGATCGCCTGGTCGCGCGGCCATTCCTCGCGTACGACGGGGATGGCCTGGGCGGCGAGCTCGCGCATGCGGGCTTCGATCTGCTCCAGATCCTCGGGCGTGAAAGGGCGATCGTAGGCGAAGTCGTAGTAGAAGCCGTTGTCGATCACCGGGCCGATGGTCACCTGCGCCTCGGGGAAAAGTTCCTTGACGGCGTGCGCCAGCAGGTGCGCGGTGGAGTGGCGCAGGATCTCCAGCCCCTCGGGGCTGCGGTCGG
Source organism: Rhodocyclales bacterium (assembly GCA_016235745.1). Lineage (GTDB taxonomy): Bacteria > Pseudomonadota > Gammaproteobacteria > Burkholderiales > Rhodocyclaceae > Tepidiphilus. Next base: position 69,639 of record JACRJA010000018.1, on the reverse strand, counting down.
TGACGATCTCGACGCGGGCATCGTGCTCGATGCGGTGCGACAGATCGACCAAGCGCCCATCGACTTTGCCGGCGAGCGCCGCTTTGGTCAGGCCCGGTCCGAGCGCTTCGGCCACCTCGCGCACCGTCACGGCAGCGGGAAATTCCTTGATGGATCCATCGGGCAGGGTGATTCGAATCATGTTCATATCTCGCAGGCAAAAAAAAATGCGGCCACCGGGCCGCATTCTTGGTACAGGAGCTTCTTCCCCGGTGAGGCGGTCAGGAAGAGCGCAGGGTAGTTCGGATCATGAGAAGCTCCAGGATGTCTGGTAGGCGCGATTGGACTCGAACCAACGACCCCCACCATGTCAAGGTGGTGCTCTAACCAACTGAGCTACGCGCCTGTTAGAGGTGGGGATTATATCTTCGGATCGACGGCTGTCAAGGGCCACTGCGCCAAAAATTCCCGCCAGTGCGCCCCTGACAGTCCCTCCAGATGGGTGCGGAGGCGCGCACACGCCGCGTCGAGCCCGTCGCCGAGGAGCTTGCCGCGCAGCCACTGGAAGCGCAGGAAGACGAGGTGGGTGTTGACGGCATCGGTCTCGCAATAGGCCCGGATCGCTTCGGCCTCGCCGCGGCACCAGGCTCCCCACACCTGCCCGCCGTCCATGCCGAGCTTTCCGGGAAAACCGAGCAGCCGCGCGATCTGGTCGAGCGGGGCGGCGGCGCGCGTCTGGTAGCCGGCGAGCACGTCCATCAAGTCGAGGTGGCGCCAGTGAAAGCGTCCAAGGTAGTTGTTGTAGCGGTATTCCGTCTCCCGCTCGCCCACTTCCCAGTAGGCGCTTGCCTGCACGCCATGCAACAGGCTGCGGTAATGCAGCACCGGCAGGTCGAACCCGCCGCCGTTCCAGGTCACGAGCTGGGGGCGTTTCTTGTCGATGGCGGCGAAAAACTGGCGCAGGATCTCGGCTTCGTCCAGTTCGGGCGCAGCCAATGAAAACACCCTCACCTCACGCCCATTGTCCCAGACGCCAGCCAGCGTCACGATGCGCTGCAGGTGATGCGGCAGAAAGTCGCTGCCGCTGCGGGCGCGCTGGCGCTGGGCGGCGTATTCCACCACTTCCTCGTCGGGCAGCTCGTCGGGCAGCTCGTGGAGCAGGCGCAACGCCGCCACGTCGGGGATCGTCTCGAGGTCGAAGACGAGCGTCGGCGCGTTCATCGTCAGGCGGGAAAGACGCCGGTGGAAAGATAACGGTCGCCGCGATCGCACACGACGAAGACGATGACGGAGTCGCGCACTCCGGCCGCCACGCGCAGGGCCGCCGCCAGCGCTCCGCCGGAAGAGATGCCGGCGAAAATCCCCTCCTCGCGCGCCAACCGCCGCGCCATTTCCTCGGCTTCGGCCTGCGTGATCGGCTCGATACGGTCGACGAGCTCCGGACGATAGATCTTCGGCAGATATTCCGGCGGCCACTTGCGGATACCCGGAATTTGCGATCCCTCCTGCGGCTGGCAGCCGACGGTGACGACGGCTGGGTTCCTTTCCTTGAGGTAGCGCGCCACACCCATGAGGGTGCCGGTGGTGCCCATGCTGGAGACGAAGTGGGTGATGCGCCCTGCCGTCTGCTCCCACAGTTCGGGACCGGTGGTTTCGTAGTGCGCCCGGGGGTTGTCGGGATTGGAGAACTGATCGAGGATGAGGCCCTTGCCTTCGCGCTGCAGCTGTTCGGCGACGTCGCGGGCGAGCTCCATGCCGCCGGTGCGCGGCGTGAGCACGAGCTCGGCGCCATAGGCTTTCATGATCTGGCGTCGCTCAATGCTCTGGTTTTCCGGCATCACCAGGATCAGGCGATAACCCCGGATCGCCGCCACCATGGCGAGCGCGATGCCGGTGTTGCCGCTGGTGGCCTCGATGAGCGTGTCGCCCGGCTTGATCCGGCCTCGGGCCTCGGCGCCGCGGATCATGGCCAGCGCCGGGCGATCCTTCACCGAACCGGCGGGATTGTTCCCTTCGAGCTTGGCGAGCAGCACGTTATTCTCGCCCGCGCCCAGGCGCTGCAGGCGCACGAGCGGGGTCTTGCCCACCCAGGATTCTATCGTCTCGAACATCATGCTTTCCTCTCAATGGCCGGCGATCGCGTCGATCTCGATGACGCGCGCCGGGCCGAACGTCTCCCATTGACCGCAGGCGGGGCAGCGCCAGAGATGGCGCCGCGCCTTGAAGCCGCAGTGGGTGCAGCGATAGCGCGCCAGCCGCTGCACGTAGCCGTGCACCACCTCGCGCACACGCTCGACGTCGGCGAGCCAGGCCGGATCGACGTGACGCGCCACCAGCAGCAGGTATTCGTCGAGCACGATCAGGCTGGGCTGCTGGCGCAGCAGCCCTTGCAACAGGCGCAAGGCGAGCGCCGACTCGCCGTGACGCGCCTCGAATTCCACGTACCGGTCGACCAGGTCGAGCTGCGGGTGCCGGTGCAGCCACTGGCGCATGCGCTTCAAGAGCTTCGCCTGCCAGCCGCAGCGCTCGGCCACCGCCATGAGCCGGTCGATCGCCAGCGGCAAATGCTCCACGGCGATGCGCTCGAGCGTGAGCCACTCCTCGAAGGCCGCCTCGAACCGTCCCTGCAGGAAATGCCCCTCTCCTTCGAGCAGGATCGGACGCACGGCGTGCCGGTCGAGCGCACGCGCCTGCGCGAGGTGGCGCTCGGCCTCGTCCCAGCGTTCGGCGGTGAGAGCGAGCGCCGCGAGTTCACAGTGATAATGGATGAGGCGGACGCGCCAGGCGGGACTATCGTCCCGCGCCAGGCGCGTGGCCACCTCGATGCATTTGCGCCAATCCTTCTCGACCTGATAAATCTCGAGCAGCTGGGCGAGCGCCCAGTGCTTGCGCTCGGTCGGTTGCAAGGCGGCGTAGAGCTCTTCGGCGCGATCGAAGAAGCCGGCCTTGTGGTAATCGAGCGCCAGCTCGGCGAGGATCTCGCTGCGGCGCTCCTCGCTCAAGTCCTCGCGCGCAAGCAGTTCCTGGTGGATACGGATCGCGCGATCGAACTCCCCCCGCCGGCGAAAGAGTACCGCCAGCGCCAGCTGCAGTTCCAGCGTGGCGGGGTTCTCGCGCGCGGCCGAGAGAAACGCCTCGATCGCCTGATCGAGTTCGTCGTGCAGCAGGTGATTGAGCCCTGTGAGATAGATGCGCGGCAGGCGGCTCGAAGCGCGCACCACCTGGCGCATATCGATGCGCGCGGCCACCCAGCCCACGCCGAAGAAGATGGGCAAGAGCAGCAGCCACCAGAGTTGGAGTTCGTTCATGCGGCGGGCGGAGGCATGCGATCAGGGGCGTCGGTCGTGCGTTCCGCGACTTCCAGACGGCGACGCAGACGGGACAGCGTCCATTTCTGGCGCACGAGGGTGCCAAACGTGAAGCTCAGGCCAAGCAGGATCCCCACCAGAGCCGTAGCGAGCAGCACCACGGCGAGCGGCGCCTGCCACTGCCAACCGAACCATTCCACGGTCACCGGCGCATGATTTTGCGCCGCGAAGGCGACGAGCACGCCGAAGACGACGAACCGCAGCACCCAAACGAATATCCGCATCTCGCTTCCCCTGGTTGGCGGAACCCTGTCCGCACCGTGCGATTATCCCAAGCCGGACGGAAAAAAAGAAGCGGCCCTCGCGGGCCGCCTCCCTTGGGACGAGCGCCAGGCGCTCAACACACGGCCGCCGGCTCCGGGGCCTTGTGCCGGTCCACGCGTTCGCGCAGCTCCTTGCCCGCCTTGAAATGCGGCACGTATTTCGCCGGCACCGGCACGGGTAGCCCCGTTTTGGGGTTGCGCCCCATGCGCGGCGGACGATACGTGAGCGTGAAACTGCCGAAGCCGCGAATTTCGATGCGGCCGTTGGCGACGAGCGTCTCGCCCATCGCCTGCAGGATCAGTTTCACGGCAAGCTCAACGTCTTTCGACGGCAGCTGCGGAAAACGCGCGGCCAGCCGTTCGATCAATTCGGAACGGGTCATGGCCGCTGGTCGATCAAGACTGTTTCTGTTCGTTGAGCTTGGCTTTCAGCAGCGCCCCCAGGCTGGTGGTGCCGCTGACGGAAGCGCCCTCGCCAGAGAGGCGGTTGAGCGCTTCGGCCTGCTCGGCCTGTTCCTTGGCGCGGATCGACAGATTGATGCTGCGGTTCTTGCGATCGACGTTGACGATGGCCACTTCCACCTGCTGTCCTTCGTGCAGGAGCTGAGTGAGATCGTCGACGCGATGCGCCGCGGCTTCGGAGGCGCGCAGATAGCCCTCGACTTCGTCCTCGAGCTGGATCACGGCGCCCTTGGGTTCGACCGACTTGACGGTGCCGGTGACCACGGAGCCCTTCTCGTGGGTGGCGATGTAGTTGGTGAAGGGGTCGCCCTCGAGCTGCTTGATGCCCAGCGAAATGCGCTCGCGCTCGACGTCGACGGCGAGCACCACGGCCTCGACCTCGTCCCCTTTCTTGTAGCGGCGCACGGCCGTCTCGCCCGGCTCGGTCCAGGAGAGGTCGGAGAGATGCACCAGACCGTCGATGCCGCCATCCAGGCCGATGAAGACGCCGAAGTCGGTGATCGACTTGATCTGGCCGCGGACCTTGTCGCCTTTCTTGTGGTTCTGGGCGAACTCTTCCCACGGGTTGGGCTTGCACTGTTTCATGCCCAGCGAAATGCGGCGGCGATCTTCGTCGATCTCGAGGATCATCACCTCGACTTCGTCGCCGACCTGCACCACCTTGCTCGGGTGGATGTTCTTGTTGGTCCAGTCCATCTCGGAGACGTGCACCAGACCCTCGATACCCGGCTCGATCTCCACGAAAGCGCCGTAGTCGGTGAGATTGGTGACCTTGCCGAAGAGGCGCGTGCCGGCCGGATAGCGGCGGGAGATGCCGACCCAGGGATCCTCGCCGAGCTGCTTGAGGCCGAGGGAGACGCGCATCTTCTCGCGGTCGAACTTGAGCACCTTGGCTTCGACCTCGTCGCCGACGTTGACGACTTCGGAGGGGTGACGCACACGCCGCCAGGCGAGATCGGTGATGTGCAGCAAGCCGTCGATACCGCCCAGGTCGACGAAGGCGCCGTAATCGGTGATGTTCTTGACCACGCCCTTGACGATGGAGCCCTCTTGCAGGGACTCGAGGAGCTTTTCGCGATCCTCGCCCATGGTCTCTTCGAGCACGGCGCGGCGCGACACGACGATGTTGTTGCGTTTGCGGTCGATCTTGATGACCTTGAACTCGAGCTCTTTGCCCTCGATCGGGGTGGTGTCCTTCATCGGGCGGATATCGACGAGGGAACCGGGCAGGAAGGCACGCAGCCCGTTGACCATGACGGTGAGGCCACCCTTGACGCGGCCGGTGACCACCCCTTTGATGATGCGACCTTCTTCGAAAGCCTGTTCGAGTTCGTTCCAGGCTTCCAGGCGCTTGGCTTTCTCGCGCGACAAGCGCGTCTCGCCGTAGCCGTCTTCGAGCGCCTCGATCGCCACGTGCACGAAGTCACCGACCTTGACTTCGAGCTCGCCGCGCTCGTTCATGAATTCTTCTTTGGGGATGTAGCTCTCGGACTTCAGGCCGGCATTGACGATCACGAAATTGTCGTCGATGCCGACGACCTCGGCGGTGATCACCTGCCCCGGCGTCATTTCCTGCAGCACGAGGCTTTGTTCGAACAGATCGGCGAAGCTTTCCTGGGTTTCGGTGGGTTGAGTGGCGACGGCGGTTGAGTTCATCGTTTCGGTTTCCAAAGGCGTTTCTCCATCAGGAAAAACGCAAGACAAAAAGAGTGAATGAAAATTCCCGGATCACGCAAGCCCGCGCGTCCGGACCCAATCGAAAATGACCTCCACGGCCTCTTCCACGCCGATCTCGGACGTGTCGAGCCGTACGGCGTCGGGGTATTGCTGCAGAGGGGCGATGGCGCGTTCCCGGTCCCGCCGGTCGCGCACCTCGAGCTCTTCACGCAATTTTTCGATGTTAGCAGACATTCCTTTGTCGATCAACTGCTTGAAGCGCCGCTCGGCGCGCACCTCGACGGAGGCGGTGAGAAAGACCTTGAGTTCGGCATCGGGAAAGACGACCGAGCCCATGTCGCGCCCCTCGGCCACGAGCCCTGGGCGGCGGCGGAAGGCCCGCTGACGCGCCAGGAGCGCCTCGCGCACGGCGCCGTGCACAGCGATGCGCGAGGCCGCGGCGGAGACTTCTTCCGTCCGGATGGCCTCGGTCACGTCCTCGCCGGCAAGCAGGATGCGCTCGCCGGCGAAACGCGCGTCCAGGTCGCGCGCAAGCCGCGCGAGCATCGCGGCCTCCTCGGTCGCCACGCCGCGGCGCAGCGCCGCCAGCGCGACCAGCCGGTAGAGCGCACCGCTGTCGAGGTAGTGCCAGCCCAGCCGCTCGGCCAGGCGCGCAGCCACCGTGCCCTTGCCGCTTGCCGTCGGCCCGTCGATCGCCACCACCGGCACCGGCCGCACCACCGAGCGGTACGCCTGCCAATACTCGGGAAACGTCTTGTTGACGCACTCGGGCTCGAGGATGCGCACGTAGATGTCGCCGAAAGCCGCCAGCGAAAAGCACATCGCCATGCGATGATCGTCGTAGGTGGCGATCGCCGCTGGCTGCAGCCGCTCAGGAGGAGTGATGACGAGAAAATCCGGTCCTTCCTCGACCGTCGCGCCGAGTTTGCGCAATTCGGTGGCCATGGCGGCGATGCGGTCGGTCTCTTTCACCCGCCAGCTGCCGATGCGGCGCAGGCGCGAAGGGCCGTCGCCGAAGAGTGCCACGACCGCCAGCGTCATCGCCGCATCCGGAATGTGGTTGAGATCGAGGTCGAAGGCGCGCAGCTGGCCGTTTGGGGGAGCGCACGCCTCGATCCAATTCTCGCCCAGGGTGATGCGCGCGCCGAGCGCCTCCAAAGCCTCGGCGAAGCGCACGTCGCCCTGCAGGCTCGCACGCCCCACGCCCTCGACGCGCACTGGTCCGCCGCCCAGAACCCCGGCAGCGAGGAAATAGGACGCCGAAGAGGCGTCCCCCTCGACGTAGACTTCCCCCGGCGAGCGGTAGCGCGCCCGGCCATCATAGTGGAAGCGCCCGTCGCGCTCGACGAGCTCCACCCCGAAGCGCGCCATCAGCGCGAGCGTGAGGGCCACGTAAGGGCGGGAGATGAGCTCCCCCACCACTTCGACGCTGATGGGCCGGCCGAGCAAGGGCAGCGCCATGAGGAGCGCCGAGAGGAACTGGCTGGAGACGTCGCCCCGGATACGGACGGTCTCGACGGAGGCAAGCGCTGGCGGATGGAGCGCAAGCGGCGGATAGCCCTCGTTTTCCAGATACTCGATACGCGCCCCCAGTTGGCGCAAGGCCTCGACCAGATCGCCGATGGGCCGCTCGTGCATGCGCGGCACCCCGCGCAGGCGGTATTCCCCGCCCATCAACGCGAGCACGGCGGTGAGCGGTCGGAAGGCCGTGCCGGCGTTGCCCAGGAAGAGCTCGGCCTCGCGCACCGGGAAGGGAGCGCCGTCCGTGCCCTGGACCAGGTAGTCGTGCGCGCCGGTTCGCTCCCAGCGCACGCCCAGCGCTTCGAGCGCTTCGAGCATGCGCGCGACGTCGTCGGAGTGCAACAGATCCCGGATGCGGGTGTCGCCCTCGGCGAGCGCCGCGAGCAAGAGCACGCGGTTGGAGATGCTCTTGCTGCCCGGCAAGCGCACGCTGCCCGAGGCGCGCAGAGCAGGCGGCAGATCGAGGAAGGCGCTCATTCGTCGGATCCTCCACCGCTGGCATCATTGGCATAGCGCTCGCCCCAGGCCATGCGTGCCGCGCGCGCCTTGGCGAAGACTTCCTCCAGCCCCGGCCCGTTGGCCGACAGCAGCAGGGCGCGGAGGAAGGCGAGCTCCGAGAGATACTGATCGAGCTCGGCAAGGATCGCCTGGCGATTGACGAGGCAGATGTCGCGCCACATCTCGGGGTGACTCGCGGCGATGCGGGTGAAGTCGCGAAAACCGCCCGCGGCGTACTCGAAGAGCTGCTCGGCGTTGGCGCGCCCGGCGAGATCGTGCACCAGGGCGTAGGCGAGCATGTGCGGCAGATGGCTCACGGCGGCGAAGACGCGGTCGTGTTCCTGCGGCGACATCTCGCGGATGATCGCGCCACAGGCTTGCCAGAGCTGCGCCACGCGCAGCACGCTGCCGGGCTCGTTCTCGGGCAGCGGCGTGAGCACCACCTTGCGGCCGCGAAAGAGCGCCGCATCGGCGGCCTCGCAGCCGCTCTTCTCCGCCCCGGCGATGGGATGCCCCGGCACGGCGTGCGCCAGGTGCGACCCCAGATGCAGGTAAAAGGCTTCGATCACGTTGCGCTTGGTGCTGCCCGCGTCGGTGACGAGGGTGCCGGGCGCCAGATGCGGCGCCATGGCCTTGACCACCGCCTCCGTCTGCCCCACTGGCATGGCAAGCAGCACGACGTCCGCCCCGGCGAGCGCCTCGGCCCAGTCCGTGCCAGCCCGATCGACCACTCCCAGGGCGAGCGCCCGCTCGAGGGATGCCTGCGAGCGCCCGATACCCACCACCTCGCCCACCAGACCGGCCGCCTTGAGGGCGAGCGCGAACGAGCCGCCGATCAGTCCGACACCGCACACCACCAGGCGCCCCACCGGTTTCGTCTTCATGGGAACCCCCTCAGCTGCGAAGGACGTCGGCAAGCGCTTCGAGGAAGCGGGCGTTCTCTTCGGGCAGACCGACGGTGACGCGCAGCCACTCGGGCAGACCATAACCGGCGATCGGCCGCACGATCACGCCGCGATCGAGCAGCGCCTCGTTCACCGCCGCCGCATCGCCCAGGTGCACCATCACGAAGTTACCGCGCGAAGGCACCCAGCGCAGCCCCAGCCGCGCGAACCCTTCGTAGAGCTGCTGCAGCCCCTGGCGGTTGAGCTCGGCGCTGCGCACGACGAACGCTTTGTCTTCGAGCGCGGCCGCCGCCGCCGCGAGCGCGAAGGAATTGACGTTGAAGGGCTGCCGGATGCGGTTCATCACATCGACCAGCTCGGGACGCGCCACCCCGTAGCCCACGCGCAGCGAGGCGAGGCCATAGATCTTGGAAAACGTCCGGCACACGAGCAGGTTAGGGAAACGATCGACCCAGGCAAGCGCGTCATAGCGCTCGGCAGGATCGAGGTATTCGCCATAAGCCTCGTCGAGCACCACCAGCACGTCCTCTGGCACCCGTTCGAGGAAGGCTTGCAGCGCCTCGCCGGATACGAAGGTGCCGGTAGGATTGTTCGGATTGGCCAGGAAGACGACGCGCGTGCGCGGGGTGATCGCCCCGAGCATCGCCTCGAGGTCGTGCCCGTAGTCCCTGGCGGGCACCTCGACCGGCCTTGCGCCCAACGCCTGGGTGACCAGCGGATAGACGGCGAAAGCGTATTGGGAATACACGGCCTCGCTGCCTGGCTGCAGCACGATGCGCGCGGCCAGCTCCAGCACGTCGTTCGAGCCGTTGCCCAGAACCAGGCGCTCGGGGGCGACGCCGAACTTACGGGAAATCGCTTCCTTGAGCACGAAGCCATTGCCGTCGGGATAACGCCCCCCCTCGGCCGCCGTCGCGTCCAGCGTGGCCCGCGCCTTCGGGCTCATGCCGAGCGGATTCTCGTTCGAAGCGAGCTTGACGATGTCGTCCGGGTTCAGGCCGCGCTCGCGCGCGAGCTCTTCGATGGGCTTGCCGGGCTGATAAGGGGCGAGCGAGCGGATCGCCGCCGGAACGTGATCGATGACGCGCATCTCTTCTCCTCCCGTTGTTGGCCGATGTCACCACGCCGCGGCCGGATAGGAACCGAGCAGCTTGAGGAAGGTCGCGCGTTCCTCGAGCGCCGCCAGCGCCTGGCGGACCGGCTCGTCGAGCCGATGCCCTTCCAGGTCGATGTAGAAGACGTACTCCCACAGCCCGCTCTTGGCAGGGCGCGATTGCAGCTTGGTCATGCTCACGCCGTACTGGGCCAAGGGTTCGAGCAGACGGTGCATGGCGCCGGGCTTGTTCGGCGCGGAGCACACGAGCGAGGTCTTGTCCCGCCCCGAAGGGCCAGCGGCGTCATGTTTGGCGATGACGAGAAAGCGCGTGGTGTTGTTCGGATCGTCCTCGATGTTGGCCGCGAGCACCGTGAGGCCGTAGCGCTCGGCCGCGGCCTCGCCGGCGATGGCCGCCGCGTCCGGATCCTGCGCGGCCAGGCGCGCCGCCTCGGCGTTGCTCGCCACCGGCACGTAGGGCACGTCAGGCAAGTGCCGCGCGAGCCACTCGTGGCACTGCGCGAGCGACTGGGCGTGGGAATAGACGCGCTTGAGCGCTGCGAGGCTCGGCGCCAGCGACATGAGATGCTGATGGATGCGCAGCATCACCTCGCCGCAGATCTGCAGCGGATGCAGCAAGAGAAGATCGTGCGTGATGCCGACCATGCCCTCGACCGAGTTCTCGATGGGCACCACGCCATAGTCGATGTTGCCCGCCTCAGTCTCGCGAAAGACCTCGTCGATGGAAGCGAGCGGCAGGAACTGCGGCGCGCTGCCAAAATGCTTGCGCGCCGCTGCTTCGGAGAAGGTCCCGGCCGGGCCGAGATAGGCGACTTTGAGCGGCTGCTCGAGGGCGAGGCAGGCCGACATGATCTCGCGAAAGATGGTGCGCACGGCGCTCTCGGGCAGCGGCCCCGGGTTGAGTGCGGCGATGCGGCGCAGCACCTGCGCCTCGCGCTCGGGCCGGTAGATCGCCCCCTGTTTGAGCTCGCCCACGCGCCGCGCACAGCGGCCCCGCTCCGAGAGCAGCTGAAGAATCTCCTCGTCGATGGCATCGATGCGCCGACGCAGCGCCAAGAGTTCCGACTCGTCCATCCCCCTCCCCTTTTCAGGCGTACCGCGCGGCAAAATCGCGCAGGAAGGCGACGAGCGCCTCCACCCCCTCACGCGGCATGGCGTTGTAAATGGAAGCGCGCATCCCGCCCACCATCTTGTGCCCCTTGAGGTATTTGAGGCCGGCGGCCTCGGCCTGCTGCAGGAAGGGTTCGTTTAACGACTCGTCGGCGAGGCGAAAGGGCACGTTCATCCAGCTGCGCCAGCGCGGCTCGACGGCGTTGCGGTAAAACGGCGTGGCATCGAGGCACTCGTAGAGCAAGCGCGCCTTGGCTTCGTTGCGCTGCGCCATCGCGGTAAGCCCGCCGAGCGATTCGAGCCACTGGAACACGAGCCCGGCGACGTAGATGGCGAAGGTGGGCGGCGTATTGAGCATCGAGCCGTTCTCGGCCATGCGGTCGTAGCGCAGCACCGGCGGCGTGCCCTCCCAGGGCGAAGCCATGAGGTCGCGGCGCACGATGACGAGCGTCAATCCCGCCGGGCCGATGTTTTTCTGCGCCCCGGCATAGATGAGGCCGAAGCGGCGCACGTCGATGGGGCGCGACAGCAGGTGTGAGGACATGTCGGCGACGAGGGGCACGCCGGTGGATTCCAGCGCCTCGAGTTCCAGCCACTCCACGCCGTGGATCGTCTCGTTGGTGCACACGTGGAGATAGCGCGCCTGCGGATCGAGCGTGAGCTCCTCGGGGCGCGGCGCGCGGGTGAAGCCGCTTTCCTCGGTGGAACCGGCCAGACGGACCCGGCCGCCAAGCACGGGCGCGATACGCTGCGCTTCCACGAACGCCTTCTGCGACCAGGCGCCAGTGACGACGTAGTCGGCCGAGCCGCCGCCGAGCAGGTTCATGGGGATGGCGGAGAATTGCAGCGTCGCCCCTCCCTGCAGGAAGAGCACGGCGTAGTCCTCGGGAATGGAGAGCAGCTTCCTCAGGTCGGCCTCTGCCCGCGCGATCACCTCCAAGAAATGCTTGCCGCGATGGCTCACCTCGATGAGGCTCGAACCGATCCCATGCCAATCGAGAAGTTCGTCCTGCACCGTGCGCAGGACCGGCTCCGGCAGCATCGCCGGCCCGGCGCTGAAGTTATACACCCGCATCCTCTTCCCCTTCGTCCTCGTCTCCGACCACCGGCGTACGCGCCACTTTCACCACCGTCACCAGGCGGTCGCCGTCGTCCAGCGCCATCAACGTCACCCCTTGGGTGGAGCGCCCCATCTCGCGGATGTCGTCGACCGAGGTGCGGATCAGCACCCCGTTTTGCGAGATGAGGATGATCTCGTCGCCCGGTTGCACCAGGCAGGCAGCCACGAGGCGGCCGTTACGCCGACTGGTCTGGATGGCGATCATCCCCTTGGTGCCACGGCCGTGACGCGTGAACTCGGCCACCGGCGTCCGCTTGCCGTAACCTGCCTCGGTGGTCGTGAGCACCGAGCCGGATTCGTCGCGCACCACCAGCATCGACACCACCTGCTGGCCGTCCTCGAGCGTCATGCCACGCACGCCGCGCGCCTCGCGCCCCATGGGGCGCACGTCATCCTCGGCGAAGCGCACCGCCTTGCCCGCGTCGGAGAAGAGCATCACGTCGCAGGTCCCGTCGGTGAGGTCCACGCCGATGAGGCGGTCGCCATCGTCGAGCGACAGCGCCACGATCCCGGCCTTGCGCGGATTGGCAAAAGCCGACAGCGCCGTCTTCTTCACCACGCCCGACGCGGTGGCGAAGAAGACGTAGTGCGCGTCGTCGAACTCGCGCACCGGCAGCACCGCCTGGATGCGCTCGTCCGGCCCCATGGGAACCAGGTTGACGATGGGCTTGCCGCGCGCGCCGCGCGCCCCCTCGGGCAGCTCGAAGACGCGCAGCCAATAGACGCGTCCGCGGCTGGAGAAGCACAGCACCCAGTCGTGGGTATTGGCCACGAACACCTGCTCGAGGAAATCTTCCTCCTTGACCGCCGCCGCCTGCTTGCCGCGCCCGCCGCGGCGCTGCGCCCGGTAGTCGTCGAGCGGCTGGCGCTTGACGTAGCCAGCGTGCGACAGCGTGACCACCATGTCCTGGGGCGCCACCAGGTCTTCGAGGCGGATCTCGTCGGCTTCCAGCACCAGCTCGCTGCGGCGCGGATCGGCGTACTGCGCCGCGATCTGGCGCAATTCCTCGCCGATGATGGCCGAGACGCGCTCGGGCCTGGCGAGGATGTCGAGCAGATCGGCGATGCGCTCGATCACCTCGCGGTACTCCTGCACGATCTTGTCCTGCTCGAGCCCCGTGAGGCGCTGCAAGCGCAGATCCAGGATCGCCTGCGCCTGGGCTTCCGAGAGACGATAGCCCTCTTCCGACCAGCCGAACTCGGCCCCCAGCCCCTCGGGCCGGAACCGCCCCGCGTCCTCGCCCGCGCGCGCCACCAGCTCCGCCACCACCGGCGAATGCCAGCGGCGCGCGAGCAGCGCTTCCTTCGCCGCGGCCGGCGTGGGCGAGGCCTTGATGAGCGCGACGATCTCGTCGACGTTGGACAGCGCCACCGCCAGACCTTCCAGGATGTGCCCACGCTCGCGCGCCTTGCGCAGCTCGAACACGGTGCGCCGCGTCACCACCTCGCGCCGGTGCGCGAGGAAGTGCCCGATGAGGGCCTTGAGCGTGAGCGTCTGCGGCCGGCCATCGACGAGCGCCACCAGATTCATGCCGAAGGTGTCCTGCATCTGCGTGTGCTTGAAGAGCTGGTTGAGGATCACCTCGGGATGCTCGCCGCGCTTCAGCTCGATGACCACGCGCATGCCGGACTTGTCCGACTCGTCGCGGATCTCGCTGATGCCCTCGATGCGCTTTTCATTGACGAGCTCGGCGATGCGCTCGAGCAGGGTCTTCTTATTGACCTGGTAGGGCAGCTCATCGACGATGATCGCCTGCCGGTCGCCACGGCCGATCTCCTCGAAATGGGTGCGCGCCCGCATCACCACGCGCCCGCGCCCGGTACGGTAGCCCTCGCGCACGCCCTCGAGCCCGACGATGAGCCCGGCGGTCGGAAAATCCGGCGCCGGCACGTACTGCATCAGATCGTCATCGGACAGCCCGGGGTTCTCCAGCAGCGCCAGGCACGCCCGAACCACCTCCCCGAGATTGTGCGGCGGAATGTTGGTGGCCATGCCCACGGCGATACCGCTCGAACCGTTGATGAGCAGATTGGGAATGCGCGAGGGCAGCACCAGCGGCTCGCGCTCGCTGCCGTCGTAGTTCGGACCGAAATCGACGGTTTCCTTGTCGATGTCGACGAGCATCTCGTGCCCGATGCGCGACATGCGGATTTCCGTATAGCGCATGGCCGCCGGGCTGTCGCCATCGACCGAGCCGAAGTTGCCCTGACCGTCGATGAGGGGATAGCGCAGGGAAAAATCCTGGGCCATGCGCACGATGGGGTCGTAGACGGCCGTATCGCCGTGCGGGTGATATTTACCGATCACGTCGCCGACGATGCGCGCCGATTTCTTGTAGGGCTTGTTCCAGTCGTTACCCAATTCGTGCATGGCGTAGAGCACGCGCCGGTGCACGGGCTTCAAGCCATCGCGCACATCGGGCAGCGCCCGGCCGACGATGACGCTCATGGCATAGTCGAGATAAGAGCGCCGCATCTCCTCTTCGAGGGGCACGGGCAAGGTTTCGCGGGCAAAAGAATCCATTGAGCAAAAACCGCCGTACAAATCCGTAGAATTCATTATTTTATCACGCCACTCACCCCCTTTCCGGAGCCCGCCGATGCCCGAGCCGACCGCGCTTCAGTCCGCCGACACCCTCATCCTGCCTCGCTGGCTGCTGCCGATGGAACCAGCCGGGGCGCTGCTCACCGGTCACGCCGTCGCGGTCCGCGGCGACACGATCCTCGACGTGGGTCCTGCCGATGAGCTGGAGCGCCGCTGGCGGCCCCGCGAGCGCGTCGAACTACCCGAGCACGTGCTGCTTCCCGGCCTCATCAACGCGCACACCCACGCGGCCATGACCCTGCTGCGCGGCGTGGGTGACGACCTGCCGCTGCGGCGATGGCTCGAAGAAGCGATCTGGCCGCGCGAGGCCGCCCTGATGAGCGAAGAATTCGTCCACGACGGCACGCTCATCGCCGCCGCCGAGATGCTGCGCGGCGGCATCACCACCGCCGTCGACATGTACTTCTATCCCGAGGCCGCCGCGCGCGCCTTCACCGCCCTGGGCATGCGGGCGGTGCTCGGCATCACCGCCATCGACTTTCCCACGCCGTACGCAGCCGATGCCGACGAGGCGCTCGCCAAAGGGCTCGCCGTGCGCGACGCCTGGCGCGAGGAACCCCTCATCTCCTTCCTGCTCGCGCCGCACGCGCCCTATTCGGTAGGGGACAAACCCCTCGAGCGCATCGCCACCCTCGCCGCCCAGCTCGACCTGCCGGTGCAGATCCACCTGCTCGAAACGGCGCAGGAACGGGAAGAATCGCTCGCGCGCCACGGCGAGACGCCCCTGGAGCGGCTTGAGCGCCTCGGTCTGCTGGGACCAGGGCTCATCGGCGTGCACGCCGTCCACCTCACCGAACGCGAAATCTCCCTGCTGGCCGAGCGCGGCGCCGCCCTGGTGCACTGCCCCACCTCCAACATGAAACTTGCCAGCGGCATTGCCGCCGTACCCGCCTGGCTCGCGGCCGGCATCCCCGCCGGCCTGGGCACCGACGGCGCAGCGAGCAACAACCGGCTCGACCTCTTCCAGGAAATGCGCCATGCGGCGCTGCTCGCCAAAGTCGCACAGGGACGCGCCGACGTGCTGCCGGCCATGCACGTGCTGGAACTGGCCACCCTCGGTGCCGCCCGCGCCCTCGGGCTGGATAGCCGCATCGGTTCGATCCGCTCCGGCAAGGCGGCCGACCTCGTCGCCGTCGCCCTCGACGCCGTAGAAACCCAGCCCTGCTATGACCCCTGCTCGCACCTCGTCTTCGTCGCCGGGCGCGAGCACGTCAGCGACGTCTGGGTCGCCGGTCGGCGACGCGTAGCCGGAGGCCAGCTTCTGTTGCGCGAAAGCAACAGCCATTTGACCGCTTTGGCGCAAAACTGGCGGCAGCGGATTCAGTTGCAAATCCGCTGAAAAAGTGCTTGTATAATGAACCTCAGGATGCAATCCCAGACCTTGTCCCAACCGTTTTCACAAGAAAGGATGTTGCCATGACCAAAAACACCCGCCTCAAGCTGCTCGCCGTGCTCGGAACGATCGGTTTCTCCATGAGCGCGATGTCCGCCGACATCGTGGTCGATCCGAAAGGCGTCATGCCCTACGTCACCGACTCCCGCAACGTCATCGTCACGAGCGGTTCCGGCCTTTGCGTCCGCTCAGCCGCCAGCTGGTCGCCGGCAGCCGCCGAACAGGCCAAGGATGCCAGCGGCAAGCCGCTTGCCTGCAGCTGCGATCCCGACCTGATCGCCAAAGAGAAATGCGAACCGCCCAAGCCGGCCGCTCCGGTCGCGCGCCCCGCGCCGAAACCCGCCGAGCAGAAAGTCAAGCTCGCGGCCGACACCCTCTTCGACTTCGACAAGGCCACGCTGCGCCCCGAGGGTAAAGCCAAGCTCGACGAAATCGTCTCGCAGCTCGGCAAATACAACGTCGAGGTCATCCTCGCCGTCGGCCATACCGACCGCATCGGCAGCGATGCCTACAACCAGAAACTCTCCGAGCGCCGCGCCGACTCCGTCAAGAAATACCTGATCAGCAAGGGCGTGCCGGCCAACCGCGTCTACACGGAAGGCAAGGGCGAGAAGATGTCCGTCACCGGCGACAAGTGCAAGAACATGGGTGCGGAAAACCGTCGCAACAAGAAACTCATCGACTGCCTGCAACCCGACCGCCGCGTCGAGATCCAGGTCATCGGTACCGACAAGTAATCCCGGTCACCCGATGTCTGCGGAAAACCCCGCCTCGGCGGGGTTTTTCTTTGGAGGAACCGTCATGACGAACGTCGACCCGCTGGAACTGGCCAAATTCGACGAACACGCCCACCACTGGTGGGATCCGACGAGCGAATTCCGCCCGCTGCACGAGATCAACCCACTGCGGCTCGCCTGGATCGAGTCGCACGTCGCGCTTGCCAACAAGCGCGTGCTCGACGTCGGCTGCGGCGGTGGCATTCTCTCCGAAGGAATGGCACGATGCGGCGCCAAGGTCACCGGAATCGACCTCTCGGCCGCCGCCCTCGACGTCGCCAAGCTCCATCTCCTGGAATCCGGTCTGACGGTGGACTACCGCCTCGAAAGCGCCGAAGCCCATGCCGCCGAGCATCCCGGCACCTATGAGGTCGTCACCTGCATGGAGCTGCTCGAGCACGTCCCCGAACCCGAATCCATCGTCGCCGCCTGCGCCGCGGCGCTCGCCCCCGGCGGCAGGGCCTTCTTCGCCACGATCAACCGCACGCCCAAAGCCTACCTGCACGCCATTCTGGGAGCAGAATACCTGCTGAGGCTGCTGCCGCGCGGCACCCACGACTATGGCAAATTCATCCGCCCCGCCGAACTCGCCCGCTGGGCGAGATCGCACGGGCTCGAACCGGTCGCCCTGCAGGGGCTGGGCTACAACCCACTCACGAAAACCTATCGGCTAATCGACGAAACCGCGGTAAACTACCTGCTCGCCGCCCGCAAGGCGACGTGAAAAAAGTGTACCCGCCGGCGGAACTTTTCCGCCATGCGATGCACTAACACCTTGCAAACCCAATGGGGCCGTACCTGGCTTCGACGGGGGTCGCAAAGCAGCACAGCGCATACCGAGGACCAGTCCCCTCGTAAATCCACTGGAAAGCAAATAAACGCCAACGACGAGCGTTTCGCTCTCGCCGCCTAAGGGCGGCGAGCGCTGCACCGGCTGGCCCCTGGGCCGGATGATGGCGTAAGCCATCTCGCAGCGTCATTCACAGAGGCTCGTCCCCGGGTCGGGCCGCTTGGCCCGGGGCCTAAAACCAAGGCGGCTCGCGTCGGTGCGGTGAGCCTGCCCACCAACACCGGCGCTAAACTCAAACGGTAGGCTAAGTATGTAGACCTGGCTGTAGAGGGCTTCCGGACGGGGGTTCGACTCCCCCCGGCTCCACCAATACCCCAAGGCCAACCGATCTCGGTTGGCCTTTTTTCATGCCCGCAACGCCAGTATTGGCGCGGTTTCCGGGCGGCGCCTTGCGGACGCGCACGCCGTCTGGGCGCCGTTCCCGCCCCGACAGCGCCTCTCTGTTCTCGGTTTTTCTCTGCGGCCCGTGGTGGGAACCAGAGGCCACCTCCTTGTCTGACAAGGACTTAGAGACCCCCGGTTGTAGTCAGAAACTGCCTTGCGGCGGCGACCCGGGCGCGACGAAGCGCAAAAAAGCCGCCCGCAGGCGGCTGCGGCGGCGGGCGGCGTGACGTCAGTCAAGCAACCGCACCTGCTCGCGCCAGCCGTAAGGCCAGGGGCGGCCCAGCACCTTCTCGACGGCGAGGTCGGGCGATCCGATCAGCCGCTCGACCACCTCGGGCGCGAGCAGCGTCAGCCGCATCAGGCGATGCACTTTGGATACATCCAGCCCTTCGGCCTGGGCGATCTCGGCCGCCGACGCCACCCGCCCCTCATGGAGCAGCCGTTGCCAGTGGTGCGCCAGCCCGAGCGCGCGCATCAACGCCGTGTCCTTGGCCTCGGTGCGCGCCGGGCCGGCCCACGTCGAGTGAACCTCCACACCTTTCGGTGCGCCGGGCGGCGCGATCACCGCGCGCCGGATGCCGCGCTGCACCAGCCGCCAGGGCACGAAGGTTTCCAGTTTCACGCCGCCCGCCGGCGTCGGCAGTTTCTGGGTGACCGGCGCTCCCTCGATGCGTCCCCGGTGCTTCGTGCTCACGCTTTCTCCTCGAAGCGCCGCACGATCTCGCGCTGGGCCGCCCAGTCCACCGGCAGCGGATGGCGCTGGAACCAGATCAGGCTCATCCGGCGTGGCTGCCGCCCGGCCATCAGCATCTCGACGATGTCGGGCGCGAGCAGCGTCAGGCGCAGCAGCTCGTTGACCACCGAGTGGTGCAGCCCTTCGGCACGCGCGATGGCCGAGCCGCTGGGCATCGCGCCGCTGTCCAGCAGCCGTTGCCAGTGGAAGGCCCGTGCCATCCCTTCGATGAGCGTGCTGTCGTGCGCGTCCCGGTCCTCGGCCTGGTGCTGAACCAGCCGGCGCACGCCGCGCCGCCGCAGGGTCAGCGGCACGAAGGTCTCGAGCGTCCCGTCCTTCATGCCTCGACCTCCAGCAGCTCGGCGCCGATGCTCCTGGGCGCGAACTCGCCGATCAAGGCGTCCCAGCCCAGTTCGCGCCACTTCACCCGGATGCCCTGCATCTCGTCGGTGTGGACGAGATCGATGCGCTCGATCATCAGGTTGGCGATGCGGTGCTGCTCAACCGGGAAGAGCTGATCCCACACGTCGTTGAGGCGGCCCATCGCCATCACGACCGTGGCCTCGTCAATCGGTGCGCCCTGGCGTTGGATGTGACGCACGACGGCGGCGATGGATTCGGGGCTGGTCAGCACGGTGCGGATCTGGGCCACGACCGCCGCCTCGATCTCGCGGGCGGGCAGGCGCTCGTAGCTCTTGCCCGGCGCGCCGAAGCGGCTCTCCGACTTGGAGACGTAGTAGCGGTACTTGCGCCCGTTCTTGCGCGAGTAGGTCGGGTACATCCGCTCGCCCGAGGGCGCGTACAGCAGTCCGCGCAACAGCGCGTCGTTGCGCGAGCGGATCTTGGTCTCCACCCCGCGCGCGTGGCTGTCGCGGGCCAGCACGGCGTGGACCTGGTCCCACAGCTCGCGCTTGATGATCGGCTCGTGCACGCCGGGGTACCACTGGCCGCGGTTGGAGATCTCGCCGAGGTAGATGCGGTTGCGCAGCACGTGGTGAAGGTACTTCTTGTCGATGCGTGCGCCGGTGCGCACCCGGCCGTCCTGGGTCGTCCAGGCCTTGGTGGTGATGCCGTCGACCGTCAGTCGCGCGGCGATCTGCGTGGGCGAGCCGATGGTGAGCATTTCTTCGAAGATGCGGCGCACCACCGCCGCCTCGGCCGGGTTGACCACGAGTTGGCGGTCGTGCACGTCGTAGCCCAAGGGCGGCAGACCGCCCATCCACAGCCCCTTCTTCTTGGCGGCGGCGATCTTGTCGCGGATGCGCTCGCTGGTGACCTCGCGCTCGAACTGGGCGAACGACAACAGCACGTTCAGCATCAGCCGCCCCATCGAGGTCGTGGTATTGAACTGCTGGGTCACCGAGACGAAGGACACCCCGTGGCGCTCGAACACCTCGACCATCTTGGAGAAGTCGGCCAGGCTCCTCGTCAGGCGGTCGATCTTGTAGACCACCACGATGTCGATCAGCCCGCGCTGGATATCGGCCATCAGGCGCTTCAAGGCCGGGCGCTCGGTGTTGCCGCCGGAGTAGCCGGGGTCGTCGTAGTCGTCGGCCACCGCAATCCATCCCTCGGCGCGCTGGCTGGCGATGAAGGCGTGCCCGGCTTCCTTTTGCGCATCGATGGAGTTGAACTCCTGGTCGAGCCGCTCGTCCGACGACACCCGGCAGTAGACCGCACAGCGCTTGCGCGCCTTGGTGGAGGCGATTTCCGTCATCAGGCGCCTCCCTTCAGGCCGAAGAACAGCGGGCCGCTCCAATGCTGGCCGGTGATGTGCCGCGCCACGGCGGTCAGGCTCTTGAAGCGGCGGCCTTCGTATTCGAAGTGACCATCGGCGTCAACCGTCACCCGGTGCTCACGCTCGCCCCACTCGCGCAACAGCACGGTGCCGGGGGCGAAGTCGAACTTGCGCGCGCGGGCACGCAGTTTGATCTTGGAGTGCTTGGCGCCGATGGCCTCCAGGCGCTGGCGGGTTTGGGGGGGCAGGCCGCCGAAGGCTTCCTCCTGCAGCTTGTAGGCAAGGCGCGATTCAACAAAGGTGCGGTTCGGAAACTCCGGTCGGCGCTCGAAGTAGCGATCCCAGAGCGTCCAGAGCTCGGCCATCGGCAGGTGGCCCAGTTCGGCAATCCGTGCGGCGACGCTGGCGTGCTTGTCGTTCATGTCGTTCATCACAACGGCTCCTGTAGAGAGGGGGTTGTATGAACGCGCTGGTGGGGCAGGAAGCCAAGCTCGATGTCGCGCTGGTTTGGCTTCGGTGCGACACGCGTACGGACGATAGCGCTTGCGAGGATGGCAGTGATCTCACCCGCACGCGCGGCGGGGCTCATGTCTGCGGGAGAAGGCAGTTCGAGGTGGTTCATGACGGCTCCAGGGAATCGAAACCGTCATCCATGATGAGCGCCGAAGTCCGAAACAGATCGCAATGCCGATCAATCGGAACGGCGCAGCGAGCTGCGGCGATCGTGCTTCACATTTCTTCGCTCACGGCCTCGGCTGCCGCATTGCTCGCCTCACTGTCATCGACGATGACGGCATCGAGCGGTGTCAGCTTGAGCTGCCATGCCCGTGTGCCGGGCACGGTCTCGATGTATTGGCGCCAGGGCGATCGCTTGCCGGTGAACAGGTTGGCCGGTGATGTGCAGCCGGTGCCGTCCATCAGCCGCTTCGTATTGACGTGAGGCGAGCCACTGAGGAATGCCTCCACCAGCCGCTGCAAGACGGTGATGCGTCCTTTGCCAGTGACCTGCCAGGGCGGCTTGCCGGGGACATACAGCGTTGCCGAATGGCCGTCAGGCGAGAGTTTGAGGGCGACCGCCGTGCCTCCCATCGCCGCCAGCTGCTGGTGGCGGTAGGCGACCTTCAGCCGTTCGAGGTCGATGGCCGTCCCGCTGCCACCATCGGCCAGCACGTCCTCGATCGGGATCACGACGTTGGTCCCCGCGAAAGGAAATGGCGCCGAAGCCGTGGTGAGGACCACCCCCGCCACACCCCGAGGGCGCAGGCGCAGCGCGGCGTCCACCTTCGCAAACTTGCGCGGGTGAGACAGCTGGGATGCGAAGTAAATCGCGACGGCCTGGCTGTCGATTGCCATCTCGCCAAGAAACACCGGGTCGTGCGCGTCGAACGGTTGGCCGCGCACGGCCTTCAGGGCAGACCCTACCCCCGTGACAAGCTCCTCGCGCAGCCACTCCAATTGCACCTTCCAGCGTCGGGCGTAGCGAGCGGGCAACATCACGTCGTGGCCGGTGAGTGGGTCGCGGTAGCGAACCTGGTCGGCGTCAGCGCAACGTTCCAGCGTCACCGTCATCGGCGGGCCATCGTCCAACGGGAGGGTCATTTCGGTGATCCGGTCGCCCTCGATGAGGATGCCTTCGTCTTCGAACCGTTCGATGTCGATGCCGAGCTTGGCCAGCGCGAAGCCATCCATCGGGCTGGTCGCGCTCTCGAGAAGCCTGGACACTTGCGCGAGGAGAACCGGGTCGTCACGGCCGGAGCCGGGATGCAACGGCCGACGCACACCCAGGGCTTCGAGCAGCTGAAAACCCACGCGGCGCAGGCGCTCATCCTTCTCACCGGAGAGGCTGCAGCGACCGGGATCGGCCAGCACGATGGTCAGCGGGGTGACCTGGGTCTCGCCTTCGAACACCAGCTCGGCAACCAGTGTGACGCCCAGCAGCATGCCCGGATGCGAGAACGGATGGTTGCCCCAGCGCGCCGCGATCACCTCATGCAGCTCCTTGCCGCTGTCGATGTGCAGTGTCACCGCGTCCGTGGCGTGGCCGATCAATGCCTTGGCCTCCACCAGGTACAGCCGCTCGACCTTCGCGCCGTCGATGCGTGGCTTCTCATCCGTGAGCGGTCGAGCGAAACGCGACAGGTCGTAACGCGAGCGGTCCAGCGGCCGGTTGGACAGGGGCGCTTTGAAGCCGTGCTTGGACAGCACGTTGGCCAGCGGCGCACGGGTGGTCAAGGTGGCGGCATAGACCTCGACCATCTTGCGGTGCGGCGCGTAGATGAGGGTCGCATCGCGCGCGGGGAAGTAGAAGAAGCTCTTGCGCTGGCGGTTGCGCATCTCCACGGCCGCCACTTGCTCACCGGCAAAGCGCACGACCAGGTAGTGCGTGATGTTTGTCCGTCCGCTGCGGTCTTCCTCTTCCAGCGCGACATGGATGACCTCGCAGGGTTCGGCCAGCCGCATGGCCTGCGTCAACTGGTCCTCCAGCGCCTTCTTGACGCCGTCGTTCCACAGGAAGGGCGGCGCATCGCCGGGCACGTCGAAGGCATCGTGCAGGCGCTTGTTGCCGCGCAGGTCGCGGGTGTTGACGATGGATTCGGCGGTGTCGAACAGCTTGGCCGTCTCCTCCGAGTGGGTGCGCATCCAGACCGCACGCCCTACCTCGCCGCCGTCCTGCCTCCGAAAACACGCGATCAGGTCCTCGTCGTAGAGTTGCTCGGCCACCGTGGAGAGCACGGCCGCGCCGCGCGGCGTGGACAGGCGCAGCACGCGCAGCGCCTCGCGCTCGGCCGGCTCGCGCTGCTCCTTGCGCAGATGTTTGATGTGTTCGGCGAGCGCCTGCGGCAGACCGGCCTCGTCCTGCGACCAGTCGAACCCTCGGGCCAGCGCCTGGCACTCCGGCAAGGCGCTGAAGGACTTCAGAACATGGGCTGGCGCTGTGTCTGTCAACTCCAGCAGGCAGTGCGCGTTGGTCAGGGTCTTCTTGCCCATGCTCCCTCCCGAAAAAACGCCTCAGGCCGTCACATGGCCACGATCCATGGGCGCATCAGCGCCACGGTTTGGGTCAGCCCCTGCGCCAGCAGGGTGTCCAGGTATTCCTCCGCCGTCTTGGGCGGGTTCTTCAGGGACCGCCGGTGGCGGGCCGCTGCCTCGAGCACCCGGGCCGGCTGCAGGTCCAGCAGATCGACGATGAAGTCGTCCGGGTGCTGAGCCGCCAGGTTGTAGGGCTTGAGCGCCTCGGCCGGAAAGTCCTGCAGGTTGAAGGTCACGATCAGGCTGGCGCCGGCGTGGATCGCCGCCGCCACCACATGCCGGTCATCCGGATCGGGCAGGTTCACCGCCGCAATCAGGTGCTCGAAGCCGCTGACCAGGCAATCGCGGACATGGGCGTTCATCAGCGCCCGCGTGTGCTGCAACTGCTCGGGCGTCAGGTCCGCCCGGTTGGCCAGCACATGGCGCGTCCAGTCGTCGTGGATGCGCTCGCTCCAGCGCGCCCGGTACAGGTCCGACAGTGCCAGGTGCATGAGCAGGTCGCGCAGCGGCGCCGGATAGAGCACGCAGGCGTCGTAGATGACAGTGAAGTGCGAGCTCATCCGCCTCAATACCCCATGCCCAGTGCCTGCCCCTGGGCAGCCAGCTCATCCAGGGCTTTACGCCGCTCGGCATCGATGCGGTTCTTGTAGGCGATCACGTCCTGGTAGCGCACGCGCCGATGCGTGCCGATCTTGTGGAATGGGATCTCGCCTTTCTCCAGCAGCTGCACAAGAAAGGGGCGCGAGACGTTGAGCAGGTCGGCCGCTTCTTGCGTCGTCAGCTCGGCGTGGATGGGAATGAGGGTGACGGCGTTGCCTTGGCCGATCTCGGTCAGCACATCCAGCAGCAGGCGCAGCGCCGAGGTCGGCAGCGTCACCGAGCGCACCGCGCCTTTGTCGTCGTGAAAGTCGATCTGCTGGGTCTCGGCACGGGTCTGCAGCACGGTGGACAGCACGCGCGAGGACTCCCGAGCCAGCGCGATGTCCTCGGCCGATGGCAGCGCCTTGGGAATGGCGGGGGTCGTCATGGGGCTCTCCTGGTCGGATCGGATGCGATGGAAGGCATTCTAAACGAAATAAACGAAATCGCAATAACCGAAAAAGCGCCTTGTTTGCTATACGAATCAATGGCTTACGGCGCATTCCTGGCTCGCGCCCGGTCGGGCTACGCCCCGTGAAGGCCTAAAAAGTGCTCGCCCAAGCCCAAAGCGCCGGGCAATTCAATGAGGGCTCCAAACAAAAGGAGCCCCGCCATGCAGAAACACCCTGCATCTGTTCGATCCACCCGGAACTTCTATCCGGCACCACCCGAAGGCACGACGCCGGTCGCGCTCAACGAGTTCGAACTCGCCGCCCGCTGGCGGCTTTCCGTCCACACCCTGCGCCGCTGGCGCCAGGAGCAGTTGGGCCCGGTCTTTTGCAAGGTCGGCGCCCGGGTCACCTACCTCATCTCTGACATCGAGGCCTATGAGCGGCGCGTGGCGCGCTACTCGACTTCGATGCGCGCCTATCAGTGAGGAGGGCTGCCATGAGCGACCTCACCCTCTACCCCGCCGATCTGGCCGCGCTGTCGGTGGCCCAGCTCGCCGCCTTGCCGCCCGAGCAGAAGGCCGAGATCAGCCGCAACCTCGACGAAGCACTCGCCTGGCTAAAGCAGGCCCGCGCGAAGTTCGACGCCGCGCTGGAGGCCGCCTACGGCGAGCAGGCCCGCGCCGCGCGCCTCGAGGCCGGCAAGGACTTCGGCGTCGTGCACCTGAACGACGGACCGCTGCGCGTGACGGTCGAGGTCCCGAAGCGCGTGGCCTGGGACCAGGCGCAGCTGTCGCAGATGGCCCGGCGCATTGCCGCCGCCGGCGAGCGCGTCGAGGACTACCTCTATGTCGAGTACTCGGTGTCCGAGTCCCGCTTCAACAACTGGCCCGCGGCGCTGCGCGCGCAGTTCGAGCCGGCGCGCACCGTCAAGCCCGGCAAGCCGACGTTTCGGCTGACCTTGACCTCGGAGGACTGACCCATGCCCACCGAACTCATCCCGTTCGATTTCGAAGGCCGGCCGGTCCGCGTGGTCACCGACGCCCAAGGTGAGCCCTGGTTCGTCGCGGCCGATGTGTGTGCGGCCCTGCACCTGCCCGAGACCCACAAGGCAGTGGCCCGGCTGGACGACGACGAAAAGGCCCGGAATTCAATTCCGACCCCTGGCGGCGAGCAGGAGATGACCGTCGTCAACGAGCCCGGGCTGTACAGCCTGGTCCTCGGCAGCCGGAAGCCCGAGGCCAAGCGCTTCAAGCGCTGGGTGACCCACGAGGTGCTGCCGGCGATCCGCAAGACGGGTCGCTACGCGCTGTCCGGAACACCGGCCCTGCCTGCCCCGACCCCAGACCGTGTGTGCTCGATCCTGCTGATCGGCGAGGCCGTGGCCAAGGTACCGGGGGTCAAACCCGGCATCGCGATGGCGGCCACGCTCACCTGCATCCAGGAGAACACGGGGCTGGCGGTCGAGACGCTGCGCCGCGCCCTTCCTGCCAGGGACACCGCCGCGAACGAGGCGATCTGCTCGCTCAACGCCACCCAGCTCGGCAGGCTGCTCGGCCTGTCGGCCAAGGCCACCAACCAGCGCCTGGCCCGCCACGGCCTGCAGTTCCGCAACGAGCGCGACGAGTGGGAGCTGACCGAGGCCGGCGAGGCCTGGGCCGAGGCGATGCCGTACTCCCGCAACGGGCACAGCGGCTACCAGATCCTCTGGAACCCTCTGGTGGCCGAGCGGCTGAAGGAGGTGGCGTGATGGCCCTTCCCATCATCACCGCCGATGAGCGGCTGCGCGAAAAGCAAGGCGTCAAGCTCGTGCTGCTGGGCAAGAGCGGCATCGGCAAGACCAGCCAGCTCAAGACGCTGCCGGAAGGATCGACCCTGTTCGTCGACCTCGAGGCCGGGGATCTGGCCGTCAAGGACTGGCGCGGCGACTGCGTGCGCCCGACCACCTGGCCGGAGTTCCGCGACCTGGTGGTGTTCCTCGCCGGCCCGAACCCG
The DNA here is from genome assembly GCA_016235745.1 of Rhodocyclales bacterium. Taxonomy (GTDB): domain Bacteria; phylum Pseudomonadota; class Gammaproteobacteria; order Burkholderiales; family Rhodocyclaceae; genus Tepidiphilus. The sequence continues at coordinate 43,090 of JACRJA010000018.1, read as the reverse complement.
GCGCTGCCGGCCGACGCGCCGTACTCCGAGGCGCACTACCGGCATGTGTGCGAGCGCTACGGCGACCCGGCGCAACTGGCCAAGTACGACACCTACTTCGTCGACAGCATCACGGTGCTCGCCCGTCTGGCGCTCGTCTGGGCCAAGACCCAGCCGCAGGCCTACAGCGAGCGCACCGGCAAGCCCGACACCCGCGGCGCCTACGGGCTGCTGGGCGCCGAGCTCATCGGGGCGCTGACCCACCTGCAGCACGCGCGCGGCAAGCACGTCGTGTTCGTGGCCATCCTCGACGAGCGCCTGGACGACTTCAACCGCAAGGTGTTCGTACCGCAGATCGAGGGCGCCAAGACCGCGGCGGAACTGCCCGGCATCGTCGATGAGGTCGTGACGCTCGCCGAGATCAAGGCCGAGGACGGCAGCAGCTACCGCGCCTTCGTCTGCCACACCGTCAATCCCTACGGCTATCCGGCCAAGGACCGAAGCGGCCAGCTCGAGTTGCTGGAGCCGCCGAACCTGCGCGCGCTGATCGACAAGTGCGCCGCCGCCACTCGAATCCTGACATCCAAGGAGTGATCCATGACCGCCTGGAACGACTTCAACGACGCCGAACAACAGACCAGCTTCGACCTCATCCCCAAGGGCACGCTCGCCCGCGTGCGCATGACCCTCAAGCCCGGGGGCTTCGACTACCCGGCGCAGGGCTGGACGGGCGGCTACGCTACCCAGAGCTTCGAGACGGGATCGGTCTATCTCGCCGCCGAGTTCGTGGTGCTGGAGGGCGAGTACGCCCGGCGCAAGCTCTGGAGCAACATCGGCCTGCATTCCCCGAAGGGCCCGGCCTGGGGTCAGATGGGCCGCAGCTTCGTGCGCGCGATCCTCAACAGCGCCCGCAACGTCCATCCCCAGGACAACGGCCCGCAGGCCGCCGCCGCGCGGCGCATCCAGGGCTTCCACGAGCTCGACGGCATCGAGTTCCTCGCCCGCATCGACGTCGAGAAGGACGGCCGCGGGGAACTGAAGAACGTCGTCAAGAGCGCCGTCGAGCCCGACCACCCGGACTACGCCCGGCTGATGGGCGTGCCGCCCAAGACCCCGGGCAGCGGCTCCTCCGGCGCGCCAGCGGCGGTGGTTCCGCCCCATGCGATGCCCGCGCCTGCCGTCGCGCAGCGTCCCGCCGTGCCGGGCAAGCCGACCTGGGCGCAGTGAGGAGGTGACGATGGCAACACAACGCATTGCCCGTGTGGGCGCGTTTCCGCCGTGCTTCTCCAGCGAGGCCCAGTTCCGCCAATGGCGCGAGACCGCCCGACGCGTCCCTCCGAGCGAGAGCCAGTACTGCGCAGACTGCACACCTGCGTACCAGAGCGAGATGATCCGCCTGTGCCGCTGTGCGCATCCTGGCACGACCTTTCACCTGACAGCCGATGGCTTCCTGGAAGGTGTAAGGCCGGGATGCCCCCTCTCCAAGCGCAAGAGGGAGGGCGCGTGAAATGCTGGGTCTGCCAACGACAGGCGCGCGGCTACGGCCACCTGGATCTACGCCATGCGGTGGGCGACGCGCGGCGCTATCCCATCGACTGGGTGTTCTGCTCGCGGCGCTGCCAAGAGGCGTTTCACGCGCTCTACGGCAACTGGCTGCGGGCGCAAGAAGGGCGCATCGACAAGACGGAGGTCGCGATGATCGATCCGTCTGAAGTCGAACTGGCCGCGATGCGAAAGTGCCTCAGGGCCTTCGGCGAGGCGGCCGAGGGCATCGGGTTCGACAAACCCCTCGGGGCGTACTCGGAAGCCGAGGCGCTGCAGGTGATCGATGCGATCGTCACCTGCTACACCGAGGCGATGGTCGCGCACCATGAGGCGAGCAAGTACCCGCCGGTGCGGGGACTCAAAGACCCCGTGTCCGACCCCTTCGCGGATCTGGAAGACGACCTGCCGTGGGTGGAACCGGAGTCTGCCTCCAAAGCGGCACGCAAGGGCGCACCACAGGAGGCGCGGCGATGATGGACTTCAACGCCTTCAAGAGCTTCTCGGGCCAGCTCACGGCCTTGATCGACGCGGCCATGCAGCGGACCCGCGCGGCCCAGCCCCGCCGCACGTATCTCGGCGCCTCGCGCCTGGGGGCGGCGTGCGAGCGCGCGCTGCAGTACGAGGTCGCCGACGCGCCAGTCGATCCGGGCCGCGAGACCGAGGGTCGCCTGCTGCGCGTCTTCGAGCGCGGCCATGTGATGGAGGACTGCATGGCCGCCTGGCTGCGCGAGGCGGGCTTCGATCTGCGCACGCGCAACGCCGCCGGCGAGCAGCTGGGCTTCTCGGCGCTGGACGGCCGCCTGCAGGGTCATGTGGACGGTGTTCTCGTCGCCGGGCCGGATCTGGGCCCGGGCTTTGGCTACCCGGCGCTGTGGGAGAACAAGTGCCTGGGTGCGAAGTCCTGGCGCGAGCTGGACAAGCACCGGCTTGCGGTTGCCAAGCCCATCTACGCCGCGCAGGTGGCGATCTACCAGGCCTATCTCGGCCTGCACGAGCAGCCGGCACTCTTCACCGCGGTCAACGCCGACACGATGGAGATCTACGCCGAGCGGGTGCCCTTCGATGCAGGGCTTGCGCAGCGCATGTCCGACCGGGCGGTGAAGGTGATCACGGCCACCGAGGCGGGCGAACTGCTGCCGCGCGCATTCGCCGAACCTACCCACGTCGAATGCCGGATGTGCCCCTGGCAGGACCGGTGCTGGAGGACCACATGAGCCAGGACGCGCCATTCACGGGTGGCGTCGAACCGATGATCGACGCCAAGCAAGCGGCCGCCTCGCTGCGGCTGCCGTACTACTGGTTTGCCGACCCGGCGATGCGAAACCGCTACCGCATCCCGCACTACCTGCTGGGTGGACTCGTTCGCTACCGGCTGTCTGAACTGTCGGCCTGGGCGGCCCACAGCACGGCTGCGCACAAGCGGGATGCGCTGCAAACGGATGGAGTCGAGGTGGGCGAATGATCGACTTCAACGACCCTGCTGCCGCACCGCAGCGCAACCTCGATGGCGAACGCGACCAGATCCGCGCGGCCTTGTTGGCCCGGCTCGAGCCGCTGCTGTTCACCCTGTTGCCGGCCGGCAAGAAGCGGCGAGGCAAGTTCCTCATCGGCGACGTGCTGGGCAGCCCCGGCGACAGCCTGGAAGTGGTGCTTGCCGGCGACAAGGCCGGCCTGTGGACCGACCGTGCCACGGGTGAGGGCGGCGACGTCTTCGACCTCATCGCCGCCCATCACGGCCTCGATACGCACACCGAGTTCCATCGGGTGCTCGAAGCCGCCGCGGACCTGATCGGTCGTGCTCGACCCGTCGCGTCGCGTGCGCGCAAGAAGGACGCGCCGGTCGATGACCTCGGCCCGGCCACCGCCAAGTGGGACTACCTCGACGCACAAGGGCAGCTCATCGCCGTCGTCTACCGCTACGACCCGCCCGGGCGCAAGAAGGAGTTCCGGCCCTGGGACGCCAAACGGCGCAAGATGGCCCCGCCCGAGCCGCGGCCGCTGTACAACCAGCCGGGGATCCAGGACGCCGCCCAGGTCGTGCTGGTCGAGGGCGAGAAATGCGCCCAGGCCTTGATCGACGCCGGCGTGTGCGCCACCACCGCGATGCACGGGGCGAATGCGCCCGTGGACAAGACCGATTGGTCGCCGCTGGCGGGCAAGGCCGTCTTGGTCTGGCCTGACCGCGACAAGCCGGGCTGGGAGTACGCCGTGCAGGCGGCCCAGGCGATTCTGTCGGCGGGCGCGAAGACCTGCCACATCCTGTACCCGCCCGAGGAAGCGGCGGACGGCTGGGACGCGGCGGACGCCGTGATGGAGGGCTTCGACGTCGCGGCCTTCCTCGCCCACGGTCCGCGTGTGCAGGTGCATGACATTGCGGACCCCGGCGAGCCGGTGATCGGCGCGGATGAATCGGTGTGGGGCACCGAAGATGCCCTGGCGCTGGCCTTCACCCGGCGCTACCACCGCGACTGGCGCTACGTGGCGGCCTGGGGCCGCTGGTTGGTGTGGGACGGTCGGCGCTGGCGCAACGAGGAAACGCTGGCGGCCACCGACTTGATCCGCGGTGTCTGCCGACATGCGGCCCTCCAGGCCGACAACCCCAAGCTGGCGGCCAAGCTGGCCACCTCCGGCACCGTCGGCGGCGTCGAACGCCTGGCTCGCGCAGACCGCCGCCACGCCGCGACCACCGCCGAGTGGGACGCCGATCCCTGGCTGCTCAACACCCCAGGCGGTGTGGTCGACCTCCGAACGGGCCGCATGCGCGCGCACGACCGCGCCGACCGCATGACCAAGATCACGACCGCCACGCCCGGCGGCGACTGCCCGACCTGGCGGCAGTTCATCGCCGAAGTGACCGGCGGCGATGCGGCACTGCAAGCCTATCTGCAGCGCATGGCGGGCTATGCGCTCACCGGCTCCACCCAGGAGCACGCGCTGTTCTTCCTCTACGGCACCGGCGCCAACGGCAAATCGGTGTTCGTCAACACCCTGGCCACGATCCTGGGCGACTACGCCGCCAACGCGCCAATGGACACCTTCATGGAGACGCGTACCGACCGCCATCCGACCGACATGGCGGGGTTGCGCGGCGCGCGCTTCGTAGCGGCGATCGAAACCGAGCAAGGGCGGCGCTGGGCCGAGTCCAAGGTCAAGAGCCTCACGGGCGGCGACAAGATCTCGGCGCGGTTCATGCGGCAAGACTTCTTCGAGTTCTGGCCGCAGTTCAAGCTCTTCGTCGCCGGCAACCACAAGCCCGCCATCCGCAACATCGACGAGGCCATGAAGCGCCGGCTGCACCTGATCCCCTTCACGATCACCGTGCCGCCCGAGCGGCGGGACAAACACCTGCAGCACAAGTTGCTCGCCGAGCGCGACGGGATCCTGGCCTGGGCGCTGGAGGGCTGCCTGGCCTGGCAGCGCCTGGGCCGGCTCGATCCGCCGCCGCAGGTGGTGGCCGCCACCGAAGAGTACTTCGAAGCCGAGGACGCGCTGGGCCGCTGGCTCGACGAGCGCTGCGTGCGCGAGGCCAATGCCAAGTCGCTGACGGCCGAACTGTTCAGCGACTGGAAGCAGTGGGCGGAGGCCGCTGGCGAGTTCGTCGGCTCGCAGCGCCGCTTCTCCGACCTCTTGATCACCCGCGGCGTCGAGAAATGGCGCAACGCCGCCGGCATCCGGGGCTTTCGTGGCGTGGGCCTCAAGCACCCGACGCAGCCCGCCTACACCCCCTATGCCGACGACTGAACACCCATGACCCCCTGCCGGACTGACGCATCTGACGCTGTACATCGTAAGTCTCTACGCGCGTGCGCGTGCGCGCGCCTCACGGGAGTAATCGATATCGTGCGTCGGATGCGTCAGTCCCCACCGAACGAGGACTGACACCATGCACACCACGATCCTGGCCCTGGACCTGGGCACCACCACCGGCTGGGCGCTGCGCGATGGCACCGGCCACATCACCAGCGGCGCTGCCTGCTTCCGGCCACAACGCTTCGAAGGCGGCGGCATGCGCTTCCTGCGCTTTCGGCGCTGGATTTCTGAAATTCAGAAATCCGTTTCTGAAATTCAGTTTTTGTACTTCGAGGAGGTACGCCGACACGCTGGCGTCGATGCCGCGCACGCCTACGGCGGGTTCCTGGCCACGCTCACCGCCTGGTGCGAGCACCACGGCATCCCCTACCAGGGCGTGCCGGTGGGCACGATCAAGAAGCACGCCACAGGCCGTGGCAACGCGCGCAAGGACGAGATGCTGGCCGCCGCCCGCGCTCGCGGCCACAGCCCCGCCGACGACAACGAGGCCGATGCGCTGGCCTTGCTGCATTGGGCGATCGAGCGCCACGACGCGGCGCAGGAGGTCTGACATGCACATCCCGACCCCTCGCTACCGTGGCCCGCTGGCACGCCTGCAGCCCGAGCCGATGGACGTGGAAGCCGTCAAGCGCCAAGGCTGGCGCGAGCAGCGCCTGCTCGTCGTCGGCCTGGACGATGAGCGGCTTCACTGGACGGAGCGCGAGATGATCCGCCGCATCGGCGAGCGGCTCTATGGACAACGGGATGGAGACCGGGAGGCACGCCATGCCTGAGTGGACCATCGAGCAAGTGGCCGAGCGCTTCCGCGAGGCCGCCATCACCGCGCACCGCCTGCCGCCCGTGCGGGTGCAGGGCTACTTCAACACCTGGCCGGCGATTCGGCGCATGCCGTGGGAGACGCTTGGCGCCGAGGCCCCGATCCGGCGCTTCCCGCCCAGTCCCGAGGCCATCGAGCGCATGCTCGAAGCCATGCGCTGGGTGCAGTGGCTGGAGGAAGAGGAACGGCACCTCGTGTGGATGCGCGCCGACCGCCACCGCTGGCGCGACATCTGCGCGCGCTTGGGCTGCGACCGCACCACGGCCTGGCGGAGGTGGCAGCGGGCGCTCTCGATCGTGACGGACGCGCTCAACGGCAACCGAGAAGCGGACCGCCTGCCCAGCCGTTCGCTTGACAAGACGGTGTTGCAGGAATCCAATAACAGTTATTAACTGTTAGGATGCAAGCCCATGCCGACGAGTGTCGCCCTCAGCCCCCATTTCGAGGCCTTCATCAAGGAGCAGATCGCCTCGGGTCGCTACAACAACGCCAGCGAGGTGGTTCGCGCCGGACTGCGCTTGCTGGAAGAGCAAGCCCAGCGTCACGCCCTGCAGCTGGAAGAACTGCGCGCGGCCATCACGGCCGGCCGATCCAGTGGTCCGGAGCAGCCGGCCGAAGAGGTCTTTGACCGACTGGAGACGAAGTACCGGGATCAGGCGAAGCGCCGCACGAAATGACCCGGCTCGTCATCACCCCGCTGGCCGCAAGCGACATCGAGGAAATCGGCGACTACATCGCCCAGGACAATCCGAGCCGAGCCGTCAGCTTCGTGGCAGAACTTCGCATGCAATGCAGCAAGATCGCCGCGGCGCCCCAGGCGTACCGGCTGCGCCCCGAGCTCGGCGAAGGCATTCGGTCCTGCGCTCATGGCAACTACGTGATCTTCTTCTGCGCGTCCGACGATGAAGTGAGCATCGTGCGCGTCCTGCACGGCGCACGCGATATCGGCGCCCAGTTTGGTGGCTGACGGCGGCTTGGTGAGCGTATCGGCGGGTTGCAGAACCTCTGATGGCTATGAGAAAGCGCAAAGGGCAGATCTTGCGGGAGGTCCATGAGATGGCCTCGGACCTGAACCGGATCGGTCTGATCGACAAGCGCCGTATGCGTGAGTTCGATGCTTTGTGCCACCTCAACGTTCACGAGATGCCGCCACAAAAGATCAAGTCGCTGCGTGAGCAGGCCCACATCAGCCAAGCGGTGTTCGCTGCCGTGCTCAACACCAGCATCTCGACCGTCCAGAAGTGGGAGATCGGCGACAAGAAACCCAGCGGCCCTTCGCTCAAACTGCTCAACCTCATCGAGCGCAAAGGGCTGGAGGCGGTGCTCTGAAGGGGCAGCCCCTCCAAACCCATGCGCAACGTTGATGAACGCAGGGCGCACTGACCGACAGTTTCGGATTGGATGCGAATCCGGGGGCGTTCAGCGGTGCAACAAAGCAGGCCGATCAGGGGTAGTATCTCGGCTAACCTCTGGACAGCGGTGACGCCCGACGAAGCCGCCCAAGCATCAACGGGTCCTTCCTGCCGAAATCGCGATGCGGGGGGCGCGAGCGCGGCGCTTCGCCACCGTCAGGATGCAAACCGAGGTTTGCAGGGTTTGCGGTTTGCAGCCCTCCAGCCCGAGACCTTCTCCCCGACACCCCCAGCCCGCCCACGGTCCGCCGTCGGCGGGCTTTCCATTTCGAGGTTCCGATCCTGAACACGCTCAACGTCGAGTACCGCGAGGTCGAGACGCTGATTCCCTACGCCCGCAATCCGCGCACGCACAGCGACGAGCAGATCGCGCGCATCGCCGCCAGCATCGCCGAGTTCGGCTGGACCAACCCGATCCTGGTCGATGGCGAGCACGGTGTGATCGCCGGTCACGGCCGGCTGCTGGCCGCACGCAAGCTGGGGCTCGCCGAGGTGCCGGTGATCGAGCTTGCGCACCTGACGCCTGCGCAGAAGCGCGCCTACGTGATCGCCGACAACCGGCTCGCGCTCGATGCCGGCTGGGACCAGGCGATGTTGGCGCTGGAGTTCGCCGAACTGGCCGACGCCGGCTTCGATCTGGACCTGACCGGCTTCTCGGCCTCCTAGATCGAAGGCCTGCTCGACGCCATCGAGAAGACGGAACCGTCCGCCGAAGAGGACACGAGCGCTTTGGTCCGCGACCCGGACGAGGACGACGTCACACCGCCCGCGGTGGCGGTCACACGCCCCCGCGATCTGTGGCTGATCGGTGAACACCGACTGCTCTGCGCCGACAGCCGCGACGCGGCCGCCGTCGCGCGCCTCCTCGAGGGCGAGCGGGCGCATCTGCTCTTCACCAGCCCACCGTATGCCAACCAGCGCGACTACACCACCGGCGGCATCGCGGACTGGGACGCGCTGATGCAAGGCGTGTTCGGCGCTGCCCGCGCGGCACTGCGCGAGGACGCGCAACTCCTGGTCAACCTCGGGCTCGTGCATCGCGACAACGAGTGGCAGCCGTACTGGGACGGCTGGATCGAATGGATGCGCACCCAGGGCTTTCGGCGCTTTGGCTGGTACGTGTGGGACCAGTCGGTGACCGTGCCCGGCGACTGGGCCGGGCGGCTGGCGCCCCGGCACGAGTTCGTCTTCCACTTCAACCGCCAGGCGCGCAAACCGAACAAGATCGTGCCCTGCAAGTGGGCCGGGCAGGAAACCCACCTGCGCGCCGACGGATCGTCCACCGCGATGCGCGGCAAGGACGGCAAGGTCGGCGCCTGGAACCATGCCGGACAGCCCACGCAGGAGTTCCGCATCCCAGACTCGGTCGTCGAGGTGACGCGCCAGCGCGGCCGCATCGGTGAAGGCATCGATCATCCGGCGGTGTTCCCGCTGGGCCTGCCGAAGTTCTTCATCGAGGCCTACACCGACGCGGGCGAGATCGTCTTCGAGCCGTTCGCGGGCTCGGGCACCACGCTGCTGGCCGGCCAACTCACCGGCCGCCCGGTACGCGCCATCGAACTCGCTCCAGAGTACGTGGACGTCGCGCTGCGCCGGTGGTTGCAGCACCACCCGGGCATGGAGCCGGTGCTCGCGACCACCGGCCAGCCCTTCGCTGAGGTTACTGCCGAGCGCTTGGGCGAGACGGCGGAGGCGGCCGCATGAGCTGGCTCGCCGAGCGCATCGAGCACTGGCCCATCGACAAGCTCATCCCTTACGCCCGCAACGCACGTCAGCACTCGGACGCGCAGATCGCCCAGATCGCCGCCTCCATCGCCGAGTTCGGGTTCACCAACCCGATCCTGGCGGGATCCGATGGCGTGATCGTCGCCGGCCACGGCCGGCTGGCCGCCGCGCGCAAACTCGGGCTTGCCACCGTGCCGGTGGTCGTGCTCGAGCACCTGACGCCCACTCAACGGCGGGCGCTGGTGCTTGCCGACAATCGGCTTGCGGAACTCGCGACCTGGGACGATGCCCTGCTGCGCATCGAACTGGAGGCGCTGCAGGACGATGGCTTCGATCTCGATCTCACCGGATTCGACGCCGATGCACTGGCAGAACTGCTGGCCGATGAGGAACCCCAGATCGAGGGCCGGACGGAGGACGATGCCATCCCGGAGATGCCGGAAGAGCCGGTGTCTCGGCCGGGCGACGTCTGGCGGCTCGGGCCGCACCGGCTGGTCTGCGGGGACGCGACCACCGCCGAGGCCTACGCGCGCCTGTTTCCGGACGGCGAGCGGGCGGACATGGTCTTCACCGATCCGCCCTACAACGTGAACTACGCCAACAGCGCCAAGGACAAGCTGCGCGGCAAACACCGCCCCATCCTCAACGATGCGCTGGGTGAAGGCTTCTACGATTTCCTCTTTGATGCGCTGGCGCTGATCATGGCGCACACCCGCGGCGCGATCTACGTCGCCATGTCGTCGAGCGAGCTCGACACCCTGCAGGCGGCGTTCCGCTCTGCCGGCGGCCACTGGTCCACGTTCATCATCTGGGCGAAGAACACCTTCACGCTGGGCCGCGCCGACTACCAGCGCCAGTACGAGCCGATCCTCTACGGCTGGCCCGAAGGCGCGACGCGCCACTGGTGCGGCGACCGCGACCAGGGCGACGTGTGGCAGATCAAGAAGCCGCAGAAGAACGACCTGCACCCGACCATGAAGCCGGTGGAGTTGGTCGAGCGGGCGATCCGCAATTCGAGTCGTCCCGGCGACGTGGTGCTCGATCCCTTCGGCGGATCGGGTACGACCCTGATCGCGGCCGAGAAGGCCGGGCGCGTGGCGCGGCTGATCGAGCTCGACCCGAAGTATGCGGACGTGATCGTGCGGCGCTGGCAGGACTGGACGGGCCAGCAAGCCACCCGCGAGGCGGATGGCCTGGCCTTCGATCAGGCGGCGAGCGACTCGTCGGCGATCGCGCAGTGAATCACGAACCCGGTCAGATTGGGCAGCCCGCGCGGGATGCCGTAGTCCTTACTGGTGCGGCGTCCGATGGTCCATTCCATCCACTGCCGGGTGGCGGCGCGGATCGCGTCGTGGAGGGCATGGCCCGCATGCATGCGGTTGAGGACTTCGTCCGCGAAGTGGCGTCCGTGGCGGCTGTCGAGGAAGGCCCGCACCGCTTCGAAGGGCTGTCCCGTGGCGTCGTAGATGGCGTTCATCGCGATGGGCCAGGCGGCTTGCGCGTGCGCGTCCATCGTGCCCCAGAAGCCCCAGGCTTCGTTGCGGGTGACGGGGATCGTTTTGGCTGTGGTCATCGTTGTCTCCTTCGTTGATCGTTGCGACACACGTATGAACGCGCTGTTCGATCAGGAAGCCAAGCTCAATCTCAATCATCTCGCGTCGTCTGTTGGCGACCGGTTACGGCGGCCAGCTTGGCGCGGGCCGACGCGCTTTCCCAGTGGCAGGGTCCGTTGCCGTGCGCAGCCTCTTCGCTCCAGCGGGCCAGGATTTCGTCATCGCTCCAGCCCTTGGCGGTGAGGTAGGCGTAGTCGTCGGCGTCGTAGTTGCTGTGGGTGAGGATGGCGCGGGTGGGTTTCATGCTGTGCTCCTTGGCGTGGATGGTTGCGACACCCGTATGAACGCGCTGTTCGATCGAGAAGCCAAGCATCAGATCGTTGATTGATTCCTTTGGGAAACGGCGCGGCTTTAGGCCGCGCCTTTGACAGTCAGCGAATCCGGTAGACGCGCTCGCCGCCCGGGGATTTCTCGGAGACGATCGTCAGGCCCAGTTTCTTCTTCAGCGCCCCGGCCAAGGTGCCGCGCACCGTGTGCGCTTGCCAGCCGGTGCTGTCCATGATCTGGCGGAGGGTGGCGCCTTCGGGACGCTGCAGCATCGCGATCACCTGCGCCTGCTTGCTGTCGGCGCGGGGGCGGCGGGGCTCGGCGCTGCGATGCGCATCCTGCGCCCAGGTGGCTTCGGCGGCGCTCACCGCCGCCTCCAGGTCGGCCTCGTCGGGTGCCGTCTGCGCCTGCTCAGCCTGGGCGATCACCGCATCGAGCTTGGTGACGAAGGACTGGCGCTGGGCGGTGCGGGCACCCGGGCGCGGCACGCCCAGGGCCTCGTAGCCTGCGTCGGCGACGACCCAGACCTCGCCCTGGCGGGCGATCAGGGCGCGGTTGGCCAGGCCATCGAGCACCTTGCGGCGGGCACCGCCGTGGATGTGCTCGGGGAACCAGTCGATTCGGCCGTCACTGTGCTCGAGCGCATGGGCCAGGATCGCGTGCTGGGTGGGGGTGAGGGTGATGGTGCTCATGGTCTGCTCCTGGATAGGGATGGATCGGCGCGAGTCAGTCTTCCCACAGGTGCTCGCCATCGAGGCTGATCCACAGGCGCGCATCGCGCGCGGTGGCCATCTCGCGCACCGCCAAGCCGGTTTTGAGGTGGGTGCCGGTCTTGCCGGTGAAGTCGTAACGCTGGCCGTCGTGCATCACGGTCGTTGGGCCTTGCTCGTCGAACTCGATTCGGATCAGGCGGGTGCCGAGGGCGTTTCCGTTGGTGTCGGTGACCTGGGGTTGGCGGATGCGCAGGGTCATGGTCTGCTCCTTGGTGCGTGGTGATCGGGTGAGGTGATGAACGCGCTGTTCGCGTGAGAAGCCAAGCGTTCTTGCTTGGCTTCGCATTGCTCGTCAGACCTTGCGCAACACCGCGATGCCGGCCTGCGCCAGTTCGAGCGCGGCGGCGTGGAAGGCGGCTTCAGCCACCCAGGGTGCCGCCCGTGCGTCGTCGAGCAACTGGTCGATGACCGGGCGTGCCTGGGTGCGCATGGCGACGCAGGCGGCTTCGAGCTCGTCGCGGCTGGCGGCGGCCACCTCCTTGCGGCAAGTGCGCACCAGCACGGTCAGGGCGGCCTCGGCGAGCTTGGTGGCGAGGAGGTCGGGGGTGTGGGGGTTCATCGGGCGTCCTTTCGATCGGGTGGTTCGGGGTGACGTGATGAACGCGCTGTTCACCCGTGAAGCCAAGCGTTTTCTGCGGGTGTTGGCCAAGAACTGACGATGACTTGATCGAAAAGGGCCATGGGCATCTCGATTCGCGCCTACGCCCGCCACCGTGGGGTATCGGACACCGCCGTGCACAAGGCCATCCGCACCGGGCGCATCACGCCCGAGGCGGACGGCACCATCGACCCAGACCGGGCCGACCGCGACTGGACCCGGAACTCCGAGCCGCCGAAGGCGGGAACGGGCTCCCGGACCGTGAAGGTGCGGGTGGCGGAGGATCCGGCCCCCAACCTCGCCACCGGCCTGCCCGCAGGCGGCACCACGCTCGTGCAGGCGCGCACGGTCAACGAGGTGGTCAAGGCGCAGACCAACAAGGTGCGGCTGGCCCGCCTCAAGGGCGAACTGGTCGATCGCCACCAGGCCATCGCGCATGTGTTCAAGCTCGCCCGCACCGAACGCGACGCTTGGCTCAACTGGCCGGCGCGGATCTCGGCGCAGATGGCGGCCCGGCTCGGCGTGGAGGCTCACACCCTGCACGTGGCCCTGGATGCCGCCGTGCGCGAGCACCTCGCCGAGCTCGGGGAACTCAAGGTTCGGGTCGATTGATGGACGAGTTCGCCTATGAGGGCTGGGACGCCATCGAGCGCGCTTGGCGCGAGGGCCTCACGCCGGACCCGCTGCTCACCGTCTCCGAATGGGCCGACCGTCACCGGGTGCTGTCGAGCAAGGCCTCGAGCGAGCCGGGGCGCTGGCGCACCAGCCGCACGCCGTATCTGAAGGCGATCATGGACTGCCTGTCGCCGACCTCGCCCATCGAGCGCGTGGTGTTCATGAAGGGCGCGCAGGTGGGCGCGACCGAGACCGGCTCGAACTGGATCGGCTACGTGATCCACCACGCCCCCGGGCCGATGATGGCGGTGTGGCCCACCGTGGAGATGGCCAAGCGCAACTCCAAGCAGCGCATCGACCCGCTGATCGAGGAGTCGCCGGTGCTCTGCGAACTCATCGCCCCGGCGAGAAGCCGCGACTCGGGCAACACCATCCTCGCCAAGGAGTTTCGTGGCGGCGTGCTGGTGATGACCGGCGCGAACAGCGCGGTGGGCCTGCGCTCGATGCCGGTGCGCTATCTCTTTCTCGACGAGGTGGACGCCTACCCGCTCGACGTCGAGGGCGAAGGCGATGCGATCGCGCTTGCCGAGGCGCGCACCCGCACCTTTGCGCGGCGCAAGATCTTCATCGTCTCGACGCCGACGATTGCGGGCGCCTCGGCCATCGAGCGCGAGTACGAGGCATCCGACCAGCGGCGCTACTTCGTGCCCTGCCCGCATTGCTCGCACCGGCAGTGGCTGCGCTTCGAGCAACTGCGTTGGGAGAAGGGCCGGCCCGAGACGGCGGCCTACGTCTGCGAATCGTGCGAGACGGCGATCGCCGAGCACCACAAGACCTGGATGCTGGAGCACGGCGAGTGGCGCGCGACGGCCGAAGGCTCGGGCAAGACGGCGGGGTTTCATCTGTCGTCGCTGTACAGCCCGCTGGGCTGGCGCGCCTGGTGCGAGATCGCCGCTGCGTGGGAAGCCGCCGTCAGTAAAGAGTCGGGATCGGCCGCTGCCATCAAGACTTTCAAGAACACCGAGCTCGGCGAGACCTGGGTCGAGGAGGGCGAAGCGCCCGACTGGCAACGCCTGCTGGAGCGCCGCGAGGACTATGCCATCGGCACCATTCCCGCCGGCGGCCTGCTGCTCACCGCCGGCGCCGACGTGCAGAAGGACCGCATCGAGGTCTCGGTCTGGGCCTTCGGGCGTGGCAAGGAGGCCTGGCTCATCGAACACCGGGTGCTGATGGGGGATACCGCGCGCGATGCGGTGTGGAAGGCGTTGGGCGGGATGCTCGCCGAGACCTGGACCCACGCCTCGGGCGCGGCCATGCCGCTGGCGCGCTTGGCGCTGGACACCGGCTTTGCCACGCAGGAGGCCTACGCCTTCGTGCGCGCCTGCCGTGACGCGCGGGTGATGGCGGTCAAGGGCGTGCGGACGGGTTCGATGGGGGGCGCAGCCCTGATCGGCACACCGACGGCGGTCGATGTCTCGCAGGCGGGCAAGAAGCTGCGCCGGGGCATCAAGGTGTATGCGGTCGCGGTGGGGCTCGCCAAACTCGAGTTCTACAACCACCTGCGCCAGAGCGCGGAGGTGGCCGACGACGGCGTGACGGTGACCTACCCGGCCGGTTTCGTCCACCTGCCCAAGATCGACGCCGAGTTCATCCAGCAGCTCTGCGCCGAGCAACTGATCACCCGCCGCGACAGGAATGGTTTTCCGGTGCGCGAGTGGCAGAAGATGCGCGAGCGCAACGAGGCGCTGGACTGCTACGTGTACGCCCGCACCGCGGCCAGTGCTGCGGGGCTCGACCGCTTCGAGGAACGCCACTGGCGCGAACTGGAGCGGCAACTGGGGCTGGCCAGTCCGCCAGCCCTTGAAACACCTACTGAATCGATCACCGAGGCCACCCATCGAGGTGGCCTTGGTGTTTCTGCCACCCGAACCACCGGCCGGCGCGTGATCAAGAGCCGCTGGCTGTCCTGACGAGGAGACGCTATGTCACTGACCACCCGTATCGAGAGCCTGGTGCTGCGCGTCGCGCAGGAGTTCAACGACGTCCGCGCGAAGGCCGGGAACCTCGCCCAGCTCACCACCACCGACAAGTCGAGCCTGGTGGCGGCCATCAACGAGCTGAAGGCCGCGGTGGTGGCCTCGGGTGCGATCGACGACACCCAGGTCGCCACCACCAGCACCTACTCGTCGAGCAAGATCGTCACGCTGCTCGACACGCTCAAGGCCGAGATCCTGGGCGGGGCCGATGCCGCCTACGACACGCTGCTGGAGATCCAGCAGCTGCTGCAGGATGGCACCAGCGGCCTGGACGCCTTGCTCGCTGCGGTGAACCACCGCGTGCGCTTCGACGCGGCGCAGACCCTGACGGCTACCGAGCAGGCCCTGGCGCGCAGCAACATCGGCGCCGTGGCCGCGGCCGAGGTGGGCGACACCGACACCGACTTCGTCGCGATCTTCGAAGGGGCGCTGCTCTGATGAGTCTGGCTGCGCGCATCGCCGCCTTGGCCAGCCGCATCGGTCTGGAGGTCAAGACCAAGATCGATGCCGGCCACCCCGGGCTGGCGCGGGCCTGGGTGTGTTTCGGCTATGTCGGCAACCAGGTCGTCGTGCGCGCTGCGCACAACGTCGCTTCGGTCACCCGGCTGGCCGCAGGGCGCTACCGCGTGCACTTCGCCAGCCCGCTGCCGGACGCGAACTATGCCTGGGTGGGCGTGGCCCGCAGCAGCACCAACAGCGGCACGCAACGGCTGCTGATCGTGCGCGCGACCGCCGACGAGAAGACGCCGACGCACGTCGATGTGGGCTGCGCGACCACCGCGGCGTCGTTCGCCGACTCCCCCGAGATCGACCTCGTGGTCTACCGCTGATGGCCTACACCCAAGCCGACCTCGAGGCCCTGCAAGCCGCGCTCGCCAAGGGCGAGAAGCGCGTGAGCTTCGGCGACAAGACGGTCGAGTACCGCAGCGTGGAGGAACTGCAAGCTGCTATTCGCCAGGTGAAACGCGACCTCTTCGAGCAGGCCGTGGCCACGGGGCTGTGGCCCGGCGCGCCGCGGCAGATCCGGATCACGACGACCAAGGGGACGTGATGGGCTGGCTGAATGTGCTCAAGCGCCGCCTACTCGGCACCAGCCCCACCTACGACGGCGTGGGCGGCGGCCGCCGGGCCGTCGCCTGGCAGGTCGGCAATCCCGGGGCGGTCGCGGCGCTGGCTTTCACGCAGAACGAACTGCGCGCCAAGAGCCGCGATCTCGCCCGGCGCAACGCCTGGGCGGCCGCGGGCATCGAGGCGTTCGTAGCGAATGCCATCGGCACCGGCATCAAGCCGCAGAGCATGGTGCAGGAGCCGGCCGTGCGTGAGGCCATCCACGCGTTGTGGTGGGACTGGGTGGAGGAGGCCGACGCCGCAGGACTCACCGACTTTTACGGCTTGCAGGCGCTCGCCTGCCGCGCGATGCTCGAAGGCGGCGAGGCGCTGGTGCGCCTGCGCTGGCGCCGCCCGGAGGACGGTCTGCCGGTGGGCCTGCAGCTGCAGGTGCTGGAGCCCGAGCACCTGCCGATCACCCTGAACCGGGACCTGCCCTCGGGCCACGTCATCCGCGCCGGCATCGAGTTCGACCGGCTCGGGCGGCGCGTGGCCTATCACCTCACCCGCT
This sequence comes from Rhodocyclales bacterium, assembly GCA_016235745.1. Lineage (GTDB taxonomy): Bacteria > Pseudomonadota > Gammaproteobacteria > Burkholderiales > Rhodocyclaceae > Tepidiphilus. The sequence goes on along the minus strand of JACRJA010000018.1, from coordinate 26,282 downwards.
CGCACCCTGGGGATGGAAGCCTGGCGCCGATGTCGGGCACGGGTACCTCCGCGGGAGGTCTCGACACCGTGCGCGTGGGTGCCTCCGAGGTCATCCACCTGTTCCGCCCGCTGCGCCCGGGGCAGATCCGCGGCGAGCCATGGCTCGCGCGGGCGCTGGTGAAGCTGCACGAGCTCGACCAGTACGACGATGCGGAGCTCGTCCGCAAAAAGACCGCGGCGATGTTCGCCGGCTTCATCACCCGGCTCGCCCCCGAGGACACCCTGATGGGCGAAGGGCTGCCGGACGCCCAGGGTGCGGCACTCGCCGGGCTGGAACCCGGCACCTTGCAGATCCTGGAGCCCGGCGAGGACATCAAGTTCTCGGCCCCCGCCGATGTCGGCAGTTCCTACGCCGAGTTCATGCGCCAGCAGTTCCGGGCGGTGGCCGCCGCCATGGGCATCACCTACGAGATGCTCACCGGTGATCTCACCCAGGTGAACTACTCCAGCATCCGCGCGGGGCTGCTGGAGTTCCGCCGCCGTTGCGAGGCCATCCAGCACGGGGTGATCGTGCACCAGCTGTGCCGCCCGGTGTGGCGGGCCTGGATGGAGCAGGCCGTGCTCGAAGGGGCGCTGAGCCTGCCCGGCTACGCCCGCCGCCGGCGCGCGTACCAGGCCGCCAAGTGGATCCCGCAGGGCTGGCAGTGGGTCGATCCCTTGAAGGAGTTCAACGCGCTCAAGCTCGCGATCCGCGCAGGGCTGATGAGCCGCTCGGAGGCGATCTCGGCCTACGGCTACGACGCCGAGGACATCGACCGCGAGATCGCGGCGGACAACGCCCGCGCCGATGAACTGGGGCTGGTCTTCGACTCGGATCCGCGGCACGACCAGACACCGGCTGCCGCGCCTCAATCACCGCAGAAGGATGGTTCAGATGCTGATGCCGTAGAGCCTACGAGCGCTTGAGGTCGCGATAGAAGTTCTCGTGCGGGCCAACCGCTTCGAGATAGATCAAGCGGACTTCGTGATCGACGGTATAGCCCAGCAGGTAGAGCTGATTCTGGCTGCGGAACTTGTAGACGAACAGATCGGCGAGATCACCCTTCTTGCGTTCCCCGACGTTCGGGTCGGCCGCGATGACTTCGGTGGCGGCATCGACATCGGCCGCGACGTTGTCATGCAGCTTCTTGTAGGCCCGGTCAAACCGACGGGTTTGCTTGAGACCGTAGCTCATGCCTTGCGGCGGGACCGGGGCACGAAGAGGGTCGCGTCCTCACGCGGCTCGGCCATCGACGCCAGCGATTCGGCGATGAAGCCGACCGGCAGATCGGGGTTGTCCAGCGCGGCCCGGCCGACCTTGGCCCAGTACTCGACTTGGCCGGCGATGGTTCGATGCTCGGCCAGCGCCTCGGCGCGCGCTTGTTCGTAAAGCTTTTGGTCGATGCGGATGGAAATCGACGTCGTCATGGCGTCACCTGGGTAGGCCCTGCAACGAATTTACCACAATTGTAGTAGCGTCTCGCAAGGCGTTCAATCCCATGCTCCCCCACCTCGCCGCCCGCCTGTTCGGCACGCCCCTGCTCGTCCAGCGCGCCAAACTCGACCTGATCCTCGCGGTGCTCTCCGAGCGCCTGCATCTGGCCGCGCCGGACGTCGAACTCGCGCCGCCGCTGCCGAGGGCCCCGAACCCTGCGGCGTCTGCGTCAAGCTCGATCGCCGTCCTGCCGATCCACGGCACCCTGGTCAAGCGCACGCTGGGGCTGGAGGCGGCCTCGGGGCTGACGAGCTACGCCGAGATCGGCGCGCGGCTGGAGGCAGCCCTTGGCGACCCGATGGTCGCCGGCATCGTGCTCGACATCGATTCGCCCGGCGGCGAGACCGGCGGGTGCTTCGAGCTCGCACGCCGCGTGCGTGAGGCGGCGGCCGTGAAGCCCGTCTGGGCGGTGGCCAACGACGCCGCCTTCTCCGCGGCTTACGCCATCGGTTGCGCCGCCGAGCGGCTCTTCGTCACCGAGACCGGCGGCGTGGGCTCGATCGGCGTGATCGCGCTGCACGTCGACCAGTCGGTCAAGGACGCCCAAGACGGCTACCGCTACACCGCGATCACCGCGGGCGAGCGCAAGAACGACTACTCGCCGCACGAGCCGCTACACGATGCCGCCCGCGCGGCGCTGCAGGCCGAGGTGGACCGGCTCCACACGCTCTTCGTCGCGCACGTGGCGGCGATGCGTGGCCTGCCCGAGGACGCGGTGCGCGCGACCGAGGCCGCGCTCTTCTTCGGCCCGCAGGCTGCTCGAGCCGGGCTGGCCGATGGCGTGGCGACGCTTGCCGCGGTGCTCGCCGAGTTCGACCGACATCTTTCTGCCGCGCGGCGTCCGTCTTCCCCGCCGCGCCAAGCCCCGACCGGGAAGGCGACCTTACTGCGAGGAACCCCCACCATGACCGACACCCCGCCCGAGACGCTCGGCGTGGATGAAGCCGCCGCCCTGGTGGCCGAGGCCCGCCGCGAAGTGGCGCAGTCCGCGCAAGCGATCGCGGAACTGTGTCTGCTCGCCGGCTGCCCCGAGCGTGCCGCCGAGTTCATCGCCGCCGGCCGCACCGAAGCCGAGGTGCGCCGCGCCCTGATCGAGGCGCGCGCCGCCCACAGCATGGAGTCGGCCGTGCGCTCGACCCACGCGCCCCAGGACTGGGCCGCCCACGGCGCCGATCCGGCCGCCTCGCCCGTGGTCGCCGCCGTGAAGAAACTCGTGACCCGGGAGTGAACCATGCCCACGCTCACCCAAGCCCCCAACCTCGGCGACCTGCTGAAGTACGAGGCGCCGAACCTGTATTCGCGCGAGCAGGCGACCGTGGCCGCCGGGCAGAACCTGCCGCTCGGCGCCGTGGTCGGCCGCGAGACGGCCACGGCCAAGCTCAAGGCCCTCGACCCCGCCGCCGGCGACGGCAGCGATGTCGCCGTGGGCGTGCTCGCGCTGGCCGTGGATGCGACGCTGATCGACCGGGAGGACGCGATCCTGATCGCCCGCCACGCCATCGTCGCGCGAAACGCACTGGTCTGGCCCGCGGGGATCACCATCGCGCAGCAGCTCGCTGCGATCGCCCAGCTCGAAGCGCGCGGCATCGTGGTGCGCGACAGCGCCTGATCGAGTACTCATCGAGCCCCCTGTTCAGAACCCGCCGCTGGCGGGTTCTGTCGTTTGGAGACCCCCATGCTCAACCCCTTCGACTCCCCCGGCTTCTCGATGGCGAGCCTGACCGCCGCCATCAACCTGATCCCCAACCGCTACGGGCGGCTGGAAGCCTTGAACCTGTTTCCGGCCAAGCCCGTGCGCACGCGCCAGGTCGTCATCGAGGAGTACGCCGGGCGCCTGAACCTGCTGCCCACCCGGCCGCCCGGCTCGCCGGGCACGGTGGGCGAACGCGGCCAGCGCTCCTTGCGTTCCTTCGTCATCCCGCACATCCCGCACGACGACGTGGTGCTGCCCGAGGAGGTCCAGGGCATCCGCGCCTTCGGCTCGGAGACCGAGATGGAGGCCGTCGCGGGCGTGCTGGCACGGCACCTGGAGACCATGCGCAACAAGCACGCGATCACCCTCGAACACCTGCGTATGGGCGCACTCAAGGGCCAGATCCTGGACGCCGACGGCAGCACGATCTACGACCTGTTCGACGAGTTCGATCTCAGGCCCACCACCATCGCCTTCGATCTGGCCAATGCCGCGAGCGACGTCAAGGGCCACTGCTACGAGGTGCTGGCCCACATCGAGGAGAACCTGAAGGGCGAGTTCATGACCGGCGTGCACGTCCTCTGTTCGCCCGAGTTCTTCCGTCAGCTCACCGGCCACAAGTCGGTCAAGGAGGCCTACGCGCAGTGGCAACAGGGCGCGATCCTGATCAACGACGTGCGCGCGGGCTTCGTCTTCGCCGGCATCACCTTCGAGGAGTACCGGGGCCAGGCCACCGACGCCCACGGCAACGCGCGCCGCTTCATCGCCGCGGGCGAGGCCCACGCCTTTCCGCTGGGGACGGTGGACACCTTCGCCACTTACTTCGCCCCGGCCGACTTCAACGAGACCGTGAACACCCTGGGCCAGCCGCTCTACGCCAAGCAGGAGCCGCGCAAGTTCGAGCGGGGGACCGATCTGCACACCCAGAGCAACCCGCTGCCGATGTGCCACCGGCCCGGCGTGCTGGTGAAGCTCACCGTCTGAGGGTGCCTGTCCGATGGTCCGTGTGGAGGATCTGTACGACGCCGCCGAGCGCGCGGGACTCTTGACGCCCGTCGTGGTGGGCGCCGCCACCGTGCACTGCGCGTTCCGTGCGCCGGACGAGACGGTGCTCGACGGCCTGGCGCTGGCGCGCGACTTCGAGCTCGAGTACGCGGCCTCGCGCCTGGCGCTCGCACCGGGCGACGTGGTCACCATCGCCGGCGAGTCCTACCGCGTGCGCGAGGTAAGGGCGTTCGGCGACGGCCGCGAGTGCCGGGCGAGGCTCGCGAGGCTGCCATGAACTCGGTGCGCGAGCGCCTGCTGCGCATCCTGGTCGATCGGCTCACGGCGGCCCTGGCCCCGGCGCCCGTGCTGCGCCAGCCGGCGACACCGCTGCCCCGGGAGGCCGGCCCGGCACTGCTCGTCTTCGTCGAGGGCGACGCCCTCACCGCGCACGCCAACCGGCTGGTGGACCGCTCGCTCACCGTGCGCCTGGTCGCGCTCGCGCGCGGCGCGGACGCCTTCGACGCGGCCGACCGGCTGATCGTCGCCGCCCACGCCGCCGTGCTCGCGGACCCGAACCTGGGCGGCCTGGCGCTCGCGGTGCGCGAGCTCGACGCCGACTGGGACGCCGACGACCTCGATGCCGGCACGGTGATGCTGCCGGCGCGCTACGAGATCCGCTACCGCACCACGCTGACCGACCTCACGACCACGGGATGACCCATCCAATGCACATCGAACTGCTCCAAGCCCACACCCACGCCGGTCGGCGCTTGAGCGCCGGCGCGCGGCTGGACCTGCCCGAGGCCAGCGCCCGCTGGCTGATCGCCCAGGGCGCGGCCCGGCTCGTCACGCCGGACTCCCCGGCGCCGGCCGCATCCCTCAAACCCTCGCGCCGTGACGGTCCCGCCGCCGCGGCCCCGTCCACGCCCACCCCCACGGGAGACTGACCATGGCCTACTTCTGGCTTCGGCCGCTTCGCTTAACGCCCGCTACGCGGGCATTAGCCTTCGCCGCAACGCGCCGACACGGCGCGTTGTCCGGACCCATTGCTGATCGCTGAGGAGGCACGGCAATGGCTTACTTTTCTGGACAGGGACGCGTCTACATCGGCGCGCGCGACTCGGCTGGCAATCCGGCCGGCCTCACCTTCGTCGGCAACGTGCCGGAACTGAAGGTGTCGCTGTCGGTGGAGACGCTGGAACACCAGGAGGCGCAGTCCGGCCAGCGCCTGACCGACCTGCAGCTCATCAAGACCAAGAAGGGCGAGTTCGCCTGCACGCTGGAGGAGCTCAGCAGCGGCAACCTCGCACTCGCCCTCTACGGCCACTCGACCACGGTGGCACCGGGCACGGTCACGGGCGAGGCGCTGCCCAACCCGGTCACCGCGGGCAGCCTCTATCCGCTCGCACACCAGAACGTCTCGGCGGTGCAGATCCAGGATTCCGACAGCCCGCCCAAGCCCCTGCCGGCGGCGCAGTACCAGGTGCATGCCAAGCACGGCTCGATGCTGATCCTCGACGCCACGACCGGCGGCCCCTATGTCGAGCCCTTCACCGTCGATTACGCCTATGGCGCCGCGCAGAGCACGGCGATGTTCACCCGGCCGCTGCCCGAGCGCTGGATCCGCTTCGAGGGCCTGAACACCGCCGACGCCAACCGCGAGGTGGTGATCGACCTCTATCGCGTGGCGATCAACCCGGCCAAGGAGCTTTCGATCATCACCGACGAACTGCTGAAGTTCGAACTCTCCGGCCAGGTGCTGGCGGATCTCTCCAAACCCACCGACGGCGAACTGGGCCAGTTCGGCCGCCTGGTGCTCTTGTAAGGGGATGGCGATGACCGATAGCAATACCGACTTCCAGACCTTCCCGCCCGTGCCCCAGGTGGTCACGGTGGCCGGCACCGCGCTGGAACTCACGCCGATCCGGCTGGGCGAGTTACCCCGGATCCTCGCCGCGGTGCGGCCCATCGCCGCCGACCTCTCGACCGAGCCGGATTGGCTCGACCTCTTGGGACGACACGGCGAAGCGGTGCTGGAGCTGCTCGCGCTCGCCACCCGGCGCGACCGCGCCTGGATCGAGGGGCTGGCGCTCGACGAGGCCGTCACCTTGGCCTGTGCCGTGTTCGAGGTGAACGCGGATTTTTTCGTGCGGCAGGTGGCGCCGAGCATCGCGCAGGTGGGCGAGCGGCTGGCGCCGATCCTCTCGGCTGGGACGATGCCGTCGCCCGGCTCGTCGCCTGCGGCCACCGCCACACCGAGGTGATGGGCTACACGCTCGCGCAAGTGCGCGGCTTGCTGGCCGCCCACGGCCGGCTGGAACGTAGGCAGAACGCCTTGCGGCTGGCCTTGCACGCGGTGGCGGCCCAGGGCGACCGGGCGGCCATCGAGCGTCTGCAGCGCGAGTTGTGGGAGGACGTGCGGCCATGAAACTGACGCTGGCCACCTCCGGACTGCTCGATCCGAGGCGGCTCTCCGCCTGGAGCGCGGAACGCCGGCGGGCGATCCATGCCGCCGTCGCCAAAGGGATGGCCTCGGGCGGCCGCGAGGTGCGCGAGGCCGCCCGCGCCCAGATGCGCAGCGCCTTCCAGGTCCGGCGTGCGAGCTTCGTCGCCTCGCTGCAGGCCAAGGTGTTCGACCAGAAGCCCGAACGGCTGCCCGCCCTGTGGGTGGGAAGTCGAATCCCCTGGCTCGGTATTCACACGCATGGCGGCACGGTGGCGGGCCGGATGCTGATCCCGCTGCTGCCGGGACGCATCGGCCCCAAGCGCTTCCGTCAGGTCATCGACGGCCTGATGCGGTCGGGCAACGCCTTCTTCGTCGAGAAGAACGGCCGCGTGCTGCTGATGGCCGAGAACATCCGGGAGAACACCGCACAGCTCAACCGCTTCAAGCGCGCCGAGCGCGAGCGCAGCGGCGTCAAGCGCCTGCAGCGCGGCCAGGAGATCCCCATCGCCGTGCTGGTGCGGCGGGTGGATCTGAAGCGCCGGTTCGATCTCGCAGCAGGCGTGCAAGGCGCCTTGCCCAAGCTCGCTGCCGCGATCGGGCGTGAATTGGACAAACTCTAATGGCAACCGAGCGAGCCCAGATCCTCATCCGCGCCGTCGACGAGACACGCGCGGCCTTCGGCTCGATCCAGCGCAACCTCGGCGGCCTGGCCGACGCCGCACGCCGGGTCAACGGCGTGCTGGCCGGGCTCGGCGTGGCCTTGTCGGCGGCGGGCTTGGCCGCGATGGTCAGGTCGGCGCTGGAGTCGGCCGATGCGCTGAACAAGCTCTCGCAGCGGGTGGGCATCACGGTGGAGGCTCTGTCCACCCTGGTGCCGGCGGCGGAACTGTCCGGGGTCTCGGCGCAGACCTTCGAGACCGGGCTCAAGAAGCTCGCCACCACGATGTTCGAGGCGGCCACGGGCTCGGAGGAGTCCGCCCGGCGCCTCAAAGCGCTGGGCGTGGAGTTCAAGAACCAGGACGGCACGCTGCGCGCGACCGATGCGGTGCTGCTCGATCTGGCCGAGCGCTTCCAGGCCATGCCTGACGGCGCGCAGAAGTCGGCGCTGGCGGTGCAACTCTTCGGCAAGAGCGGCGCCGAACTCATCCCCTTCCTGAACCAGGGACGCGAAGGCATCGCGGCGTTGACCGGCGAGATGGAAGCGCTCGGCGTGCAGATCGGCGGCGACACCGCGGCGCAGGCCGAGGTGTTCAACGACTCGCTGGCCAAGCTGCGGCTGGCTGCGACGAGTCTGGCCAACCGGGTGATCGAGGCCTTCCTGCCGGCCCTGAACGAGATGGCCGGCGGCATGGTCGAGTCGGCCAAGCAGGGCGGCACGCTGCGCGCGATCCTGGACGGCGTGGTGCTGGTGCTCAAGACCCTGGCGCTGGGTGCCGCCACGGTCGGCAAGGCCTTCGTCGCACTCGGCGAGGCGATCGGCGCTGGTGTCGCGGCGGCGGTCGAGGCCCTGCGCGGCAACACCGCCGGGGCCAAGGCCATCATCGCCGAACTCAAGGGCAGCCTCGTGCGGCGTCTGGACGAGTTGGCCGAGTTCCGGGACAGCCTGTTCGACCCCAAGCCCATCGAGGTCCAGGCGCCGCGCATCCAGGCCGACCCGGCGCTGCTGCAACGGCTCACGGCTCCGGGCCAGGCCCGCGAGGCCGCCAGCGCCCTGGCGGCCCTGCGCAAGGCGCAGATGGACGCCGAGTTCGCCCTGCTCAAAGACGGCCTCGAGCGCCAACAGCGCGCGGTCGATCAAGCACTGGAAGACCGGCTGCTGTCGGTGCGCGACTACCACGGCCGCAAGACTGCGCTGGAGCAGCGCGAACTCGACGCCGAGATCGCCCGTCGCCGGCTGGCACTCGCAGCTAGCCAAGCCGTCGCGACCAACCCGCGCGCATCAGAATCGGACCGCCTGCGAGCCAAAGCGGAGATCGCCAAGCTCGAGGCCGACCTCATCGTCCTCAACGACCGCCGCGCCGACATCGAGGTCGCCAACGCCCGCGCCGCCGCCCGGGCCGAGCGGGAACTGGCCGAGGCCCTGGCCCAGGCGCGCGAGGAACTCGCCCAGCTCACCGGCACCGACACGGCGGAAGACCGGCGCGCCGCGATCGAGCGCAGCGTCCGGGATCTTCGCGCACGCCTGGCGGCCGAGAACGACGCCGCGGGCGTCTCGCTCGTCGACCGGCTCATCGATGTGAAAGCGGCGCAAGCCAACCTCGCCGCGCTCGAAGCCGAGTGGCGTCTCGTCACAGAGCGGCTGCGCAATGCGCAGGACGCCATCGGCATCCAGAGCCAAGCGGGGCTGCTCACCGAAGCCCAGGCGCGTCGGCAGATCGTCGCCTTGCAGCAGCAATCTGCGGCCGAGATGCAGCGCCTGCTGCCCGCGATGCAGCAGGCGGCAGCGGCCATCGGACCCGATGCCGTCGTTCGGGTGCAAGCCTGGCGCAACGAACTGGAGCGCACGCGGCTCGTCGTCGATGAGCTCGCGCCGATGTGGAACCGCATCGGCGAAAGCTTCGGCAACGCCCTGCAAGGCATGGTCACCGGCGCGCAAGGCTTGCGCGAGGGGCTTTCCAACATCTTCCGCTCGATCTCGGACGCCTTCTTGCAGCACCTGGTCGTCCAGCCCTTCCAGCAGTGGGTGGCGATGCAGGCGAGGATGCTCGCCATGAAGCTGGGCTTCACCCAGCAGGAAGCCGCCATCGAGCAGGCGGCGGCCGCCCAGTCGGTGGCCACCAAGCAGGCCGAGACGGCGGCCAAGGTCAGCGCCAACGCCGCCGAGGCGGGCTCGGGCGCGGCGGCCTCGCAGGCCTCCATCCCCATCGCCGGGCCTGTGCTCGCCATCGCCGCGATGGCGGCGATGGTGGCCGCCGTCATGGCCTTGCTGGGCGGGATCAAGAAGTTCGCCGCTGGCGGCTTCGTCACGGGTCCCGGCACGGCGACTTCGGATTCGATCCCGGCGCGGCTGTCGGCCGGCGAATACGTGGTGCGTGCGGCGGCGGTCCGGCGCGTCGGCGTGGCCTTCCTCGATGCCCTCAACGGCCTGCACGCCCCGCCGGTGTGGGACGGGCGGCGTCTGGCCTTCGCCGCCGGGGGGCTCGTGCCCCAGGTCCAGGTGCAGCCGGCCGCGCCGCCGGTCAGCCAGGCCGTGCGCATCGTCAACGCCATCGACCCGGGCGTGACCCACGACCATCTGCAAACGCCCGCCGGCGAGCGGGTGATCCTCAACATCATCGGGCGCAACGCGCGCGCGGTGCGCGCGGCGCTCCAGGGGTAACCCATGGCCTTGCTCTTCATCGACGGTTTCGATCACTACGACCCGCAGGCGCTGGATCCCTTCGGCGATCCGTGGCTCGCGCGCGGCAAGGCGGCGTATCTGTCGCCGCAGGCCACGCGCATCCAGGGCCGGCGACCCTCGTCCTCCGCCTTGCGCCTGCCCGCAGGCGCCGGCGGCGGGTATGTGAAGAACCTGGAGACCGGGCGCACCAGCCTCATCGTGGGGGCGGCGCTGCGCGTGGCGCCGTTCGAGAACACCGGCGAGGAGCCGGTGTTGCTCGGCGTGCGCGACACCACCGCGCAGGTGGCCCACCTCGTGCGCATCGGCGAGGACGGGCGCCTGAAGCTCTACCGGCGGACGGGATCGGGAACGAGCGGCTGGGACCAGTGGATCTCGACCTCGGTCACGACGGCGGCCGTGCGGGGGTGGCACTACGTCGAACTGCAGGTCGTTCAGGGCACGAGCAACGGCACGGTGAACGTGCGCCTCAACGGCGTGCTCGCGATCACCCTGTCGGCGCAGAACACCACCCAGGGCGGCGGGCCGCTGCTGACGGCTTTCGTGGGCGCGGTGCCGGGTCAGCCCTGCCCGGTCACCGTCGATGTGGACGACCTGTACCTCGCCGACACCTCGGGCACGATCAACAACACCTTCCTCGGCGACGTGCGGGTCGATGCGCTTCAAGCCCAGGCCAACGGCGCACAGAACCAGTGGACGGTCGAGGGCGCGGCATCCGCCTGGGAGGCGGTGAGCGACGGCGACGAAGCCACTGCCATCCGCGCGGCCACCGCCGGCCTGCGCCAGACCTTCGACGTCGAGGCGCTGCCCGCAATGACCACCCCGGCGATCCACGGCGTGCAGGTGACCCTGCTCGCGCGCAAGACGGATGCGGGCACCGGCCGCGTGCGCGCGCTGGTGGCGAGCGGCGCGCAGATGGCGGTCAGCAGCGACATCAACTTGCAAGAGCAACTGGCCTGGCACACGGCGCTGTTCGAGCGCAACCCGAACGGCAACGTGCCGTGGACGGAAGGCGCCTTCAACGCCGCCGAGTTCGGGCTGGAGTCGGCATGACGGATCGGCTTGTGCCTGAGGTGGTGGCCGAGGTCGGTGGCCAACCCACACCGGGGGTCAGCGTTGTCGAGCAACGGGCCGAGTCGATCTCGCGCGCGACCTTCGGGGCGCTCGCCGCCACGGCGCTGGCCGAGACCTCGGCCCGGCCGCTGCCGGCCGCCCATCTCTCGACGCTGTGGGTCGAAGCGCTGGCGGAGCACGCGCCGCCGCTGCATGCACCCGCCTTCTGGGTCGAGGTGTTGCGCCGCGACACCGCCGCGGCGGCGATGGTCGCCGAAGCGATGGAGGCCTTCGGCGAAGCGCCCTGGCCCGAGGCTCCGCGCGGGGTGTTCGCCTTCCGTCACGACTGGGCCGAGCCCCTGATCGAGCGTCTGCAATGGGCGACCGACGTGGTGCGGCTCGCCTCGGGCAACGAGGCGCGGCAGGGACAGCGGCGCGTGCCGCGGCGCTTCCTGACCTACCACGTGGGCCACGGGCGCGCGAGCGACGCGCTGGTGGCCGACTGGCTGGCCGACCATCTGGGCCGGCTCGCCTGGTGGCCGCTGCCGCAGCATATGGCGAGGCTGACCACGGCGGCGCACAGGGGCGCGCTGGCGCTGGCCGTGACGCCAGTGGAGGCGGCGGGCTTCACCCATGCATCGGCCAGACCGTACCTGGAGCACGACGGCCTGCACTGGCCTGCGGATCGGCGCTTCGCGCTGCTGATGGCCCCGGACGGCTGGCAGGCGCTGGCGCTCACCGAGGTGGAGCCGGATCGCCTGTGGCTCACCGAGCCCTTGGCGCGGGCCGTCCCCGCGGGCGCGACCGTCGCTCCCCTGGTCGAGGGCCTCGCGGTGGAGCCGGCCGAGTTCGCGCAGTGGGTGCCCGGCCTCGATGCGGGCAGCGTCACCGCGCAGGTGGCCTTCGAGCCGCTGCCCGACGAAGGGCGGCTCGACGATCTCTGGCTCGACGGCCTGCCCGTCTGGCCCGATGGCAACTGGCGCGACGACCCCACCCATACGGCGGATGGCGTGGTCACGCGGCAGGACCTCTCCCCGGCCGACCCCTGGGTCCGCCGTGACGACCCGTGGCCGACGACGACCTTCCAGCGCCGGTTTCTGGCGGCCGGGCGTGAAGACATCGCCCGCTGGCGCGCGCGGCTGTACCACGCCCAAGGGCGGCTCGGTGCCTGTTGGCTGCCCGACGGTCTGGCGCCGGTGTTGCGCGTCGCTGCCCCCGCTTCGGCCGACGACGGCTTCCTGCGCGTAGACGGTGACGGTTTGGCCGCCTTCTGGCACCGCCCGGCCGCCGCGCTGATCCTGCACTCCGACGGCACGCGCCAGGCCGTCCTCACCGGCGCGTTCCATCGAGACGCCGGCGGCGTGCTCGTCTTGCGCTCGGGCCTCGATGCCGCGGTGCCCGCCGGCAGCCGCGTCCTGCGTCTGGCCCGCTGCCGGCTCGACCACGACGCCGTCGATCTGTACTGGCACACCCCCGAGCTGGTCGAGATCCCCCTGACCCTGCGCCGGCTGCCAGAGCCGCGCGGCAACGATCGCATCACCTACACCCCGTCCTGACCATGAGCGAGGGCCCCCTGTTCGAAGTCGAGCTCTACGTCTTCGAGGGCGCGAGCGGCAGCTTCTACCTCACCCCGCACGAGTTCGACGTGGAGATCGGCGGCCGGCACTACGAGCAGTGCCCCCTCGAGCGCAGCGCGCTCGCGCTCGGCGCCGAGGCGGCCAAGTCAGCGCTGGAGTTGAGGCTGCCACCCAACCACGCGCTGGTGCGGCATCTGCTGCAAGCGACCCTCACCGGCGAGGCGACCGCGGTGCGGTTGGCGGTCGCTCGACGTGACGCCTGGGGCGACTATTGGTGGCTTTCCGGCACGCGCTGGATGGGCCGCGTGCTCGGGGTGGAGGTGGCCGATGACTCTGCGCGCATCCGCTGCGAGTCCGCCCAGGTGAGCTTGAAGCGCATTGGTCTGCGGCGGCTCTACAGCCGCGCCTGCTCGCACGTGCTGTATTCGGCGGCGTGCGGCGCGACGCCGATCTCGGCCAGCGCCGAAGTGATCCGCTCCGAAGGCCGCCAGGTGGAACTGGCGAGCCTGCCGCCCGAGGTGGCCGGCATGCTCGCCGGCGGCTGGCTGCAGACGCCGGCAGGCGCGCGCCACATGATCGTGAGCGAATCGACCGCGGGCGTGGAACTGCTCTACCCGGTGGGGCTTGCCGCCGGCATGAGCGTGACCCTGACCGCCGGTTGTGACCACAGCATGTCCACCTGCCACTCCCGATTCGGCAACCTCGCCAACTACGGCGGCTTCCCCTTCATCCCGTCGAAGAACCCGTTCTCGACGGGCGTCTTCTGAACGCGCAGATCCTCCCATGTGGTACCTGGTCGTCATCGTCGTGGCGGCGCTGGTCTCGGCGGCGCTGGCGCCCAAGCCGCCCGCTCCCAAACCCGCCGAACTCTCCGACCTCGACGCGCCCACGGCCGAGGAGGGCCGACCGATCCCGGTCGTCTTCGGCGCGGTGCTGCTGCGCGGGGCGAACGTCGTGTGGTACGGCGACCTGGAGGCCGAACCGATCAAGAAGAAGGGCGGCAAGAAATGAGCAAGGACGTGACCGTCACCATCGCCCACGTGCGCGCCGCGGGGCTGTGCGTGCACGGCACGCGCACCTGGTTCGCGCGCCAAGGCCTGGACTTCCGTGACTTCCTCGCCCGGGGGCTGCCCGCCTCGAGCTTGCTCGCCACGGGCGACGCGATGGCCGCACGCGTGGTCGAGGTCGCGCAGGCCTGCCATGAGGAGCCGCGCTGATGGGCGGCCGCCGCAAGAAGCAGACCGTCGGCTACCGCTACCGGATCGGGATGCACCTGGTGCTGTGCCAGGGGCCGGTGGATGCGGTGCAGGAGATCCAGGCCGGCGACCGCAGCGCCTGGGGCGATGCGAGCCGCACGCCGCTGGCGAGCGGCCATGGGCTGGGGCGCCTCTCCATCGATCGGCCCACGCTCTTCGGCGGCGACGAACGCGAAGGCGGCGTGGTGGGCGACATCGACGTGCTCGCAGGCAGTGCCGCGCAAGACCGCAACGACTACCTGATGAGCCGCCTGGGCGCGGCCATCCCGGCGTTTCGCGGGGTGTTGTCGATCGTGGCACGCAAGATCCTGTTCGCCGCGAACAACCCCTACCTCAAGCCCTGGGCGGTGCGGGTGCGGCGCTTCACGGCGGGCTGGCACGACGAACCCTGGATGCCCTGGAACGCCGAGGTGCGGGCCTGGGACGACGACACCGGGGCCTACGTGACCGTCGGCATGAACCCCGCCCACATCCTGGTGCAGTGCCTCACCGACCCGCACTGGGGCATGGGCTATCCGCCATCCACCCTCGGTGCGAGCTTCTGGAACGCGGCCTGGGCGCTCGAAAGCGAAGGCTTCGGCCTGAACCTGGTCTGGACGCGCCAGCAACCGATCGAGGCCTTCATCGCCCAGGTGCTCGACCACGTCGGCGGCATCCTCTACCTCGACCCGGAGCAGGGCACCTTCGAGCTCAAGCTCCTGCGCGACGATTACTGGATCGACGGGCTGCCGGTGCTCGGCCCCGACGAGATCGTGCGCATGGAGCGCTTCGAGCGCGCGCAGTGGGGCGAGCTGCCCAACGAGATCACCGTGGTCTACACCGACTGGGCCACGGGCAAGGAGGCCACCGTCACGGTGGAGAACCTCGCCGCGATCCAACTGCAAGGCGGCGTCATCAACCAGCGGCGCGACTATCCAGGCGTGAACTTTGGTCCGCTGGCCGCACGGCTCGCGCTGCGCGACCTGCGCGCACTCGGCTCGCCCCTGGCACGCATGACGCTCACCGTCGCCCCCGGCGCCCTGGAGCGTCCGCCCTTGCCGGGGGACGTGTTCCTGCTGCATTGGCCACGCCTGGGCATCGAGCGCATGGTGGTGCGCGTCACCGGCATCGACACCGGCACGCTGGGCGCCGCCGAATGGCGCATCGAGGCCGTGGAGGACGTCTTCGGCATGGGCCAGACCGTGCTCGCCCCCACCCCGCCGCGCCTCGAGGAGCCGCCCCTGGAGGCGCTGCCGCCGACCCTGGTTCTGGCGGTCGAGGTGCCGTACTGGGAACTCGCGCGGCGCCTGAGCCGGGCCGACCTCGCCACCCTCACCGACACCGACACCTACGTCGGGGCCCTGGCCTGCGCGGGTGGAGCGGGTCAGCTGAACTGGCAGCTCGCCACCGGGCCCACGAGCGCCGATCTCGAGGCGGTGGCCCCGGAAGACTACGCACCCCTGCTCACGCTCGGCCAGGCGCTGCCGGCCACCGAAGCCGATGCCGTGGCCGTACCGGTGACGGCCCTGGCCCAGCCCGAGCGCCTGGCGGTCGGCGACTACGCCTACCTGGTCGATGCGCTGGGTGCGATCCGCGAAGCGGTGGCCGTCCTCGCCTTCGATGCCGCCGCGGGCACGGTGGATCTCGCCCGCGGAGTGCTCGACACCACGCCACAGATGCATCCGGTCGGCACCCGGCTGGTGGGCGTGGGCGAGTGGCTGGCCGCCGAGACCACCGAGCGCGCGCCGGGCGAGTCGGTCTTCGTCGCCGCCATCCCGCGCACGACCGGCGCCGAAGGTGCGGCCGTGCTCGCCGTCAACGGCGCGCCCCTCGTGCTCGCCGGCCGCCAGGCGCGGCCGTACCCACCGGGGCGAGTGCGGCTCAACGGCCAGCGCGAGCCCGCCGTGGTCGCCGGCGACCTGATCCTGACCTGGGCGCACCGCGACCGCACCCTGCAGACCGCCTATCTCGTGCGCCAGGACGAGGGCGACATCGGCCCCGAGTCGGGCACGAGCTACCGCGTGCGCCTCCGTGACCGCAACGGCGACCTCGTGCGCAGCGAAACGGGCATCGCCGGCAACACCTGGACCTGGGACCTGGCCAGCGCCGCCCTGGACGCCGGCGTCGCGGGCGACCGCGTCACCGTCGAGATCGAGGCCGAGCGCGACGGGCTCGTGAGCTGGCAGGCGCAGGTGCGCACCGTCGAGCGCGCCGGCTACGGCTTGCGCTGGGGGCAGCACTGGGGCGGGGTGTCGCCATGATCGCCGGGCCGTCCCAAGATCATGGCGCGCCCCCTCGGGGGGCCGCCGCCCAGCGGCGGGGGCAGCTATGAGTCCGCCGCGCATCGACGTGCATCTGCTCACCCTCGACGAGCCCCAGCACTGGCGCGAGGAATGCCTCGCGAGCCTCGCCGGCGCTCCGATCCGCCTGCACCGGCTGCCCGGTATCCCGGGGCATGTCGGGAGGGCCCGCGCGGCGGGCTTCGCGCGCGGGACCTTGCCGCTCGTGTCCTTCGTCGATCCCGACGACCGCTACGAGGCCCACGCCTTCGCGCCCCTGGCCGATGCGCTCGATGCCTGTCCCTCCGCGGTGCTCGCCTACACCGACGAGGCCCTGATCGACGAGCACGGCGACAGCCTCGGCGTGCGGCGACTGGCCTACAGCGCCTTCCAACACGCCCATTCGGCCAGCCACGTCCACGGCCTGATCGTGATGCGCCGCAGCGCCGTCGAGCTGGTGCTTCCCCGCATCGCCGATCTCGACACCGGGGCCGACTGGTGGCTCACCCGCCTCGTGGCCCGGCAGGGCAGCGTGTTGCACCTGCCCCTCGTCGGCCGCCACTGGCGGCAGCACCCGAACCAGCACCACCGCCGCGCCCAGATCGACGAGCGAACGATTGTGACCCTTGCAAGGAGATGAACCGATGCCACAGACCGATCCGAACCTGGGCCTCGTCTACGGCTGGACGCTGGGCGAGTCCGGCTGGCACGCCGGGATGGATGCGAACCTGAAGCGCCTGGGTGCCGTCGTGGGCCTGTCGGTGACGAGCCGCACCACGGCCGCGCCGCCCGCCAGTCCTGCCGAGGGCGAGCGCTACATCGTGCCGATTGGTGCCACCGGCGCCTGGGCCGGCAGGACCGACCAGATCGCCGTGTGGATCGCGGGCGCCTGGGAGTACCACGCGCCGAAGGTCGGCTGGCTCGCCTTTATTGCCGCCGAGGACAGGCTCGCCGTCTACAAGACCGGCGGGTGGAGCGCCGGCGTTCCCGTCTGACCCGCACCCCGATCCGTCACCCCCGAACCCGCCCGCGTGGCGGGTTCGTCGTTTTTGGCTCCGGCGTCACGCGGCTGCGCCGCATGAGCCTGCGCCGCAACTTCGTTGTGGAGACCGCCCATGACTGAACCGACCCAAGCCCCCGCCCTCGTCGAGAACATGCTGCTCCTGCGCCGCGAGGACTTCGACGACCTGCTCGACCGCGCCGCCGAGCGCGGAGCCGAGCGTGTCCTGACCCACCTTGGCCTGGAAAACGGCCACGCCGCCCGCGACATCCGTGAACTGCGCGACCTGCTGGAAGCCTGGCGCGATGCCCGTCGCACGGCGTGGCAGACCACCGTCAAGGTCATCACTACCGGCATCCTGGCCGCTCTGCTCGTTGGCGCAGCCATCAAGTTGAAACTTATGGGAGGCCCGCAATGATCGAGACGCTGCTCGGTGGACTCTTGGGCGGTGCGTTCCGGTTGGCGCCCGAGATCCTGAAATGGCTGGACCGCCAGGGCGAACGGGGCCACGAACTGGCGATGCAAGACAAGGCGCTGGAGTTTGAAAAGTTGCGCGGCGCGCAGCGGATGGCCGAAATCGGTGCGAGCGCCGATGCGGCGTGGAACGTCGGGGCCATCGATGCGCTGCGCGAAGCCGTCCGTACCCAAGGCGAAAAGACCGGCGTGCGCTGGGCCGACGCGTTGTCGGTCAGTGTGCGACCGGTGATCACCTACTGGTTCATGGCGCTGTATTGCGCAGCCAAGACCGCTGCTTTCGCGGCCGCC
The DNA here is from genome assembly GCA_016235745.1 of Rhodocyclales bacterium. Taxonomy (GTDB): domain Bacteria; phylum Pseudomonadota; class Gammaproteobacteria; order Burkholderiales; family Rhodocyclaceae; genus Tepidiphilus. Next base: position 8,395 of record JACRJA010000018.1, on the reverse strand, counting down.
GTGACCGCTGGCGCTGGCTGGGGCACGGCCATCCTGCACGCCTGGACGGAAGCGGATCAGGCGTTGTGGGCTGGGGTGCTGAATTTTTGGTTCCTCGGGCGCGTGTTCGACCGGGTGAGGCCATGACGCAAGTGGTGATCGAGGTGCCGAAAACGGCCATCGAGCTGGCCAAGCGCTTCGAGGGGTTCCATCGCGTGCCGAAGGCCGATCCTGGACGTGCGCATCCGTACATCTGCCCAGCGGGCTACTGGACGATTGGCTATGGCCATCTGTGCGAGCCGACGCACCTGCCGATTGCGGAGACCGAGGCCGAGGTTTATCTGGCGCACGACCTGCAAACGGCCCTGACTGCGACGCTGCGCTACTGCCCGGTGCTGGCTACCGAGCCTGAGGGGCGGCTCGCGGCCATCGTGGATTTCACGTTCAACCTTGGGGCTGGACGGCTGCAGATGTCGACGCTCCGGCGACGGATCAATCAGCGGGATTGGCCGGGCGTAGCACACGAGTTGCGGCGTTGGATCTACGGTGGCGGACGTGTGCTGCCAGGACTTGTCACCCGACGCGATGTTGAGGCACGGCTACTTGGTTGACACCGTTCGTTCAATGCTTTCCTTTGAGGCTGTGTGCCCCATGAACATGGCCCATGCTGGTTGCTGACACGTGATCTTGGAGCGATGCCGTGGACAATCCGGTCAAAATTCCGCATTGGCTGGCCTGCTGAGATTCACGGCAGTTTTCCCGCAAAGTCTTGAGCTGTCGTTCCAGCGCCTTCAACTCTTTGATGCGGGCAGCTACATGGCCGATGTGCTCGTCAAGCAGGTCGTTTACCTGTGCACAGTTCTCGTGAGGCGAGTCCTTGAAGCGCAGTAGGACTCGGATTTCGTCCAACGTCATGTCCAACCCTCGGCAGTGCCGAATGAAGGACAGTCGGTCAACGTGTTCGCTGCCGTACACCCGGTAGTTACCTTCTGTGCGAGGCGTTTCTGGCAACAATCCTTCGCGTTCGTAATACCGGATCGTCTCAACCTGAGTGTGAGCCGCCTTGGCCAGTTCACCGATTTTCATATCTTCACCTTGAGCGGTGGCAAGAAAGTTGCGCCATTTTATTTGTAGGTACTTGACATTGTAGTGGCTACAGGGTTTTTAATCCATCCAACAAGGAGAAGATCATGAACCCTACTCACCAACGCCAACAAGTTGACACTGCCTGCGGTTGTGGAAGTGGCTGCGCTGCATCGCCTGCCGTGGGCGGGCCAATGGCGTCTAAAGCAACGGCTGTTGAGCCACATAGATTCCGGATCGCGAACATGGACTGCGCGTCCGAAGAGTCAGAAATCCGTCGAGCGCTGGACGGCGTGGCAGGCATTCGTGGCTTGCAGTTCAACTTGGGCGACCGCGAGTTGACCATCGCTGCCGAGGATCATGCTCTGCGGTTGGCACTGGATGCGATTCGCAAAGCGGGCTTCAAACCGGAACCACTCGGAGTAGAAGACAAATCGGATGGAGCTACTGCCGCTGCGCCAACTGGTTTTTGGGCCTCATGGGGCAAATTGATTGCTGCATTGGGGCTGGCCGTGGCGGCTGAAGGCTTGGCATTCGCTTTTCCAGATAGTTGGCCAGCAAAAGCCCTTGGAATGGCGCTGGCCGCGGTGGCCATCGCCCTGGCGGGTTTCTCCGTCTACGGTAAAGGGCTTTCCGCACTGCGGCAAGGACGCTTGAACATCAACGCCTTGATGACTGTGGCCGTGACAGGTGCCTTCTTGATAGGCCAGTGGCCAGAAGCTGCCATGGTGATGGCCTTGTATGCCATAGCCGAGGCCATCGAGGCTCGAGCGGTGGACCGGGCGCGTAACGCCATCAAGAGCTTGCTGGCGCTGGCACCGGAGCAAGCCGAGGTGCGTCAAGGTGACGGCAGTTGGACGCGCGTCGGCGTCAAAGCTGTCGTTGTCGACGCAACAGTGCGCATCCGTCCAGGAGAGCGCGTTCCACTCGATGGTGTCGTCACGCTCGGACAGAGTGCCATCGACCAGTCCCCTGTGACTGGGGAAAGCCTGCCTATAGACAAGGCTCCTGGCGACGAAGTGTACGCAGGCACCATCAACCAGTCTGCAGCCTTGGAATTCCGTGTCACCGCGCCCGCTTCGGACAGCACCCTGGCGCGCATCATCCACGCAGTCGAGCAAGCACAGTCGTCCCGTGCGCCGACACAGCGCTTTGTAGATCGGTTTGCCGCGATCTACACCCCTGCCGTTTTCATCCTGGCTGTCGCCGTCGCGTTGCTAGCGCCGTGGATCACGGACTTGACCTGGATGCAGGCTGTCTACAAGGCCTTGGTGTTGTTGGTCATCGCTTGCCCTTGTGCCTTGGTTATTTCCACACCTGTCACGGTCGTCAGCGGTTTGGCAGCCGGGGCAAGGCGGGGGATTTTGATCAAAGGTGGCGTTTACTTGGAGGATGCGCGAAAGATCAAAGCTGTGGCCCTGGACAAGACCGGTACGATCACGGAAGGCAAGCCCAAACTGGTGGCCTTCGAGCCCGTGGACACAGGTCTTGATCAACGGGTGCTGGAGGGGCTTGCAAAGAGTCTCGCGGGCCGGTCGGATCACCCGGTTTCCAAAGCCATCGCAGAGGGGCTGTCAACCGCCGATCAAGAGGTGGGAGAGTTTCAAGCCGTTGCAGGGCGTGGAGTGCAAGGTGTTATCGGCAATCATTCCTACGCGCTGGCCAACCACCGCTGGATCGAGGAGCGTGGGCAATGTTCGGCTGAACTCGAAACCCGCCTCGCAGTTCATGAGGAGGCAGGTCGCACGGTCACACTCCTCGCTAACAGCGAACGTGTGATGGCGATCTGCGCGGTGGCGGACACCATCAAACCATCCTCCGCCCAAGCGGTGGCCGACCTGAAGTCGCTCGGCGTGACACCGGTCATGCTGACAGGGGATAACATCGCGACCGCGCGCACCGTTGGCTCTCTGGCGGGCATAGCCGAAGTGCGGGGCAACCTGCTGCCAGAAGACAAACTACAGGCCATCGGCGAACTTCAACAGCGACTGGGCATCACGGCAATGACTGGCGATGGCATCAACGATGCGCCAGCACTTGCCAAGGCCGACATCGGCTTCGCCATGGGTGCTGCTGGAACCCATACGGCGATGGAGGCCGCCGATGTTGTGGTCATGAACGACGACCTGCGGCGTCTGCCAGAAACGATACGACTCTCGAAGCGCACCCACGCCGTGCTTTGGCAGAACATCAGTCTTGCGCTAGGCATCAAGCTGGTCTTCTTACTTCTGGCCATCTTCGACAATGCCTCCATGTGGATGGCAGTGTTTGCGGATATGGGGGCAAGCTTGCTGGTGGTCTTCAATGGGCTAAGGTTGCTTGGAAGGCAACAGAGCAAGTAGAAAAGATGTACAGGGAAGTCTATAGCTGCTACACTGTTGCCCATATGCGTAAATGGTTGGCAATCCTTTTGTTGGTGTTTATGCCGCTACAGCTTGGCTGGGCGGCTGCAGCCAGCTATTGCCAACACGAAACCGGTGCCGCAGCCAAGCACTTTGGTCACCATGACCATCAGCACAAGACTGCGGATGGCAAAGACGCATCTTCCGATCCAGCCAAGACCATCGGTGGTGATCCCGATTGCGCATCCTGTCACGCGGGATGTTTGTCGGCCTTGCCTGGGGCAGTCACGATTGCATCGCTGGCCGACTCATCTCTGGATACAGCAGATTACTGGGCTCGTCTCACGTCGCCCCCTTTTGAACGCCTTGAACGCCCTCAGTGGCGTGTCCTCGCCTGATCGGCGGGGAGCGCGTTCCTTCCCCTTCGTCATCACCAATGCACGGATACGCCTAGCGCGTGACCGTATCAAGCCGACCTCGCTCGGCTGACGTGACGACGAGCAGGCGATCATTTGGATCGCTCTCCGCCGATTCCCTCGTGTATTTGAATATCACTGGAGAATCGGATGTTGAAAAGTCATCACAATCACAAAAGACGGAAGTCAGTCTCCGTCCTCCGCACATCAAGAGTTGCGGCTGCTATGAGCTTGCTCGTAGCGCTCACTGCAGGGGCAGCTTTCGCCCAGGCGTTGCCAGCAGCACAAGACAATCATTCAGCCGTCAGAAGCGGCTTGCAGAGCGAAGCGGCAACGATCCTGACGCTGCAAAAGGCCATCGATTTAGCCCTGGACAGCAATCTAGACCTGGCTGTCGCAAGGCGGGAAATCGAGGCAACGCAAGGTCAGGTGATCCAGGGGCAAGCTCGCCCCAATCCCGAACTGGCGTACTCGCTGGAAGACCAGCGGGCAGCGACCCGCACACAAAGTGTGCAGATCAACCTGCCCGTCGAAATGGGTGGCAAGCGCGCGGCCCGTATCACGGCGGCAGAGCGAGGACGCGACATTGCGGTCGAAGAACTGAACTTGCGCCGCGTCGAAATTCGTGCCGCCGTGGTCGCTGCCTTCTTCGAGACTTTGGCGGCACAGGAACGCGCAGCATTGGCTCAAGCCAGTGTCGATCTGGCAAAACGCGCTACCGATGCTGTTGCCAAACGCGTGGCAGCGGGCAAGGTTTCTCCGGTCGAAGAAACCAAGGCACGGGTAGCCGAAGCAGGTGTGCGAGTCGAATTGGCACAGGCCCAGAGCGAGCAACGCAATGCTCGGGCACGCTTGGCCAGTTTGCTAGGGGCCAACCCACCGCGATTTACTCTCGTGTCGGGCAACGTGGAAGAGCTTCCGGCTGTCCCTTCGCTCGACAACGTCCAGCAGCGCCTGTCCACTTCGCCAACGCTGCGCCGTATGCAGCTGGAGGTTGAGCGCCGCAGGTCGTTGGTCGATGTAGAGCGCAGCAAACGGATACCCGACGTCACATTCAGCCTAGGGGTGAAACGCCCCACCGAACTGCAGCGCAATCAACTGCTGTTCGGTGTTTCCGTCCCCTTGCCGCTGTTTGATCGCAATCAGGGGAACTTGTTGGAAGCGTTGAAGCGCGAAGACAAGGCGCGGGACGAACTCCAAGCTTTGAACATACGAGTCAGCACGGACGTATTGCAAGCCCGCGAGCGGCTGGAATCCATTCGTAGGGAAGTCGACGTCTTGCAACAAGATGTTTTACCTGGGGCCAAAAGTGCCTACGACGCGGCCACCGTCGGATTTGAAAACGGCAAGTTCAACTTCTTGGAAGTGCTGGACGCACAGCGCACCTACTTTGCCGCCAAGTCCCAATACCTCAAAGCATTGGCTGAGGCGCATCGCACGGCTGCGGACATTGACCGCGTGCTCGGCGAACCTGGCGCAAATGCTACCCAGCCAGCGAATAAGGAATAAACATGAAAATCGATACCAACAAACTGAATGTCAGCAAGAAGCAGCTGATCGCCATCGCCGTGATCGTTGCGGCGGGCGTTGTACTGGGCAGCGCCATTCTCGGCGGCAAAGCAACCAAGACAGCCGAAGATGACGGCCACGGTCACGGCAGCCACGTCGAAGCCAAGGCACACAGTGATGGTGAGCATCACGGTAAGGCCAGTGGAGACAAACACGATCACGACAAGGGTCATGCGGACGGCGAGCACCACGAGGCCCCGACCAAGGGGCCGCATGGAGGCAAGCTGTTCAAGGAGGGGGATTTCGGGCTGGAAGCGTTGCTGGCCGAGGACGGCGGCGAACCCCGTTTGCGCATCTGGTTGTTCGATAAGGACAAGCCTCTACCCAGCGGCGCAGCCAAGGTCAGCGCCACCATCACGCGCTTGACCGGAGAGAAGCAGACTCTAAATTTCGCACCTGACAAGGACAGCCTGTTGAGCCGCGAGGTCGTGCCGGAGCCGCACGCGTTTGAAATAAGCATCGTTGCCCAGACCGCCAACGAAACCTTCATGTTCGTGCTCAACCAAGAAGAGGGGAAGGTCGAACTCAGTGATGAGCAAATCAAAGCGGCATCCATTAGCATCGACACGGCTGGCGCGGCACGAATCAAGTCCGTCCTGCAATTGCCCGGGGAAATTCGCTTGAACGAAGACCGGACTTCGCACGTTGTCCCACGCATTGCAGGAGTGGTCGAGAGCGTTCAGGCCAGTCTGGGTCAAGCAGTCAAGAAGGGACAGGTTCTCGCAGTCATTGCCAGCCCGGCCGCGTCTGAGCAACGCAGTGAACTGCAAACCGCACAAAAACGTCTGGCCCTGGCGAAGATCACGTTCGAGCGTGAAAAGCGGCTCTGGGAGCAAAAAATTTCCGCAGAGCAAGACTATCTGCAAGCAGGGCAAGCGCTGCACGAGGCGGAAGTCGCTGTGGCCAACGCTCAACAGAAGCTATCCGCTTTGGGGCTGGCCCCAGGTTCTCAGGGGGGGCTTAACCGTTTTGAATTGCGTGCGCCATTCGATGGCTTGGTGATTGAAAAACATCTCAGCCTCGGTGAAGCCGTCAAGGAAGACGCTGCCGTGTTTACCGTGTCCGATCTGGGGCAGGTTTGGGCTGAAATCAACGTGCCAGCCAAGGACTTGCCGCTGGTTAGAGTCGGCGAAAAAGTGACCATCAAGGCAACTGCATTCGATGCCAGCGCTACAGGTGTCATCACCTTTGTTGGGTCGCTGATTGGCGAACAAACCCGTATGGCCAAAGCCCGAGTGGTATTGGCCAACCCGAAAGGTGCTTGGCGTCCTGGGCTGTTCGTCAACGTGGAAGTGACCTCCTCTGAGGCTGACGTGCCCGTGACAGTGGCCAGTGATGCCATTCAGACCGTCGGCGGTAAGCCAGTGGTGTTCCTAAAGGTGAATGGGGGATTCATTGCCCAGCCCGTGCAGTTGGGCCGCAGTGATGGCAAGCGCGTCGAGGTGTTGCAAGGGCTCAGAGCCGGGGCACGGTATGCGTCGGCGGGCAGCTTTGTTGTGAAGTCAGAGCTTGGCAAATCCTCTGCCGAACACACCCATTGATACCGGAGCGACGCACATGTTTGAAAAACTCATTCGCGCAGCCATCGAGCACCGATGGTTGGTGTTGCTGGCGGTCATTGGTATGGCTGCCATCGGCGTGTTCAACTACCAAAAGCTACCGATCGATGCAGTCCCGGACATCACCAATGTTCAAGTGCAAATTAACACCCAAGCGCCGGGATACTCCCCGCTGGAGACCGAGCAGCGGGTGACTTACCCGATTGAAACCGTGATGGCGGGTCTTCCCAATCTGGAGCAGACCCGTTCCTTGTCCCGCTACGGGCTGTCGCAAGTGACTGTGATCTTCAAGGATGGCACCGACATCTACTTCGCGCGCCAGTTGGTCAATGAACGCATCCAGGAGGCCCGCGACAAACTGCCTCCCGGAATCACTCCTGCGATGGGCCCCATATCTACAGGCCTAGGCGAGATTTACCTTTGGACAGTCGAGGCCAAGGATGGTGCGAAAAAACCTGATGGCCAGCCCTACACGGCCACCGATCTGCGCGAGATTCAGGACTGGATCATCAAGCCGCAGTTGCGCAATGTGCCCGGCGTGACAGAAATCAACTCGATTGGTGGTTTTGCCAAGGAATACCAAATCTCACCGATACCCGAGCGACTGGCCTCGCTAGGCGTCACCCTGCAGGACATTGTGACGGCACTGGATCGCAACAACGGCAACGTGGGCGCGGGTTATATCGAAAAGCGCGGTGAGCAGTACCTGATTCGAGCCCCCGGGCAGGTCAAGACACTTGAGGACATCGGCAATGTCATCCTCAGCAGCGCGGGTGGTGTGCCGATTCGGGTGCGTGATGTGGCCGAGGTCGGCATCGGACGTGAGCTTCGCACCGGTGCTGCTACGGCCAATGGCCGTGAAGTGGTGCTGGGCACCGTCTTCATGCTCATCGGTCAGAACAGCCGTACGGTTTCGCAGGCCGTGGACAAGAAGATGGTGGAGATCAACCGCAGCTTGCCCGAGGGCGTGCATGCGGTGACGGTCTACGACCGCACCGTGCTGGTGGACAAGGCTATCGCCACGGTGAAGAAGAATCTGCTGGAAGGCGCGATCCTGGTGATCGTGATCCTGTTTCTGTTCCTGGGCAACATCCGCGCGGCCATCATCACGGCGACGGTGATTCCTTTGTCGATGCTGTTCACCTTCACTGGCATGGTGCATTACAAGGTGAGCGCCAACCTGATGAGCCTCGGGGCGCTGGACTTCGGCATCATCATCGACGGAGCGGTGGTGATCGTCGAGAACTGCGTGCGACGCCTGGCCCATGCACAGGCGCACTACGGCAGGCCGTTGACGCGGGCGGAACGCTTTCACGAGGTGTTCCTGGCATCGAAGGAATCACGCCGCGCGCTGCTGTTCGGGCAACTCATCATCATGGTGGTCTACCTGCCCATCTTCGCCCTGACGGGGGTGGAAGGGAAGATGTTCCACCCGATGGCGTTCACG
>JACRJA010000001.1 GCA_016235745.1 Rhodocyclales bacterium | reverse complement strand
GCCATTTCCAAAGGATTGGTTTCGACACGCATCGCCATGATGGGCATACTCCTTTCTCGAAGTCATGGCGTCAGACCGAGCGCCGCGCACTTCCTGCCAGAGGCGCTAAACGGAATTTACAGAAAGGATGGTACACAACCCAAACGTGCAGCGCCGTGCCACTAGGGTTAACCCTAGGCGTAGCAGACAGATGGGCGCCTTGTCCTGCAGCCCCTCGCGACGGTTTTTCACGGCGCCCAGATCCAACCCTCGACGCCAGTCGCCCTCATCCCCCTTGAACCGAGGCATCGGCCGAGGGTCTCTCGAACCCTGAGGCACGATCTACAATGAAACGGACACCCGAGCATCGGCATGGAGGACGCATCCATGGACAAACGCCGCGAAACCGACACGCTGGGAGAAGTCTGGGTCCCGGCCGACCGCTACTGGGGCGCGCAGACGCAGCGCTCGCTGGAGCACTTCCCCATCGGCGTGAAGAACCACCGCATGCCGCTGCCCGTCATCCGCGCCTTCGGCATCCTCAAGAAGGCGGCGGCGCAGGCCAATGCCGAGCTGGGGGAATTGCCGCGGGAGCTGGCCGATCTCATCGTGCGCGCCGCCCAGGAGGTGATCGAAGGAAAGCTCGACGAGCACTTCCCCCTCGTCGTCTTCCAGACCGGCAGCGGCACGCACAGCAACATGAACGCCAACGAAGTCATCGCCAACCGCGCCAACGAGCTCGCCGGCCAGCCCTTGGGCAGCAAGTCCCCGGTGCATCCCAACGATCACGTCAACCGCGGCCAGTCCTCGAACGACACCTTCCCCACGGCGATGTACGTGGCCACGGTGCTCGAACTGCGCCGCCACCTCTATCCGGCGGTGGAGACGCTGCGCGACACGCTGGCGCGCAAGGCCGAGGAATACGCCGAACTCGTCAAGACCGGACGCACCCACCTCATGGACGCCGCCCCCATCACCCTGGGGCAGGAGATCGGCTCCTGGGTGGCGCAGATCGAGGACGCCCTCGCCTTCCTGCGCCTGGCCGAAGAGGGCTTGCACGAGTTGGCCATCGGCGGCACTGCCGTGGGCACCGGGCTCAACGCCCATCCGCACTTTGGGGAAGTATGCGCCGAATACATCGCGCGCGAGACGGGCCTTCCCTTTCGCAGCGCCTGCAACCGCTTTGCTGCGCTTGCCGCGCACGACGCGCTGGTCAACGTCTCGGCGGCCCTGCGCACCCTCGCCAATGCGCTCTTCAAGATGGCCAACGACGTGCGCTGGCTCGCCTCGGGGCCGGATGCAGGCATCGGCGAGCTGATCCTGCCGGCCAACGAGCCCGGTAGCTCCATCATGCCGGGCAAGGTCAATCCCACCCAGTGCGAGGCGCTCACCATGGTGTGCGTGCGCGTCTTCGCCAACGACACGGCCATCGCCTTTGCCGGCAACCAGGGCAACTTCCAGCTCAACGTCTATAAACCCCTCATGGCGCACGCGGCGCTCGAGAGCATCGAACTGCTGTCGCAGTCCATCCTCGCCTTCGAGCGCTACTGCGCCCGCGACATGCAGCCCAACCGCGAGCGCATCCGCGAGCACCTCGAACGCAATCTCATGCTGGTCACGGCGCTCAACCCCCACATCGGCTACGACAAGGCCGCCGCCATCGCCAAGAAAGCCGCGGCCGAGCGCAAGACGCTCAAGCAGGCGGCGATCGAGCTGGGGTACCTCACGGCCGAAGAGTTCGATCGCTGGGTCGATCCGCTCGCCATGACCCGGCCGGGCATGCACTGAACCGGAGATCAGCGGAGAGAAGGCCATGAGCCAGGGTACCAGCATCACCTTTCACCCCGACGGCAGCGTGCCGCAGCACGGCGAAGTCTTCGTCTTCGGCGCCAACCTCGCCGGCCGGCACGGCGGAGGCGCCGCGGCCGAGGCGGTACGCCGCTTCGGCGCCCAAATGGGCGTAGGCTGGGGCTACATGGGCACCCCGCCGCGGCACTCCTTCGCCATCCCCACGCTCGACGAGCACTTCCAGGTGCTGCCGTTCGCAGAGATCGAGCGCTACATCGAGCGCTTCATCCAGTTCGTCGCCGAGCATCCGCAGCTGCGTTTCTTCATCACCCGCGTCGGTTGCGGCATCGCCGGCTACCGCGACGAGCAGATCGCCCCGCTCTTTAGGCCGCTCGTCGCCATTGGGCGCTGCTCCTTTGCCAAGCAATGGCGGCCGTACCTGCTCGAAGGGTGAAGGAAGGGTCAGCCGGCGTCGAGCCGCTCCAGCACCTGCCGCGCCGTCTCGCTCGCCTGCGCACGCTCTTGCGCGTCGAGCGCGGTCAGCGCCTGGCGCAGCCAGGGGTGCCAGAATCGCCGCAGATGCTCGAGCACGGCGGCCACCGGGTCCGGCTCGGCGCGGCAATTGGCACAGACGCGCTCGAGCATCGCAAGCAGGCGCGCCCGGTAAGCCGCAGAAGGCACGGCCACAGCCTCGGATCGGAGGTCTTCGGCCGGATTCACGCCGAAGCTCCTGCGGCGCGCTCGACCCGAACCGCCACGACCTTGTATTCCGGACAGTTGGTGGCCCAGTCCGAACCATCGGTCACCAAGACGTTGGTCTTCGAGGCGGGAAAATGGAAGGTGGTGAAGACCACCCCGGGCCGTACCCGTTCGCTTACCTTGGCGCGCAGACGGGTCTGCCCCATCCGGCTTTCGATGCACACTTCGTCTCCCTCGGCGATGCCGCGCGCCTCCGCGTCCTGCGGGTGGATCTCCAGCACGTCTGCGCTGCACCACACCCCATTGGCCGTGCGTCGGGTCTGGGTGCCGACGTTGTACTGCGCCAGCACACGGCCGGTGGTGAGAAGCAGTTCCCGCCGCCCGTCGGGCCGCTCGCTCGTGGGAACGTATTCGGTGAGCACGAAACTGCCTTCGCCGCGCACGAACCGCTCTCGATGCATCAGCGGCGTGCCGTGCGGCGCTTCTTCGTTGCAGGGCCACTGGACGCTACCCAGCCGTTCGAGCAGCGTGTAACTCACCCCGGAGAATTGCGGCGTGAGGCGCGCGATCTCGTCCATGATCTCGGAGAGGTGGGAATAGGCCATGGGGTATTCCATGGCCTGCGCCAGCCGCTGCGTGATCTCCCAATCCTCGAGCCCTGCCAAAGGCGGGATGGCGCGGCGCACCCGCGAGATGCGCCGTTCGGCGTTGGTGAAGGTGCCGTCCTTCTCGAGAAAGGAAGCACCGGGCAAGAACACGTGTGCATAGCGGGCCGTCTCGTTGAGGAAGAGATCCTGCACCACGACGCATTCCATCGCCTCGAGGGCGGCATGCACGTGCTCGAGATCCGGTTCGGACTGCGCCAGGTCCTCGCCCTGGATGTAGATCCCCTTGAAACGCCCTTCGCGCGCCTCGGCGAGCATGTGCGGCAGGCGCAGCCCCGGCTCCGGGGAAATCGTCACCCCCCAATGAGCCTCGAACGCAGCCCGGGCGACGGGTTCGGACACATGCCGATATCCAGGCAACTCATGGGGGAAAGCCCCCATGTCGCAGGCCCCCTGCACGTTGTTCTGCCCCCTGAGCGGATTGACCCCCACTCCGGGGCGGCCGATGTTGCCGGTGGCCATGGCCAGGTTGGCGATGGCCATCACCGTCGTGGCCCCCTGGCTGTGTTCGGTCACGCCCAGGCCGTAGTAGATGGCGGCGTTGTCGGCGCTGGCATAGCACCGGGCGGCGGCGCGAACCTGCTCGGCCGCCACGCCCGTTTCGGCCTCGACGGCCTCGGGGGCGTGGCGAGGATCGGCGATGAAGGCGCGCCACCGGGCGAAGGAGTCGGCCTCGCAGCGTTGCGCCACGAAGGATTCGTCGACCAGACCCTCGGTGACGATCACGTGCGCCATGGCATTGAGCAAGGCCACGTTCGTTCCAGGGCGCAGCGCCAGGTGGTACTCGGCGCGCACGTGGGGGCCATGCACCAGGCCGGTGGTGCGCGGGTCGATCACGATCAGCCGGGCGCCCTGGCGCAGGCGGCGTTTGAGCCGCGCGCCGAACACCGGGTGGGCCTCGGTGGGGTTGGCGCCGATCACCATGATGACATCGGCGTGATCGACCGAGGCGAAATCCTGCGTTCCAGCCGACTCGCCAAAGGTGCGCTTCAGGCCGTAGCCCGTGGGGGAATGGCACACGCGGGCGCAGTTGTCGACGTTGTTGTTGCCGAAGGCCGCGCGTACGAGTTTCTGCACCAGATAGACCTCTTCGTTGGTGCAGCGGCTGGAGGCCACGGCGCCGATGGCCTCGCGTCCGTAGCGCGCCTGAATGCGGCGGAATTCGGCCGCCACGTGGGCGATGGCCTCGTCCCAGCCCACTTCCCGCCAGGGCTCGTCGATCGAGCCGCGCACCAGCGGGCTTCTGACCCGGTCCGGGTGCGTGGCGTACCCGAAGGCGAAACGCCCCTTGACGCAGGAATGACCCTCGTTGGCGCGGCCGCGCCCGTCCGGCACCAAGCGTACCGGCACCTCGCCCTTGAGTTCCACGCGGAAGGAACAGCCCACGCCACAATAGGCGCAGGTGGTGACGACGGCGCGCTCGGGCAATCCTTCCTCGATCACGCGCTTTTCCATGAGCGCCGCCGTAGGGCAGGCTTGCACGCAGGCGCCGCACGAAACGCATTCGGAACCGAGGAACCCCTCGCCCTGCCCCGCGGTGACGGCGGCGGCGAAACCGCGCCCGGCCACGGTCAAGGCGAAACTCCCCTGGATCTCGTCGCAGGCGCGCACGCAGCGGGCGCACACGATGCACTTCTCGGCATCGAAAGCGAAATAGGGGTTGCTGCCATCGACCGGCATTCCGGCGTGCTTCTGTCCGCCGGCGGGATAGCGGATACGGCGCACGCCCACCAGGGCGGCCATCTCCTGCAACTCACAATCCCCGTTGGCACTGCAGGTGAGGCAATCGAGGGGATGGTCGGACAAATAGAGTTCCATCACGCCGCGCCGCAGCTCGGTCAAACGAGGGGTGTGGGTATGCACCACCATGCCCTCGGCCACGGGGGTGGTGCAAGACGCAGGATAGCCCCGCCCGCCTTCGATCTGCACCAGACACAAGCGACAGGAGCCGAAAGGTTCGAGCCGCTCGCTCGCGCACAGCCGGGGGATGCGGATACCGGCCTGCGCCGCGGCGCGCAGGAGGGAAGTGCCCTCGGGCGCCTCCACCGTCCGCCCGTCTATCGTCAGCCGCACGGTGGCAGCACCCAAGCGGGCGGGCGTGCCGAGATCGTCGTCGCACAAACGCATGGCCGTTACCCCTGTACCGGACGCCCAGAGCGGGCGCGCGCCGTGAAATCCTCGGGAAAATGCTCGAGTGCGCCCAGTACGGGATACGCCGTCATGCCGCCCAGAGCGCACAGCGAGGCATCGCGCATCGTCGCGGCGAGCTCGCGCACCAGGGCGAGTTCGGCTTCGACAGGTCCCCCGGCGAGCACGCGCTCGAGCGCCTCGCGTCCGCGCACCGAGCCGATGCGGCAGGGCGTGCACTTGCCACAGGATTCGTCGGCGCAAAACGCGAAGGCGTGCCGCGCCATGCGCGCCATGTCCACGGTATCGTCGAACACCACGATGCCGCCGTGTCCCAGCATGGCCCCTGCCGCGGCGAAGGTTTCATAGTCGAGCGGCAGGTCGAAGTGCGAAGGCGAGAGGTAGGCACCGAGCGGCCCGCCGACTTGTACCGCGCGGATCGGCCGGCCGCTGGCGGTGCCGCCGCCGTAGTCGTAGAGGAGCTCACCCAGGCTCATCCCAAACGCTTTCTCGACCAGACCGGGACGGCGCACGTTTCCCGCCAGTTGCAGTGAAAGCGTGCCGCGCGAGTTGCCGCAGCCGTAGTCGCGGTAGGCTTCGGCGCCCTCGGCCAGGATCACCGGCACGGTGGCGAGGGTGAGGACGTTATGCACCAAGGTAGGGCGGCCGAAAAGTCCGGCCAGGGCCGGCAGCGGCGGCTTGGCCCGCACCAGACCCCGCTTGCCTTCGAGGCTTTCGAGCAGCGCCGTCTCCTCGCCGCAGACGTAGGCCCCGGCGCCCACGCGCACCTCCAGCTCGAAGGCGCGCCCACTGCCGCATACGTCCGGCCCCAGATAACCGCGGGCCCGGGCCAGCTCGATCGCCGCCGTCAGGGTGCGATACGCATGGGGATATTCCACGCGCAGATAGACGTAGCCCTGGGTGGCACCCACCGCGAGTGCGGCGATGGTCATGCCTTCGATCAGCGAGAACGGATCGCCCTCCAGCACCATGCGATCGGCGAAGGTGCCGGAATCGCCCTCGTCGGCATTGCACACCACGTATTTCGTCGGACCGGGAGCGCGGCGCACCGTGTCCCATTTGATGCCGGCCGGAAAGGCCGCGCCGCCGCGCCCGCGCAGCCCCGAACGCTGCACCTGCGCGACGAGCTCGGGCGGCTCCAACGCGAGCGCCTGCTCCAGAGCGCGATAGCCCCCCGTGGCGAGATAGTCGTCCACACGGTCGGGCTCGATCACGCCCAGGCGGGCGTGCAGGAGACGATCCTGTCCCTGCAGATACGGCAGAGCGGCGGGAACACCGAGACGCAAGGGATGCGCCGCGCCGGCGAGGAAGCCGGCCGCAAAGAGGCCGGGCACGTCTTCCGGCTGCACCGGCCCATAGGCAATGCGCCCCTGCGGTGTGGCCACCTCGACGAGCGGCTCGAGCCAGAAGAGACCGCGCGAACCGGTGCGCTTGAGCTGCAGCGGCAAGGCGCGCCGTGCGGCCTCGGCCCGGATCGCTTCGGCCACGGCATCGGCGCCCACGGCCAATGCCGCCGCATCGCGCGGCACATACACCACTGTCGGCGTTTCCCGGGCCGGATTCATGACCGCTCCTGCGCCGCAGCCAGGAACGCCTCGAGCCCTCGCGGCGTGAGCCGCCCCTGGACCTGCCCGTCGAGCATCGCCGCCGGCGAGCAGCCGCACAATCCAAGGCAATAAACGCCCTCCAAGGAGAAGCGGCCGTCGGGCGTATCACCGCCCAAGAAGACACCGAGGAGCCGCTCGGCCTGCGCGATCAGCTCCTCAGCGCCACGGGCGAGACAGGATTCCCCCCGGCACAGCACCAGACGATGCGCCCCGGGAGGCGTCTGACGGAAATGGGGATAGAAGCGGATCACGCCATGGACCTCGGCGCGCGACAGATCGAGCGCCTCGGCGATGAACGGCACCCAAGCGGGCGGGACATACCCCACCGCCTCCTGCACCGCGTGCAACAACGGCAGCAACGCCCCCGGCCGACTGCGGTGCGCCTCGAGCAGCGGCGCCAACGGGCTCGGCACCTCACGATCCCTCGTCTCCATGCTCCCCCTCTCCCCGGTCATGCCGCGACCTCTGTAGTTTGTTTCAACTGTCGCGCGAAAAAAGATCGCTGTCAATACGGGCTCGACAGCCCCTCGCTCACGCCGGCATCACTCCTCCCACTGCAGCGCGAGCCCCTCGGGCGCATGGAAGTCCGGCTGACCGGACGGATGCGCCAGCGCCCACCAGGAAAATGCTCCTTCCTTCCCTTCGAGCACGGCGGCAAGGCCCAAACGCAGCGCACCCTGTCCGGAGGGCAGGGATTCAGGGGAGAGCCGAACCCGAAGGCTCAGGCAGGTGGGCGCACGGTGCCAGCGCAGGCAGGGAGCGGGAGGTTGCGGCACCGTCGCGGGTTGGCGGTAGGCGGAAAAAGCGTAGAACGCCCATTGACCGCTGGGCGAGAAGTTGAATTCGCAGTAGCCGCTGCCGCGCTCAGGGGCGAGGAAGAGCTCGAAACAGGTGTGCGCCCACAGCCGCTGCGGTGGCAGGGCTGCGCCGGCGTCGGGAAGACGCAGTCGCTCCAGCTCCCCCTGCAGGGTGTAGCCGAGCAGAAGCGCTCCCTCCTGGCGCTCGAGCTCGACCTCCAGGACGAACTCGCCGAGCGCCGCGGACTCGGGATGGGGACGAAGCGCGACGCGCATCAGGGAAGAATGAGCCCTCCGCCGCCCAGACCGCCCAGGCCGCCCGCCCCACCGGGGCCGCCACCGCGCAGGTCGGTGCCAGCCAGCGCGCTCTGCGCGAGCAGCGAGGATTGCTCCAGCTCCAGCCGGCGCAGCTCGTCCATCGTCTCCTCGATCTTCTTCTCGGCGGCTGCGGCAAAGCCGGCCACCGCCTCGGCCAAGGTCTTGGCCGCAATCTCGAAGCTGATGGGCAAAGCCCCCATGGGCGTCATCACGGTGATCGAGCCGCTGAAGACCTCCGCGCGGGCGGGATCGGGTGCGCCCTCGACGGTGACGGGGATCAGGCGGCGAATCGAGCCGACGCGGCGGTCGAGATAGAGCTCTTCGCGATAGAGTGAGGCCGGATCCATCGGCGGAACTTGATTGCGAGCCATGGTTCTACTCCGTGTAGGGTTTGGCCGATTTTACCCGTAACCGGCTGCTTTCCCGTAAAATCCCCTCTTTGCCGATCTGCGAGAATGCCATGTTTACCGGTATCGTGATGGGCATCGGCCGTGTGCTCACCGTCACGCCACTCACCGATGGCGTGCACATCGCCGTTGATTCGCGCGCGCTCGAGCTCGAGGACGTGCGCCTGGGCGACAGCATCGCCCACAGCGGCGTGTGCCTGACCGTGGTGGCGCGGCAGGGGACGGTGCTCGAATACGACGTCTCGGGCGAGACGCTCGCCTGCTCGGTGGGCTTGAACGAACCCGGACGCGAGCTCAATCTCGAAAAAACCCTGCGACTGGGCGATGCGCTCGGCGGGCACCTCGTCACCGGCCACGTCGACGGCATCGGCACGGTCGAGCGCTTCGCTCCCGTGGGCGGTAGCACGCTGCTCGAGATCCGCGCCCCGGCGGCGATTGCCCCTTTTCTCGCCCGCAAAGGCTCGGTGGCCGTCGATGGCGTCAGCCTCACCGTCAATGCCGTGCGTGACGAACCCGACGGCTCCTGCACCTTCGCCATCAACCTCATTCCGCACACCCTGGCGGTGACCACGCTCAAGAACCTCTCGCCCGGCGCGCGCGTCAATCTCGAAGTCGACCCGCTCGCGCGCTACTGCGCGCGCGTGCTCGAATACGCTGGAAGGAACCCCGCCTCATGAACGACCCCCATACCTCCACAGCGCTTCCCGCCGCGAGCGAAGGGATCAGCCCCATCGAGACCATCATCGACGAGATCCGCCAAGGCCACATGGTGATCCTCGTCGACGACGAAGCGAGGGAAAACGAGGGCGATCTCGTGCTCGCGGCCGAATGCGTCACCCCCGAGGCGATCAACTTCATGGCCAAATACGGCCGCGGCCTCATCTGCCTGACGCTCACGGAAGAGCGCTGCAAGCAGCTCGGCCTCAAACTCATGGTGCAGGACAACCGCTCGCCCTACGAGACCGCCTTCACCACCTCGATCGAAGCGGCGCGCGGGGTAACCACTGGCATCTCGGCGCACGACCGGGCGCAGACCGTGCGCGCGGCGGTGGCCCGCCATGCCAAGCCGGAAGACATCGTCCAGCCGGGGCACATCTTCCCCCTCATGGCGAGAAAAGGCGGCGTACTCATCCGCGCCGGGCACACCGAGGCCGGCTGCGATCTGGCGCAACTGGCCGGGTTCGAACCGGCCGCCGTCATCTGCGAGATCCTCAACGAAGACGGCTCGATGGCGCGTCTGCCCGACCTCATTGAATTCGCCAAGAAACACGGCCTGAAGATCGGCGCCATCCGCGACCTCATCCAATACCGCTTGCGTACCGAGACCTTGGTGCGCAAGGCGGCCGAGCGGACCGTCTCCACCGCCTACGGCGACTTCACCCTCTACGCCTTCGAAGACGAGACCACGGGCGAAGTGCATTTCGCCGCGGCGCACGGCGAGATCGAAGCAAACCGCGAAACCCTGGTGCGGGTGCACGAGCCCATCTCGGTGCTCGACTTCCTCGCCCCCGAAGCCCCTGGCCATTCGGTACCGGTGCCCGAGGCGCTGCGCCGCATCGCGTCGAGCCCCGCCGGAGTCATGGTGATGCTGCACCGTCCGCAAAGCGGACAGGAGCTACTCGAAGTGCTCACTCAGACGCCGGCGCGCCGCCGCGCCTGGGATCCGCGGCTGCTCGGCGTGGGCGCACAGATCCTGCACGCCCTGGGCGTGGGCAAGATGCGCCTGCTGTCGCACCCGATGAGCTTTCCCAACCTCTCCGGTTTCGGTCTGGAGATCACGGGTTTCGAAGACCCCCCCGCCGCGAAAGGATGACCATGGCCCGTTACGACGACCTCTTCGAATATGATGAAAACCTCGACGGCCGGGGCCTGCGCATCGCCGTGGTGATGAGCCGTTTCAACCAGGACGTAGGCGAAGGGCTGCTGTCGGCCTGCGTCGCCGAGCTGCGCCGCCTCGGCGTGGATCCGGCCGACCTGCGCCTGGCCACCGTCCCCGGCGCGCTCGAACTGCCGCTCGCCCTGCAGACCTTCGGCCGCACGGGGCGGTTCGATGCGCTCATCGCGCTCGGCGCCGTGATCCGCGGCGAAACCTACCACTTCGAGCTCGTCTCCAACGAGATGGGCGCCGGCATCACCCGCGTCGCGCTCGATCTGGGGCTGCCGATCGCCAACGGCGTACTTACCACCGACACCGACGAACAGGCGCTCGCCCGCATGAGCGAAAAAGGACGCGACTGCGCCCGCGCCGCAGTGGAAATGGCCAACCTGTGCAAAGCGATCCGATGAACGAAGAACCGCTCACCCCCACCGAAGAAGACCGCGCCCCGCGCCGCCAGCGTCGGCGGCTCGCCCGCGAGCTCGCCCTCAAAGGCACCTACCAGTGGCTCTTGTCCGACAACCCGCGGGCCCAGATCGAGGCGCAGCTCGCCCACGACGAAGACTTTCCCGGGGCAGACCACGAGCTGATGCTGGAGCTGCTGCGCGGCGCCGTCTCCCGCGCCGACCTCTGGCGCGCGGAGCTCACCCCTTTCCTGCGCCGGCGGGTCGAAGAGCTCTCGCCGGTGGAGCACGCGGTGCTGCTTATCGCCGCGGTGGAGCTGCACGCCCACCCCGAGACCGCCTACAAGGTGATCCTCAATGAGGCGATCGAGCTCACCAAGCGCTACGGCGGCACCGACGGGCATAAGTTCATCAACGGCGTGCTCGACAAGTACGCCGCGGCGCTGCGCCCCGACGAAGTGCGCGCCGCGCGTACCCCCAGCCGCTGATCGGGCAGAAGCATTGCCCCACCCAGACCGGCTTCACCCAGCGTCGGGCGCCGGCACCTCGATGAGGAAACGAAAGAGCGGCCCATGCTGCTCCACCGCCAGGCAATGGTAGCCATGGCGTGTGGCATCTTCGGGAATGCCGTGGAAGGACTGCGAACAATCGGTCACCACCTCCAGGAGTTGCCCCGGCTGCATGGTGCGCAGGGTCTCGAGGGTGGCGATGGCGTTGTAGGGACAATGCTCGCCACGCAGGTCGAGCGAGAGATCGGGTTTGCGTTCGGTATTCATCGGGTTTTCCTTGCATGAGAGAACCGCCGGGCATTGGCGGCGACGAGGGCGAGCGATAACGCCAGACCGAGATAGGTGACGAGGAGCCCACCCACGGGGCCGAAGAGCTCCAGCAGGTTCAGCTTGGGATAAGGCAGGGCGAGCGCACCGCCCAGTTCGTCCCAGAAAGCGGCCACGAGCGTTCCCCCGATCACGTTGCCGACACCCACCACCCAGAAATGCATCTGCCCTTCCATCGCCCGGTACATCCAGCCCGTCTCGCAGCCGCCGGCGAGCACGATACCCAGGCCGAAGAGCACACCGCCCACCACTGCGTTCGGGCCCATCCAAAAGATCTTGGGCGCCACGCCAAGCCGGATCGCCGCAAACGTGCCAATGCAGGCGGCGGCCATGCCCAGCAAAATGCCATAGGCGACCTTGGTGCGGCCGGTGGTCCACAGGTCGCGCGCGGCGCTGGTAAAACAGATCTGCCCCCGTTCGATCAGGCCGCCGAAGGCCAGGCCGAAGGCCAGGCCGAAGAGAAAGGCCATCCCCAGCGCGAGCGAGGCTTCGAAGCGCCAGGCCGCCAAGGCCAAGGAGAGCGCGAGCAAGCCCCAGCCCAGGCGCCATTGCCGCTCGGTTCGCTGCGCGAGCGCTTCCGGGTCGGGCAGGGTCGAGCCTCCGGCCTGCACGCGCAGGGAATGGCGCAGAAAAGGCAAGAGGGTGATCTTCACCCCGAGCCAGGCGCCCAAGACGGTGGAAAACATGAAGGCCCAGGCGTGCACCGAGAACATGGGGATGCCGGTGAAAAAAGCCGCGAGGTTGCAGCCCATCGCCAGACGCGCCCCGAAGCCGGCGATGATCCCGCCCATGAGCCCCTGCATGAGCCGGCGCAGGCTGGTGGGGCGGCGCAGACCCACGTTGCCCGCCCACAGGGCGCAGCACAGCGCCCCGAGGAACATGCCGAGCACCATCACGCCGTCGACGCGATCGAGCGGCGTGCCCTGTAACCCCAGCAGTTTGAAGTAACTCCATTCCTGCGGCCTCAGACCGAACCAGGCGAGCACGTGCCCGCCCCAGCGGGTAAACTCGCCAGTAACGGCCCAGAAGGTTCCGGTGAGGGCAAAATAATAGGCCGAAGCGACCCCCAACGCGACGAGCGTGGGGATCGGAGGCCAGAAACGGACGAAGAACTGCTGGCGCAGCGAAGACATGAGGGCATCCCCTTCCCGAGGGAGAAGGGCTCTATTCTAGCGCCCCCAGCCTTCGCCGCAAGCGAGGGTCGCGTGCTCAGCGATCGCGGCGGCGGCGTCCCCAGCCTTCGCCGTCGCGCTGGGGATGGTGGTCCTTATTGCCCCAGCTGCTACGCGGCTTGCGCTCGCCGGATACGCCCAAGGTGCGACGATCGCCGTCGTCGCCCCGCACCCGGCGCTCGAACTCCGAGCGCGGCGCCGTCTCGCCGTACGCGCGCGGTGCCGCCGCTCGCTCCTGCCGGCCTTCGTGGCTGCGGGGGGAATCGCCCCAACGACGGGGCGAATCCTCGCTGCGCCGCGGCGCCGGGGTGCGCGGACCGGAGGGTTTGCCCCCGCGCGAACCCTCGAACCCCCCACGCCCCGCACCGGCCGGACGGCGCGGTGCGCGCGGTTCCAGCCCCTCGATCACGTGCTCGGCCAAGCGCCTACCGGTGAAGCGCTCGATCGCGCCGATGGTGCGCATCTCGTTGGGGTGCGTGAGGGTGATCGCCACGCCGCTGCGCCCCGCGCGGCCGGTACGGCCGATGCGATGCACGTAGTCCTCGGCCTGGCGCGGCGGATCGAAATTGATCACGTGGCTGATTCCGGCCACGTCGATGCCGCGCGCCGCCACGTCGGTGGCCACCAGCACCTGCACTTCGCCGCGGCGCAGCCGGTCGAGCGTGCGCGTGCGCGCGCGCTGGGTCATGTCACCGTGCAAGGCCGCAGCGCGCACGCCCCAGCCGATCATGCGTTCGGTGAGATCCTCGGCGCTGCGCTTCGTCGCCGTGAAGACCACCGCCTGCTGCAGCTCGCCGTCACCCAGGATCTTTTCCAGCAGGCGATGCTTGTGTTCGAAGCCGTCGATGAGCATGAGCCGCTCCTCGATCTTGGCTTCCTGCACCGGCGTCGTGGTGATCTCGATGCGCTGCGGCTCATGCGTGAGCGAGAGCGCGAGCCGCCCCACCACCCCGTCGAGCGTGGCGGAGAAGAGCAGCGTCTGGCGCGAAGCAGGCAGGGATTCGGCGATGGCACGGATGTCGTCGATGAAGCCCATGTCGAGCATGCGGTCGGCCTCGTCGAGCACCAGGGTTTCGATCCCTTCGAGCGACACGGTTCGCTGCTGCATGTGGTCCATCAAGCGCCCGGGCGTAGCCACGATCACGTCTACCGGGCCAGAGAGGTCGCGCCGCTGCGGGCCAAACGGCATGCCGCCCACCAGCACCACGGTTTTCAGACGCTGCAGGCCGCGGCCATAGGTGCGGAAGGATTTCTCCACCTGCTGCGCGAGTTCCCGCGTGGGGGTGAGCACCAGCACGCGGGCCGAGCGGCCGGCTTGGCGCCGCGGCAGGGCCAGGCGCGCCAACAGCGGCAGCGCGAAAGCCGCGGTCTTGCCGCTGCCGGTGTGCGAGGAGACGAGCAGGTCGGCCCCGGCGAGCACCGCCGGGATGGCGCGCGCCTGCACCTCGGTGGGCGACGTATAGCCGCTTTGCGCCACGGTGGCGACGAGCGCCTCCGGCAGGCCCAGGTCGGCAAAGGAAAGGGAAGAAGTCGGTACGTTGGTTTCGGTCATCATGATTCCAGTTTCGGAGTCGGAAAAGCCGTCTGCGCCGCGACGAGGCAGCGGTACGGCGAGTTACCGTCGAATGCGCGGGCGCCCGCTCGAAACCCGGAAACGAAAGACCGAGACTGCCGTGGATACGGCATCAAGAGCAGCGCAAAGAAAGATTCACGCAAGCGCGACGGGGCTGTGGCGACAGTCCCCAGGAGAAGCGGATCTCGAAGATCCGGAGAAATTCCATCGACTGTGTGGCACAACTTTTGCCATCATAGCGTACCTTGACCCCTGATGCAAGGAAAATCTCATCCCTCGCTGATCGATTCATCCGAGCGGGGAAGTTCGCCCGGTCGCGAGCCCGGCGAGCGACCCAAGGCAGAAGAGAAAGATGGCGACGATGAAGACGCGGTGCGGTCCGAAACGGTCGGCGATCCAGCCCCCGAAAAAAAGACGACCCGCAGCGGGGTCGTCCAGAGCCTGCGGGCACGCGCGCGGACGCGCCGCGCGGCGCGGGCATCACTTGCCGGCGATGCGTTTCTTCAGCGCCGCCCCCGCCGAGAATTTCGGCGCCTTGGTGGCCTGGATCTGGATCGTTTCCCCGGTTTGCGGGTTGCGGCCGGTGCGCGCCCCGCGCTCGGCTACCTCGAAGGAGCCAAAACCAGTGAACACCACTTTCTCCCCCTTCTCCAGACGCTCGGCGATCAGCTCCAACACCGCGTTGAGCGCCCGCTCGGCCTCGGCGCGGCTCGACCCCAGCGCATCGGCCAATGCTTCGACGAATTCACCTTTGTTCATCATAAACCTCGCTATCGTTGATGGAAAATCGAACGCACCGCACCGCGGCAACCCATGCCGGCTTGGGCCCCCTCGGCATTAGGCCCCCTCCGTACATACGCGCTATTCTGCCGCAAAACCGCCACCTTGCGTCAAGCCGCGCGGCACAAAAACCCGCGCCTGATGCCGCCTTCAGCGAAACACGATGGTTTTGTTGCCGTGGACCAACACCCGGTCCTCGATATGGTAGCGCAGCCCGCGCGAGAGCACCGTCTTCTCGATGTCCTTGCCGTAGCGCACCATGTCTTCCACCGTATCGGAATGATCGACGCGGATGACGTCTTGCTCGATGATCGGCCCCTGGTCGAGCTCCTCGGTGACGTAGTGGCAGGTCGCCCCGATGAGTTTCACCCCCCGCTCCCAGGCCTGATGGTAGGGCCGGGCGCCGACGAAGCTGGGCAGGAAGCTGTGATGGATGTTGATGATGCGCGCCGGATAAGCTCGGCATAGCTCCGGGGGCAGGATCTGCATGTAGCGCGCCAGCACCATCACGTCGCCGCCCACTTCCTCGACGAGGCGCCGGATCTCGGCGAAGGGCGCCGGTCGGTTGTCGGGGGTCACCGGCACGTGCAGGAAAGGGATGCCGTGCCATTCGACGAAGCCGCGCAAGTCTTCGTGATTCGAGATCACGCAAGGGATCTCCACGTCGAGCTCGCCGCTGTGCCAGCGCGACAGCAGGTCGTAGAGGCAGTGTTCCTGGCGCGAGACGAGGATGACGACGCGTTTCTTCACCGCCGAGTCGCTGATGCGCCAGTCCATCTCCAGCGACTCGGCCAGCGGGGCGAAGCGTTCGCGCAGTTCGGTCAATAACAAGGGGATGCTGTCGGCGCGGATCTCGAAGCGCATGAAGAAACGGCCGCTGGGCGCCAGCGGTCCGGGCGGTTCGGCATGCAGGTTGGTCTCGAGGATCCAGCCGCCGTGCTCGGCGATGAAACCGGCCACCTTGGCCACCAGCCCGACGCGGTCGGGGCAGGAGGCGGTGAGCGTATAGCGCCGCTCCCTGCTCATCGCTGCGCTTCCCGTAGGCGGGCAAAGGATTCGTCGATGAGGGTGCGCAGAGCGGCGTAGTCGGTGACGTGCGGGAACTGTGGAAATTCGCGCACGACGTTTGCTGGCGCGCGAAAGAGGATGCCGGCGTGCGCTTCGCCCAGCATGGTCGTATCGTTGTAGGAATCCCCCGCGGCCACCACGCGGAAATTGAGCGCCTTGAGGTGACGCACCGCTTCCTGTTTCTGATTGGGCAGGCGCAGGCGGTAGTTCACCACGCGGCCGGCTTCGTCCACTTCCAGCGAATGGCAGAACAAGGTGGGCCAGCCGAGCTGGCGCATCAAGGGGCGCGCGAATTCCTGGAAGGTGTCGGAGAGCAGGATCACCTGGTAGCGCTCGCGCAGCGCGTCCAGAAAAGCCTTGGCGCCGGGAAGGGGCGTCATCGAAGCGATCACCGCCTCGATGTCCGGCAGGCGCAGGCCATGACGCTCCAAGAGCGCCAGCCGATAGCGCATGAGCTTGTCGTAATCGGGCTCGTCGCGCGTGGTACGCCGGAATTCGGCGATCCCCGTGCGCTCGGCGAACGCGATCCAGATCTCGGGGATCAGCACCCCTTCGACATCGAGACAGACGAGTTCCATGGCCACTCCCGGCTACCCGCAAAGCGCGTGACAGCGGGGCATTCTACCCGATTCCGGCACCCCACGAGCGCAGCAGGGCCAAACCGAGCGCGCAGGCCGCCACGCCGGCGAGAATGGGCGCGACGAAGCCACCGAAGCGGCGTTGCACCGCCAGCGTCGCTCCCAGGCCGAGCAGTTCCGGCAGCCAACCGCCCGCTCCATGACCGCGCACGTCGCCGATCACCGACACCCCCAGCAAGGCGGCGATGAGCATCGGCCCCAGGAGTTGCAGGGTGCGAAACACCTTGCCCGCCGGGTCGAGCCGGCGCGCCCCGATGAGGGGCAAGGCGCGCAGAGCATAGGTCCCCAGGCCGATCGCCACCAGCATCAAGAGGATTTCCGTGCGCATCGCACCTCCCCGATTCCTGCCAAGAGCGCGCCGAGCACCGCGGCGAGCAGCAGCCCTAGCGCCGCGTGCTGCGCCAAGGCGAAGGCAGCGGCCACGCCCACCGTCACCAGAATCGCCCCGCGCCGTCCCGCATGGGCATGGGGCAGCAGCAGGACGAGGAAGAGGGCCGACAGGGCGATCGGCAAAGATTCGGCGAGCAGCGGCAGATGGCTGCGGATCCAGTCGCCGGCGAGCGCTCCGGCCGCGCTCGCGCCTACCCACGACGCGTAGGCCATGGCCTCTACCCCGGCAAGCCACAAGGGACGCTGGGCTGCCGGCTGGGCCGGTAATCGCCCAAGGGCCACGGCGAACACCTCGTCGGTGAGCCCGAAAGCCAGAGCAGACAGACGCGAGGGGCTTGCCGGTAGATAGGCCGCGATCGCCGGGCCGTAGAGCGCATGACGGGCGTTGAGCAGCAGGCACAAGCCGACGGTCAGCGCCATCGGCGTTCCTGCCGCGAGCAGCCCCACCAGCATGAACTGCGCCGCTCCGGAATAGACGATGATCGAGGTGAGCGTGGCTTCCATCGCGCTCATGCCCTGCTGGGTGGCCACCACCCCGAAGGTCACCCCCACCGGCAGGTAGCCCAGGGCGATGGGAACCCCGTCCCGCAGACCTCGCAGCCACGGCCCATCACGCATCCCGTTCCCCTTTCGTGAAGAAGGGGTAGAATATCGCATTCTTCCGTCGCCCATCCTTCCATGAGCCGCTCTCTCGCGTTCATCGGCCTCTTCATTCTCGGATTGTCCGCCGTCGCCGCCACCGTCGCCACGACCGACGACGAAGTCAAGCGCATGCGCGAAGAAGCGCGGCAGCTGCGCCGCGAAGCCGACGAGATCGTCGACCGCGCCCGCATCGAGTGCCAGAAGCGCTTCCTCGTCAACGCCTGCATCGACGAAGCCCACGAAAAGCGCCTCGAGATGCTGCAAAAGGCCCGTCAGCTCGAAATCCAGGCACGCCAGATCGAAATCGAGCGCAAGAAGGCGGAAAAAGAGGCCCGTGAACGGGCGCGCGCCGAGAAGCAGGGCACGGCGGAGGGGACGCAGCCCGCCACCGAAAAAGAAGCAGCCCCGAACGCACCCCCAGCAGCCAGCGAAACGCCGGCGTCCGCTCCCTGAGTCAGCCGCCGCGCTTGAGGGCGCGCAGCTTCGCCCTATCCACCGCGTCCCCGCGCACGCGCGGCTCGCGCCGTTCCCGCTTGCGCGCCACCGCCTCCTGCCGCCGCGCGAGGCTTGCCGGATCCTCCTCGTAGAGGAGCCGGGCCTCGCTCGCCGGCCCGCGGCGCGCCGACAGCGCCTTTACCGTGATCTCCCAGACGTATTCGCCGATGGTGATGGTGAGCCGCTCGCCCGGCTTCACCTCGTGCGAGGGCTTGGCCCGCGCCCCCTGCACCTTGACGTGACCGCCCTCGATCGCCTCCTGCGCGAGCGTACGCGTCTTGAAGAAGCGCGCGGCCCACAGCCACTTGTCCAAGCGCACCCGCTCCCCAGTGTCCTCGGTCTCTTCCCGCCTGCTCATCGGCTCACCCCAGCCACGGCAACAGCACCGCCGTCACTACCCCGTTCAGCCCCATGCCCAGGGCGGCGAACGCGCCGGCCACGGGATCGATCTGCATGGCGCGGGCGGTGCCGATGCCGTGCGTGACCACCCCCAGCGCCAGGCCCTTGGCCGCCGAAGAGCGCACCCGCATTAGCGCGAAGAGCAGCGGGCCGAGCAGCGCGCCGAGGATGCCGGTGAGGATGACGAACACCGCCGCGAGCGCCGGGATGCCACCCATCTGCTCGCTCACCGCCATGGCGATCGGGCTCGTCACCGATTTGGGCGCGAGCGTGCGCAACATCGTCGCGTCCAGCCCCAGCGCCGCCCCGATGAGCACGGCGCTGCCGGCAGCCGTCACCGAGCCGGCCAGAAGCGCCACCGCCACCGCCTTGGCGTGCGCCGCCACGCGGCGGCGCTGGTAAAAGAGGGGAATCGCCAGAGCCACGGTAGCCGGTCCCAAGAGGAAATGGATGAACTGCGCTCCAGCGAAATAGGCCGGATAAGGCAGGCCGGACCACAAGAGCAGCGCCCCGAGGGTAGCGATGCTCCAGGCAACGGGGTTGAGCAGCGGATGCAGGCGGCCGCGGCGATGCACCCCTTCCCAGACGAGATACACCGCCAGCGTGACCGTCAGGCTGAAGAGCGGCGTGGCCGACAGATACACCCACAGCTCGCGCCAAGGTGCGATCGCCTCAACGGGCATCTTCCCCTCCCGCCAAGCGCTCGAACACCCAGGCCGACACCGCCAGCCCCAGGAGCGTGCTCACGAGCAGCACCACGCCGAGCACCAACCAGGACTGCTGCAGGCGCTCCCAGTGCGCCACCACCCCCACCCCCGCCGGCACGAAGAGCAGCGAGAGGTGGCGCAGCAGCGTCCCCCCTGCATCTTCTACCGGTTTGGGCACCCGCCCCAACGGAAAGAGGAGCGCGAGCGCGAACACCAAGCCCATCACCGGCCCCGGCACCGGCCAGTGGAAGAAGCGCACCACCACTTCACCGGCGAGCTGCAACGCCAGCAAGGCCGTGAGACCCCACAGCATGATCGACTCCATCGAACGCGGCACTACGAGCCGCGGTCCCCTCATTCTAGCGAAAAGGTGCCGCTGCGAAAGGGGAACATTTATAATATAATGCAACCATCGCCCCACGCGGAAACCCTGTGCCCATGGAAGCCCTGCTCGACCCCGGCTTGTGGATCGCCTTCCTCACCCTCACCGCGCTCGAGATCGTGCTCGGCGTCGACAACATCATCATGATCGCCATCCTCGTCGGGCGCCTGCCGCCGGCGCGCCAGGCCTCGGCCCGCTTCATCGGGCTGGCGCTGGCCATGGGCACGCGCCTCGCGCTGCTGCTCACGCTCTCCTGGATGATGCGGCTCACCGACCCGCTCTTCACCGTGCTGGGGAACGACTTTTCCGGGCGCGACCTGATCCTGCTGGGCGGCGGCCTCTTCCTGCTGTGGAAGAGCACGATGGAGATCCACGCAGCGCTGGAAGGCAGCGACGAGCACGGCGTGGCGCGGGTACATGCCAATTTCGCCGTCATCGTCACCCAGATCGCCCTCATCGACATCGTCTTCTCGCTCGACTCGGTCATCACCGCCGTGGGGCTCGTCAACCAGATCCCAGTGATGATCGCTGCCATCGTCGTCGCCGTGGTCGTGATGATGTTCACCGCCGGCGCGATCAGCGCCTTCATCGAGCGTCACCCAACCATCAAGATGCTGGCGCTGAGCTTTCTCGTGGTGATCGGCGTGCTGCTCATTGCCGAGAGCTTCGGCCTGCACGTGCCCAAGGGCTACGTCTATTTCGCCATGGCCTTCTCGGCCGGCGTCGAGATGCTCAACATCCGCCTGCGGCAGAAGATGGACCAGCGGCCGGTGAAGCTGCACCCGCCGCTCGAAGCCGCCCTCGCCCAAGAGCAAGGAGAAGACGAAACGGCGACAGCAGAACAAGCAGCCAGGAACCGTTCCGGTACCCCTGGCTGACGGAATCAGCCCGCGAGCGCCGGGCTGCGCGGCAGAGCGCAGGCGGCCTCGTATTCGCGCGAGCGCCTCGAAGACGTCTTCGAGGCGTAGGAGGCTTGCGGCATCAGGGCAACGCTGACGCCCGCTTCACGCTGGGATAATCATTCAGCTGCGTTACTCATAGCAACTTTGTACCCAAAGGAACGGGACGGTCCGGCACGCACAAGACAACCTCTCCTTTGTCATTGTGAAAGCCTGTTACCAAGCATTCGGACATCAAGGGGCCAATCTGCTTCTTCGGGAAATTGACCACTGCGACGACGAGCTTTCCCACCAACTCTTCTGGCGTGTAGAGATGCGTTATCTGGGCGCTGGACTTCTTGATACCGAACTCTTCACCGAAGTCTACATGCAGTACGTAAGCGGGCTTTCTAGCCTCGGCAAATGGTGCGGCATTTATGATGCGGCCAACGCGGAGTTCCACTTTCGTAAAGTCATCCCACGAGATTGTCTGCACTGCAGTCTCCTAACAGCTGAATTAAGTCGATCAAGGGCAGTGGCAATCTTTCCGCCTTGAATGACCGCTGAGCCAATACCCAAAGAGAAAAACCTGTTTTCTCCGCGCTTCCCAGGATTCAGAACGGCCAGACCCACAACAACATCGGCAGGCTGACCGCCATCACCAGCAGTTCGAGCGGTAGACCCAGCCGCCAGTAGTCGCCGAAACGAAATCCGCCCGGCCCGAGAATGAGGGTGTTGTTCTGATGGCCGATGGGGGTAAGAAAGGCGCAGGAGGCGCCGATCGCCACCGCCATCAGGAAGCCATCGGGATTCACCCCGAGCTGGCCAGCCGTGCCAAGCGCGATCGGGCACATCACGGCAGCCGTTGCGGCATTGTTCATCAGATCGGAAAGCGTCATCGTGACGACCAGAATCAGGCTCAGCGCGATCACCGCGTTGCCCTGGGAAATACCATCGAGCAGGAAGCGGGCGATCAGGTCGGCAGCACCGGTGTCCTCCATGGCGCCGGCCACCGGGATGAGGGCCGCCAACAGCACGATCACCGGCCAGTCTACGGCCTCGAACACCTGGCGCGCCGGCACCGTACGCAGCACCATCGACGCGAGTACGCCCCCTGCAAAGCTGACCGCGGCCGGCAGCAGACCGAATGCCGCAACTGCGATCGCCAGCGCCATGATGGTGCTCGCAATGATGGCCTTGCGCCGACTCGGAATGCGCAGCGCGCGCTCGGCCAGCGGCACGCAGCCCGCCCAGCTCGCAAACTGCGCCAGCGACTCGGCCGGGCCCTGCATCAGCAAGACGTCGCCTGCGCGCAGCGGCATCGTGCGCAGCCGCGCCGTGGAGCGGCGCCCCTGACGCGACACCGCAAGCAGATTGATGCCGTGACGCGTACGCAACTCGATATCACTCGCCGAGCGCCCGGCCAGTGCGGAGCCCGGCAAGACCGCCAGTTCCACCAATTCGATCTCATCGCGCGGGGCCGGCTGCGCAGCGTCGTTTCCGCCTGCGGCGCCGTTCGGTCCGGCTTCGCCCTGGGCGTCGACCTTTCCGCTGCCCGCCCCCTTACCGTTGGCCGTGCCGTCCTGGTTGGCATCCTCCTTCCCGGTCTCCGATGGCACCCGCCCCGCGGTGCCCGACCGAACATCTCCGGCCGCCGCATCGGATGCTTCCGATTCGCTTGCATCCTCCTTCTTCGGCCGCTTCGACTCCTCCAGCCTGAGTCCGAGCCCGGTCAGCGCTTCGGCGAGTGCCTCGACATCGGCCTCGATGACGAGGATGTCGCCCGCACGCACCCGCTGGTTTGCCCTGGGGGCGGTGAGACGCACCTCGTTGCGCACCAGACCCACCACCTGCGCGCCCGCCTGCTCGAGTGCCGCTTCGATCTCGTACAGCGTCTTCCCGCCGGCCTTGCTGTTCTCGGGCACTCTCGCCTCGGTGAGGTAGGCGGCGGTCTCGAAACTATCGGCGCCGGCACGCTCGCGTGCCGGCACGATGCGCCAGCCAATGGCCGCTACGAACAACACACCTACCGCCGCCGCTGCGAGGCCGACAGGCGTGAAGTCGAACATGCCGAAGGCTTCGAGGCCAGCGCGCTCGCGAAAACCGGCAACGATCAGGTTGGACGGCGTACCCACCAGCGTGGTCATGCCTCCGAGTATCGATCCGAAGGCAAGCGGCATCAGCACCTTGCCGGGCGGCAGCGACTGGCGCGCGGCAACCTGCATGGCCACCGGCATCAGCAAGGCGAGCGCACCGACGTTGTTCATGAAGCTCGACAGCAGCGCTGCGAGCCCGGTGAGCACTCCGATCGTGAGCGTTGGCCCGGCTTTGGTCGGCATGACCGAGCGGGTAAGGACATCGACCGCGCCCGAGGTGTAGAGGCCCTGACTGAGTACGAGCACACAGGCCACCGTGACCACTGCCGGATGGCCAAAACCCGCGAACGCGGATTCGGCCGGAACCAGGCCCGCGATCACGCACGCCAGCAAGGCCGCCATGGCAACCATGTCGTGCCGCCAGCGTCCCCAAAGGAACATGGCAACCGTCGCCATGAGGACGGTCAGGATCAGCCACTGATCGAGCGTCAAGTGCATCTCCGAAATTCTGCCAAATCAGCCCGCGAGCGCCGGGCTGCGCGGCAGAGCGCAGGCGGCCTCGTATTCGCGCGCGAGCTGCTCGACGAGCGTGGCAGCGGGCAGCACTTCGTGGATGAGCGACACGCCGTGCCCCGCGCTCCAGACGTCGCGCCAGGCGCGCACCTCCGAGCCAATGTCGTGCAGTTTCCCCTTGCCCGAGAGCTGCTGCAACTTCTCCGGCGTGAGCCCCGCCGCTTCCAGGCTGGGCCAGAGGAAGTTGGCATTGACTCCCGAGATCGCGTCGGTGTAGACCACGTCGTCGGCGCGTGAGCGCAGCAGCATCTCTTTGTACGCCTGGGGGGCCATCGACTCCTCGGTGGCGATGAAGCGCGTGCCGAGATAAGCGAAGTCGGCGCCGAGCACTTCGGCGGCGCGCACGCCGTAGCCGTCGGAAATCGCCCCGGCGAGGATCAAGGTCCCGTCCCAGAACTCGCGGATCTCGCGCACCAGGCTGAAGGGGCTTTGCGTGCCGGCGTGCCCGCCTGCGCCGGCGCATACGGCGATGATGCCGTCGACGCCGGCTTCGATGGCCTTGCGCGCATGCCGCGCCCGGATCACGTCGTGGAAGACGAGCCCGCCGTAGGCGTGCACCGCCTCGACGATGTCCTTGGGATTACCCAGGCTGGTGATGACGAAGGGCACGCGGTGCGCCACGATGCAGGCCAGATCTTCCTGCAGACGGGAATTGGTGTGATGCACGATGAGGTTCACCCCATAGGGGGCGCAGGGCTGGTCGGGATGCTCGCGTTGGAAAGCCGCCAGCGCCTCCTCGATGCGTGACAACCAGACCTCGAGCTCGCTCGCCGGCCGGGCGTTGAGCGAGGGGAAGGTACCCGCCACGCCCGAGGTGCAACAGGCGATGACGAGCTCGGGACCGGAAACGAGAAACATGGGCGCGGCGATCACCGGCACCCGGAAACGTCCTGTGAAGGCGGCAGGAATGGGCATGGTCTCCTCCTAAACGGAATGAAATGGGCCGTTCGATTCTAACACTCGTTCGAAACGGATTTCGAACGGATGGGCGCCGCGAACGACCGTCGCGAGCGGCTGCAGGGCAAGGCGCCCGGAGCGCAGCAGGCGAGACATATCATGAAGATAGGCGAGCCTGCGAGCACCGCGCAACGCCGCCATGCGGCCGCGCAGTAGGTTGTTCGAGGTGCCCGAGTGTTCATCACCGTAAATACCCCCACTGCCGCAGGCGCCGCCGGGCATAGACCGCCGCCTGGCCTTGGCCGCCGGTGCGCTGCAACACCTCGGCGTAAAGGCGCGCCGCATCCTGCCTCAAGCCCAGCCCCTCGAGCGAGACGCCGCGCAGAAAGGTGATGCCGGTATCTCCCGGCAGCAGCCGGTCGTACGCATCCAGTGCAATGAGTGCCTGATCGTAGCGACGCTGCTGCAGGGCCGCGGCGGCGAGCACCTTGTGCGCCTGGGCTTCCTGGGGATAGACGGTGCGGGCATGCTCGGCGTAGGAACGCGCCTCGTCGACCCGGCCGCGCGCGAGCAGGGTCTGCGCCAGGCGCAGGTTGGCGGCGTAATCGTCGGGGGTGTGCCTGATCGCCTCGCGGAAGTGTTGCTCGGCCTCGGTGAGTTTTTTCGCCCCCATCGCCTCCTCGCCGCGGCCGCAGCGCTCAATGGTCGGGCGCAGCGCGCGCAGCGGCGCCGTGCGGTCCATGAAGCGCTCGCGCTGCGCGGGGAAACGCTCGCCGTCGGCGAACTCGGTCTCGGCCAGCCACTGTGCCCGCTGGATGCGCTCCTGCGTCATGGGGTGCGTCGAGAACATGGTCTCCAGCAGCCCCGGCTGGTTCTTTTCCTCTTGGAGCAGTACCTGATGCAGCCGCACCATGGCGCTGGCCGGGTAGCCCGCGAGCACCAGGTAGCGTTGTCCGAGGTAATCCGCTTCGCGCTCCTGTTCGCGCGAATAAGAAGCGAGCAGGACGCTTGTCCCGAGCGCGCCGCCCTGCACCAGCAGCTGTCCCCACTCGCTCCCGCTCGTAGCCGCGTCGAGCGTGGTGAGCGCCACCTGCGCCAGCATCGCCTTGGCCTGCTGCTGCGCCGAGTGGCGCGCGTTGACGTGCCCGATCTCGTGACCGAGCACCGCCGCGAGCTGCGCCTCGTCGTCGAGCCGCACCAGCAGGGCCCGCGTCACGCCAACCGATCCGGCGGGGAACGTGTAGGCATTGAGGTAGTTCGCGTTCAGGCCGCGATACGAATAGGGCAGGTGCGGGCGGTGGCTCACCGCCTGCACCTTCGCCCCCACCTCGCCCACATAGGCATTGACCGACGCTTGCTGGATCGGCCCCAGGTCCTGCGAGAACTGCTGCGGCGCCAGCTGCCGGTCGAGCGCGATCTCCTGTGCCTCGCTCATGCCGACGAAGATGGTCTGGCCGGTGACCGGCGAGGTGGCGCAGCCGGAAAAGAGCGGTGCGGCCAAGCTCGCCCCCAGTAGCTTGAGCACCTCGCGCCGCGTCAGCGGCCGACGACTGGCGGGATCCGGTGTCATCCAGGCGGTATCGTGCATTCTGTCCTCCTGCGGCAGCGCCACGGAATCGGATATCATCCCGCTCCATGATAGAAGAAATCCCGCTGGATGCGCTAGGGCAGGTGTTCACGCCCGAGCCGGTGGTGCGGGCCATGCTGCGCCTGCGCCGTCGCCACGGCCGCATCCTGGAGCCTGCCTGCGGCAACGGCGCCTTCCTGCGCTTCCTCGAAGCCGGCGCCGTCGCCTGTGAAATCGACCCGCGCGTGTGTCCGCCGCGAGCGCGCTGCCTCGACTTCTTCGCCCTGCCCGAGCACGAGAAGTTCGCCACCCTCATCGGCAATCCGCCCTACGTGCGCCGCCGCGACGTGCTGCCCGAGACCGCCGTTCGACTCGCAAGCCGTCTGCTCGACGGCCACGCCAATCTCTACCTGCACTTCATCGAGAAAGCCGTGCGTCACCTCGAACCAGGCGGCGAGCTCATCTTCATCACCCCGCGCGATTTCCTCAAGGCCACCGCCGCGCGGCGACTCAACCGCTGGCTGCTCGCAGAGGGCAGTTTCACCGAAGTGATCGATACGGGCGATGCACGCCTTTTTTCCGGCGCCGTGCCCAACTGCCTCATCTGGCGCTTCGAGCTCGGCCGGCGCTCGCGCACGCTGCGCTACGCCGAGCTGGGGCGGGATGCCGGCTGGCAAGAGCGGCTCGCGGCGCTCGCTGCTGCGCTACCCGCTTCCGAGGACGAAACCCCGCCGCCGTGGGAAGCGCGCACCGTGCTCGAGCACGACGGGCATCTGGCGTTCGTGCGCGGCCCGTATCCCTTGCGACTGTCGCAGATCGCCCGGGTGTGCGTCGGCGCCGTCTCTGGCGCGGACGAGCTCTACGCCGACCCGCGCTGGGCCAACCGCGAATTCGTCTGTTCCTCCACCGTGCGCGATGGCCGCACCCGCGCCATGCGCTTCGTCCGCCCCGGCGAGCCCCCGCCGCCAGAGCTGCTTCCCTTTCGCGAGCGGCTGCTCGCGCGGCGCGTGCGGGAGTTCGACGAGCACAACTGGTGGGAATGGGGGCGCTATCATCGAGAAAGCGAGGCGCCCCGGGTGTACGTGAACGGCCGCACCCGGGCGCCGCGCCCCTTCTTCGTCCATCCCTGCCGGGATTGGGACGGCAGCGTGCTGGCGATCTTTCCGCACGATCCGACTCTCGATCTGGCCGAGCTCGCCGCGGCGCTCAACGACGAAGTCCCCTGGGCCGAGCTCGGCTTCGTGTGCGACGGGCGCTTTCTCTTTTCCCAGCGCAGCCTGGAGCGCGCGCCGCTTCCCGCCTCCTTTGCCCGCTTCCTGCCCGGGCGATGCGCCGACGAGGCGCAGCCGGTACAATCGTGGACGAATCTCCCGCAAGGATGTCCTTCATGACCGTGCCTCATCTGACCACCGCCCTCACCGGGCCGCTGCTCGCCATCGAGCGCCAGTTCCTCGCCGAACTCCCGGCGATCGAGCAATGGTTCCGCGGCGGCTTTTGCGAGCATACGCCCCCTTTTTACGCCTCTACCGACCTGCGCAACGCCGGCTTCAAGCTTGCGCCGGTCGATCTCAACCTCTTTCCCGGCGGCTTCAACAACCTGTCCGACGACTTCCTGCCGCTGGCAGTGCAGGCGGCCCAGGTGGCGATCGAGCGCGTCTGCCCCGAAGCCAAGCGCCTGCTGCTCATCCCCGAGAATCACACCCGCAACCGCTACTACCTGCTCAACGTCGCCCGCCTGCAGCGCATCCTGAGGCTGGCCGGGCTGGACGTGCGCCTCGGCTCGCTGCTGCCCGAGATCACCGCCCCGACCGAGCTCGAGGCGGCCGAGGGCGAGCACGTGCTCGTCGAGCCGCTGGTGCGCCGTGGCAACCGGCTGGGGCTGGCCGACTTCGACCCCTGCGCCATCCTGCTCAACAATGACCTCTCGGGCGGCGTGCCGCCGATTCTGCGCGGCCTCAGCGAGCAGAACGTGATTCCGCCCTTGGTGGCCGGTTGGCACACGCGGCGCAAATCGCACCACGCCGAGATCTACGCCCGTGTCGCCACCGACTTCGCCGAGGCGATCGGCATCGATCCCTGGTACCTCATCCCAGCGCACCGGGTCGTCTCCGGTCTGGATTTTCAGAGCAAGGAAGGGGAAGACCGGCTTGCCGACACCGCCGCCGAGCTCTTCGCCGAGATCCGCGCCGCCTACGCCGCCCGCGGCATCGACCAAGAGCCTTTCCTCGTCGTCAAGGCCGACGCCGGCACCTACGGCATGGGCGTGATGACGGTCAAGGATCCGGCCGATCTGCGCGAGCTCTCGCGGCGGCAGCGCAACAAGATGGCCAAGGTGAAAGAAGGGCTGGAAGTGCACCAGGTGATCGTGCAGGAAGGCGTGCCGACTTTCGAGCGCCTGGGCGAGGCGGTGTGCGAGCCGGTCGTCTATATGATCGATCACTACGTGGTGGGCGGTTTCTACCGGGTGCACACCGAACGCGGCCCCGACGAGAACCTCAACGCGCCGGGCATGCACTTCGAGCCGCTGCGCTTCGCGGCGAGCTGCTCGCTGCCCGACACGGGCCTTGCCCCCGACGCCGAACCCAACCGCTTCTATGCCTACGGCGTGGTGGCGCGCCTGGGTTTGCTCGCTGCCGCCATCGAAATCGAAGAGCTCGTCGCCCGTTTCGGGGCGGAAGGAGTCGCAGCATGAAACTCGCCTTTCTCCTCGACCCTCTGCCCAAGCTGAAAGTGACGAAAGACTCGTCGATCGCCATGATGCGCGCCGCCCGGGCGCGCGGCCACGAGATCTGGACCTGCCAGCGCGAGGGGCTTTCCTGGGAAGAAGGCGCCGTGTGGCTCTCGGCCCAGCTCGTCGCGCTGACCGACGGCGGAGCCGGCGCCTGGTACGAGGTCATCTCCGAAGCGCGGGTGCGCGCCGACGAGTTCGACGCCATCCTCATGCGCCAGGATCCGCCCTTCGACTTCGAATACCTCAGCGCCACCTGGCTGCTGGAGCGCGCCGAAGCCCAAGGCGCCCAGGTCTGGAACCGGCCGCGGGCGATCCGCGACCATTCGGAGAAACTCTCCATCCTGGAGTTTCCGCAGTTTACGCCCACCACGATGGTGGCGCGCAACCCGGAGCGCATCCACGCCTTCATCGACACGATGGGCGACGTGATCCTCAAGCCGCTCGACGGCATGGGCGGCAGCCAGATTTTCCGCGTGCATCGCGAAGACCACAACCGCTACGTGATCGTCGAGACGCTGACGCACCACGGACACCGCACCATCATGGCGCAGGAATACCTGCCGCAGATCCGCGACGGCGACAAACGGGTGCTGGTGATCGCCGGGGAAGTGATGCCGTATGCGCTCGCCCGCATTCCCAAGCCCGGTGAGACGCGCGGCAACCTCGCCGCCGGCGGACGCGGCGTGGCCGTGCCGCTCACCTCGGCCGAACGGGAAGTGGCCGAGGCGATCGCGCCCATCCTGTGGCAGCGGGGGCTTTTGATCGTCGGGCTCGACCTCATCGGCGGGCGGCTCACCGAAATCAACGTCACCAGCCCCACCTGCATGGTGGAGATCGCGGCGCAGACCGGCTTCAGCGTGGCCGAGCAGGTGATCGAGGCGCTCGAGCGCCTGGCGGCCGGCTGAGCGCGCCGCCGCTCACAGGGCGGCGCGCCCCATGCGCCGCAATACAGCCTTCTCTGCCTCGACCACCGCGAAAGCCGCCAGCGCCCCGACGAGCGCATACGCCCAGGCAAAGGCATCGAGCGCTTCGGTGCGAAAGAGCAGCTGTAGCGGCGGGGCATAGACGAAGGCCAGCTGCAGCAGCGCCAGCACCCCGATCACCGGCCACAGCGCCGGATTGCCCCGCAGAACGTCCAAGTTCCAGCCGCTGGCAACGAAGCGCCGGCAGTTGAAGAGATAGACCACCTCGGCACACACCAAGGTGTGCGTGGCCGCCGTACGGGCAAAGGACTCGTCCATCTCTCGCACCAGCGACAGCCAGTAAGCCCCGTAGCTGAGCAGGCAGATGACCCCGCCGATGAAGGCGATGCGCCAAGCCATCGCCCCCGTGACCAAGGGTTCGAGCGGCGGGCGCGGCGGACGCTGCATCACGTTTGGCTCCGGCGACTCGAAGGCCACGGCAATCGCCAGCGTCACCGCCGTCACCAGATTCACCCACAGAATCTGCGTGGCCGAGATCGGCAGGGACCAACCTACCGCCAGCGCGATCGCCACGACCAAGGCCTGGGCCACATTCGTCGGCAGCACGAAGAGCAGCGCCTTCTTGATGTTGTCGTAGGCCACGCGCCCCCAGCGCACGGCCTGGGCGATGGTGGCGAAGTTGTCGTCGGCGAGCACCATGGCCGAAGCCTGCCGCGCCGCGTCGGTGCCGCGCTTGCCCATGGCCACGCCGATGTCGGCCGCCTGCAGCGCCGGTGCATCGTTGGCCCCGTCGCCGGTCATGGCCACGATGTGGCCCTGCCCCTGCAGCACCCGCACCAGGCGCAGCTTGTGCTCCGGCGCGGCCCGTGCGACCACGTCCGTCTCGGTGATCCGCGCCCCTAGAGCCGCATCGTCGAGCTGCTCGATCTCCGTGCCCGTCAGAGCCGTGTCGGCGCGCAAACCCAGCATGCCGCCGATGGCGCGTGCCGTGACCGGGTGATCCCCCGTGATCATCACCACCCGGATGCCGGCCTCGTGGCACTCGCGAATCGCCTCCTTCGCTTCCGGCCGCGGCGGATCCTCCAGCCCCACCACGCCCAGCAGGGTGAAACCGCCATCGACGTCCTCCAGACCGAGCGCCTCCTTGGGATGGGGCAGCCGTTTCCAGGCGAGCGCGATCATCCGTCGCCCCTTGGCCGCCTCCCGCATCAGCCGCTCGCCCCAGCCGGTCACGTCGAGCGGCTGGCCATCGGCCTCGCTGCTGCAGTGCGCCAACACCACTTCGGGCGCCCCTTTGAGAAAAATCACGTGATTCCCGTGATGATCGCGATTGAGCGTCGCCATCCAGCGCCGTTCCGACTCGAAGGGGATCAGGTCCACCCGCGGCCAGCAGCGGCGTTCGCGCTCCGCATCCAGCCCGGCCTTCAGCGCCATGCTCATGAGGGCGACTTCGAGCGGATCCCCTTCGCCATGCCAGCTCCCTTCGGCATCCGCGTGGAGCGCGGCGTCGTTGCACAGCAGCGCCGTGCGGGCGAGCCGCACCAGGCCGCGCACGCTCTCCGGCGGCCGCGGGCGTCCGTCGCGCAGGAACTCTCCCGTCGGCTCGTAGCCCGAACCCGTCACCTCCACGGTGTCGTGCGGCAGCAGCACCGAGGTGACCGTGAGCTGATTGCGCGTCAGCGTCCCCGTCTTGTCAGTACAGATCACGGTGACCGAACCCAGCGTCTCCACCGCCGGCAGGCGGCGCACGATGGCTTGGTGCTGCGCCAGGCGCTGGCCGCCGATGGCCAGGATGATGGTGACGATGGCCGGCAGTCCCTCGGGGATGGCCGCCACCGCGATGCCCACCACCGCGAGGAAGATCTCGTCGAGCAGCTGCCCCAGACCCCAATAGGCCCAGGCGAAGAGCAGCGCCGACAAGCCCACGATCACCGCCGCCGCGCCCTGGGCGAAGCGCGTCAGGCGGCGGGTGAGCGGCGTCTCCAGCCGCGAAACGCTAGCCACCAGCTTACCGATGCGTCCGAGCTCGCTGTCCCCGCCGGTGGCCACCACCACCCCCAGGCCCTGGCCACGCACCACCGTGGTGCCGCTGTAGGCCATGCAGCGCCGCTCAGCAAGCGGAGCCGCCTCGTCGACAGGCTCCGAATCCTTTTCCACCGGCAGCGATTCCCCCGTCAGCACGGCCTCGTCCACCGCCAGCTGGCGCGCGGCGACCAGACGCAGGTCGGCCGGCACTACCATCCCCGATTCGAGGAAGACGAGATCACCCGGTACCAGTTCCTCGGCGGCGATCTGACGCCGCCGCTCGTCGCGGATCACCACGGCGGTGCGCGCCAGCATCGACTTCACTGCCGCCAGCGCCCGCTGGGCCTTCCCCTCCTGGAGCGCCCCCAGCACCGCCGAGACGATCACCACCGCGAAGATCACCGCCGCATCGATCCAGTGCCCGAGGTAGGTCGTCAAGATTCCAGCGACCAGCAACACATAGATCAGGGGGTTGTGAAACTGGCGCAGCAGCCGCAGCCAGGCCGGATCGGGCGGCTCTTCCGGCAAGCGGTTCGGGCCGTGGACCGAGAGCCGCCGCTCGGCCTCGGCCTGCGTCAAGCCACGCTGCAGATTCGTGGCCAACTGCTCGGCCACCTCCACGGGTGACTGTGCATGAAAAGACCTGTTTCTTTGGCTCATGGAAGACATCGCGGAACTCACCACAAAGGGACGGTGCAATGCAGCATACCACGGAGCGCAAGGCCCCCGGTCCTTACACGGGGAAACGGCTCAGCCGCGGCCAGCTTGCCAGGCGGCGAGCAGGAAATCGCGATAGGGCGCGAGCAGGTGGAGGGGGACTTCCACCACCGGACCGCCCAGGGTAGTGCCAAGATAGCGGCCGAGTACGGGCGTCTCGGCGCCGGGCAGGAGTACCTCCACCGGCGCGTTCGCCTTCAGCCGCAGGTTGCGCTGCGACTCGTCGAAGAAGACCGAGCCGTGAGTGAAATTGAGCTGCGCCTCGGTCTCGAGCGGCTCATCGTTGGGCCGCACGCCGCGCACGACGACCGGCGCGAGCCGCACGTCGTTGCACAGCTTCAGCGCCTGGGTACGCAAGCGCTTCTCCAGCTCTTCCTCGGAGAGGAAGGGAACGTTGCCCACGCGCGCCTCGACTTCGGCCAGTTCCTCGTCGGTGAGGTGTGGCGCCGCGCGCACCAGCAGCTCCTTGGGAAGCGTCTTGCCCGGTTCGCGCCGGGGCCGTTCGACATCGACGCGATGTTGCATCTTGTGCACCACGATGCCGCTGCCCTGCAGGCGCTTCGTCGCCACCGCCTTCAAGCCCTGATGCACTACGTCGCCGAGCAGACCATCGACGATGCGCGCCAGATCGGCGCGCGGCATCTTCTGCAACGCTTCGGGGAGGGACACTTCCAGCGTATAGGTGAGGAGCAGGCGGCTCGTGTCTTTCATGGGCGGGCGTAACCGGACGGATGCCTTCATGCTAGCACGACCCCTTGGTCCAGGCCAAGAAAAAACCCCCGGCTCATCACCGGGGGCAACGACGGGAATCGCCGTCGGAGAGGAGACTATAGGCGGTAGGCGGTCTCGCCATGGGTGGCCACGTCCAGCCCCTCGCGCTCTTCTTCCTCGCTCACGCGCAAGCCCCCGGTGAGTACGCCGGCGATCTTGTAGGCGAGGAAAGCCACCACGCCACTCACCACGATCGTAGTGAGCACGCCCCAACCCTGTATCCACAGCTGATGCATCACGGAGAAATCCGCCTTGCCGTTGCCCGTGCCGCCCAGGGCAGGGGCAGTGAAGACGGCGGTGAGCAGCGCCCCCACGATGCCGCACACTCCATGCACGCCGAAGGCGTCCAGAGAATCGTCGATGCCGTGCCAGCGTTTGAGCGCGCTCACGCCCCACAGTCCAGCCACGCCGCCGATCAATCCCATCACGATGGCGCCGATCGGGCCCACCGTGCCGCAGGCCGGCGTGATCACCACCAGCCCGGCCACCGCGCCCGAAGCCGCCCCGAGCATGGAGGGCTTGCCCTTGACGAGCGCCTCGGCCGCGCTCCAGGAGAGCACCGCCGCCGCCGTGGCGAGCAGCGTGTTGAGGAAGGCGAGTGTCGCACCCGAGGTCGCTTCCAGGTTGGAGCCGGCGTTGAAACCGAACCAGCCCACCCACAAGAGGCAAGCCCCCACCATGGTGAGCGG
This sequence comes from Rhodocyclales bacterium, assembly GCA_016235745.1. Taxonomy (GTDB): domain Bacteria; phylum Pseudomonadota; class Gammaproteobacteria; order Burkholderiales; family Rhodocyclaceae; genus Tepidiphilus. Next base: position 117,515 of record JACRJA010000001.1, on the reverse strand, counting down.
CAGGGAGTGCGGCGCGAGCGCCTCCCGTCCGTAACCGATGCGCTTGCCCACGAGCATCGCGCCCACCAGCCCGGCCACGCCGGCGTTGATGTGCACCACCGTGCCGCCGGCGAAGTCGATCGCCCCGGCGCCGAGCAGCCAACCGCCCGGCCCCCAGACCATGTGCGCGATCGGCAGATAGGCGAAGGTGAACCAGAGCACCATGAAGACCATCACCGCGGCAAACTTGATGCGCTCGGCAAAAGCTCCGACGACGAGCGCGCAAGTGATGGCGGCGAACGTCCCCTGGAAGGCGATATAGACGTATTCCGGCAGTTTCACCTCGGCGGTGAAGGTGTCGGCAAGGCTGTCGGGCGTCACGCCAGCGAGGAACACCTTGGAAAACGAGCCCAGCCAGGGCATCGATTCGGTGAAGGCGAGGCTATAGCCATAGCAGGCCCACAGCACCAGCACGAGCGAAGTCACCATCAGCACCTGCATGAGCACGGAGAGCACGTTCTTCGTCCGGACCATCCCGCCGTAGAAGAGCGCGAGCCCCGGCACGATCATCATCAACACCAGCAAGGTGGACGTCATCATCCAGGCGACGTCGCCGCGATGCACCACCGGCGCCGCGGCACCTGCCGCCTCCTGCGCCCACGAAGGAAGGGAAGCCGTCGCCAGAACCGCCAAGGAGGCACCCCCCCCGAACCACGTCTTCTTCATCATGATGATTCTCCTCATCGTCAGGATCACAGCGCTGCCGTCCCGGTCTCGCCGGTGCGGATGCGAACCGCCTCCGCGAGTTCGAAGACGAAGATCTTCCCGTCGCCCACCTTGCCGGTGAAGGCAGACTTCTCGATCGCCTCGAGCACCTGTTCGAGCAGCTCGTCCGGGATGGCCACTTCGAGCTTCACCTTGGGCAGGAAATCGACCACATACTCCGCTCCCCGATAGAGCTCCGTGTGCCCTTTCTGCCGCCCGAACCCCTTGACCTCGGTCACCGTAAGCCCCTGCACGCCGTTCTCCGAGAGCGCCTCGCGCACCTCGTCGAGCTTGAACGGCTTGATGATCGCCATGACGAATTTCATGATCTTTCTCCGTAGCGGGAATACCCATCACGACATAAGCACGGAACGTGCCAAAAACGGATGAAGAAAAAAGGGACGCGGCAGCGAACCGCGTCCCCCTCACGCTGATGCTACGGAATCGAGAAATCCGCGCCGACGATCAACGGCAGGGCGCGCAAGGATCGGACCGTCCCTGGCGCGCTGCCGCGAGCGGACGCACCGTTTTGGTGCATTCCGCGAACCGATCCGTCCACTCTGGAGCGGATCGGCAGCCTCGGCTCAAAACGCCGGCACCACCGCCCCCTGGTACTTTTCGCGGATGAAACGCTTCACCGCATCCGAGTGCAAGGCGCGCACGAGCTTTTGCATGGCCTCGCCGTCCTTGTTGTCCGACCGGGCGACCAGCACGTTCACGTAGGGCGAATCGGCCCCCTCGATGACGAGCGCGTCTTTCGTGGGATTGAGCCCGGCTTCCAGCGCATAGTTGGTGTTGATGAGGGCCAGATCGACCTGGTCGAGGATGCGCGGCAGCGTGGCCGCCTCCAGCTCCTTGAAGCTGAGCCGCTTGGGATTGTCGGCGACGTCGCGCGGCGTGGCGGTGATCTTGGCCGGATCCTTGAGCGTGATGAGCCCGGCGCGCTGCAGCAGCAGAAGCGCCCGCCCGCCGTTGGTCGGGTCGTTGGGAATGGCCACGACGGCGCCCTCCTTGAGCTCGTCGAGCTTCTTGATGCGGCGGGACTAGGCGCCGAAGGGCTCGATGTGCACCCCGGCCACCGCCACCAGATCGGTGCCGCGATCCTTGTTGAACTCGTCCAGATAGGGTTTGTGCTGGAAGAAATTGGCGTCCATGCGCTTCTGCGCCACCTGGATGTTGGGCTGGACGTAGTCGGTGAACACCCGCACCTCCAGCTCCACCCCCTCCTTGGCGAGCATGGGTTTGACGTACTCCAGGATCTCGGCGTGCGGCACGGGCGTGGCCGCCACCGACAGCTTCTCGGCCCAGGCGGCCGGAACGAGGCCGAGCGAGGCGCTCAAGATCAACAAGGCGTTTTTCCATTTCATGGCACGACACTCCTTCCTTGGGTGAAAAATCCGCTTGCTCGCTAGCGGCGGCTGAACCGCAGCACCAGCCGGTCGCCCAGCATCTGCAGCAGCTGCACGAGCACCACCAGCAGGGCCACCGTGATGACCATCACGTCGGTCTGGAAGCGCTGGTAACCGAAGCGGATGGCCAGGTCCCCCAGGCCGCCGCCGCCGATCACCCCCGACATGGCGGCATACGACACCAGGGTGATGGAGGTGACGGTGACCCCGGCGATGAGCCCCGGCAAAGCCTCGGGCAGCAGCGCCCCGAAGACGATCTGCGGCACCGTCGCCCCCATGGCCTGCGTCGCCTCGACGATGCCCCGATCCACCTCCCGCAGCGCCGTCTCCACCAGCCGGGCGAAGAGCGGCGCCCCGCCCACCACCAAGGGCGGAATCGCCCCCGGCACGCCCAGCGAGGTGCCCACCAGCACGACGGTGACCGGGATCATGACGATGAGCAGGATCACAAACGGCACGGAGCGCAGCAGGTTCACCACGAACGAGAGCAGCGCATAGACGAGCGGCTGCTCCAGCAGCTGGCGTTTTCCCGTGAGAAAGAGCGCGATCCCCAGCGGCAGCCCCAGCAGCACGACGAAGAAGAGCGATACGCCGACCATGAGCACCGTATCCCAGCAGGCCCGGCCGATCTCCAGCCAATCCACGTTGACCAGCCATTGCGCCATCACCGCAGCACCTCCACGTCCACCCCCGCCGCGGCGAGCGCCCGCAGCGCTTCCTCCACGTCGCCGCCGACGAGCGACAGGGTCAATTGACCGTACGGAACGTCCTTGATGTGATCGATGCGCCCGGCGAGGATGCTGAAATCCACCCCGAAGCGGCGCACCACCTCGCCCAGCAACGGCCGGTAGGTCGCCTCCCCCTTGAACGTCAGCCGCACCACCCGTCCCGCCGCCTGCTGCAGGCTCTCCTGGAATTCCTGCGTATCGACGTGCTCGCTCTCGAGCACGAACTCGCGGGTCGTGGGATGTTGGGGATGGAGGAACACCTCGCTCACCGGCCCCGTCTCCACCACCCGGCCGCCGTCCATCACCGCCACCCGGTCGCACACGCGCCGCACTGCGTCCATCTCGTGCGTGACGAGCACGATGGTCAGCCCCAGGCGACGGTTGATGTCGGAGAGCAGCTGCAGCACCGAACGGGTGGTCTGCGGATCGAGGGCGCTGGTGGCCTCGTCCGACAGCAGGATGGAAGGACGGCAAGCCAGCGCCCGGGCGATGCCCACCCGCTGCTTCTGTCCGCCGGAGAGCTGGGCAGGGTATTTGCCCGCATGCTCGCTCAAGCCGACCAGGGCGAGCAGCTCCTCGACCCGCGCCGCGATCGCGGCCTTGGATTCGGTGCCGGCAATCTTCAAGGGAAAGGCGACGTTCTCCGCCACCGTCTTCGACGAGAGCAGGTTGAAATGCTGGAAGATCATGCCAATCCGCCGACGGAAAGCGCGCAGCTGCGCCGGCGCCAGGCGGGTGACGTCCTCCCCCTCCACCACGACGCGCCCCTGGCTGGGGCGCTCGAGCAGGTTGACCAGGCGCAGCAAGGTAGACTTCCCCGCGCCGGAATGCCCGACGATGCCGAACACTTCCCCGCGTTCGATCGTCAGCCGCTCGACGTCCAGCGCGAGGACCTCCTGCCCCCGGACGCGGTACGTCTTGCGTACTCCGTCGAATTCGATCACATCCACCGTCCTTGACCGCAAAAAGTTGGATTTTCGCACGGGAAAGGCGTCAGCTCGACGAATCTGCGCCGATCGGGGAGTATACCGATTGACGCCGTCTGCCGCTGCGGGCGATACTTCACGCGGGATTTTGCATGCCTCGGACAGCCGAATCCACGTCGTGCCTTTTGGCAGGTCACATACGCCCATCACAACCATTCCAGAGAGGAGACATCGATGCAAACCCGACGCCGTTTCACCACCACCCTGCTTGCCGCCCTGCTGGGCACCACCTTGCTCGGCCTCGGCAAACCCGCCGCGGCCGCTGGGCCGTACAAGGAGGAGTACAAGCTGTCCACCGTGCTCGGCGAAGCTTTTCCCTGGGGCTGGGGCGCCAAACGGTGGGCCGAACTCGTCGATGAAAAAACCCAAGGACGCATCAAGATCAAAGTCTACCCTGGCGCCTCGCTCGTCTCGGGCGATCAAACCAAGGAATTCACCGCGCTGCGCCAGGGAGTCATCGACATGGCCGTGGGCTCGACGATCAACTGGTCGCCGCAGGTCAAAGAGCTCAATCTCTTCGCGCTGCCGTTCCTGATGCCCGATCAGCGCGCGCTCGAAGCGCTCACGCAGGGACGCGTCGGCAAGAAGCTCTTCGATACGCTCGCCGAACGCGACGTGGTGCCACTTGCCTGGGGCGAGAACGGCTTTCGCGAGATCTCGAATTCCAAGCGTCCCATCCGCACGCCCCAGGATCTTGCCGGCCTGAAGATTCGCGTGGTCGGCTCGCCGCTCTTTCTCGCCACCTTCAATGCCTTGGGCGCCAACCCAACGCAAATGAGCTGGGCCGATGCCCTGCCGGCGATGGCCACCGGCGCCGTCGACGGCCAGGAAAACCCCCTGTCGGTATTCAACGCCGCCAAGCTCCACACGGTGGGGCAGAAGTATCTGACGTTATGGGGCTATGTCGCCGATCCTCTCATCTTTGCCGTGAACAAGACCGTCTGGAACAGCTGGACCCCGCAAGATCGGCAACTCGTACTCGAGGCGGCGCAGCAAGCCGCCAGAGAGGAGATCGCTCGTGCCCGGGCCGGGATCACGGCCGAGGACGACAGCCTCCTCAAGGAGATCACCGCCAATGGCGTCGACATCGTGCGCTTGACCCCCGCCGAGCGCGACGCGTTCCGCCAGGCCACCGCCAGCGTCTACAAGGAATGGGCCGAGAAGATCGGTGCCGAGCTCGTCAAACAGGCCGAAGAGGATATCGGCAAGCGCTAAGACCCTCTCTCTGGACGAGGTCGCGACGCGGCCTCGTCCTCCAACGCGTTCGAGTCGAACATGGAATCTCTTAAAGAATCCACCTCCTCAGCTACAGGGGCGCAAGCCTATTCCTGGGAGCAAATCCTCGTCGGCCTCGTGATGGCCGTGATCGTCGCCATCACTTTCGCCAACGTCGTCGTGCGCTACTTCACCGCCCAATCCATCGCCGCCACCGAAGAGTTATCGATCGCGCTGCTGCCCGTGCTCGCCTTTCTCGGCTCCGTCCCCGCCTACCTGAACGACCGGCATATCCGCGTCACCTTCTTCGTCGAACGCCTGCCGCGGCGATGGCGCCTGCTCGCAGAACGGCTCGATGCGTTCGTCACCATTGCCCTCTATCTTTTCCTCACCTGGTATGCGGCGCGCCTGACCTACGATCAATTTCGTTTCGAGGAGACCTCGCCGGCGCTGGGCGTGCCGCAGTGGTGGTACACGATCTGGCTGCCGCTGCTGTCGTTCGTCATCGCCGTGCGCCTTGCGCTGGCACGATTCAGGAGGACGCGATGATCGGCCTCACCCTCGTCGCCCTCTTCCTGCTCGCACTCTTTGCCGGCATGCCGCTTGCCGTCGGCCTGGGGCTTGCCAGCGTCGCGGTACTCGCCCTGGCCGGTTTCGACCAACTCGCCGTCCCCACCAATCTCTACGCCGGAATCGCCAAATATCCCCTGCTGGCGATCCCGATGTTCATCCTCGCTGGCATGATCTTCGAGCGCTCCGGCGTGGCGCTTCGCCTCGTGCGCTTCATCAGCGCGCTGGTTGGCGAATGGACCGGTTCGCACGCCGTCGTTGCGGTGCTGGTCTCGATGCTGCTCGGAGGCATCTCCGGCTCGGGGCCGGCCGATGCCGCTGCGGTCGCCTCGGTGATGCTGCCCTCCATGATCGCGCGTGGTTACCCGAAAGGATTCTCGGCCGGTCTCATCGCCGCCGCCGGCTCCACGGCGATCATCATTCCGCCGTCGGTGGCCTTCATCGTCTATAGCGTGATGGTGCCGGCGGCAACGGTGCCGGCGCTCTTCGCCGCCGGGCTGATCCCCGGGATCATCGCCGCGCTGTGCCTGCTCATTCCGGCGCTCGTCATCAGCCGGTACCACGGTTACGGCCACGGCGAACGCCGCCAGCGCCCTCCCCTCGGCAAGAGTTTCTTCGAGGCCATCTGGGGGTTGCTCGCACCGGTCATCATCCTCGGCGGGTTGCGCACCGGCCTTTTCACGCCCACCGAAGCGGCGGTGGTGGCGGTGGCCTACGGCGCTTTCGTTGGCGTCGTCATCTACCGCAGCCTCGACGCCAAGGGGCTGTTCCGTGTTCTTGTCGATGCCGGAGAACTCTCCGCCGTCGTGCTGATGATCATCGGCATCGCTTCGGTGTTCGCCTGGGCCGGCAACACGCTGGGGATCTTCGACGCAGCCGCCGCCCTGCTCGTCGCCTTCCATTCGAGCCCGGTACTGATGCTCGTGTCGATCAACGTGCTGCTGCTCGTGGCCGGGATGTTTCTCGACGCGATCTCGATCTTCCTCATCCTGCTGCCGCTGCTCGTGCCGATCGCCCAGACGATGGGCTGGGACCTCGTCTGGTTTGGGGTGATGATGACGATCAATCTGGCGATCGGACAATTCACGCCGCCCATGGCGCTGGCGCTGATGATCACTTCCCGCATCGCCGGCATCGGCATAGAGGAAACCTTTCGCTGGGTGCTGTGGTTCGTGCTGGCAATGGGGCTGGGCCTTGCGGCGATGATCATCTTCCCCGAATTGGCGCTGTGGCTGCCGCGGCGGATAGGTCTTGGCTGAGCAGCGTGGGGGTCGCACGAAAACGGTGCGTCTCTTCACCACAATGGTGCGATAATTGCAGGATTTGGTGCGCAGCGAAGGGCGTGCGCGGCGCGCCAGCCCCTTGTTCCCACTCTGAAAGGCGCCAAGCCATGAAATACTCCACGCTGCACAGCTTCCTCGACTATGTTGCGCAACGCAACCCCGGTCAGCCCGAGTTCCTGCAGGCGGTGACCGAGGTGATGGAAAGCCTCTGGCCCTTCATCACGCAGCATCCGCGCTACGCACAGCACGCGCTGCTCGAGCGTCTCGTCGAACCCGAGCGCGTCATCATGTTCCGCGTCTCCTGGGTCGACGACCACGGCGAAGTCCAGGTCAACCGCGGCTACCGCATCCAGCACAGCTCGGCCATCGGCCCCTACAAGGGCGGGTTGCGCTTCCATCCCTCGGTGAACCTCTCCATCCTCAAGTTCCTCGCCTTCGAGCAGACCTTCAAAAACGCCCTCACGACGCTGCCCATGGGCGGCGGCAAGGGCGGTTCCGACTTCGACCCCAAGGGTAAGAGCCCGGGTGAAGTGATGCGCTTCTGCCAAGCCTTCATCACCGAGCTCTACCGTCACATCGGCGCCGACACGGACGTTCCTGCCGGGGACATCGGCGTGGGCGGGCGCGAAGTCGGTTTCATGGTCGGCATGATGAAGAAGCTCACCAACGATGCTTCCTGCGTTTTCACCGGCAAGGGGCTCTCCTACGGCGGCTCCCTCATCCGGCCCGAATCGACCGGCTACGGCACGGTGTACTTCGTCGACGAAATGCTGCGCCACGCCGGCCGCAGCCTGGAAGGGATGCGCGTGGCGGTGTCGGGCTCGGGCAACGTCGCTCAGTATGCCATCGAGAAACTCATGGAGATGGGCGCCAAGCCTGTCACGTGCTCCGACTCCAGTGGCACGGTGATCGACGAGGACGGATTCACGCCGGAAAAACTCGCCATCCTCATGGAGGTGAAGAACCACCGCTACGGGCGCGTCTCGGAATACGCCCAGCTCGTCGGCGCCACCTTCATTGCGGGCGCCAAGCCGTGGAACGTGCCGGTAGACGTGGCGCTGCCGTGCGCGACGCAAAACGAGCTCGACGCCGAGGATGCCATGACGCTGGTGGAGAACGGTGTGGTGGCGGTGGCCGAGGGCGCGAACATGCCCTGCACCCCGGAAGCGGTGAAGATCTTCGAGCACCGCGGCGTACTCTACGCGCCGGGCAAGGCGAGCAACGCCGGCGGCGTGGCCACCTCCGGGCTGGAGATGAGCCAGAACGCCATGCGCCTTTCCTGGACCCGCGAAGAGGTCGACGCGCGCCTCCAGAAGATCATGAAAGGCATCCACGACGCCTGCCTGCAGTACGGCCGGCGCGAGGACGGCACGGTGAGCTACAGCGATGGTGCCAACATCGCCGGCTTCGCCAAGGTGGCCGACGCCATGCTCGCCCAAGGTGTGATCTAATCCTCCCGTGCCCGGGCAGCTGCCCGGGCAGCTTGCACGGAGGAGATCGCGATGCGCCGCTTCTTGGTTCTGCTCGTTCCGCTGCTGGTGGCGCCTTACGCGTTTGCCGACACGATCGCGGTGGCGGTGGCGGCGAACTTCACCGCCCCGATGCGCGAGCTCGCCGAGCGCTTCCGCCGCGACACCGGCCATGAACTCCAACTCTCCTTTGGCGCGACGGGCAATTTCTACGCCCAGATCCGCAACGGTGCGCCATTCGCCGTCCTCTTGGCCGCGGACCAGGAGACTCCCACCCGGCTCGAGCAGGAAGGCTACGCGCTGGCGGGCAGCCGCATCACCTACGCAATCGGCAAACTGGCGCTCTGGAGCGCCGATCCCGCCCTCGTCGACGAGGGCGGCGAGGTGCTGCGCCGCGGCAATTTCAGCCGGATCGCGCTCGCCAACCCACGCCACGCCCCTTATGGGGCCGCGGCGGTGGCGGCGATGCAGGCGCTCGGGGTGTATGAGCCGCTGGCGGCGAAATTCGTGCTGGGCGAGAACGTCGGCCAGGCGTTCCAGTTCGTCGCCTCCGGCAACGCCGAGCTCGGCTTCGTCGCCCTGGCCCAAGTCTACGAGGCGCCGGGGCGGCTGCGCCCCGGCTCACTGTGGCTCGTGCCCCAGACGCTCTATCCGCCGATCCGGCAAGATGCAGTGATCCTGCTGCCCGGTACCAAAGACGGCCGCCCCACCGAGGCCGTCGCCCGCCTGCTCGCCTATCTCCAGGAGCCGGCGGCCCGCGCCCTGATCCGCGCCAGCGGCTACGAGTGAGGCAGGCGCCGGATGACGCTCACCGCCGAAGACTGGCAGGCAATCCGCCTGACCCTGGCGCTGGCAACGACGACGACGGCGCTACTGCTTGTGCTTGCCACGCCGCTCGCCTGGTGGCTCGCCCGTACCCGCTCCCCCTGGAAAGGGCCGGTCGCGGCGCTCGTCGCGCTGCCGCTCGTGCTCCCGCCCACCGTCCTCGGGTTCTACCTCCTCGTCCTGCTCGGTCCGGCTGGCCCCGTGGGCAAGCTGACCCAGGCGCTCGGCCTGGGCATTCTGCCCTTTACCTTCTCCGGTCTGGTCGTCGCCTCGGTGCTGGCCTCCCTGCCCTTCGCGGTTCAGCCCTTGCAGCAGGCGTTCGCCGCGCTGGGGGAAGCGCCGCTCGAAGCAGCGGCCACCCTGCGCGCCGGTCCGTGGGACCGCTTCATCCACGTCGTGCTGCCGCTCGCGCGCTCTGGCTTTCTCACCGCAGCGGTACTGAGCTTTGCGCATACCATCGGTGAATTCGGCGTGGTCCTGATGATGGGGGGAAACATTCCCGGCCGAACGAAAGTGGTCTCGGTGCAGATCTACGATCACGTGCAAGCCTTCGCTTACCCGCAGGCGCACGCCCTCGCCGCCGTAATGCTCGGTCTGAGTTTTGCGGTACTGCTGGTGCTCTATGGACGCGGCACAGCTTCGGCCGGGCGCTGAGGCGCGCATCGAGGCGCGCTTTCGCGTCGCCTATCCCGGTTTCACCTTGGAGGTGGATCTCGACCTTCCGGGGCGCGGCGTCACCGCCCTCTTCGGACCTTCGGGCTCCGGCAAGACCAGCTTGCTGCGCGCCATCGCCGGGCTCGACCGACACCGCCAGGGATACGTGCGCGTCAATGGCGCGCTGTGGCAGGACGAAGTTCGTTTCGTCCCGCCCCATCGTCGAGCCATCGGCTACGTGTTCCAGGAGGCCAACCTCTTCGCGCACCTCGACGTGGCCGCCAACCTGCGTTTCGGCTGGCAGCGCATCCCGCCGAGCGAGCGGCGCATCGCCTTCGAAGAGGCGGTGGAACTCCTTGGGCTCGCTCCCCTGCTCACCCGCCTGCCGGCGCGGCTCTCGGGCGGCGAGCGCCAGCGCGTGGCCATCGCCCGGGCGCTACTCACCTCACCGCGGCTGCTGCTCTTGGACGAACCGCTCGCCTCTCTCGACCGGAAACGCAAAGCGGAGATCCTGCCCTACCTCGCGCAAGTGAAGCGAACCCTCGACCTTCCCATGCTCTATGTCTCGCACGCCCCCGAAGAGGTCGGCCGGTTCGCCGACCACCTCGTGCTGCTCGAAGGCGGGCGCGTGCGCGCCAGCGGCCCCTTGCAGGAGACGCTCGCTCGGCTCGATCTGCCTTTGGCCAGCGACGAAGAGGCCGCCGTGGTGATCGAAGGAACGGTCGTCGACTATGACCCGGCCTATGCCTTGCTGGCGGTGAAATTCGCCGGCGGCACGCTGCTCGTGCCGCACCGCCAGGAACCGCCGGGCACGGCGATCCGGCTGCAGGTCCGCGCCCGCGATGTGAGCCTGGCGCTCACCGAGCACGCCGACACTTCCCTCCTCAACCGCGTCCCCGCCGTCGTGCAGGAAGTGCGGGTACTGGACGCCGCCCATGCCCTGGTCCGGCTACAGGTGGGCCCAACCCCCTTGCTCGCCCGCATCACGCGGCGCTCGGCCGAAGCGCTCGGCGTACGCCCCACTACCTCCCTGTGGGCCCAGATCAAGGCGGTGGCGGTGCTCAGCTGAACGCTCGTGAACCAATCCGCTGCGCGGCCCGATTGCTTCGTTGTGCGGTACTCGCTCCGTGCGCCTCGCACTCGCGTCGCTCGCGACGATTTCTCCACCAGCGCCCAGCGTTCAATGCCCCTCGACGCAGATCTCGCGCCGCGCCACCGCAATGGCGGTACGCACCAGCAGCAGCACGATGAGCAGCGTGAGCAACGCCAGCAGCACTGCGCCCAGGTTGCGGTAGAAACCCGAGCCATCCTCCTGGGCCCGGATCAGCGTCGCGATGGTGAGCGCCGCCAGCGGAAAGGAATACGCCCACCACGACAGGAAGAACTTCAACCGCACGAAGTAACTCGCCTGCACTGCGAGCAGCAGCGCGAAAAAGAGCGCCACGCCGTAGAGCACGTGCGCGAAGGCATCGACCTGCCCCCCGAGTGAATGCCAGGAAATGAAGCCCACTGCCGGCGGCGCGATGAAGATGAAGAGCGTCGGCACGAAGCGCTCGGGCAGGCTGGTATGAAAGATGAGCCGGTAGAAGAGGATCGCCGTGAGCACCGGCCAGAAGAAGAGGCCGACGCTATAGAAGAACCACGACACCTCGACCGGCGCGTGGTGCACCCCGGCGATCGGCACGAGGATGTTGCCCACCACGGGGATGAACCACGCCGGGTTCATGTGCGTGATTTCGTACTTGGTGTGATGTATCCAGGAGGACATCACGTAGAGCGTGAGCGCCAGATGCAGCACGGTGCCGACACTCCACAGCCAGAAGGAGAGGCGCGGCGCGTCGTGCCGTAGCGCGATCGACAGCAGGATCATGGCGATCGAGATGGCCGGACCGAAAGCCTGTTTCACGGGGTGGCGGAATTCTTCCACTACCTGCTGCGGATAGCGCACGATCTTCACCAGGTAGCACGCTGTCACCAAGGCGAACAGCCCCAGCGCGACCCAGCGCAGCACGCAGCTGGGCGCAAAACCAATGTCGTAGACCGTCTCAGCGCGCATCCAGGCGATGGCAAAGCCGGTGAAACCCATGATCATGGAAAACCACGCCACGGGAAAATTCTTGATGCGTGAAGAAGGAAGGGTAGTGTCGTTCATTACCTAACCTCGCACGTCGAAGGGCACTGCGCAGGGTGCTCTGGCTTGTCATTTTACTTCGATGCGCGTATCCACGCAGCCTTCAGGCAACAGGGCGCAGACTCCTTTATCCAGCAAAACGCCACGCCAGCGCCGCGGCGAGCGCTGCGAACGCCGCCCAGCCGGAAAAGATCCAGCGCCACAACCAGAAATGCGGGATGAACCCCACCCCGCGCACGAAACCGGCCGCCATGGCCCAGAACCACAACATGGCCAGACCATGGTTTGCCTTGCCAGAAGCCTCGGCCAGCCAATCGGGGCGGAAACTGCCCACCAGCATCAAGACGATCCCCAGCCCCAGCGCCAAGGGCTGGATCGAGGCCGGCCGGGAATCCTCCTTGCCAGCCGCCGCCTCAGGTGGCATTGGTCTCGCCCTGCACGCGGGGCCGCTTCTCCTTTGCATCTTCCTGCGCTTCCCACCACAATCCGACCACGATGGCCAAAAGAATGGCAAAACCCACGCCCAACGCCCAGGCAAAATACCACATACGAATCTCCTTCCATGCGGGGCGACGAAGCAGGGTGCTTCGCCGCGGGTTGTCTCCGTTCAGTACGCCTGCTTCTCGTTTTCCAGGATGTAGGCCTTGGTCACCTTGCCGGCCATCACCTTGTACGCCCAGCTGGTATAGACGATGATGAGCGGCATGAAGATGACGGTGGCCCAGAACATCACCGCGAGCGTGAGGTGGCTCGAGACCGAATCCCACACCGTGAGCGAGGAACGCAGGTCGATGGAAGAGGGCATGACGAAGGGGAACATCGCCACCCCGGCCGTACCGATGATGCCGGCGATCATCACGCCCGATGCCCAGAAGGCGAAGAAGGTGCGGCCGGCACGTACCGCCCATATCGCCGCCAACCCGCCGAGGAAGGCGAGCGCCGGCACCGCCCACAGCAGCGGCTGCTGCCGGTAGTTCGCCATCCAGGCCCCGGCCTCGCGCACCACCTCCTTGGCGAGCGGATTGGGCAAACCGGCCGGATCGGCCCCGGCGGCGATCACGTAGCCGGGAATGGCCTGCACCCACACCCCGGCGGCGGCAAACGCCGCGAGCGTGATCACGCCAAAGATGACGGTGGCGCGCACCGCGCGCTGCTGGATTTCCCCTTCCGTGCGGTGCGCCAGATAAACGGCGCCGTGGAAAGTGATCATGGCCGAGCTCACCACCCCGGCGAGCAGCGCGAAGGGATTGAGCAGCCCCCAGAAAGACCCCTCATAGTAGGACACGAGGTTGGCGTCGAAGCGAAACGGCACCCCTTGCAGCAGGTTGCCAAAAGCCACGCCGAAGATGAGCGGCGGCACCGCCCCGCCCACGAACAGGCCCCAGTCCCAAGTCTTGCGCCACAGCGGGTTGGCGATCTTGCTGCGGTAGTCGAACCCCACCGGACGGAAGAAGAGCGCCCACAGCACCGCGAGCATCGCCCAGTAGAAGCCAGAGAAGGCCGTGGCATAGACGAGCGGCCAGGCAGCGAAGATCGCCCCGCCGCCGGTGATGAACCACACCTGGTTGCCGTCCCAATGCGGCCCGACGGTGTTGATGATGACCCGGCGCTCCGTGTCGTCCCGACCGACGAAGGGCAGCAGCGTCCCCACCCCCATGTCGTGCCCATCCATCACGGCGAAGCCGACGAGCAGCACCCCGACGAGCAGCCACCAGATGACCTTCATCGTTTCATAATCCAGCATGATCTTCTCCCGAGATAGGGTTGTTCAGGCAGACTGCATCGCACCTTGGCGTTCCCAGTGATAGCGTCCGGTCCCCAGCGTGGAAGGCCCCAGCCGCCCGAAGCGGAACATCAGGTAGAGCTCGACGATGAGAAGCAGCGTGTAGAAGCCCACGAACCCGGCGAGCGACCCGTAGAGGCTCTGCACCGAAAGGGTAGAGACGGAGAGGTGGGTGGGCAGCACTTCGGCGATCGTCCAGGGCTGACGGCCATACTCGGCCACGAACCACCCCATCTCGGAAGCGACCCAGGGCAAGGGCAAGAACCACAGCGCCCAGCGCAGCAGCCAGCGTTTGTCGGCGAAGCTGTCCTTGATGCTGTACCACAACGCAGCACCGAAGAGGGCGATGAAGGAAAAGCCCAGCAGCACCATGATGCGGAAAGTCCAGAAGAGAGGCTTCACCGGCGGTACCGTCGAGGCGGCGGCCTTGTCCATGATCTCGGGCGTGACCTGCGAGATATCCGCCACGTATTTGCGCGTGAGCAGCCCGAAACCTAGATTTTCCTTGTGGGTTTCGAAGCGCGCCAAGGCCTGGGGATCGGACGCGTCGCGGCGCAGCACATCGAGCGCCTTGACCGCCTCCACCCCGGATTCGACCCGTTCGCGGTTACGCGCGATGATCTCCTTGATTCCGGGCAAGGTCGTGTCGAACGAGCGGGTGCCGATGATGCCGAGCACCCACGGGATCTCGAGCTCCCAGGTATTGCGCTGATTGGCTTCGTCGATGCCGGCGATGAGCTTCAGTCCTGCCGGCGCCGGCTCGGTCTCCCACATCGCCTCCAGCGCCGCGAGCTTGCTCTGCTGTTTCTCGGCCATGGTGTAGCCGGACTCGTCCCCGAGCACCACCACCGAGCAGGCCGAGGCAAAGCCGAAGGCGGCTGCCACACGGAAGCTGCGCTTGGCAAATTCGAGGTCACGCTGCTTGAGCAGGTAATAGGCCGAGATCGACAGCACGAACATGGCGCCGGTGACGTAGCCGGCCGAGACGGTATGCACGAACTTGGCCTGCGCCACCGGGTTGAAGATCACGTCCCAGAAATTCGTCATCTCCATGCGCATCGTCTGGAAGCTGAATTCCGACCCCACCGGATTCTGCATCCAGCCGTTGGCCACCAGGATCCACAGCGCCGAGAGGTTGGTCCCCACGGCCATGAGCAGCGTCACCAAGAGGTGCTGGGTCCGGGACAGGCGGTTCCAGCCGAAGAAAAAGAGCCCGATGAAGGTCGACTCGAGGAAGAAGGCCATCAGCCCCTCGATGGCCAGCGGCGCACCGAAGACGTCGCCCACGTAATGCGAGTAATAGGCCCAGTTGGTGCCGAACTGGAATTCGAGCGTTATGCCGGTGGTGACTCCCAACGCGAAGTTGATGCCGAAGAGCTTGCCCCAGAACTTCACCATGTCCTGGTAGACCTGCTTGCCGGTCATCACGTAGAGCGACTCCATGATCACCAGCATCCAGGTGAGCCCCAAGGTGAGCGGGACGAAGAGGAAGTGGTACATCGCCGTGGCGGCGAACTGCAGGCGCGAGAGATCGACGAGCGTTTCGTTCATGTGTTATGGCTCCTGCGAAACGGGAAGAACCGGGGAAGGCGGCAAGGAAGACGGTTGGGAAGATGAGGAAGGCGAGCCGGCGGCCTGGGCCTGCATCCGTTCCGCGTCCACCTCGACCCGGGCATCGCGAATGAAGACCCACCACAAGGCGGTGAGCAGGATCAACTTGAGCAGCAGCACCACGACGATCTCGCGACGCAATCGCCGGGCTGCCGTTTTCGCTTCCATGGAAGAAGCCCTCCTTGCGTACAACCTCGTTCATGGTAATGAAGCGGATCGGGACCGTCAATTGACGATGGTCAAAAAATTTAAACAATTCAAGGAATTACGGAAAAGATGCCCGCGTCTTTGTTATGAGCAAATTCTGTGCCATGGACAGGCGAAAAAATTTCTCCCGAAGATCCAGCACCTTACCTCTCGGCACTGTGCCATCCCCGGCGTCGAGCACCCCCCATCCTGACAAAAATGGCAAAATAACGCCGCAAGTCTTGCCAGGAATGTCAATCATGCCGTTACCCACCGAACTGCTCCAGTTGCTCGACGCCTTACCCGAGCCGCGCATCGTCGTCGATACCGCCTACCGCATCCTCGCCGCCAACGCGGCCTACCGCCGCGAGTTCGGCCAAGACCCCTCCGTGATCGGGCAGACCTGCTACCAAGTGTCGCACCACTTCGATCGCCCCTGCGACCAGTGCGGCGAATCCTGCCCTCGGCAACAGGCATGGGAAAGCGGACGCCCAAGCCGGGTGATTCATTGCCATCATACGCCGCGCGGCGAAGAGTTCGTCGAGGTCGAGCTGTTCCCCTTGCGCGATGCCGGGGGCAACACGACGCTCTTCGTCGAAACGATGCGCTTTCTCGGCGGCAAGTGCCTGCCGACGCCCGTCCTGGGCATGGTCGGCCGCTCGTCCTCCTTCCTGCAGATGCTGGAGCTCCTCGAACGGGCCGGACCGTCGAACACCCCCATACTGCTGCTGGGCGAATCGGGCACGGGCAAGGAACTGGCCGCCCAAGCGCTGCACCAGCTCTCGCCGCGCCGCGACCGACCCTTCGTGCCGGTGGATTGTTCGGGGCTGCCCGAGACGCTCTTCGAGTCCGAGCTGTTCGGGCATGAGAAAGGGGCCTTCACCGGCGCCACCCAGCGCAAGACCGGCCTGGCCGAAGTAGCCGACGGCGGGACTCTCTTTCTCGACGAGATCGGCGACCTTCCGCTCACGCAGCAAGTGAAGCTGCTGCGCCTGCTGGAGACGGGCACCTACCGGCGGGTAGGCGGGGTCGAGACGCTGCGCTCGGATTTCCGCCTGGTGGCCGCCACCCACCGCGACCTGCAGCGCATGGTGGAAGAAGGCACGTTCCGCCGCGACCTCTATTACCGCATCAGCGCCTTTCCCGTGCGCCTGCCGCCCCTGCGCGAACGGCGCGAGGATCTGCCGCTGCTCGTGGACTACCTGCTCGAGCGGCTCGCTCCCCAACGCACGGTACACCTGAGCCCGGAGGCCATGTCCCGCCTGATGGAACACGATTTCCCCGGCAACGTGCGCGAGCTGCGCAACCTCCTCGAACGGGCGCTCCTGCTTACCGGTGGCGACACGATCGAAGCGCGGCACTTGGTGGAGAATTCCGAACAACGATCGCCCAGCGGCAGGACGAGCGAAGAGGAGATCGTCCCCCTGGACGAAGTCGAACGGCGCTACCTGCGCCGTGCGCTCGAGCGGCTCGGCGGCGACAAAAAGGCCCTGGCCGCACGGCTGGGCATCAGCGAGCGCACGCTCTACCGCAAGCTGGGCTGAGCCGTTTTCCTGGCCGGCAGAACACCCGTTGACGTTTCCTTCACGTCGGCGTGACGCCCCTTTGACCGCGCTTTTTCTACACTTCGGCTCCGAGTCCTCGTTGGATCCGAAGCCCCATGCCGCTGCCCCGCCATGCCCAGAGCCGTTTTCTCTCGCTCATCCTGCTTGCCTGGCTGCTCGTCTTCTTTCTCACCCGCACGGCGCTGCTTCTACTGCATTCGGGCGAGGCAGCGGGCACGCCGGTCGACGTGCTGCGCCTCTACGGCGTCGGCCTGGCCTACGACCTCGCCTTTCTCGTCTATGCCGCCCTGCCGCTCGCCTTCTATCTCTTCGTACTGTGCCCCAACCGGCTGTGGGCCACGCGGGTGCACCGCGCCTTCCTCTATGCGCTCACGGCCCTGAGCCTCTTTGCCATGCTCTTCGTGGCCGTGGCCGAATACTTTTTCTGGGACGAGTTCTGCGCGCGCTTCAACTTCATCGCCGTGGATTACCTCGTCTATACCACGGAGGTGATCGACAACATCCGTGAATCCTACCCCGTGGGGCCGCTGATCGCGGGGCTGGCCGCGCTCGCGCTGGCGCTGACCTTCGCCCTGCGCCGGCTGATCGCCCGCGCGCTGGCGGCTCCGCCCCTGCCGTTCAAGCCAGGGCTTGCCGCCTTCGCCGGGCTGGTCGTGCTCGCCGCGCTCGATGCGACCTTCGTCGACCAGGATTTCCCCATGGGGCAGGAGCAGAACACCTATCGGCGCGAGCTCTCCGGCAACGGGCCGTACCAGTTCTTCGCCGCCTTTCGCAACAACGAGATCGACTACCGCCGCTTCTACGCTACCCTGCCCGCAACCGAGACGGGGCCGGTCTTGCGCGAAGCGCTCGCCGAGCCCAATGCGAGCTTCCTCAGCCAGGATCCCCTCGATCCGCGCCGGCGCATCGCCAACGACGGCGAGGAAGTGCGGCGCAACATCATCCTCGTGACGGTGGAGAGCCTCAGCGCCAAGTTCCTCGGCAGCAACGGCGATACGCGCGGCCTCACTCCCAACCTCGACGCCCTGCGCCGCGAAAGCCTCTATTTCAACAACTTCTACGCCACCGGCACCCGCACCGACCGCGGCCTGGAAGCCGTCACCCTGTCGGTGCCGCCCACCCCGGGCCGCTCCATCGTCAAGCGCATCGGGCGCGAGAGCGGCTATGCCAGCCTCGGCCAGCAGCTCGTGGCCAAGGGCTACGACGCCGTCTTCGTCTATGGCGGACGGGGCTACTTCGACAACATGAACGCTTTCTTCAGCGGCAACGGCTACCGCATCGTCGACCAGAGCAGCGTTCCTGAGTCCGAGATCGGTTTCAAGAATGCCTGGGGCATGGCCGACGAAGATCTCTATGCCCAGGCGATGAAAGTGGCCGACCAGGATCACGCCGCTGGCAAGCCCTTCTTCCTGCACCTCATGACCACCTCCAACCACCGCCCCTATACTTATCCCGAGGGGCGCATCGACATCCCTTCGGGCAAGGGGCGAAGCGGCGCGGTGAAATACACCGATTATGCCATCGGCAAGTTCCTGCGCGAAGCGCGCGACAAGCCTTGGTTCAAGGACACGATCTTCGTCTTCCTTGCCGATCACACCGCCGGCAGCGCCGGACATGAAGATCTGCCGGTGGCGAATTATCATATCCCGCTCTTCATCTACGCGCCGGGCTTCATCGCGCCGCGCGAGGTCTCGGCGCTGGCAAGCCAGATCGACCTCGCCCCCACCCTGCTCGGGCTGCTGAACATGGACTACGTCTCCACCTTCTACGGGCGCGACGTGCTGCGCGACGAGACCCGCCCGGGGCGCGCCCTCATCGGCAACTACCAGCACCTGGGGCTTTTCGACGGCAAGGATCTGGCGATCCTCAGCCCGCGCAAGAAGATCCGTCTGCGCGAGAATGCCGCGGCGGACGCAGAGCGCGAACGCCCGGCGACGCCGGAAGACCCCTTGGTGCGCCGCGCCATCGCCTACTACGAAGACGCGAGTCACGCCTTCCACAACGGGCTGCTCGCCTGGCGCGCGCAAGACCTCACCGCCGCCAAGTAATCCGTTTCCTCATTTCTTCCGACCCCGGCCTCGCCCTGCGCGAGCCCGGGGTCGCGTCTGGGCGCCTCGAACGACCTGCTGCGCGGCCGTATGGCGGCGTTGCGCGGTGCTCGCAGGCTCGCCTATCTTCATTGATATGTCTCGCCTGCCGCGCTCCGGGCGCCTTGCCCTGCCGCCGCTCGCGACGGTCGTTCGCGGCGCCCGTCTTTTTCGTTCCTTGGTTTTTCTCAGCGACTCCGTTTCCGGACGGGTATCGCCGGACCGGGCGTGCCGAAAAAATCTTGCACGATCGCAGAAGTTAACGCACAATTGAAGATGTTTGCTACTTTTTGGTGAAAATCATGCTAGAAATCACAAATGCCCCAATGCAAGCGATCGACAAAGCCCATCTGCGCGCGTGGTTCGAATTGCCGTTCTTCGAGCTGCTGCATCGGGCCCACGACACCCACCGGCGGCACTTTCCCGGCCACCGCATCCAGCGATCGGCCCTCTTGTCGATCAAGACGGGGGGATGTTCCGAAGATTGCGGCTACTGCGCCCAGTCGGCGCGCCATCATGCGCACTCGCGCGAGCCCTTGCTCGATACGCAGACCATCGTGCGCCACGCCACGGCGGCCAAGGAAGCCGGCGCCACGCGCTTTTGCATGGGCGCCGCCTGGCGAGCACCCAAGGTCGAGTTGGCCGAGCGCCTTCGGGCCTTGACCGAGGGCCAGCTCGGTCATGCTTTTTTTGCCTCCGACGGAGCCAGTGCAACCGAGATCGCCTTGAATTCAGCATGGACGGCGATCTGACACCGCTGCGGGAACTGTCGGCGTTGACACGAGCGCATGGGGCCTGGTTGATCACTGACTTCTGACGGCGGAGGCGATCCGGCGCCGGGGGCTTCGCTTCGCCGGCTGGGTGGCCAATCACATCGATCCCGCCATGGCCTGTCCCGATGGCAACCTGCGCACCTTGCAACGCGGGCTTGGCGCTCCGTGCCTGGGCGTCATTCCGCACGGTGCGGCGCGCGACGAGGTCGGCTGGGTACGCTGGCCGGATGAACTCGCCGGATGAGCTTGCGCTGCCAAGTGGAGGCGTCGTTCTTCCTCGCTGAGGGCCTCTTTCGCCGGGACGACGGCCAAGGTCGTTCTCCCCCGCGTCGATCCCCTGGCGCGAGCACGACCACGGCGGCCACTCGGCAATGCCGTGATAGCCCTGATGATCCTGCTACGACTCGGTTTCGAGTTCTGGCAGGTACAACGAGGGGTGCGAGGCCGCCCAGGAGGGGTATTCTTCGCCTTCGAGAAAACGCTTGGCGTAGAGGGTGGCCAGTTGAGCGAAGCGCTCCTCGCCCTGGCGCTCGGCCAGATGGTAGAGCAAGGCGACTTGGGCCGCGTCGGCCAAGCGGGTGAGAAGCTGTTTGCCATACCATTGAGCGGTATCGGCATTGCGCCCGGCAAGGGCTTTCAGTTCGCCTTCGATCAAGTTGCGTGCCCGGTTTGCCTCGGCGGTCCCGGCCGCCTCGAGCAGGGGTACGAATTCCTCCAGGAAAGGCTCGTGCGCGTGTTTCTTGACGATGGCTTCGAGCAGGTCCAACGCCTGGATGTTGCTCGGCCCTTCCCAGATGGGTGTGATGAGCGCTTCGCGGTGCCAGCGGGCCACGGCGTATTCTTCGAGGAACCCGAGGCCGCCGAACAATTCCATGGCCAGACGCGTGCTCTCGGCCGCATGATCCGCGGTGCGGTTTTTGGCCAGATGCGACAGGAAGCGCGCGTAATGGTAGCGGGTCGAGTACGGCGGGGTGTCACGCCAGCAGTCGTCGAAGGCGTCGACGGCATGAAACGCCAGGGCCGTTCCGCCCGCTTGCCGCACGGCGAGATCGACGAGGTCACGCTGGATGAGCGGGTGTTCGCACAGCATCTTGCCGAACGTTGCGCGCCTGCGTACCCGCAGCAGGGCCTCGAGGCGCGCTTTCTGGGCAATCCCCATGGCGGCCACGGCGTTGGCCAGGCGCGAACAGGTGAGGTTTTCCAAGGTGTAGTAGATCCCCTTGTCCGCCTCGCCGATGAGAAAGGCTTCGCTGCCTTCGAGATCCACTTCCCCCGAAGGGACGGCGCGGGTGGCGCTCTTGTGCTTGAGTCGTCGCACGTGGTAATTGAGCGAACCGTCGCGTTTGAGACGGGGTACGAGGAACAAGGCGATGCCCTTGGGGCCGGGGGGCGCGCCCTCGGGTCGGGCGGTGACGATGGCCACGTCGGTCAGGCCGGCGCCGCTGGCGAAGTATTTGTCTCCGCCGCTCAGGATCCAGTGTTCCCCCTCGGGACGGGCCACGGTGCGGTTGGCTCCCAGGTCGCTGCCACCATGATTTTCGGTCATCCAGGTTGCACCCCAGGCGTCGCCGCGCAACAAGCGCGCGCACCAATCCTGATGCTGAGGCGCGTATTTGAAGAGGGCATAGACCACTTGCTGGGTGATGGTGAGGAGGCAATACAGACCGGGATCGGCCAGCAGGTAACCCATGGCGTAGTGTTCGTGCCAGCTTCGGTCAACATAGGGCGGCTGCATCATGGGCGCGAGTTCCCGCATCAGCGCTTCTTGGGCCGGGGAGAGACGGACGCGATCGATGCGCACGCCGTCGAGATCGTGCATCACCAGGACCGGAGGGGATTCCTGATCGACGTGCGCGCCGACGCGATAGGCATGCGTGCCGACGAGTTCGCCCCACGAGGTGATCCGCGCGTGCGCGGCATCGAGGTCGGACCAATAATGACGCAGGACGACGGGCAGGACGTCGTCGCACTGCCAATGGTTCCGGCCATAGGCGTAGGATTGGAATTGCATGATGCTACCTCCATGCGGCTCCGAAGGAAGGAGGGGCGGTGTGAGGGGACGCGCCAACGATGTCCGTGGATTTTAGCCCTCGCGGAAAGTCTGATCAATAATAATTTGATTGATCGAAAAACGTTGTTGATGCATGGTCTATGTGCCACAATGTACCGCCCGGTGGAAACGATGCAGTACCGTGGCGAGCCGGTTACTCGAGTGTGAGACGAAGGGGAGGAGGGAAGGTCATGAAAATCAAATCCTTGCTGGTCGGGTTGGCAGCGCTTGCCTTGGTGGGAACGGCGGCGGCCAATGAGCCGATCGTCATCAAATTCAGCCACGTGGTGGCCGAAGACACGCCCAAGGGCAAGGGGGCGCTGAAATTCAAGGAATTGGCCGAGAAATACACCGAAGGCAAGGTCAAGGTCGAGGTCTATCCCAACAGCACGCTCTACAAGGACAAGGAAGAGCTCGAAGCGCTGCAGCTGGGGGCGGTGCACATGCTGGCGCCTTCTTTGTCGAAGTTCGGTCCGTTGGGCGTGCGCGAATTCGAGGTCTTCGACCTGCCTTACATCTTCGACAATTATGAAGATCTGCACAAAGTGACTTACGGCCCGGTAGGACAACAGTTGATGGCCAAGCTCGAGCCCAAGGGAATCAAAGGGCTGGCGTTCTGGGACAACGGCTTCAAATCATTGACTGCCAACACGCCGATCCGCCAGCCCTCGGATCTCAAGGGCAAGAAGATGCGCATCCAGTCTTCCAAGGTCCTGGAGGAACAGATGCGCGCCCTCGGGGCGATTCCCCAGGTGATGGCCTTCTCCGAAGTCTATCAGGCACTGCAGACCGGGGTGGTCGATGGCACCGAGAATACGCTGTCGAACATTTATACGCAAAAAATGCACGAGGTGCAGAAATACCTCACCCTCACCGATCATGGGTACATCGGCTACACCGTGATCACCAACAAGACATTCTGGGAAGGTTTGCCGGCTGACATCCGGACACAGCTCGAGCAGGCGATGAAAGAAGCGACCGAGTACGGCAACGGGATTGCCAAGGAGGAAAACGAACAGGCGCTGGAACTGGTGAAAGCTGCTGGCAAGACGGAGATTCATGTCCCCACCGCCGAAGAGAAACGCGCCTTCAAGCGTGCGCTCGTGCCGGTGCACAAGAAGATGGAATCGCGCGTCGGCGCCGATCTGATCCAGTCGATCTATCAAGCCACGGGACTCGATCCATCCAAGCTATAGATAGATACCGCATGCCGATCAGCGTACGGGGCCGGTTCTCTGGCTCCGTTCGCACGTGCTTGGCGCCATGCCCCGAGCGTCGGCGCGTCTCCTCGCCGCGCCGCCGGGGACGTCACGACGGCTCCGGGGCCTTGGTCTTCTTGCGGGCGGAGGGGCGTCCTTTCTTCTCCGAGGTCTCGCGCGGCTCGAATTCGAAGCCGATCTTGCCGTCGGGCTGACGCACGAGGTAGGCGGAGAACTTGCGCCGTGTGCGCGCCGACACGAAGCCGGTGAGGAGATCGGTCTTGCCCGCGGAAAGCAGCTTCTTCATCTGCTCCGGCTCGATCGGCTGCTGCAAAATGATACGGCCGCTGCGGAAGTCGCAGGTCTTGTCGGCGCCGAGCGCCTTGGTGCACACATAGCTCGTGCCATGCTCGACCACCGGC
This sequence comes from Rhodocyclales bacterium, assembly GCA_016235745.1. Taxonomy (GTDB): domain Bacteria; phylum Pseudomonadota; class Gammaproteobacteria; order Burkholderiales; family Rhodocyclaceae; genus Tepidiphilus. Next base: position 93,825 of record JACRJA010000001.1, on the reverse strand, counting down.
GCGCCGCATTTGGGGCAGGGGCCCAGCACTTCGCGCTCGGCCAGATCGGCCGGCGCCTCTTGCGGCGGTTCGACGGCGAAGGCGAAGGCGGGCTGTTTGGCCTCGTCGAGCACCAGCTCGGCGGCAAACGGCCGCCCCAGGCGGCTGCGAAAGCCTTCCAGCGGACCGATCCGGCCTTGGGTGAGCAGCGCCTCGGCTTCGGGCACGTCGATCTGCCGCCCGGCGATGATCTTCCACATCGACCAGCCGCACTGATCGCATTGGAACGTCTTGTAGGTCTCGCGCACGGTGCCGCCGCACTTGGGGCAGGGGGCCTGCAAGGTGGCGAAGTCGCCGGGCACGGTGTCGGATTCGTGGCGCTTGGCGCGTTCGACGATGTCCTGCGCCATGCGCGCGATCGAGGCCATGAATTCCTCGCGCGCGAGCTGCCGTTTCTCCATGAGGGCGAGCTTGTGCTCCCACTGACCGGTGAGCTCGGGCGAGGTGAGGGCGTCGATGCCCAAACCCTTCAAGAGGGTGATGAGCGAGAAAGCCTTGGCGGTGGGTACGAGCTCGCGCCCCTCGCGCACGAGGTATTTTTCTTCGAGCAGCCCTTCGATGATCTGGGCGCGGGTAGCGGGCGTGCCCAGCCCGCGCTCGGCCATGGCCGCGCGCAGTTCTTCGTCTTCGACGAACTTGCCCGCCCCTTCCATGGCCGAGAGGAGCGTGGCCTCGGTGTAGCGTGCCGGCGGCTTGGTTTGGAGGTCCTTGACGTCGACGGCCTCGGTGTGCACCGTCTCGCCGGCCGCGACGGGCACGAGTTCCCCTTCCCCTTCGCCGGCGGCCCGCTTGCCATAGACTTCGAGCCAACCCGGGGTGACCAGCACCTTGCCTTCGGTCTTGAAGGCGTCCTCGCCTACCCGGGTGATGCGGGTGGTGACGCGGTATTCGGCCGGCGGGTAGAAGACGGCGAGAAAGCGCCGGGTGACCAGGTCGAAGATCTTCTGCTCTGGTTCGGACAGCCCTTTGGGCACCACCCCCGTGGGGACGATGGCGAAGTGGTCCGACACCTTGGCGTTGTCGAAGACGCGCTTGTTGGGCTTGACCCAGCCTTGGGCGAGGATCTTGCCGGCGAAGGGCTGGTATTCCGGCGGCAGCTGCGCCAGCACCTCGCGCACGGTGCCGATCATGTCCTCGGGCAGGGCGCGGGCGTCGGTACGGGGATAGGTGAGGGCCTTGTGCCGTTCGTAGAGCGCCTGGGCGATGGCGAGCGTGTTGCGGGCGGAGAAGCCGAAGCGGGCGTTGGCCTCGCGCTGCAGGCTGGTGAGGTCGAAGAGCGGCGGCGAAATCTGGGTGCTGGGCTTGGCGCTCTCTTCGACCACGCCCGGCTGGCCGAGGACGCGCGCGCGGATGGCTTCGGCGCGCTCGCGCTCCCACAGGCGGTAGGGGCTCGCGTGCTCGTCCCCTTCGGGCTTCTTGAAGTGTTCATCGAACCAGCGGCCGGTGTAGGTGCCGGCGGCGGCGCGGAAAGTGGCTTCCACTTCCCAGTAGGGGCGGGGCTGGAAGGCGCGGATCTGGCGCTCGCGCTCGACGACCAGGGCGAGCGTGGGCGTCTGCACCCGCCCCACCGTGGTGAGGTGAAAGCCGCCTGATTTGGAGTTGAAGGCGGTCATGGCGCGGGTGCCGTTGATGCCGATGAGCCAGTCGCTCTCGGCGCGGCTCACGGCGGCCTGACGCAGCCCTTCCATTTCCTCGGCCGAGCGCAGGTGGGCGAAGGCTTCGCGGATCGCCTGCGGGGTCATCGATTGCAGCCACAGGCGTTGCACGGGCTTGTCGATCTTGCCGTACTGCACGATGTAGTTGAAGATGAGCTCGCCCTCGCGCCCGGCGTCGCAGGCGTTGATGAGGCCGTCGACGTCCTTGCGCTTGGCCAGGCGCAGCAGGAGCTTGAGCCGGTCTTCACTCTTGGCGATGGGTTGCAGTTCGAAGCGCGGCGGAATCACCGGCAGGTTGGCGAAGCTCCACTTGCCGCGCTTGACCTCGCATTCGTCCGGCGCCTTGAGTTCGAGCAGGTGGCCGACGGCGGAGGAGAGGACGTACCGTTCGGACTCCCAGTAGTCCTTTTCCTTGTGAAAGCCTCCGAGGGCGCGGGCGATGTCCTGCGCGACGGAGGGTTTTTCGGCGATGATGAGTTTCTTGCCCATGGGTTCAGTGCAGCCGCGGCGGTTCGGCGTCTTCGTCGTCTTCGACGCGCAGCAGTTCGTCGACCACGAGGGGATCGAGTTCCCGTTCATGCTGCCACAGCACCATCAGCGCGAGCACCTTCAAATCGTCCGGATCGAGCGGCGCGGCGCCGAATTCCAGGGCGCGGTCGATGAGGGTTTCGCGCAGCGCCTCGTCGAGGGCGCCGTGGCGTTGCAGGAAGTAGACCAGGTTCTGCCCGGCGGTTCCCAGTACGTGCCGTTCTTCTTCGGTGAAGACGCGCACGCTGCCCGTGGCCGGAGGGACACGCCAGGAGGGGGAGAGCGCCTCGCCGTTCCGGAGCGTGTCGAGCCAGGAGAGCGCCTCGTCGATCTCGTCGCCCTCGAAGCCGGCATCGGCAAGGCGCGCGCGCAGCTCGTCGGGGTCCTTCGGCGCCTCGTTGGGCCCGGCGTAGTTTTCAAAAAGATAGACGAGGACGTCGAACATAGGGGGAGTTCCTTCAGCGAGTGCGTTGGTAGCGGCCGCCCGGCAGGCGCGCGATGGCGCCGTCGAGTTCCAGCGGCAACAGCATGGCCGAGAGTGCCTCGCTCGTCAAGCCCGTGCGTAACATCAAGGTGTCGAGATCGACCGGATCGTGCCCCAAGGCGGCGAGGAGCGGGTCGCTTTCTTCGGCAGGTAGGGGTACGGGTTTTTCCGCAGCGAGGGCGCCGGTCGAGGCCAGATCGGGCCATTCTTCGAGGAGATCGTCGACACGCTCGACGAGCTTGGCGCCTTCGCGGATGAGGCGGTGGCAGCCGCGCGCGAGCGGATTATGGATCGAACCAGGGAGGGCGAAAACGTCGCGCCCGAGCTCGGCGGCAAGACGCGCCGTGATGAGCGAGCCACTGTCGGGCGCCGCTTCCACCACCAGCGTGCCGCGGGCGAGCGCGGCGATGAGGCGGTTGCGCCGCGGGAAATGATAGGGCTGGGCCGGGGTACCCAGCGGAAATTCGCTCACGATCGCACCGCGTTCGGCGATGCGGTGCGCCAGCGCGCGGTGCCTGGCCGGATAGACGCGGTCGGCCCCGGTGCCGATCACCGCCACCGTCCTGCCGTTCCTGGCCGCGAGCGCGCCTTCGTGGGCGGCGGCGTCCACGCCGAGCGCGAGCCCGCTCACCACCACGAGGTCGCGCTCGGCGAGCGCCCGGGCAAAGGCGTGGGCGTTCTCCAACCCGCCGGGCGTGGCGTGGCGCGCGCCGACGATGGCCACGGTAGGCCGGCTGAGCGTGCCTGGATCGCCCACGACGTAGAGCACGAGCGGGGCGTCGGCGAGTACGAGCAGATTCGGGGGGTAGGCGGCGTCGGCAAGCGTGAGGAGGTGATGGTGTGGATCGTCGAGCCAGGCGAGCGCCGCCTCGATCGCTGCGGCAGGAGGAGGGGAAGCGAGCGCTTGGGCGACTTCGGCGCCGAACTCGGCGCGCACGGTGGAGAGCGGCTGGGCGAGCACGGCGTGCGGAGCGCCGAAGCGCGCCAAGAGCTTTCGTTGGACGGACGGCGGGAGCCGGCGCGAGGTGAAGTCGAGCCAGCTCTGGGCGTCTTCGCGGTCTTCAGGGCGTGCGAGCGGCATCCCCAACCTGGACCAGTTTTTCGGTCTCCATCACGAGGGCGTAGGACATGCGCTCGAAGACGCGGAAGACGAAGACCACGCCGTAGCGCGCTTCCGGCAGGAAGACCTTGGTGTCGCGCTCTTCGTCGGTGACGGGAGGGCGGATGCGCCACAGGGCGAGCACGTGACCGGGTTCGAGGCCCTGCTGTTCGCCCTGGTCGAGCAGGACGACGTCGAGCCGGCCGGCTCCGAGCGAGCCTTGGTAGAGCCTGATGATGCGCGCGTCGATGCCCTCTTCCGGCGCGTGGGGCACGAAATTGACCAGCATCTCTTTCTGTGAGGCGATGAGGGCGTCGCCGGCGCGGATTTCTTCGTTCGTCTGCTTCAGGCGCAGCACGGTACCGAGGCGGGGGTCGTCATTGGGCTCGACGAGGGCGGTACCGAGATCGCGCGCCTCGTAGCCGATGAGCGTCTTGCCATCGCGGGCATAGAGCGGCACGGTGGGGCGGAAGAGCTGCACGAGCCGGGCATCCTCGGGCACGCCGACGGCGAACGCGACATCGCCCGCGCCAGCGATCCAGCGGCCGTCTTCCAGCGCGACGATGCGGCCGGAATTCTCGAGCACTTTCTGGTCGATCACCAGCGGACGCACGAGAAAGGGTTCGATCGCCGCCAGGGGAATGCTGGGAATGGCCTCTTGCATGGACTCATGGCGAACTTGCGGCGAGAGCTTCTCGTCGATCGGGCCGATGGGCTTGGCAGTGCGCAGCACGCCGGCGGCGCGGTCGAACACCAGGATCTGGCCGGGATAGATGAGGTGCGGATTGCGGATCTGGGCCCGGTTCATCTGCCACAGGTCGGGCCAGCGCCAGGGGTCGCTCAGGAATTTCTTGGCGATGCCCCAGAGCGTATCCCCCTGGCGCACGGTGTAGGTATCGGGCGCATCGGGAGCGACGGCCTGGGGTTCCACGCCCGCCCGCGCGAGCGAAAACGCAGCGAACCAGACCAGGGCGATCGTGCCTATAATGCGAATCATCCGCTTCATGGCGAGGAACCTCACAGGGATGTCGGAACCGGGGGTGAGCGATCCTGTCTCACTGCCGGGGCAGAGAATGTCAGCATTCTACGCGACGCATCGACGATTGGCAACGAGAGACGGAAAATATGGCATTACTTCCCATCCTGCATTATCCCGACCCTAGGCTGAAGAAGCGCGCCGAGCCGGTGGAAGCGGTCGACGAATCGATCCGCCGGCTTGCCGCCGACATGGCCGAGACGATGTACGCCGCGCCCGGCATCGGTTTGGCCGCCACCCAGGTCGACGTGCACAAGCGCGTGATCGTCATCGACGTGACCGAGGACCGTTCGGGACTGACGGTACTCATCAACCCTGAGATCCTGGAGAAGGACGGCGAGTGCGTGAGCGAAGAAGGTTGCCTGTCGGTACCCGGAATCTATGACAAAGTCACACGATCTGAGCGCGTCCGGGTGCGGGCCTTGAACCTGCAGGGCGAGCCGGTCGAGTTCGAGGCCGAAGGCTTGCTCGCGGTGTGCATCCAGCACGAGATCGATCATCTCGACGGCAAGGTGTTCGTCGAGTATCTCTCGCCGCTCAAGCAATCGCGCATCAAGGCGAAGCTCGTCAAGCGCGCCAGGATGACGGCTTGATGGTCGCGGAGGAAGTCCGTCGCGTCGCCTTCGCTGGTACGCCCGAATTCGCGGCGATCGCCCTGCGCGCGCTGATCGCGGCCGGCTGGGAGGTGCCTTTCGTGCTCACGCAACCCGACCGGCCGGCCGGCCGCGGCCTGAAGCGCTCCCCCAGCCCGGTGAAGCAGGTGGCGCAGGCAGCCGGCATTCCGGTGCTGCAGCCGGCGCGGCTCAAGAGCGAAGAGGATCGGCGGGAACTGCTCGCGCTACCGCCGCCCGACGTGCTGGTGGTAGCGGCCTACGGCCTGATCCTGCCGCCCGACGTGCTGCGCTGGCCGCGCTGGGGCTGCCTCAACATCCACGCTTCGCTGCTGCCGCGCTGGCGCGGCGCGGCCCCCATCGTCCGGGCGATCGAGGCGGGCGATGCCGAAACGGGGATAACCCTCATGCAGATGGACGAAGGGCTGGATACCGGGCCGATGGTGGCGAGCGTGGCAACGCCCATTTCGCCTGATGACACGGCAGGCTCGCTGCACGACCGGCTCGCGGCGCTCGGAGCCGAGTTACTCTTGCGGGTGCTGCCCGAGCTGCCGCGCCGCCTCGCCCAGGCCCAACCGCAGCCGGAGGCGGGTGCCACCTACGCCGCCAAGATCACGCCGCAGGAGCGCTGGGTCGACTGGTCGCAGCCGGCCGAGCGGATCGAACGGCGGTTGCGCGCCTTCGATCCCCATCCGGGGATGCAGGCGCTGCTGCGCGGCGTGCCGCTCAAGCTCTGGCGCGCCCAGGTACTCGATGCGGCAGGAGTCGAGCCGCCGGGGACGGTGACCCATGTCGGCGCCGAAGGGATCACCGTGCAGACCGGCCAGGGGCGGCTGCTTCTCACCGAACTGCAGCGCCCCGGCGGCAAACGCCTGCCGGCGGCGGAATTTTTGCGCGGTTTTCCGCTCTCTATCGGCGATCGCTTGGTGACTGAGGGAGGGTGAAGATGTACGGCAACTGGCTGAAGACGACGCTCTTGATGGCGGCGATCATGGCACTCTTCGGCGCCGTGGGCATGGTGCTGGGCGGCAAGACGGGGATGCTGCTGGCGCTAGGGTTCGGGGCGCTCACCAACTTCTGGGCTTACTGGTTCTCCGACAAGATGGTGCTGGCGATGTACCACGCGCAGGAGGTCGACGAGACCACCTCGCCCTACCTCTACGGCATCGTGCGCGAGCTTGCCCGGCGCGCGGGCCTGCCCATGCCCAGGGTCTACCTCATCCACGAGGCGCAGCCCAACGCCTTCGCCACCGGGCGCGACCCCGAGCACGCGGCGGTGGCGGCCACCACCGGCATCATCGAGCTCTTGAACGAACGCGAGCTGCGCGCGGTGATGGCCCATGAACTCGCCCACGTCAAGCATCGCGATATCCTCATCTCGACCATGACGGCGACGGTGGCCGGTGCCATTTCCATGCTCGCCAACTTCGGCATGCTCTTCGGCGGACGCGACGAGGAAGGGCGGCCGGCCAACCCGGTGCTCGCCATTCTGGTGATGATTCTCGCGCCGATCGCAGCGGTAATCATCCAAATGGCGATCTCGCGCACGCGCGAATTCGGCGCCGACGCGGGCGGGGCCGAGATCTGCGGCGACCCGGAGGCGCTCGCTTCCGCCTTGGCGAAGATCGAAGCCTACGCGCGGCAGATTCCCCTGCCCACGGCTGAAGCCCATCCGGAGACGGCGCAGATGATGATCCTGAACCCGCTCTCCGGCGGCTGGCTGAAGGGACTCTTCTCGACGCACCCGAGCACCGAAGAGCGCATCGCCCGGCTGCGGGAGATGGCGTTGCAGATGCGCCGCTAACGGCATTGCGCCGGCGCCCAGGGCAGCAGCACCGTCTCGCCCTCGATCGTCGGCCGGCGCACTTCGAGGCCATAGACCTGGCGCAGCCGCGCTTCATCGAGCACAGCCAGAGGGGCGCCGGCCGCGAGGCAGCGCCCTTCGTGCAGCAGCAGCACCTCGTCGCAGAAGCGCGCCGCGAGCGTGAGCTCGTGCAGCGCCACCACCACCAGCCGTCCGCTCTCGTGCGCCTCGCGCCGCAGCAGCGCCAGCGTCTCCAGCGCGTGGCGCGGATCGAGCGCGGCGAGCGGCTCGTCGGCAAGCAGCATCGTCGCCTCTTGGGCAAAAGCGCGGGCGAGCGCTACGCGTTGCTGCTGTCCGCCCGAGAGCTCGGTGACGGGCCGCTCGGCCAGATCGGCGGCGTCGACTTTCGCGAGCGCGGCCAGGCAGCGTTCGCGTTCGCTCGCGGTGCGGATCCGGCCGGCGGGCAGGCCCAGCGCCACGCAGTCGAGCGCACGCAGGGGCAAATGGAGGGAAAAGCGCTGCGGGCAATAGGCGATCACTGACGGCCAGCGCGGGCGCGGCACGCGCGCGAGCGGTTCGCCCCACCAGCGCACCTCCCCTTGCTGCGGCATGAGCACGCCGGCCGCCACCCGCAGCCACATCGATTTGCCCGCCCCGTTGGGGCCCACCAGACCGACGAGGCGGCCGGCCTCGCCCCGCCAGTCGATGCCGCGGAGCACGGCCCGCCTGCCCAACCGCAGGCCGACGCCGGAGAATTCCAGGGCCCGGCTCATGGCGCCCGCACCGCGAGCACCCGCCACAGGAAGAAGGGCGCGCCGACGAGGGCCGTGAGCACGCCGAGCTTGAGCTCCGCGCCGTGGGGATCGATGAGGCGCACCGCCAGATCGGCGGCGAGCAGCAGCGCCGCACCCGCGCCCATCGCCGCCCACAAGGTGCGCGCCGGATCGTGGCGCACGAGCGGACGCACGAGGTGCGGCGCCACCAGGCCGACGAAGCCGATGGAACCGGCAATGGCCGTGGCCGCCCCCACCGCCAGAGCCGCCCCCACGAGCACGGCCAGGCGCAGCCGCGGCAGCGACACCCCCAGGCTGGCGGCGGCCTCTTCGTCGAGCGCCAGGCGACGCAAAGCGGTACCCTGACGCAGCAGCAGCGCCACGCCCAGCGCGATCGGCGGCAGCACCAGGGCGACGTCGTGCAGGCTGCGATCGGTCACCGAGCCCAGCAGCCAGTGCACGATCTCCATCGTCGCGTGCGGGTTGGGCGAAGCGTTGAGGATGAGCGAGACGAGCGCCGTGCTCAGGCTGGAGGCGGCCACGCCGGCGAGGATGAGCCCCGCGGTGGACGTGCCGCGCAGGGCGAGCAGCAGCACGAACGCGGTGACGAGCGCCGCCCCGGCGAAGCCCGCCAGCGGCAGCGCCAGCGACCAGGCGCCGGCCCAGCCCCAGTAGAGCGCCATCACCGCCCCCAGCGAAGCCCCGCCGGTGGCCCCGATCAGCGCCGGTTCGGCAAGCGGATTGCGCAGCAGGCTCTGCAGCGCCGCCCCGGCCACGCCCAGCGCCGCCCCCACGGCGAGCGCGAGCAGGGTGCGCGGCAGGCGGATCTCGAAGAGCACCAGGCGCAGGAGAGGGTCGCCCGCCCAGACGCCGCGCCACCAGGCAAGCGGCGAGCGCTCTAGATAGCCCAGCGTGAGCGAGGCCAGCGCAAGCAAGCCCAGCAGGAGGATCAGCGCCGGCGCGAGCCAGACTCCCGAGGACATCGAATGCGCTGCGGCGCGGCCGCATGCTGGCGTTGTGCGCTGCCCTTCCCTCACCGCAGCCGCTCCAACGCCTCGAACGACCAGGGGCCAGCGCAGGTGATGGCCCAGCTCGGCAGCCAGCGCGGCGCGCCAGCCTGCCGCCGCAGCGCCGGATGCGCGAGCAGGCGCTCGCCCAGGGTCGGGGTGTCATTTTGATAGGCGGTACGCCACCAGCGCGTCGGGCGAGCGGCGAGCGCCCGTTCGAGCGGCAGGTTGCCATGGCCGATGAGCCCGGCGCGCTCGGCGGCGTTGATGCCGCCGCTGCGCTCGATGAGCTCACCCACCCAGGTGCCGCGCCCGGCGCTGTAGCCACCCTGGAGGTAATAGAGGATGACCGGCGTCTCCCCCCCTTCGCCAGGAGGTCGTGCGAGCTCGGCCAGCCGTGCCTCGAGGGCGGCGGCGCGTTCCGGCTCGTGCAGCAACTGGCCGAGAGTATGGATCGCACCGTGCAGCGCAGGCAGCGATTCGACGTAAGGCAGCGTGTAGACCGGCAGCCCCAGCCGCTCGAGGAGCGCGCGCGTGGCCGCGGCCGAGAACGGCCCGAAGACGACCAGATCCGGCTGCAAGGCGAGGATTTCTTCGGCCGAACCGCGGATCGCCGGCTTGTCGGCTCCCAGGGTCGGGTCCGGTGCCAGGTCGGCGCGACGCGACAGCGTCGTGATGGCGATGACGCGCTCGGGGGCGAGCCGCAGCAGCAGCTGGTCGGCGCACAGGTTCACCGAGACCACGCGCCGCGGCCCTTCCTGCGCCGACGCCACGCCGGCAAAGAGCAGGGCGAGCCCGAGCAGCCGGAGGTGAAACAGTACACCCAGGGCCTTCATCCCTGCACAGGGTCGGCCACCACCCGGTGGCGTTGCCGCCCCAGGCCCGCCACTTCCAGCGTCACCTCGTCGCCGGGGCGCAGGAAGCGCGGCGGCTGCTGACCCAGGCCGACCCCGGCGGGCGTGCCGGTGGCGATCACGTCGCCCGGCAGCAGCGTCATGAATTCGGACAGGTGGCTCACGAGGGTGGCCACGTCGAAGATCATCTCGGCGGTGTTGCCGTCCTGCATGCGCTCGCCATTGACTTCGAGAAGGATGGCGAGCGCCTGAGGATTGGGCACTTCGTCGGCGGTGACGAGCCAGGGGCCCATCGGCCCGAAGGATTCGTAACTCTTGCCCTTGATCCACAGTCCGCCGCGGTTCATCTGGAAGTCGCGCTCCGAGCCGTCGAGCACGGTGCAATAGCCGGCGATGCAGGCACGCGCCTCGGCCGGCGAGACGCGCTTGGCGCGCCGGCCGATGACCACGCCCAGCTCCGCCTCCCAGTCGAGTTTCTGCGCTCCGGGCGGGCACAGGAGGAGATCGTCCGGACCGCAGATGCAGCTCGTGGCCTTCATGAAGACGACTGGCTCGCTGGGGATCGGCAAGTTCGCCTCCTGCGCGTGGTCACGGAAATTGAGCCCGATGGCGTAGAAGTTGCCCACGCCGGCCACTGGCGGCCCCAGGCGAACGCCGGGTGCCACCGGCGGCAGCGAGAACGGGTCGAGCACACACAGGGCGTCCAGCGCCACCGTGTCGGCAAGCAGCATCCCGTCGATGTCGCGCACATGGGCCGAGAGGTCGCGCAGGCCGCCATGGGAGTCGATCAGGCCGGGGCGTTCCTGACCAGGGGGTCCGAAGCGGATGAATTTCATGGTGTCTTTCCTGAAAACGCGGGGGTTGGCAGCACGGCGCCCAACAAATCGTATCATGCAGCCGCAGCCGGTGCGCAACGCGTACAATCACGCCCGGTTCGATCCCATCGCCAGAGCCGCCTGATCCCTCCATGGAGCCGACCATCCCGCTTTTCCGGTTTTCCGCGCGCGCCGCGGCGCTCTTGGCCGCCTGTGTGTGCGCGGCCTGCGCCAGCGTCACGGTGCCGCCGCAGGCGCCGCCTCCGCCGGTGGCGTTTCGTCAGGCCGCGCCGGGAGCGGCCGAGGCCGAGCTCACCCAGTGGTGGCGCCATTTCGCCGACCCCGTGCTGGATGAGATCGTGGTCAAGGTGCGCCGCGACAACCTCGATCTCGAAGCGGCGCTCGCGCGGCTAGCCCAGGCGCGGGCGCAGCGCCGCGCCGCTGCCGCCGATCTCGGCCCCACGATCACCGGCAATGCCAGCGCCGCGCGCAACCGCACGAGCGCCGAATTGGGCATGAGTACGATCGAAAACCAGTTCCAGGTGGGATTCGACGCCCAATGGGAGCTCGATGTCTTCGGCGGGCGGCGGGCGGCGCTGCGCGCGGCCGAGGCGCAGCAAACGGCCGCCACCTATGATTTGGCCGACGTGCTGGTGAGCGCCACGGCGGAGGCGGCGCAATCCTGGTTCGACGCGCGCACGGCGCAGGCGCGTCTCACCTTACTCGAGGCGCAGCTCGTGGTGCTCGAGCGCAGCCTGGCGCTCGCCCAGGCCAAGGCCGCCGCCGGTCTGGTGAGCGAGCTCGACGTGCGTCAGGCGCAGACGCTGCTCGCACAGACCCGGGCGCAGCGCGCCGCGCTCGCCCAGAGCCGGGAAAGTGCGCTGAATGCGCTCGCGCTGCTCGCCGGCGAAGCCCCCGGGTACTGGCACGAACGGCTCACGCGCGACCAGCCGCCGGGGCCGCCCTTCGTCGCCGCGGGAGCCGAACCGCCAGAGCTCGCCTATCTCGCGCCCTGGGTGACGCGCCTACCACCGATACCCGCTGCTGGCATCCCCGCCGACGTGCTGCGCCGCCGCCCCGACGTGCGCCGCAGCGAGGCGCAGCTTGCTGCCGCCGCCGCCCAGCGCGACGTGGCCGACGCCGCGCGTTATCCGAGCTTTCCCTTGAGCGGCAGCCTGGGTCTCAGCGCGCTCACCGCGGGCGATCTGTGGCAGGCGAGCGCGCGCGCCTGGAGCCTCGCATTCGCACCGCTCGCCACCCTCTTCGATGGCGGGCGGCTGTCGGCGCAGCTCGAAGCGAGCGAAGCGCAGCTCGTGCAAAGCTTTGCCGACTACCGCAAGAGCGTGCTCACCGCCCTGGGTGAGGTGGAAAACGCCCTGCTCACGCTCCAGGAAGACGACCGGCGCCTGGACGACCTGCGTCAGGCGTCCGACAGCGCCCGCGCGAGCGTGGAGCTCGCGCTCGCGCAATACCGCTCGGGCCTGACCGATTACACCGTACTCATCGACACGCAGCGCGCCTGGCTATCGGCCACCGACGCCTTCGTCGCCCAGCAAGGGCAGAACGCCGGCGACCGCGTGCGACTCTACAAGGCGCTCGGCGGCGGCTGGCCGGGCGAGGTGCCGCAGGAGGAAACCGTCCGATGAACGAAACCGCTCCCACCCCCCCCGAGGCGGTGCTCGACACCTCGCACCTGCGCGCCGAACTCGCGCGCCTGCGCCGCCGGCGGCGCATCGTCCTTGCCGCCGGGCTCATCGCCTTGTTCTTGGCCGCCGGGCTGTGGTTCGTCGGCACGCGCGGCGGAGAACCGGCGAGCGTGCGCTATCTCACCGACGCCACGCAGCGCGGGGACCTGTCGATCACCGTCACCGCCACCGGCAACCTCAGCCCGACCAACCAGGTCGAGGTCGGCGCCGAGATCTCCGGCACGATCCGCGAGGTCTACGTCGATTTCAACGATCCGGTCAAGGTCGGCCAGGTGCTCGCCCGGCTGGACACGCGCAAGCTCGAGGCGCAGCGCGTGCAGGCTGAAGCCAACCTCGCCCTGGCGCGCGCCAAAATCCCGCAGCTCAAAGCCACCCTGACGGAAGCCCGGGCCAAGCTGCAGCGCCTGCAGCACGCCGGCACGCTCAGCGCCGGACAGGCCGTAGCCCCGCAGGACCTCGACACGGCCCAGGCCGACGTCGCCCGCGCCGAAGCGGCGCTGCGGCAAGCAGAAGCCGAAATCAAGGCATTCGAAGCGCAACTCACCTCCATCCTCACCGATCTCGACAAATCCGTCATCCGCAGCCCCATCGGCGGGGTGGTACTGAAACGCAGCATCGACCCGGGGCAGACCATCGCTGCCTCGCTGCAAACGCCCGTGCTCTTCACCCTAGCCGAAGATCTCACGCAGATGGAGCTTTTGGCCGACGTCGACGAGGCCGACGTAGGCAAGGTGCACGAAGGGCAGAGCGTGAGCTTCACCGTAGACGCCTATCCCGACCAGCCCTTCAGGGGGCACGTGAAACTCGTGCGCTACGGCTCGGAACTGGTCAACGGCGTGGTCACCTACAAGACCGAGATCACGGTGGCCAACCCCGAGCTCAAGCTGCGTCCGGGCATGACCGCCACCGCCGAGATCCTCAGCCAGCGCCTGGAAGGCGTCCTGACGATCGCCAACGCCGCGCTGCGCTACCGCCCGCCCGAACCGCCCAAGGCCGCCCCAAGCGGCGGAAGCGGCCTGGGCGCGCTCTTCCGTCCTCCCGTAGCAGCTAAACGCCCGCCGCCGCCCGAGAAGAAGACGCGCGAAGAAGCCACGATCTGGGTGCTGGGCGAGGACGGAATGCCAGCCCCGGTGCACGTACGGCTGGGCCCTTCGGACGGGCGGCGCACCCAGATACTGGAAGTGCGCTCCGGCAAACTCGAAGCGGGCACGCCGGTCATCACGGGCGTGGAGCGTCCCAGGCCATGAACGGACCGCAGCCACAGGGGGCGCAGTCCGCCCGCGCACCGCTCATCCGGCTGCGCGGCGTTGAGCGCGTCTACGGTCAGGGCGATGCGCGCGTCGTTGCGCTGGGTGGCATCGATCTCGACGTCTGGCCGGGCGAATTCGTCGCCCTCATGGGCCCGAGCGGCTCGGGCAAATCGACCACCATGAACATCCTCGGCTGCCTCGACACGCCCACCCGCGGCAGCTATCGGCTCGGTGACGTCGAAATCACCGAGCTCGACAACGACGGCCGGGCGCTGCTGCGCCGCCATACCCTGGGGTTCGTCTTCCAAGGGTTTCACCTGCTGCCGCGCGTCACGGCCCAGGAAAACGTCGAACTGCCCCTCGTCTATCAGGGAGTACCGGCCCACGAACGGCGCCTGCGCGCGCGCGAGGCGCTCGCCCAAGTGGGCCTTGCCGGGCGCGAACACCACGTGCCGAGCGAACTCTCCGGCGGACAGCAGCAGCGCGTGGCGATTGCCCGGGCCATCGTGGCCCAGCCCAAGGTCCTGCTCGCCGACGAACCCACCGGCAACCTCGACTCCGCCCGCAGCCACGAGATCATGGCGCTCATCACCCGCTTCAACCGCGAACGACGCCTCACCATCGTGATGGTGACGCACGAACCGGACATCGCCGCCTACGCCCAGCGCGTGGTGCACTTCCGCGACGGACACATCGAGCGCATCGACGGCGCCGGGGAGGCCGCCTGATGCTGGGCAATGCGCTGCGCGAAGCGATCCGGTCGCTGGGCAGGAACGCCCTGCGCTCCTTCCTCACCGTGCTCGGCATCGTCATCGGCGTGGGCGCGGTGATCGCCATGGTGACGCTCGGGCGCGGCGCCACCCAAGCGGTCTCAGACCAGATCTCGTCGCTGGGCAGCAACATCGTCTTCCTGCGTCCTTCGCGCGGCTTCGGTCCAGGGCAGAACATCGTCCCCTTCAAAGTCGAAGACGCGTTGGCGATCGCCCGCGAAGTGTCTGGCGTAGCCTGGTCGACGCCGGTGTCGCTGCGCACCCTCACCGTGGTGGCCGGCAACCAGAGCTGGAGCACCACCGTGGTCGGGGCGGGGGAAGGTTACCTCGAGGCGCGGCGCTGGGAAATCGTCAAGGGCCGCGGCTTCACGCCGAGCGAACTGCGCGCGGGCGTCGCTTCCTGCATCGTCGGGCAGACGGTGGCGCGAGAACTCTTCGGTGCCGAAGACCCCATCGGTCAGCGCATGCGCGTGGACAAATTCTCCTGCGAGGTCATCGGCCTGCTGGAGGCCAAAGGGCAGAGCGCCATGGGCACCGACCAGGACGACATCGCGATCATCCCCTTGCGCACCTACCAGCGGCGCATCTCCGGCACCACCGACGTCGATTCCATCCAGCTTTCGCTTGCCGACGGCAGCGACAACGAGCAGGTGCTGGCGGCCATCCGGCTCGTGCTGCGCGAGCGCCGGCACCTCTCGGCCAACATGGAGGACAACTTCCGCCTCATCGACTCCAAGGAGATCGAGCGAACCCTCACCAGCACCACCCGCATGCTCACGGTGCTGCTCGGGGCAGTGGCCGGCATCAGTCTGCTGGTAGGCGGCATCGGCATCATGAACATCATGTTGGTGTCGGTGACCGAGCGCACGCGCGAGATCGGCATTCGTCTGGCGATCGGCGCGCGCGCCGCCGACGTCATGCTGCAGTTCCTAGTGGAAGCCGTAGTGCTCGCGCTGCTGGGCGGAGCCATCGGCATCACGCTCGCGCTCGTTTTCTCGCTCGTGGCCGCGCAGAAGCTGGGTTTTCCCTTCTCGCCCGATTACGGCATCGTGCTGATCGCCGCGCTCTTCTCCGGCGCCATCGGCATCGTCTTCGGCTTTTTCCCGGCGCGCCGCGCCGCCCGGCTCGACCCGATCGAGGCGCTACGGCACGAGTAGGGGATCAGGCTAAACCCGGCGGCACACACCGGGCGCAAGCGGCGCATTTTGTGCGATAATCCGCTTCTGCCTTTCCGCGCCCGTAGCTCAGGGGATAGAGCGTTGGCCTCCGAAGCCAAAGGTCGCAGGTTCGATTCCTGCCGGGCGCGCCACTGCTCGCTTTACCCTTCCTCGTCCTTCCCGCCCTCGCTTTTCCCCGAGCCACAGGCGTCATCCTCTTGGGACGCACAAAAAAGCCGACCGGTTTCCCGATCGGCCAGCGCAGCACATCCTGCGCAAAGAGGGATCATTCGAGCAGGCTGCGCAGCATCCAGGCGTTCTTCTCGTGGATCTGCATGCGCTGGGTGAGCAGATCGAGCGTGGGTTGGTCGTCGGCCTTTTCCGCCACGGGCAGCGTCTCGCGCGCCGTGCGCACCACCGCTTCCTGGCCCTTGATGAGGTAGCGGATCATGTCTTCGGCCTTGAGGCCGGACTTGGGCTCTTCGAGGCGGGTGAGCTTGAGGAATTCGGCGTAGGTTCCGGGCGCAGGAGCCCCCAGGGCGCGGATGCGCTCGGCGATGTCATCGACCGCCGTGGCGAGTTCGGTGTATTGCTGCTCGAACATCAGGTGCAGGCTATTGAACATCGGCCCCGTCACGTTCCAGTGGAAGTTGTGCGTGGCCAGGTACAGCGTGTAAGAATCGGCCAAGAGCTTGGAAAGCCCCCCAGCGATTTTCTTGCGATCTTCTTCTTTGATTCCGATGTCGATGGTGCTCATGCTGCCTCCTATGTGATCATGGCTTCTCATTCACTATAGCCCACGGCGGCGGCATTGCCAAATCGGCGCGGACGATCGCCGCCTTTACTCCGGTCAATCGGCGGCGGAGGGTTCGGCAACGGCGGCAGGCCGCGGCGCGGGGCCCACCGGGTGCACGCCGGGCAGATCGGCCGCGAAAATGGCCCGGCGCAGCACGTCGATCGCCCCGTGGCGCGGATAGGTGACGCGCCACACCAGCACCACGCGACGATACGGCTCGGGCGCGACAAACGGCCGTACCGCCAGCAGCGGGTTCATGCGCGAGGCGTCGTCGGCCGCCGACGAGGGCAGCACCGTCACCCCAAGGCCGCTCGCCACCATGTAGCGGATGGTCTCCAGGGAACTTCCGGCGAGCGCCTCCTGCAGCGGCGAATTGCTCACGCACTGCGGGCACACTTCCAGCACCTGGTCGCGGAAGCAGTTGCCCGCCCCCAGCAGCAGCACGTTTTCCTCGGCAAGTTTGGCCGCCGGGATGCGATCGAGCTGGGTCCAGGGATGCTCGGCCGGCATGAGAACGCGGAAGGGTTCATCGTAGACCGGCTGCGTGACGAGCCCCGGTTCGGAGAAAGGCAGCGCGAGGATGGCGACGTCGATCTCGCCGTGCTTGAGCTGCTCGGAGAGCTTCCCCGTGTAATCCTCATGGATGATGAGCGGCATCTTGGGGGCGAACTCATGCACCAGCGGGATGAGCCGCGGCAGGAGATAGGGCCCGATGGTGAAGATGACCCCCAGCCGCAGCGGCCCGACGAGGGGATCCTTGCCCGCCTGGGCGATCTCCTCGACGCGCTGCGCCTCGCGCAGCACGCGCTCGGCCTGCTCCACCACTTGCCGGCCGATCTCGGTGAGTTTCACCTCGTTGGGATTGCGCTCGAAGAGCAATACGCCGAGATGCTGTTCCAGCTTCTTGATCGCCACGGAGAGCGTGGGCTGGCTCACGTGGCAGCGCTCGGCGGCGCGGCCGAAGTGCCGTTCGTGCGCGAGCGCGACGAGATAGCGCAAATCGGTGAGCGTCATGCTGCTTTCCCCTTCCCGGGCGTACGTCCCCGGCCAGTGTATCAAATCTTTTTACCGTAGATGCCAGCGTTTTGTTCCCGGATGATCCCGTACAATGGGTTTTTTCCCTGCATGGAAGGAGTGAGCATGAACGTATCGCGTCCGCGGCATCCTGCCTGCGCCGGGCTGCGCCGTCGAAGCGCGGCGCTGGCGTTTGCCCTCGCTCTGGGTACGGGCCTCGCGCCCGCAGCCGGCGCGGCCGAACCGGCCCTGCGCCCCGTGCTCTTCGGCGGCTCCGAGCAGCGCTTGCCGGATTTCGCCGATCTGGTGGAGCAGGTGACGCCGGCGGTGGTCAATATCACCGTGGTGAGCCGAGCCAACGAGGAAGCCCTGCCCTTTCCCTTCGACGAGAGCGACCCCTTCTTCGAGTTCTTTCGCCGTTTCGGCATCCCGCTGCCGCACATGCCCGGGGGGCGGGGCGAAGCGCCGGTGCAGCGCGGCCTCGGCTCCGGCTTCATCGTCTCGGCCGACGGCTACCTCCTCACCAACGCCCATGTCGTAGGCGAGGGCGGCGAGGGGACGGACGTCACGGTCCAGCTCGCCGACGGACGCAAGTTCCCGGCCAAAGTGGTCGGCACCGACCGCCGCACCGACATCGCCGTGCTCAAGATCGAGGCCAAAGGCTTGCCGGTGGTGAAGTTCGGCGATCCCAACAAAGCCCGCGTCGGCCAGTGGGTGATCGCCGTGGGCTCGCCCTTCGGCTTCGAGCACAGCGTCACCGCCGGCATCATCTCGGCCAAGTCGCGCCGCTTGCCCGACGAGACCTACGTCCCCTTCATCCAGACCGACGTGGCGGTCAATCCGGGCAATTCCGGCGGGCCACTCTTCAACATGGACGGCGAGGTGATCGGCATCAACAGCCAGATCTATTCGCGCTCCGGCGGCTACATGGGCATCGCCTTCGCCATCCCCAGCGACGTGGCGCAGGAAGTGAAGGATCAGCTCATCGCCTACGGACGGGTGCAGCGCGGCAAGCTCGGCGTGGTCATCCAGGGCATGGACGAGGAACTGGCGAAGAGCTTCGGCCTCGACAAGCCCCAAGGGGCGCTGGTGGCGAGCGTCGAGGAAGGCAGCCCGGCGGCGAAAGCGGGTATCCAGGCGGGCGACATCATCGTCGGCCTCGATGGCCAGCGCATCGAGGATTCCGCCGACCTGCCACGCCTCATTGGCCGGCGCAAGCCGGGCGAGACCGTGCGCCTCGAGCTCCTTCGGCAAGGAAAGCGCATCGAGAAGAACGTGACGTTGGCCGAACTGGACGAGGAAACTGCAGGCGCAGCAACTCCCGGCAAGAAATCTGCCGGCGAACCGATCACAGCCGGCATCGCCGTGCGCGCCCTCAGCGCCCAGGAAGCGAAAGAGCGCGGCCTGGAGGAAGGCGCAGTGGTGGTGACCCGGGTCGAAGGACTGGCGGCGCTCGCGGGCTTGCGCCCGGGCGACGTGATCCTGGCGGTGAATCAGCAGCCGGTGCGCACACCCGAGGAATTCCGCCAGGCGGTGAGCAAGGCCGGAAACCGGTTCGCGGTGCTCGTCGATCGCAACGGCATGCGCTTGTTCATTGCCGTGCGGCGACAATGACTGGCAAGGAGGCGGCTTTTGGTCCGTCTCCTGCCTTACTCGACGCGGAAACGGCGCACGCGCTCGACGAGCTGCTGCGCCTGCGCCTGTACCTTCTCCACGGCCGAGGTGAGGGCGTCGACCTCGGCATCGAGCCGTCCGGTTTCCTGCGCGATCCCGTCGACCGCGGACGAGGTCTGCTCGGCCAGCTCCCGCTCCCCTTCGGTCGTGACGATGACCGCATCCAGCCGCCGGCCCACGTCGGCCACGGCCGCTCCGGCCTCGGTGAGGCGCTCGGTCACCTCGTCCGAGACGCGGCGCACTTCCTTGAGTTTCTCCTGACCGGACTCGAACGCGGCGTAGAGCTGATCGCTGCGCTCGACCACGGCGGCGGTGATCGTATCGATGCGCCCGGCGGCGGTGCTGGACTTCTCGGCCAGTTTCCTGACTTCGTCGGCCACCACGGCAAAGCCGCGCCCTGCCTCGCCAGCGCGCGCCGCCTCGATCGCGGCGTTGAGCGCCAAAAGATTCGTCTGGTCGGCGATCTCGCGCACTTCCTGGGTGATGACGCGGATCTCGTGCGACGACCGGGAAAAAGCGCCCATCGCCTCGACCAGCGAGGAGAGCGCCTGTTCGATGGCCGCGAAGGCATCGACGAGGGCGGCGAGCCGCGCCCGGCTCGTCTCGGTGCGCTCGCGGCTCACCTGGGATTTGGCCTGGATGGCCGCAACTTCCTCGGCCACCCGGACCGCCGCCTCGTGCAGCTGCCCGATCAGTTGCCGTACCTGAGCCACCACGGCGTTCTGCGTCTTCGCTCCGGCGCGCACCGCCTCGCCGCTGCGCGCCATCTCCGCCGTCTCCCCTTCCAGAGTAGCCACGGTGCGCTTGACCTCGCGCACCAGCTCGGCCACCGTCTCGAGCATGCGGTTGAAGCCGGCGGCGGCCGCGCCGATCTCGTCGTCGCGCTCCACCGGCAGGCGCCGCGTCAGGTCCCCCTCGCCTTGGGCGATCTCCTCGAGGCTGGCGACCAGATGGCCCAGGGGCCGCGCCACCGAGCGGCGCACCACCGCAGCGATCACCCCCCTCGCCAGCAGGGCGAGCAGCACGGCAAAACTTCCCACCCAGGCGGCAAAGCGGCGGGTGGCGGCGTCCGCCTCGCCGAGCGAGATGCGCATGCTCACCGCCCCCAGCACCGTGCCCTCCGGCACCTGGTGGCAGGCGATGCAGTTCTTCCCGAGGTAGTCGCTTGCCGCCTTGGCCGGATAGATGGCGCGCAGTGCCCGGGATCCGCCGTTCTCCTCGATCGCCAGGTAGGTCTGGCCGGAGGCGAGCACCTGGGCCTCGATCGCATCGGGCTCCTTTTCCAGCCCGCCCTTGCCGTAGAGCGCCGTCACCGCCTCGCCGCGCAGCACTTCCAGCCCGCTCACCGCCGTGAGCTTGCGGATCTGGTCGAGGAAGACGTCACGCTGCCCCACGGTGCCGGTGACCATCATGGCCGTGAGTCCGGCCATGGTCATCTCGTTGATGGAAGCGGCGAAGCGCTCCGCCTGGTCGCGCGCCATGGTGCGCGACGCCGCCATACTCCAGGCGACCATCACCGCCAGACCGGCCACCAGCATGATCCCGATCGCGGCGATCAGGCGCCGCGCCACTGAATGCCTCGTTCTCATCGTCACGCTCCCTCATGACCAGGGCGCCGTCAGCGCATCATTGGGCCATTGGATCCATGATGCAGAATAGCGCGCGACAGCGCAAGCGAAGCGTTGAACACAGCGGGAAAAATCCTCCAGTTTTCCCTTCGATGGCCGATAATTTCTTGCTACGATGGCGCCACGAGGAGGAGCCTTGCGATGAAACCAAAAATCACCCCGACCAACGTCGAAGTCCATTTCTCGCCCGATGAGATCATCGTCAGCAAGACCGACCTCAAGGGGCGCATCACCTACGCCAACCGCGTGTTCATGCGGGTGGCCGATTATTACGAAGAAGAGCTGCTCGGCGTGCAGCACAACATCGTGCGCCACCCCGACATGCCCAGAGGCGCCTTCAAGCACCTGTGGGATACCATCCAGCGCGGCGAGGAGTGGTTCGGTTTCGTCAAGAACATGACCGCCAAGGGGCACTACTACTGGGTGTTCGCCAACGTCACGGTCGATCGCTTCGGCGACGAGGTACTGGGCTACTACTCGGTGCGCCGCCAGGCCCCAGCGCCGGCGATCGAGGCGATCGCGCCGATCTACGCCGAGATGCGGCGCATCGAGCGCGAAGCCGGGCCGGCCAAGGCGTGCGACGCCTCGCTCGCCTGGCTGACAAAAAAACTCGAGGAGCTCGGCACCACCTACGAAGCGCTGGTGCTCGAGCTCTTCTTGCAGGGGAGGGAAACCCATGTCGCCCGCTAAAAACGCCCCCGCTGCCGATTCTCGAGCGCGGCTGTTGCAACCAACGAGCGCAGCGAGCCGCACCATTCCCTTCATCTGGCAGCGCGTGCGGCTGGTGAGCCTCGCCTACGTCGTCCTGATCCTCGGGCTTGCCATCCATTCGCTCTGGCAGCACGGTCCTACCCTGCTCAATGTCGCCGCACCGCTCGCCGCGATCGCCTTCGCCTGGTATGCCTACCGCTGGATCACGCAGCCGCTGAAGGCGCTCGCGCGCATGAGCGAGGCTTTTGCCCAGGCCAAGCAGGGCTGCCTGAGCGTGCGCATCACCCGCACCAAGGGGCTGGGCGAGATCGGCAAGATCGCCTGGGAATTGAATGATCTGCTCGACGTGATGGAGGCCTACTTCAAGGACGTCAATACCTGCTTCGCGCGCGCTGCCCGCGGCGACTTCCATCGGCACGCCTTCACCGACGGCATGCCAGGCGAGATCCGGCGCTCGATGGAGTCGATCAACCTGGCGCTCACCGCCATGGAACAGGCCACCGAGCTCGCGGCGAAGAACCGGCTCAACAGCGGCCTGCATCAGATCAACGTGGATAACCTCCTGCGCAACCTTGCCGGAAATCAGGCCGACCTTATGGAGGTGAGCGGACGCATGGACGAGGTGGAGAAACTCGCGCAGCGCAACCAGGAAGGCGCATCGGAAAGCCTAGCGACGGCGCACCAGCTCGCGCAGGCGCTTGCCGCCATCGATCACAACATGGCGTCGATGGCCGAGACCGCCGGCTCGCTCGAAGAGGCGAGCCAGTCGATCGGCCGCACGGTGCAGCTCATCGCGGAGATCACCGAGCAGACGAATCTCCTCGCGCTCAACGCCGCGATCGAAGCGGCACGCGCCGGCGAAGTCGGTCGCGGCTTTGCCGTGGTGGCCGACGAGGTGCGCAAGCTCGCCGAGCGCACCCGGGTGGCGACCGATGAGATCGGCGGCGTGGTGGGCGAACTGCGTGCGCGGGTCGGAACGATGGTGCAACAGACCCGGGAGATGAGCGAAGAAGCGCAGACCGTCAGCGAGGAAGTCCAAGGCTTCGAGAGCCGCTTCGAAGCGGTGGCCCGCTCGGCCGAGGCGACGATCGCGGAGATCGAACGCGCCAAGGATCTGGCCTTCGCCTCCCTGGTGAAACTCGATCACATCATCTTCATGCAGCGCGGCTACGTGGCCGCCGAGCGCAGCGGTGAGGGCGAGGAAGCGCAGGCCGTGCAAGCGGATCACACTCAATGCCGTATGGGCAAATGGTATTACGAGGGCTATGGCAAGACGCATTTCAACCACACGCCAGCCTACCGGACGCTGGAAGAGCCGCACCGCCGCGTCCACGCCAGCGTCCATGCCGCCATCGAAGAAGCGCGCAAAGACTGGCTGCGTGATGCCAGGATCCTGGATGCCATCATCGCGAACATGCGCGAGGCCGAACAGGCGAGCCAGGAGGTCATCCGCCTCATCGGCGAGATGGTCAAGCAGAAATATACTGACCAGGCCCCTGCCCCCCGTGCGGCCATATCAGCGCCCTTGGGCAGCCGCAGGGAACAGAGGAAGCGCCAAAGTGCCGGCACGAGGTGACGGCGAAGCGGAGCACCTTCCCCTCGCCATTTCCATGGACATTGTCTATACTAAGGCGGCATTCCTTTACATAGTTGAGAAGACCCATGAAGAAACTGCACAAAATCCTGCTCTTCGCCACCGCGATGGGGCTTGCCGGCGCTGCGGCCGCCCAGGCCCTCAAGCCAGAAGAAAAAGTGAAGTACCGCCAAGCCGCCTACACCTTCATGGCCTGGAACATGGACAAGATCAAGGCCCAGGCCGTCGACGGCAGCGTCCCCTTCAACCAAGCCCAGGTGGCGGCCGCCGCCAACGCCATCGCCGCCACGGCCAATTCCGGCATGGGCGCGCTCTACAGCCCCGACACGGTGGGCGTCGTCGGTTTCCACAAGAGCCGGCTGAAGAAAGAATTCTTCGAGCAGCCCGACGAAGTGCGGCAGATAGCGACCAATTTCGCCGAACAGGCAAACAAACTGGCCGAAGACGCGGCCATGGGCGACAAGGCCGAGATCGCCAAGCAATTCGGCGAACTGGGCAAGGCGTGTAAAGCCTGCCACGACAAGTTCCGCATGAAGGAAGACTGAATCCTCACCAATCCATCCCCGGCACCGGCGCCACCGGGGTGGGCGCCGGGATCCAGGCGCCGCTTGCCCCGTACACCACGGCAAGCGCTACCACGATGGTGAGCGCCAGGCGCAGCGCGTAGGCCTTGTTCCCCCATTCCACCGGCGGCACGTCCTGCACGCCCGACGGCGGCCGGCGATAGCCGGTGATCATGGGTCGTACCAGATCTTCCTTCTTCACCACGGCATAGAAGAAGATGGCGCCCACGTGCAGCAGCACGATCAGCCACAGCAGCGGCTCGAGCGCGCGGTGCCAGCCGGTGAGGCGCAGCTGCCAATCGCTGTCGACGAGGGGCGCGAGCGGCCCGCGAAAGGCGATCTCGTCGTAGGTGAAGAGCCCCAAGACCGCCTGCAGGCCGAAGAGCCCCAGGAGCGCCAGCACCGAGAGCGCCCCCAGCGGATTGTGACCAAGGCCGTGCCATTGTCCGCGCAGGTAGGTGAGTATCTCGCGGGGGCCGCGCACGAAGGCGCTGAAGCGCGCCGTCTGCGGGCCGACGAAGCCCCACTGCAGCCGCCAGACGATGAGCCCCAGCACGGCCAGACCGAATGCCTCATGCCAGCCCATGGCGCTGCCGCCGATCTTGACCGACACCACCGCCCCGACCACGCAGGCAACCAAGGCCCAGTGAAAGAGTCGCAGCGCCGGGTCCCACACGGGGAGGCGTTCGTGTTCCTGGTTCATTTTCATTCTCCTCGTCGCGAAAGGATTATGCGTCATAGAACCAGAACCTCCGTAGCGGCGCGGCGCGCGAGCACGCGTTCGAGCGCCGCGCACGTCGCCCCCTTGCCCCGGCGCCGCAGCGCCTCCAGCGTTCCTTGATGGACCAGTCGCCCGCCCTCGTCACCCCCGCCGGGGCCGAGATCAATGATCCAGTCGGCTTCGAGCCACACGTCCGGGTCGTGTTCGATGACCACCACCGTGTGTCCGTTCTCCACCAGGCGGTGCAGCACGCGCAGCAGCTTCTCGATGTCGGCCAGATGCAGGCCGACGGTGGGTTCGTCGAGCAGGTAGAGGGTGGGCGCATGCGCCGGACGCGAGAGCTCGGCCACGAGCTTGAGCCGCTGCGCTTCGCCGCCGGAGAGCGTCGGACTGGGCTGCCCCAGGCGCAGGTAGCCCAGGCCCACTTCTTCCATCCAGCGCAGCGGACGTGCGATCGCCGGGTGGGCGGCGAAGAATTCCGCCGCCTGCGCTACCGTCATCGCCAGTACCTCGGCGATGGAGGCACCGCGCCAGCGCACCTGCAGGGTCTCGGCGCGGTAGCGGCTGCCGCCGCAGGCGTCGCACGGTTCGCGCACGTCGGGCAGAAAGGCCATCTCCACCGTGATCATGCCCTGTCCCTCGCACACGGGGCAGCGGCCCTCGCCCGTATTGAAGGAGAACCAGGCCGGGGCCCAGCCGCGGGTGCGCGCTTCCTGGGTTTCGGCGAAGAGGCGGCGGATGGGGTCGAACACCTTGAGGTAGGTGGCCGGGCAGGAGCGGGGGGTCTTGCCGATGGGCGTCTGGTCGACTTCGAGCAGCCGCGTGAGGGCCTCCCCGCCTTCGAGGCGCTCGCAGCCGACGGGCCGGCCCTGGCGCAGGCTCTGGGCGAGCACCTCGCGCACCAGAGTGGATTTGCCCGAGCCGGACACGCCAGTGACCACCGTGAGGCGCGCGAGCGGCAGGCGCACGTCGATGCCCTGCAGGTTATGGTGCCGTGCGCCGCGCACCCACAGGCTCGCCGCGTCGTCGGCGACGGGCCGCGGCGGCGCGAGCCGGTGCGCGATGGGGCAGCGCAGCATCTTGCCGGTGAGCGAGCGCGGCGAAGCGAGGATGGCCGGCAGCGGCCCTTGCGCCACCACCTCGCCGCCGTGCTCGCCCGCGCCGGGGCCGAGGTCGATCAGCTCGTCGGCGCTGCGGATCATCGCCTCGTCGTGCTCGACCACCAGCACCGTGTTGCCGCGCCGCTGCAGCCGGCGCAGCAGGGCGATGAGGGTTTCGTCGTCGCGCGGGTGCAGGCCGATGGTGGGTTCGTCGAGCACGTAGCACACGCCGCGCAGGGTCGAGCCGAGCTGGGCGGCGAGCCGGATGCGCTGCGCTTCGCCCCCCGAGAGCGTGGGCGCGGCGCGCTCCAGCGTGAGATAACCGAGCCCCGCCTCGCAGAGAAAGGCGAGGCGCTGCGCGATCTGCGGCAGCACTTCGGCGGCGATGCGCCGGCTGCGCTCGTCCCAGTGCGCCGCGGCTTCGTCGAGCCACGGCGCCAGGCGGGCGAGCGGCAGGCGCGCGAGCTGCGGCAGCGTCATCCCTTGCAGCCGCACGGCGCGCGCATCCGCATTGAGCCGGCTGCCGCCGCATTCGGGGCAGGTCTGGGCGGTGACGAGGCGGCCCTCGACCTCGCGTTCCGCTTCGAGCGCCTGCGGCCGGCCGTCGCGCAGCGCCGCGCCTTCGCCCAGCAGTTTCCGGCCGGTGCCGAGGCAAGCCGGACACCAGCCCAGGGGCGAATGCTGCGAGAAGAGACGCGGATCGAGCGGCGGAGCGCCCTTGCCGCAGGAGGGGCAGACGTGGGCGCCGGCAAAGAGGTGCCAGCGGCCGAGGCCGTCGCGCACCTTCACCCCTTCGCCCACCTCCAGCGCCTGCTGCACGGCGCGGCGCAAGGCGTCGACGTCGGCGGATGCGAGCCGCTCGATCGGCAGGTCGATGTCGTGTTCGCGGTAGCGGTCGAGCTTGGGCCAGGGGTCGGTGGGAAGCTCCTCGCCGTCGACGAGCAGCGTCGCCACGCCGCGTCGCGCTGCCCAGGCGGCCAGTTCCTTGTAGATCCCCTTGCGGCGGCGCACGAGCGGGGCGTAGAGGGCAAGCGGCGACGGCAGCGTCGCCAGGCGCTGCGCCAAGGAAGCGGCAGCGAGCGGTTCGAGCGCAACGCCGCACTCGGGGCAATAGGGGGTGCCGAGGCGGGCATAGAGCAGCCGCAGGAAGGGGGCGATTTCGGTAAGCGTACCCACCGTGCTCTTGTAGCCGCCGCGGCTGGTGCGCTGTTCGATGGCCACGGTGGGCGACAGGCCAAGGATGCGGCCCACCGCTGGCGGCGGTGGCGGTTGCACGAACTGGCGCGCGTAGGCATCGAGCGCCGTGAGGTAGCGCCGCTGCCCTTCGGCGAAGACGATGTCGAAGGCAAGCGTCGACTTGCCCGAGCCGGACACGCCGGTGACCACGGTGAGCCGCTCGCGCGGAATCGTCACGTCGAGGTGCTTGAGGTTGTGCTCGTACGCATCGACGATCTCGATCGCCCGGCGCGGCGCAAGGCCATAGAGAGGAACGGGTTCGGCGGCGAGCGGCAGGGCCGGCGGGGCGAAGAGGAAGGTGCGCTCGCGCAGCGCCCGGCCGGTGGCGGTCTCGGCCGCGGCGAGCGTGGCCGCTGGCCCTGCATGGACGATTCTGCCGCCGCCTTCGCCGCCTTCGGGGCCCAGTTCGATCACCCAGTCGGCGGCGGCGATCACGTCGAGGTGGTGCTCGACCACCACCACCGCCTCGCCCTGTGCGGCCAGGTCCTCGAGCACGCGCAGCAGGCGCGCGACTTCGTGCTGGTGCAGCCCCGTGGTGGGCTCGTCGAGCACGTAGAGGGTCTTTCCGGCGCTGCGGCGGCGTTCGGCCAGCCGCGCCGCGAGCTTGAGGCGCTGGGCCTCGCCGCCGGAAAGCGTCGGCGTGGGCTGACCCAGGCGCAGATAACCGAGCCCGAGGGCAACGAGCGGCTGCAGGCGCGCCGCGGCCGCCCTGGCCTGCGGCAGGCGGGAGATGAGCGCCAGGGCCTCGTCCACCGTGAGATCCAGCCATTCGGCGGCGTTCTTGCCGGCGAAGCGCACGCGCAGCACCTCGGAGCGAAAACGCCGGCCGTCGCACACCGGGCAGCGGAGATAGACGTCGGCGAGAAACTGCATCTCCACGTGTTCGAAGCCTGAGCCGCCGCAGGCGGGGCAGCGTCCTTCACCGGCGTTGAAGCTGAAACTGCCGGCGGTGAAGCCATGGGCCGCGGCCTCGGGCTGAGCGGCGAAAGCCCGGCGCAGCTCGTCCCAAGCCCCGGTTACCGTCACCGGCATGGAGCGCGCGCTCTTGGCAAGCGGCGTCTGGTCGATCCAGACGAGATCGGCGAGCGCCTGCGCCCCTTCGAGCGCATCGTACGGCCCCGGGGCCTCGGCCTCGCGCCCCAGCGCCCGCGACACGGCGGGCACGAGCACGTTCTCGACCAGGGTGGATTTGCCCGAGCCCGACACGCCGGCGATCACCGTCAGCCCCGACAAGGGGATCGCTACGTCTATCCCCTTGAGGTTGTGCTCGCGCGCGCCGCGCAGGTGCAGCCACGGAGCGTCGCGCACCTCGCGCGCGGCGCGTTCCGCCTGCACCCGCAGCCGGCCGCTGAGGTAAGCCCCCGTGAGGGATGACGGATGCGCCGCGATGACCGCCGGCGGCCCTTCGGCCACCAGCCGCCCCCCTTCGGCCCCGGCGCCCGGTCCGAGGTCGATCACCCAGTCGGCGGCGGCGATCACCTGCGGGTCGTGCTCGATCACCACCACCGTGTTGCCTAGGTCCACCAGCCGGCGGATCGCCCCGATGAGCCGCGCCACGTCGCGCGCGTGCAGCCCGGCGGTGGGCTCTTCCAGCACGAAGAGCGTCTCCACGAGCGAGGTGCCGAGCGCCGTGGTGAGGTGAATACGCTGCAGCTCGCCGCCCGAGAGGGTGCGCGAGGCGCGATCGAGGGTGAGGTAGCCCAGCCCCACCTCGCACAGATAGCCCAGACGCGTGTCGATCTCCTCGAACACCTGCCGCAGGGTCTTGCCCTGGATGCCGGCGGCGCAGCGGCGCACGAAGGCAGCCGCCTCATCCACCGGCAGGGCGAAGAGCTCGGGCAGGCTGTGACCGGGCAGGCGCCCTGCCGTGTTCTCTTCGCCGGGGGCAAGCAGGCGCCAGGCGAGCGCCTCGGGCTTGAGACGGGTGCCGTGGCAGTCGGGGCAGACGGTGTAGCTGCGGTAGCGCGACAGCAGCACCCGCACGTGCATCTTGTACGCCTTGGATTCGAGCCATGCGAAGTAACGGCGCACGCCGTACCAATGCTGCGGCCAGCTCGTCTCCCAGTCGGCCCAGTCGGGATCGCCTTCGAGCACCCAGCGCCGTTCCTCTGGGCTAAGCTCGTGCCAAGGCACGTCCAGGCGCACGCCGGCGGCCGGAGCGAGCATCTCCATCTCCTGCTGGCATTGGGCCGAGAAGCCCCCTTGCCAAGGACGGATCGCCCCCCGGCGCAGGGACAGCGAGGGATCCGGGATCACCTTGTCCCAGTCGATGCCGATCACCCGTCCGAAGCCGCGGCAGGTCGGACAGGCGCCCACCGGGGAATTGAAGGAGAAGAGCCCCGGCGAGGGATCGGCGAAAGCCCGGTCGCAACTGCCGCAGTAGCGCTCGCGGCGGTATTCCCGCACGGGCAGCCGCTCGCAGGAGGGAGGCTCGCCCGCCGCGGGCGGCTCCCCCAGGCGCGCCCGCAGTTCGTCCCAATCGGCCAGCGCCAGCCGTCCCTGCCCCAGGGCGAAGGCCGCCTCCAGCGCTTCGGCGAGCCTGCGTTCCTCGGCCGCTGCGAGGCGGAAGCGATCCTGCACCACCCACCACCACCAGCGCCCGTCCCCGGCAGGCGTGCGGGCGACGATGCGAGAATAGCCTTGGGCGGCAAGCCCGGCGCGCACCGTCTCGGCGGGCAGGCGCTCGGGCACCGGCACGGGATAGAGCACGGCGAGCCGGGCGTCCGCGGCAAAACGCCGAGCCAGGTCGGCAGCCACCGTCTCCGGCGTGTGCGGCACGATCTCCTCGCCACAGCCGGGGCAGAAGAGCCGCGCGGCGCGGGCGTAGAGCCACTTGGCGTGGTCGGCAATCTCGGTGAGCGTGCCCACCGTCGAGCGCGAGGTGCGCACGTGGGTGCCGCCTTCAATGGCGATCGCCGGCAGCACGGCGTCGATCTCGTCGACCTCGGGCGCGTCGAGCCGCTCGAAGAACTGGCGCGCGTAGGGCGAGAAGGTCTCGACGTAGCGGCGCTGCCCCTCGGCGTAGAGCGTCTCGATCACGAGCGAGGATTTCCCCGCCCCTGAGACGCCGCTCACGGCGATGAAGCGCCCCGTGGGCAGGACGACGTCGAGATTCTTCAGGTTGTGCTGGCGCGCACCGCGAATGCGGATGCAGGATGCGGCCGGTCGTCCCTCGTCTTCGTGCATGGTTTTCCGTTCATTGCGGCTGGCGAGCCCGCCGTCGATTTCTACGATCATAGCAAGCGCGCCGCTATAATGCGACACACTGCGCCATTGCCCGCCAGCCGATGGAAGCCTTCCTCACCGCCACCGGGCTCGTCGCCCTTGCTGAAGTCGGCGACAAGACCCAGCTCCTCTCGCTCGTGCTCGCCGGACGTTACCGCGCGCCGTGGACGATCTGCGCGGCGATTTTCTTTGCCACGCTCGCCAATCACGCCGGGGCCGCGGCGCTGGGCGCGGCGGTGATGCAGTGGCTCGGGCCGGACGTGCTGCGCGCAGTGGTCGCGATCTCTTTCGTCGCGCTGGGGCTGTGGATGCTGGTGCCGGATGCGCTCGACGAAGACGAGACGAAGACGCGGCCGGCGACTTCGCTCGCCCGCGTCTTTGCCATCGTGTCTTCCGCCTTTTTCCTCGCCGAGATGGGCGACAAGACGCAGCTTGCCACCGTGGCGCTCGCCGCGCACTATTCGCCCTACGCGGCGGTGGTGACCGGGACCACGGTGGGCATGATGCTCGCCAACGCCCCCGTGGTGTGGTTCGGCGAGCGCCTCACCCGCCGCCTGCCAGCCAGGATGCTGCACGTCACCGCGGCGCTCGCCTTCGTGCTGCTGGGGATCGCCGCCTGGTGGTGGTGATCAGCCAAACCGCCCGGTGATGTAATCCTCGGTCTGTTTCTTGCGCGGACGCACGAAGAGCTCGTCGGTGCGCCCGAACTCGATGAGCTCGCCCAGGTACATGAAGGCGGTGTAGTCCGAGATGCGCGCCGCCTGCTGCATGTTGTGGGTGACGATGAGGATGGTCACTTTTTCCTTGATCTCGGCGATGAGTTCCTCGATGCTCGCCGTGGCGATGGGATCGAGCGCCGAGGTAGGCTCGTCGAAGAGGATGATCTCCGGGTCGGCCGCCAGCGCCCGAGCGATGCACAGCCGCTGCTGCTGTCCCCCCGAGAGGTTGAAGGCCAGATCATCGAGCCGGTCTTTGACCTCGTCCCACAGCGCCGCCCCGCGCAGGGCCTCCTCGACTTTTTCCTCCAGCACCGAGCGGCGCTTCTCGCCGCGCACCATCAGGCCATAGGCCACGTTCTCGAAGATCGTCTTCGGGAAAGGGTTGGGCTTCTGGAACACCATGGAGATGCGCATGCGGATCTCGATGGGGTCGACCGTGGGCGAGACGAGATCGACGTCGTCGGGATAGAGGCGGATCTCGCCTTCGTAGCGGTTGCCGGGATAGAGGTCGTGCATGCGATTGAAGCTGCGCAGCAGGGTCGACTTGCCGCACCCGGAAGGACCGATCAGCGCCGTGACCCGGCGCTCGGCCACCGGCAGATCGACGTTTTTCAGCGCGTGGTTGTCGCCGTA
The DNA here is from genome assembly GCA_016235745.1 of Rhodocyclales bacterium. GTDB lineage: Bacteria > Pseudomonadota > Gammaproteobacteria > Burkholderiales > Rhodocyclaceae > Tepidiphilus. The sequence continues at coordinate 62,623 of JACRJA010000001.1, read as the reverse complement.
GTAGAAATTGAACTTGCGCGTCTCGGCCTTGAGCGGCTCGGTGACGATCGCCGCGTTGCTCTCCGGCTTTCTTGGTTCGTTCATGCGCTTGGTTCCGTCGAAGGAAGAGGATTCGTTCACCCGATCACCACTTCAACTTGCTGCGGATGCGGCTGCGCAGCCAGATGGCGATGCCGTTCATCGCGAGCGTGGCCACGATGATGACGATGCCGGTGGCCGCCGCATTGACGTGGAAGGCGCTCTGCGGGCGCGACAGCCAGTTGAACATCTGGATGGGCAGCACCGTGAAGGGAGAGAAGAGCCAATCGAACGGGCCGGCCGGCGGATCGCCGCTGAAGGGGATCGGCGGCAGGAAGGCGATGAAGGTGAGCGCGCCGATGGTGATCACCGGCGCAGTCTCGCCGATGGCGCGCGACAAGCCGATGATCACGCCGGTGTAGATGCCGCCCGAAGCGTAGGGGATGAGGTGATCGCTCACCACCTGCCAGCGCGTGGCCCCCAGGGCGTAGGCCGCCTCGCGGATGGCCACCGGAATGGCGCGCAGCGCCTCGCGGGTGGCCACGATGATGATGGGCAGGATCATGAGCCCGAGCGTGAGCCCCGCCGTCAGGACGCTGTGCCCGAAGCCGAGGATGTAGACGAACAAGCCCAGGGCGAGCAGGCCGTAGATGATGGAGGGCACTGCCGCGAGGTTGGTCACGTTGATCTCGATGAGCTCGGTGATCCAGTTCTTGGGTGCGTATTCTTCCAGATAAATGGCCGCAGCCACGCCCAGCGGCACGGCGGTGAAGGCGGTGACGATCATCACCAGCGCCGAGCCCACCCAGGCCGAGAGGATGCCGGCCTCTTCCGGGCGGCGCGACGGGAAATTGAGGAAGAAGTCGGGCGTGAGCCGGTGCCAGCCGTCGAGCACCAGATCGACGAAGAGCAGCGTGAGGATGATCACGCCGAGTGCCGTGGCCAGCAAGCCGACGGTGCCGACGATGAGATCCCAGCGCTGGTTCCTGGCGATGATCCCGCGCAGCGCCATGCGTTCCTTGTTCGCCATGTCAATACACCTCGCGAATGCGCCGGCGCAGCATTTGGCCGATCAGGTTGAAGAACAAGGTGATCACCACGAGTACGAGCCCGACGGCGAAGATGCTCTGATAGCCGATCGATCCGTGCGGCAGATCGCCCATGGCCACCTGCACGATGAAGGCGGTGATGGTAGCGGCCGGCTCGCGCGGATCAAACGTGAAGTTGGGCTGCTGACCGGCGGCGATGGCCACGATCATCGTCTCGCCCACGGCGCGCGAAACCCCCAGCACGAAAGCGGCCATCACCCCGGAGAAAGAGGCCGGTAGCACCACCCACATCGCCGTCTGGAAGCGCGTCGCCCCCATGGCGTAGGAGCCTTCGCGCAAAGCCATGGGCACGGCGCGCATCGCATCTTCCGACACCGAAGCCACATAGGGCACGATCATCAGCCCCATCACCAGGCCGGCGCTGAGCATGTTGAATCCGGGCAGTCCCGGGATGATTTTCTGCAGCAAAGGGGTGACGAAGAGCAGCGCGAAGTAGCCATAGACGATGGTTGGCACCCCGGCGAGCAGTTCGAGGAAAGGCTTGAGCACCTCGGCCAGTTTCGGTGGCGCGAACTCGGACAGGTACATGGCGATGAGAAAGCCGAGCGGGCCAGCCACGAGGAAGGCGATGAACGAAGTCACCACCGTGCCGACGAGCAGCGGCAGCATGCCGAAGGAGGCGCGCTCGAAGAGCGGCGTCCACTCGGTGCCGGTGAGAAACTCGACGAGGGAGACGTGGGCGAAAAAAGTCGAAGCCTCGTAGAGCAGGATGGCGACGATGGCCACCGTCACCGCCACGGCGCAGAAGGCCGCCACGAAGAGGATCGCCTCGATGATGCGCTCCTTGCCGTTGCGCACGTGGCGCATCGTGCGGATGCGGTCGAGGTAAAGGGAGGAAGAACCGCCGCCCTTGTCGGCCGCCGTCATTGCGTCGCTCATGGTGTGCCTGACCGTAAGATGGGGCAAATGATGAAAACGCCATCGGCGCCTGATCGCGCCGATGGCCCGGTGGTGAAACTTAGAGTTTGCCTTCACGTTCCAGCAATTCTTCGACCTTCACCCCGACGTCGGGCTCACCGCCGAAGGCCGTGCCTTTCTTCATCGCCTTGAAGTTTTTCAGCGCCATGTCGTAGGCCTTGGCGGGCAGATCGACGTAGCCCACTTCCTTGCTCAAGTTGGCCCCATGTTGCAGATAGAACTCGACGAACTCGCGCACTTCGGGCTTTTCCTGCGCCGACTTCGCACTCACGTAGATGAAGACCGGGCGCGACAGCGGCTGATAGCTGCCGTTGTTGACCGTCTCGATGGTGGGCGCCACGGCCGGCGAGTTCTCATCCTTCTTGATCTTGACGGCCTTGATCTTGTCCTTGTTTTCCGTGTAGTAGGCCAGACCGAAGTAGCCCAGCGCGCCCACGTCGCGGCTGACGAACTGCACGATCACGTTGTCGTCTTCGGAGGCCATGTAATCACCACGGCTCGACTTGGATTTGCCGACGACGGCCTCGGTGAAGTAGTCGAAGGTGCCGGAATCGGCGCCGGGTCCGGCGATCGCGAGTGCACGATCGGGGAAGCGCTCGGAGACCTTCTTCCAGTTGTCCACCACGCCCTGGGCGGCCGGCTCCCACATCTTCTTGAGCTCGGCCACCGTCATCTCTTCGGCCCAGTCGTTTTTCGGGTTGATCACGACGGTGATGGCGTCATAGGCCACCGGCAGTTCGATGTATTCGATTCCGCTCTGGCGGCACGCCTCCATCTCCTGCTTGAGGATAGGCCGCGAGGCACCGGAGATGTCCGTCTCGCCGCGGCAGAATTTCTTGAACCCGCCGCCAGTGCCGGAGATTCCCACCGTGACCTTGACCGTTCCTTTCTTCAGCTTTTGATATTCCTCGGCCACAGCCTCGGTGATCGGATAGACCGTGCTCGAACCGTCGATGGCAATGATCTTTTGCTGCGCCTGGGCGGTACCGATGAGACCAGCGAGCGCCAGCGCCCCCAGCCAGATGCGTTTGTTCGATTCCATGGACCGACTCCTTGTGCGATAAAGGGGTTTGCAGGAACGATCGTTCCGACCCCAGAAGTCTAGAGTGCCATTGTTACAAGTTCATGAAAATTTTAACGCGATCGTCGCCCCGATGCGCACCGAAAACCCTGGGCGCCGCGAAAAACCGTCGCGAGCGGCTGCAGGGCAAGGCACACGGAGCACAGGAAGCGAGACCTATGCAGACAGGAGAACCTGCGAGCACCACGCACCGCTGCCATACGGCCGCGCAGCAGGTGGTTCGCGGCGCCCCCTATTTCGTCGAGGAAATGGCACGCCAGACCCCAACGCCGAACGCCGCCCAACCGACAAGCAGCGCCGTGCCACCCAGCGGCGTCACCCACACCAGCGGCAGCCATTGGGTGAGGGCGTAGCTGTAGAGGCTGCCGCAAAAGGCGATCACTCCGCCCGTCCACAGCCCCGCCGCCAGGCGCAAGGCCCGGTTCCTCCAGCCCACCACCCCAAGCACCCCCAGGGAAAAAAGGGCCAGCGCATGGACGAACTGATAAAACACCGCCGTCTGCACGTTCTCGTAGAGCGCCACGGCAAGGCGCGGCCGCAGCACGTGCGCCCCGAACGCCCCCACGGCCACCCCCAGGAAGCCGAAGAACGCCGCTGCGAGCAAGGGAAACAACACCGGGGATGGCATCCGTTTCATCTGCCTTTCTCCTCTGATTGGGCTTCAGCGCGTGACCGGCGCTTGTTCCGCTCCCCAGCCAGGCAAGTCAAGCGGCCAGAAATTCTCGGCGAAGACTTCGGCAGGCGGGCGTCGGCTGGCCCAATGCACTTCTTCCAGCATCGGCCGCGGGTAGAACGTTTCCACATGGCCCAGGCACACAACGGCCAACGGCTTGGCCCCCGCGGGCATCCGCAGCAAGTCGGCCAAACGCTGCGGGTCGAACAACGACACCCAGCCCATGCCGAGCCCCTCGGCGCGAGCGGCGAGCCACAGGTTCTGGATCGCACAGGATAGCGACGCTACGTCCATCTCCGGCAGGGTGCGCCGGCCGAACACATGCCGCTCCCGCCCCGGGGCAAGGGCGACGACGAAGAGCTCGGCAGCTTCGAGGATTCCTTCCACCTTGAGGCGCAGGAATTCCTCACCCCGCTCGCCCAGGGCCTGGGCCGTCGCCCGGCGCTCTTCCTCGACCAGGCAATGGATCGCCTGCCGCAAGGCACGGTCGGTGATGCGAAGAAAGCGCCAAGGTTGCATGTAGCCCACGCTGGGCGCCTGATGCGCCGCCCACAACAAGCGGTGCAGTATTTCAGGATCGACCGGATCGGGCAGAAAGTGGCGCATGTCGCGGCGTTCGGCGATGGCGCGATATACCGCCTCGCGCTCTGCCTCGGAAAAACGATGGGGAGAAGGGGGAAAAGAAAGATCCATGTCTCTCTGCACTCCGTTCAGCCGTTCATCGACCCCAGCAGCGCCGCCACCGCCGCCGGGTTCGACGGGAAATAGAAATGCATGTAGCTCGCCGTGAGCCGGCCGCGGCGGTAGATGGCTTCGCCCCCCGCGCCGCGGGTCTTGCGCGCGAGGGCGAGCGGGGCGAGCGTCGTCTCGAAGGTGGAATAGTGGAAGGTGTGGCCGGTGAGGCGCCCTTCGGGAAGCTCCGCTTCCAGCACCCCCAGGCCGGCGAGCCTCGATTGCATGCGCGCGCGGCCCGGCAGCAGGCCGAACATCGGCCAGGATCGACCCGCGGCATCGACGAGGGTCTCGGCGCAGGCGATCAGGCCGCCGCATTCGGCGAGCAGCGCCTTGCCCGCTTGCAGGTGCGCGGCGAGCGCCGCGGCCAGCGGGCGGTTGGCGGCGAGCGCGGCCGCGTGCAGCTCGGGATAGCCGCCGGGCAGCCACACGGCATCGCACGGCGGCAGAGCGGCATCGGCGAGCGGTGAGAAGAAGACGAGCCGCGCCCCGAGCGCGTCCAGGGTCTCGAGGTTCGCCGGGTAAAGAAAGCAGAAAGCCGCATCGCGCGCCACCGCCACCGTCTTGCCGGAAAGAAGCGGCGGCAGGGGCGAGGGCGCCTCCGCCGGGAGAAAAGTGACCGGCGGCGGCAGCGCCGCGGCCTCGGTCTGGCCGATGGCCTCGGCCATGCGCTCGAGCCGCGCTTCCAGGTCGGCGATCTCGGCGGCAGGCAGCAGCCCCAGGTGGCGCTCGGGCAGCGCGATGGCCTCGTCGCGCGGCAGGTACCCCGCCCAGACGATGTCCTCGGGCAGGGTGTCGCGGCACAGCCGTGCATGCATGGGGCTGCCGGTGCGGTTGGCAAGCACGTGGGTGATCGGCGCCCCTTCGCGGTAGTGTTTCAATCCCCAGGCCACGGCGCCAAAGCTGCCGGCCATGGCGCTCGCGTCGATGACGAGCAGGATGGGAAGATGCAGGCGGCGCGCGAGTTCGGCGGCGCTGGGCTCGCCGTCGTGCAGCCCCATCACGCCCTCGACGAGGATGAGATCGGCCTGCCGTGCCGCGCGTGCCAGGCGCCAGCGGGCGTCTTCCTCCCCGGCCATGCGAAAGTCGATCGTCTCGCAGGGTACGCCCGAAGCGAGTTCGTGGATCTGCGGATCGAGGAAATCCGGCCCGCACTTGAAGACGCGCACCCGCCGCCCCTGGCGCCGGTGCCAGCGCGCGAGCGCCGCCACTACCGTAGTCTTGCCGTGGCCGGAAGCCGGAGCGGCGACGAGCCAGGCGGGGCAGGTCAGTTCCATGGCGCCCTCCGAGAAATCCTCGCGCGCGCTTTGCCTCACCACTCGATTCCCGGCATGGCTTTCACTCCCGCCTGGAAAGCGTGCTTGACGAGCCCCATCTCGGTGACGGTGTCGGCGGCCTCGACCAAGGCGGCAGGGGCGGCGCGTCCGGTGACGATGAGGTGCTGGTGCAACGGGCGCGCGCGAAACGCGGCCAGCACTTCTTCCAGCTCGAGCCAGCGGTACTTGAAGGCGTAAGTGAGCTCGTCGAGAATCACGAGCGCCACGTCGGGGTCGGCGAGGGCGGCGCAGGCCGTCTGCCAGGCGGTGCGGGCGGCGGCGGCATCGCGCGCCGGGTCCTGCGTCTCCCAGGTGAAGCCTTCGCCCATCACGTACCAGCGCACGGCGGGGATCCGGCGGAAAAAGGCTTCCTCGCCGGTGTCGGAGCGGCTCTTGACGAACTGCACGACGACGGCGTTCATGCCGTGCCCCAGGGCGCGGGCGAGCACGCCGAAGGCGGCGCTCGATTTTCCCTTGCCGTTGCCGGTGTGGAGCAGAAAGACCCCGCGCTCGAGCGACGCCCGGGCGATGCGCTCATCGATCACCGCTTTTTTGCGCTGCATGCGCGCGCGGTGGCGCGCAGCGTCTTCTTCAGCCATCGGCATCTTCCTCCGCGATCAGGGCGGCGAGGTAGTCTTCCGGCAGGGCGTAGCGCCGCGCGAGGCTCGCCGGGCTTTCACCGCTCGCGCGGATCTCGCGCAGCCACCCTTCGAGGCCGCTCGAGAGGGAACGGCCGGCCTGCTCGCCGTCGCGCGCCTGGCGTTCGCCGTCTTCCAGGACGTATTTCTCGCCATAGCCGCGCGGCGTCACCATCAGGCCGTGGCGCACGAAGGTGCGGGAATTGCCCACGAGCACCGTCGAGAGCATACCGATCTCGGCCTCGGCCATGCGTTCGAGCGTCGTCAGTTCGATGCGCTGTTTCGGCCGGTAGGCGGATTTGACGATGGCTACCGGCGTATCGGGCGCGCGGTGGCGCTGCAGCAGCCGCTGAGCCTCGACGATGTGCCGCGTGCGCCGCCCACTCTTGGGATTGTAGAGGGCGACGACGAAGTCGGCGGCGGCCGCAGCTTCCAGCCGCCGGGCGATCACCGGCCAGGGGGTGAGCAGATCGGAGAGCGAAATGGCGCAGAAATCGTGCGTGAGCGGAGCGCCCACCAGGGCGGCGCAGGCGTTGATGGCCGAGGCGCCCGGGACGATCTCCACCGCCACGTCGCCCTCGGGCTGCCATCCGGCGGCGAAGAGCACTTCGAACGTCGGCCCGGCCATGCCGTAGACTCCGGCGTCGCCCGACGAGATGAGCGCCACCGTCTTGCCCTGACGGGCGCGTTCGAGCGCTTCGACCGCCCGGTCGAGCTCCTCGGTCATCGACTTGCGGATCACCTCCTTGCCCTCGAGCAGCGGCGCCACGAGACGGACGTAGGTGACGTAGCCGATCACGGTGTCGGCCTCGGCGATGGCCTGCCGCGCGCGGGCGCTCATGTGCGCCTCGCTGCCCGGGCCGATACCCACCAGGAAGATCTTGCCGCGCGCGGCGGCCTCGGTTCCGTTCATGACATCCTCGCAATCGAGACGGTGGCGTTGCGGCCGTCGGGGCCGCGGTAGCGGTGTTTTTCCACGATCAAGGCTTGCATGCCGACGCCGGCGGCGAGCAGCGCCGCGGCTTCGGCCACCGAGGGCGTGCCGGTGTGGCGGCGAACGACCTCGGACGGGTGCGGCACCGGCACCGCCGCCAGTTCCTCGGGGGCATAGAAGTGCAGCGGACAAGACAGCTGCGCGGCGAGGGCGAGCAGGCCCGGCTCGTCGGTCTTGAGGGTGATGCTGGCAAGGCGCTCGATCGCCTGGGGCGAAAGGCCAGCTTCTGCCAGCGCCTGCGCGAGCGCCGTCTCCAGGGTGGCGAGCGGCGTGCCACGGTCGCAGCCAATGCCTACGGCGACCTTCATGCTTGCTCCGGCGGGCGGTAGATCACGCGCCGCCCGACCCACTGGGGGTGATCCTGCGCACGCCCTTCGCGCGTGATCCACAAAAGGGCGGCGTAGCGGGCCGGGTCGACCTCATCCAAGCGATCGAACACGGCGAGGTTTGCCGGCAGCGGGCCGCTGCGCCCGTTGGCGTGGCCACGCCACCAATCGGCACTTCCGGCTTCCTGCACCAGCGCCACCGGCTCGTCGTTGACCACGGCGGCGCTGCAGTGCACGATCTCGGCGTGGCTCGCCTCGAAGCGCCAGCCGAGCTCGCGCCCGAGCAGGTCGACGCACAGCGTTTCACGGGCATCGGAGGCGGTGGTGAGCACGGCCGTGGCCCCCAGCGCGAGCGCCAGATGCCCGGCGAGCGCGTTCGCGCCGCCCAGATGCCCCGAGAGCACGGGGATGACGAAACGCCCCGCCTCGTCGAGTACCACCACCGCCGGGTCGCGCTCCTTGTCGCGCAGGTGCGGCGCGATGAGCCGCACCACTGCCCCGAGCGAGACGATGGCCACGATCGCATCGAACGCGGCGAAAAGCGCCGGGATCTGCTCGCCCGTCTTGCCCTCGTAACACTGCGCCCTACCTGGAGCCACCTGCTGCGCCAGTTCGGCGAATTTGGCCGGCGCGAAGACGCGGGCGCCAGGCAGCGCCGCCGCCACCCTGCCCGCCAGCGCCAGGCCGTGTTTGGTGATCGCCACCACCGCGCACTTCATGGCAGTACTTCCTGCGGCTTCTTGCGGCAACCGCGCCGCAGCTCGCCTCGGGGCAGGCCCTGCTGGCGCACGATCAGCAACGAGAGGTAATTCACGTTTTCCCCTCTGAGCGTGGTCACGTCCCGGACGAGGCGCTGCTCGGGCGCGCCGATTTTCTCGCCAAAGAACGTCTGTTCGAGCAGACCGCGGCGTGCGAGCAGCGCCAGGATCTCGTCGAGCAAGGGTTTGACCTTGAGCAGCACCACCGTGTCGAACTCGTCGAGCAGATGCTCGATCACCCCGACGCCGTAGGCCGCCGGAATCACCGCCACCCGGTCGTCCTCCTCGGCGAGCGGCACACCGGCCGCGGCGGCCGCGGCGACGAAGGAAGGAACACCGGGGAGGGTTTCGATCGTGCACTCCGGCGCGAGCGCTTTCACGGTACGGGCCAGATGGCCGAACGTGGCATAGGTGGAGGCGTCTCCTTCTACCAGGAAGACGAATTCGGGCGTCTCCTGCGCCAGGTCGATCACCCGTTGCGCCGCCCGCTGCCAGGCGCGCTCCAGCACTTCCGCTTGGCGTGTCATGGGAAAGACGAGCGGCACGGCGTCTGCGGGCACGGCAAGGCCCGCGCGGCGCGCGATGTCGAGGGCGTAGGAATCGCCGCCGCTTCGCTTCACCGGATAGAGCCAGCGCGCGCCGCTGGCGAGCGCCTCCCAGGCGCGCCGGGTGACGAGGCCCGGATCGCCCGGGCCGAGCGAGACGCCGGTGAGCTTCATCGCCCCTCCTTGGCCGCGGTCACGATCCACACCGGGTTTTGTGCCGCGAGCCGGTGCATGTCGAGGATGGGTTTGCTGCGGCTTGCCTGCAGCTGAACCACCTCCCAGGGAAAACCCGAAGCACGCACTGCCGCCACGGCGGTGGCGAGATTCTCCAGGGTTACGAAGTTCATCACCAGGCGTCCTCCCTCTTTGAGCCGCGCCAGGGAAAGGGTGATCAGTTCGGGCAGCTCTCCGCCCGATCCGCCGATGAACACCGCATCGGGATCGGGCCAATCCGCCAGAGCTTCCGGCGCGCGGCCTTCGATCAGCGTGTAGTTGGCCACGCGCAGGCGGCGGGCGTTCTCGCGGGCGTTGGCCGCTTCGGCCGCGTTCTTCTCGATCGCCCACACCTGCCCCTCGGGGCACAGACGGGCGCACTCCAGTCCCACCGAGCCGGAGCCGGCGCCAATATCCCAGACGCAAGCGTCGGGCCGCAGCCGCAGCTTGGCCAGCGACAGCGCCCGCGCTTCCTGCTTGGTGAGCAAGCCCTTCTCCGGAGCCCGCTGGGCGTATTCCTCGTCTTCCAGGCCGAAGAGCGGCAGCCCTGCCTCATCGCGTTCGATGAGCACCACGTTGGGATCGGGAAATTGCGCTTGCGCCGATTCTTCCAGCGTCAGCGGACCGAAGATCGCCTCGTCGGCAAGCAAGAGGCGGCTCGCCACGCGCAACCTCACCTCTTCACCGTAGCCGCAGGCGATGAGCGCGCGGGCGATGCGCGAAGGATCGTTCTGCGCACAGGTGAAAACCGCCACGCGCCTTGCCCGGGCCACGGCGCGCAGCACCGGCGACAGAGGATGCCCGGGGCCAGCCGAGAGCGACCACTCGCCCGCGTCGCGCGCATGGCAACTGGCGATGCACACCTCCTGCCACGGCAGCTTCCAGCGCGCAAAGGCGAGCTGCAGCGTCGAGACGGCCGGCAACACCTCTACCCGCGCTTCCCCCAGGCGGGCGATCAGCCAAGGGGCAAGGCCATGGCACAGCGGATCGCCCGTGGCGAGCACCGCCACCGTCTGCCCCTGGCCGAGCGCCTCTTCCACCCAGCGCGGCACTTCGGCCAGGGCGCCGTCGAGCGAACGCAGCGTACTTTCCGGCTCCAGATGGGGCCGCACCAGCGCCAGGGTCCGCTCCGCGCCGATCACCAGCCCGGTCCCGCGCAGGCGACGGCGCGCCGCCTCGCCCAGACTTTCCCAGCCGTCGTCGAGGATGCCGATCACGGCACAGCGTTCAGACGCATTCATCTTCTTCCACCCGGCAGATCAGCTGCCCTTCGAAATCGCACACCAGCACCGTGAGGCGGTATTCGCCCGGATGATCCGCTTTCAGGCGGCAGATGGCGCGCTGGGCCACGGCGCGGTGAAACGGCACCGCCAGACCCAGCTGCGCCAGCCGTTCGGCGCCAAAGCGCGCGGTCTCGGCGGCGCGGATCTCTTCCACCACCGCCTCGGGCGCGCCCACCTCGCAGGCGGACTCGGCGAGCAGATCGCGGTCGACCTCGGCCTTCCACGCATGCGTCACCGCCAGCCCCTGACACATCTTGGTGAGCTTGCCGATCATCGCCCCCACGTAGAGGTGGCGCACGCGCCGGGCGATCGCCGCACGAAAGGCCGCCTTGACGAAGTCGCCCATCTGCACGAAAGCGGCCTCGGGCAGATGCGGCAACTGGCGCATGGCGAACTTCTCGGTACGCCCGCCGGTGGTGAAGACCACGGCCTCGCACCCCTGCGCCACCGCCACGTCCACGGCCTGCACCACGCTGGCGCGAAACGCCGCCGTCGAATAGGGGCGCACGATGCCGGTGGTGCCGAGAATCGAGATGCCGCCCACGATGCCCAGGCGGGCATTGAGCGTCTTCTTCGCCATCTCCTCGCCGCCGGGCACCGACACCCTCACCTCCAGCCCGTCGGTGCGCAACAGCTCGCCCGCCACCGCCTGCACGTTCTCGGTGATGTTGCGCCGCGGCACCGGATTGATCGCCGGCCCGCCCACCTCCAAACCCAGCCCTGGCTTGGTCACCACGCCCACGCCTTCCCCGCCCAAGAGTTCGATCACGCCGGCGCGCCCTGTCAGCCGCCGCACCGAGACCGTCAGATGCGCCCCGTGGGTGGCGTCGGGGTCGTCGCCCGCATCCTTCACCACCACCGCCCGAGCAGCCTCGGCATCGAGAAGCACGGCTTCATGCAAGGGAAAGCGCACGAGCTGCCCGTTGGGCAGACGGCACTCGACCTCGGTGGGCGGCTCGCCCGAGACGAGCGCCAAAGTCGCCGCCCGCGCCGCCGCCGCCGCACACGCGCCGGTGGTAAAACCGGTACGGTTGCCGCGCTTCTTCGGCACGCTCTTGCGGACCTTCTCCTCGCTCACGCCTCACCCTCTTCGGCGAGCGCGAGCAAGGCGTGCAGCGCCGCCACGGCCAGGGTGGAACCGCCCTTGCGCCCGCGAATGGCGATCCACGGCACTTCCTGCTGCGCCATGAGCCGCTCCTTGGATTCGGCGGCCGAGACGAACCCCACCGGCATGCCCAGCACCAGCGCCGGGCGCACCCCCTCTTCCTCGATGAGGCGAACCACCTCGATGAGGGCGGTGGGAGCATTGCCGATGGCCACGATCGAGCCTTCCAGCAAACCCAGACGGTGCGCCTTGCGCATGGCTTCCACCGCCCTCGTGCCCCCGCTCGTTTTCGCCGCCGCGATCACGTCCTCGTCGGCAATGAACTGATGCGCCTTCATGCCGAAGTGCGCCAGACGCGGACGCGACAGCCCCACGCAGATCATCTCCACGTCGGCCACCACGGGCGTGCCACCGCGCCGGATCGCCGCAAGGCCCGCCTCGATCGCCCGCGGATGAAAGACCGTTAGCCCGTTGAACTCGAAATCGGCGCTCGCGTGGATCAAGCGCCGCACCACCGGCCACTGCGACGCCGCATAGGAATGCGCTCCCCCCACTTCGGCATCGATGAGAGCGAAAGAATCGTGCTCGATCGCGCGTCCCAAGGCCGTGAGCTGTTCGGTGATCGCCGCCATGATCCTGCCTCATCCGTGATGATGTGCGTGAGCATGCTCGTGGGCTGCGGCTGCGCGGTACTTGCAACCGTCGCACTCCAGCATCCCCCCTGGTTCTTCATTCGTCACCCGCGATTCCACCAAGGCGACGAGTCGCTCGTCGAAACCGAAGTGGCGCGCCAGCGCGAACGCCACCCGGGGATATTGCCGCCGCAGGCGATCCACCTGCGCCCCGATGCGCTCGATCAGCACCCCGGTGAAGAGATAGACGGGCACGATGACGATCTGCATCATTCCGAGCTTCACCTGCCGCGCCACCACCGTCTCCAGCCTCGGCCAAGTGATGCCGGTAAACGCCAGATCGACCAGTTCATGGTCGTTGGCCTCGAACACCCAGCGCGTCATCTTTGCCAGCTCGGCGTTGCCGCCCGGATCCGACGAACCACGCCCGAGCAGGATCACGCCAGTGGTCGCCGGATCGGGTACGTCCAGTTCCCGCAGCGCTTCCTGCAAGCGGCACTGGATGAGCGCGAAGAGCTCCGGCCCCATGCCCAGATGCCTGCGCACCAGGAAACGCACCTGCGGGTGGCGCGCCCGCGCCCGCTCGACCGCCTCGGGCAGCTCCATCTTCACGTGCCCGGCGGCATTGAGGATGAGCGGCAACACCACCACCTCGCGCGCCCCTTCCGCCGCCCGGTCGAGCCCTTCGTCGAGCAGGATTTCGGCATGCTCGATGAAGCACAGCTCGATGCGCCACTGCGGCCGCATCTGCCGCCAGCGCGCCACGAATTCCCCGGTCTCGGCGTTGCCCGCCGCCTCGCGCGAACCGTGCGCCACCACCAGTATCGTCCGTTCGTTCATCTGTCGCCTTCCTTCGTCTTCGCCCGCCGCCAGCGATGGGTAAAAGCAGGATCGTAGAGCTTGCTGCGCGCCAGTTTGGGCCATGAAGCCGCCCCCAGCGTGGGGCCGACCACGATCATCGCCTGGCTCACGATGCCCGCCTCGCGGCACGCCCGGCGCAAGTCGCCGAGCGTGGTGCGCACGATGCGCTCCTCGCCCGGCCAGCTCGCCTTGTGCACCACCAGCACCGGCGATTCTTCCGCCCAACCGGCCGCGCGCAGCCCGCGCTCGATTTCGGCAAGGCGCGTGATCGAGAGAAAGAGGCAGATCGTGCTGCGATGCGCCGCCAGCGCCTCCAGCTCCTCGCCCGGCGGCATGGGCGTGCGCCCGGCCACCCGGGTGAGGATCACCGTCTGCGTCACCTCGGGCAAGGTCATCGACTCGCCCGCCGCGGCCATCGCCGCCATCGCCGAAGACACCCCCGGCACCACCTTCCAGGAAATGCCCGCCGCCGTGAGCGGCCGCGTGAGCTCGATGAGCGCCCCGTAGAGCGTCGGATCGCCCGTCTGCAAGCGAACGACCGTTTCGTGCCGGTGAGCCGCGGCCACCAGCCACTCGGTCATCTCTTCGAGCGTCATGTCTTTGGAATCGCGAATGAGGCAGCCGGGCGGCGCATGGCGGGTCACCGCCGCATCCACCAGTGACCCCGCGAAGAGCACCGCGCCGGCGCGCTCGAGCAGCCCCTTGCCCTTGACGGTGAGGAGCTCCGGATCGCCGGGGCCGGCCCCGACGAACCACACCGTCCCCGGCATCAGGCCCGACCCGCGAACAAGCGCCGCTGCAGCAGCACGGCTTCTCTGCCGCGATGCCAGGTTTTGGCGGCCGCGAGCACCGCCAGATCGATGAGCGGCTCGACGAGCACCACCGCAAGGTAGGCCGCGCCAAACGAAACCACCTGGGCGAGGTTCTCCGCCCCCAGCCCCTGACCGTAGAGCGCCCAGAACGCCACCCAGGACACCACACCGCCCTGATAGGCGAGCGACAAGCGCAGCACGTCGCGGTAACGCAGATCGACGTAAGGGGTATGCGGCGGCACGATGCGCCGCGCCAGCACGGCGGTAGCCAAGAGCGGCACGAGGAGGGTGGTCACGTTCATGCCGAACTGCGGCAGATCGGCCGGAGCGAAGAAGAGCCCTTGCATGAGCAAGCCTGCCGCCAGACCCAGAGCCGCCGCCGCGGGGCCAAAGAGCAGCAGCAGGGTAGAGCCCAGGATGAGGTGGACCTCGGACACGCCCACCGGCGGGTGGGGCAGAACCTGGAAGAAACAGAACACGAGAAAAGATGCCGCGAGCGTGCGCAGCGCGAGCGCCGGCACCCCGTCCTGCTTCACCGCCTTAGCCGAGAGCAAAAGCGCCGCCCCCAGGCTCGCGGCCGCGGTGGCATGACCCAGCAACAGTTTGGCGCCCGTGACGACGCCTGGTTCGATATGCATGACCCGTCTCCTTTTGCGAATGCTTCGCCAAGACGAGCCGCACGAGGAGAAAGGGCCTGCGGAGAGGGGAAGAGGGGAAAACCGCCCCGGACCGTCAGCCAAACCCACACCCCGGGGCTCGCACCAACTACGCACTCCGGGCCGGTCTTCTGGCTCGCCTTCATCCGGTCCGCGCGCCTTCCCATGCCCTTTAAGGCACAGTGGCCGATGCGCTTCCCGTCAGGCTCACAGCAGCGGGGGCTGCGCCGGAATGGCGGGGGTGATGCCCGCTTCACCGGCTTCCCGTTTCACCCGCTTCCAAGACATCGAAGCGGGCACCCGAAGCAAGGCCAAGATACACCGCCACGGCGCGCGATGTCAACGCCGTTTCCTCCAGTTCGTCTTCCTGTGGATCGTGAAGAAACCAGGGCAAGTCCTTGAACGGATTCATCACGCTGCGCGCTTCCCACAGAATTATCCACAAGTCCGTCCCCATCCCTGTTCGCGCTTTCCTGCCATCGTTCCGAACGACCGCCGGCCGTGCATGAAAGCAGGGGTTCTCCGGTAATCGTTTGTGGATCAATGGGAATTTTTACCCTAAGATGGATTCCCTCCCCAATCCTTCCACTGCTAGCTCAAAGGTTTTCCCGAAGTTTTCCCAGCGAGAAAGCCCTTGAATCCCGTGTAGCCGACGAAGTTATCCACAGATTTGGAGCCAGCATGGTTTACATGGTTTTTTGTTTACTTGGTTTCAATTGTTCACCAACCCAGGTTGCCGTTAATGACCATGGATAATAAATGGTCTTTTATAAACCTCAAGTTTTATGTGGTTTATTGCTGTGGCAAACCTGCCACAGTGAACAAGGAAGAGGGAAACCGTGGGAAAGTTTGGGGAAAACTCGCCGTTTTTGCTCGCACGAAGAAAGGGTTCGTCTACGCTGCACCGCTTGCAAGCATCTGCCCCCACGGGTTCACCACCAAGAAAATTTCAATATTATCAATGATCTTTGTTTGTTTTCCACAGATCCCCCCTGAGCATAGTAAACACTAAAGGTTTTTATAAAAGATCTGTGTACAACCCTGCATCGCTGCGTCTCTGCCCTGCCGCTGCCTGCCCCTTGCCCTCGCCGTCCCTTGCCCCTAGACTTCGCTGCAGCCCTCAGGAGAGCCTCGCCATGCACTTCGAACATCGCCTTTTCTTTGCCCCGGAAGAACCGCTCGACGCCGTCGAAATCTGGCAGGGTCTGACCACCCTCATCGAGCATCCGCAGGAATTCGTCCTGGGGCTGAGCGGCTGCGACATCCTGGAGCGCGGTCCATCGCACGTGCTGCGGCGGTTGCACTTCGGCCACGACAACTACTGCGACCGCGTCGAGTGGGAAGAAGGAAAACGTCTGCGCTTCGTCGTCGAACCTCAGGGAGGCCGGCCTGGCGGCACGCTCGAGATCTTGCTCGTCGATGAAGAAGGACGCCTGGGCCTGAATTTCCGCTACGACACCGCCTTGGACGAAGCGCTGCTCGCGCCGGACGGCCGGCCTGCGGCCGATTGGCTTACCCAGGCCTACGCCGCGGCGGACGCCAACACCATGGCGCGCATCGTCGCGCTGGCTCGGGCCAGGCGCAACCCCTCGGAGAGCGGGGCATGATCGAATTCAAGAACCTGCGCCTCTACCGTTGGGACGGACCCGAAGGGCTCGCCTACTGGAACGAGCTCTTCACGCGCCGCCCCTTCCTACCGGTAGGACCACAGAACGAGACGAGCGAGGGTTGGGCGCCGCCTTTTGGCGACGACGAAGCCCTCGTCGAGGTGGGCGGACACTGGCTGGCGCACTGGGTGCGCGAAGAGCGTCTCCTGCCGGCCAGCGTAGTCAAGGCCGAGGCCGAACAGCGGGCCGAGGCGATCGCCGAGGAACGGGGCTATCCCCTCTCGCGCAAGGAACTGCGCGAGCTGCGTGAAGCCATTCACGCCGAGTGGCTGCCGCGCGCTTTCACCCGGCGCCGGCGCGTGCCGGTGTGGATCGATCCGCGCGAGGGGTGGTTTGCCGTCGATGCCGGCAGCCTCACGCTCGCCGAGCGGGTGATCGACACCCTGCGCGCCAGCGCCGAGCGTTTCCCTCTGCGGCCCTGGCGGACCCGGCTCGCGCCCGCCTCGGCGATGGCCGACTGGCTGCTCGCCGGTGAAGCGCCCGGCCCCTTCTCGCTCGAAGACGAAGTGCAGCTCGAAGCGCAGGACGACAGCCGCGCGCTCGTGCGCTACGCCCGGCTTTCCTTGCAGGCGGAAAAGGTCGCCGCCGAGATCCGCGCCCACCTGGCGGCCGGCAAACGCCCGACGCGGCTCGCGCTCGCCTACGCCGACCGCTTGCGCTTCGTGCTCACCGCCGACGGAGCGCTCAAACGGCTCGCGCGCACCGACCCGGAAGACGAAACGGCGGGCGAAGCGCGCGATGCCCGTGAGCGCTTCGAGGGGCGCTTCTACCTCTTCGCCGAAACGCTGCGCGCCTTGCTGCCGGCGCTGTCGGCAGCGCTCGGCGGAGAACCCGCCGAAGGCGGCGAACAGGGGAAGAGCGTGACTGCTCCGATCTCCGGCAACGCTGGAAGCCAGACGTCCAGCGCATGACATTTGTCTTCGAGGCACAGGCGGTATTCCGGCGCAAAGGGCGAGTGCATCAGATGCAGGGCGGGCAGGCGCAGATCCGCGTGATAGACCCATACGCCGTTCTCCAGCCTCGCCTGCGGCGGCGGCTCCATGCCGGCGCCCGAGCCGTGGATGCGCCCTTCGACGAAAACGAGCCGGGCCGGATCCCCTTCCTCGATGCGCCAGCGTTCCTCCCACGGCGTCTTCTCGATCGAATGCTGCCAGCTCAAGGTGAAGACGCTTGCCGGCAGGAAGACCACCGTTGCCAGCGCACCCAGGCACAGGCCGCTCATGGGCACTTCATGCCGTCGGCGCCGACCGCCTGCGAGAGCGCCAGAAATGCCACCCGAGGAAGGCCGCGCTGGCGAGCAATCCCAGATCGTCGGTGAGCGGTACGGCGGCCACCAGCAAGGCCGCGGCAGCGAAAGCCCACAGCCGCTCGAACCAGGACAGAGGCCCCAGCCAATGACCGATGGTCGTACAGCCCCACAGCCAGATGGCCAGCACCGCCTTGAAGACGATGTAGGCTACTTCCAGCCATCCCGGTTCGCCTTGAAGCATCAAGGCCGGTGTGTATACCGCCATGAAAGGGATGATGAAGCCGGCGAGCGCCACCCGGATCGCTTGCAGGCTGATGGCCATACCCGAGGCTCCGGCGATGGGGGCGGCGGCGAAACAGGCCAGCGCCACCGGCGGCGTGAGATCGGCCATGATGCCGAAGTAGAAGACAAACATGTGGCTGACGATGAGCGGCACGTCCATTTGCAACAGGGCCGGGGCGGCCAGAGAGCTGGTGATGATGTAGTTGGGAATCGTCGGAATGCCCATGCCCAGCACCAGGCACACGAGCATGGTCAGCACCAGCGACAGAAACAGGCTATGCTGCCCCACGGCGAGCACCGCGTTGGCAAAACTCGACGCCGCGCCAGTGAGCGTCATTACGCCGATGATGACGCCCACCTGAGCGCAGGCGATTCCCACCGGCAGGGCCTGCCGTGCCCCCTCGGCCAAGGCCGCGACGAGATCCGGCAGGGTAGGCCGAGCCTTGGCGTTGAATGCGCAGATCAGCACCAGCACGGCGATGAGCGCCAACACCGGCGCAATGCCCCAGCGGAAGAAGCCGGCGCAGATCAGCCCCAGCGCGATCCAGAAAAGGATGCGGATCGCCCCCCTCAATGCCGCCTCCGACAGGCTCGCACCCAGAATGAGCACCACGGTGAGCAGCAAGCCGATGAGCCCGGCAAAGAGCGGCGTGTAGCCGGAAAAGAGCAGATAGACCAGTACCGCCAGCGGCAGGATCAGATGCCAGCGTTCGCGTACTGCCTGCCACGGATTGGGCAGGCTCTCCTTGGGCATGCCGGTCAGGCCGAGACGCCCCGCTTCCAGATGCACCAACCAGAAGACGGTGAAAAAGTAGAGGAGGGCTGGAATGAGCGCCGCGCGCGCCACCTCCACGTATTGCACCCCGATCGTTTCGGCCATGATGAAAGCCACCGCCCCCATCACCGGCGGCATGATCTGTCCGCCCATGCTGGCCGTGGCTTCCACCCCGCCGGCAAACTCGGGACGATAGCCGAAACGTTTCATCAAAGGGATAGTGAACTGGCCGGTCGTCACCACGTTGGCTACGCCGCTGCCGTTGATCGTCCCCATGAGGGCCGATGCGACTACCGACACCTTCGCCGGCCCGCCTTGGGTGTGTCCAACGAGCCCCAGGGCGAAATCGGTGAAGAGCTTGAGCATGCCGGCGCGCTCGAGAAAAGCGCCGAAGAGAATGAAAAGAAAGATGTAGCTCGAACTGACGTAGATCGGGATGCCGTAGATGCCTTCGGTGCCGAAGGAGAGATGCTCGATCACCTGTTCCCACGGGTAGCCGCGGTGGTTCAAGGGCCCCGGCAGCCAGCGTCCATAGACCGCGTAGAGCACCAGTACGCCGCAGATGAGCGGTAGCGCCCAGCCCATCATACGCTGCGTGGCCAGGAAGACGAGGACGATGAGCGCCACGCCGACCCCCAGATCGAACGGGGTCGGCTCGCCCGAGCGCAGCATCAGCTCATGCTCGAACACCCACTGATAGACGGCCACACCTGCAGCGAGCAGCGCGCAGGCGACGAACAGCAGCGGGATGAGCCGCTTGCCCTTGGCCAGGCCATCGCGCGCGAGAAAACCGAAGGTGAGCATGAGCAGAAAGCCCACATGCACGGCGCGCGTGACCAGCGAAGAGAAGGGGGTGAAGGCCGCAGTGTAGAGCTGGAAGAGGGAAAAGGCGACTGCGATGAGGAAGAGCAAGCGCGAAGCGACCCCTCCGTCGTCTTCCGCCGTTTGGTCGACACCCCCGTGCATGCTGCCTCTCCTTTAGCGGATCAGGCCGGCTTCGCGGTAATAGCGCTCAGCCCCTGGATGCAGCGGGATCGGCAGACCCGTGGTGGCATCCTCGAGCTTGATCGCCTTGGCGGCACTATGCGCGGCGCTGAGCTCGTCGAGATGCTCGAACATCGACTTCGTCATGCGATAGACTATCTCCTCCGGCACCCCGCTGTGGGTCACGAGGAGGTTGCGCACCGCCACCGTCGGAACGTCCTGATCCTGCCCGTTGTAAGTCCCCGCGGGAATCACCCCCGGCTGATAGGCCGGATCGCCGATCTTGGCCACGATCTCTGGCGGTACCGCGACGACGACGATGGGCACGTTGGTGGCCAGATCGCGGATCGAGGCCACGCCCAGGCCGGCCGACTGCAGCGTGGCGTCGAGCTGGCGGTTCTTCATCAGTTCGACCGATTCGCCGAAAGGCAGATATTCCACCTTGCCGAGGTCGGCGTAGGACAGGCCCGCGGCGGCGAGTACGGCGCGGGCGTTGAGCTCGGTGCCAGATCGCGGCGCCCCCACCGATAAACGTTTGCCGCGCAGGTCCTGCAGGGTGCGGATGCCGGATTCCTTGCTGGCGACGATCTGGATGTAGTTGGGATAGATGGCCGCCAGCGCCCGCAGCTTGTCGAGCTTCTGCTTGAAACCGGCCTCCTCGTTCCCGGCCCAGGCCTGGGCTACCGCATCGCCCAGCGAGAAGGCCACTTCGCCGCGGCCGGACTGCAGCAGGTTGAGATTCTCGGCGCTCGCCTTGGTCGCTTGCACGCTCGTCTTCGCGTCGGGAATGGCCTCGCCGTAGATTTTCGCCAGCGCCACCCCAAGCGGGTAATAAACGCCGCTCGTGCCGCCGGTGAGCACGGTGATGTAGGTCTGCGCCTGGGCGGCGGCAGCGCAAGTGCACAGTGCCAGCGCAGCGATGAAATGACGGATCGCACCCATGGTCTTCCTCCTCTGGTCGATGATCGGGACCGGTCTGGCGCCGGCTCAGGCTCTCTTTTTAGCAGCACGGCCGCGGACGGTCAAGCGCCGCCGCGTTTTTTTACGACGATGCCTGCAGCCATTACCCAATGGGGGCAAGATCGGCTAGCATGAACACCGTTGGACTCCTTCTGGATCGACCCATGTCACTCGGCCTCGTCGACTACCCTACCTTCCTTCTTGGCACCATCTTCATCATCTTGCTGCCAGGGCCCAATTCACTCTATGTGATGACCACGGCCTCGCGCCATGGCGCGCGCGCCGGCGCCCGGGCGGCGCTCGGCGTCCTGGTTGGGGATACAGTGCTGATGTTCGCGGCGGTGTTCGGCGCGGCTTCCGTCTTGAAGCTCCTGCCGGCGCTCTTTCTCGGGCTTCGGCTCGCCGGGGCAGCCTATCTGTGTTGGATCGGCGTGCAATTGATGCGCGCCGCCTGGCGGGCGAGCCAGGCCCTGCGCCGTGGCGAAGCGATCGCCACGCCCGAAGAAGAAGTGCGCACGGGGGCCTTGCACCCTTTCCGTTCGGCCCTGCTCATCAGCTTGATGAACCCCAAGGCCATCCTCTTCTTCTTTTCCTTCTTCATCCAGTTCGTCGATCCGCAGGCGGAGCATCCGCTGCTCGCCTTCCTCACCCTGGGCGTGTCGGTGCAGCTGTGCAGCATGACCTATCTCGCCACTCTGGTGCTCGCCGGGACCCGGCTCGCCGCGGCGTTTCGCCGACGCCGGCGGCTCGCCATCGGCGGCACCGGTGCGGTCGGAGCGCTTTTCGTCGCCTTCGGGATGCGGCTCGCCACGGCAAGCCTCGAGTGAGGCGCCGTCGCCGCGCTCATACGTCGATGTTACGTGCGTAGAGAGCGTTCGATTCGATGAAAGCGCGTCGCGGCTCGACCTGCTCGCCCATCAGCGTGGTGAAGATTTCGTCGGCGGTGATGGCATCCTCGATCTGCACGCGCAGCAGGCGCCGTACCGCCGGGTCCATGGTCGTCTCCCACAGCTGCTCGGGGTTCATCTCGCCCAGGCCTTTGTAGCGCTGCTTGACGAGGTTGCGCTCGACCTCGGCGATGAGCCACTGCACCGCCTCGGCGAAGCTGCCCACCGGTTGGCGTTTTTCGCCGCGGCGCACCTGAGCACCGGGGCCGACGAGATCGGCGATCGTGCGGGCGGCCTCGCGGATGAGGTGCCAGTCGTGCGAGGCAAGGAAATCCGGGTCGATGCGCGAGCGCCGGGCGTTGCCGTGGTGCATGCGCGTGAGTTCCAGCACCCACTCCTCGTTTTCCTCGTCGAACACGGCTTCGACTTCCAGCGCTCCTTCGAGCACGGCGCGCAGCCGCTCGGCACTTGCCACCGCCGCTTCCTGGCTGGAGAGGTCGAGGGCGACGTCGTTGGCCAAAAGCGTGCGCAGCGCCAGAGCGTCGATGCGCGCGGCGTGGCGCGCGATGAGCGATTCGGCCAGCAGATACTGGCGCGCCAGGCCGGCGAGCGTCTCGTCGCGCAGCACCTCGGCTCCTTCGCGCGGCAGCAGCTCCGCTCCCTCGAGGGCGAGCCGGAGCAGATGCTGTTGCAGCTCCTGGTCGTCTTTGAGGTAGAGCTCGGTCTTGCCGTGCTTGATCTTGTAGAGCGGCGGCTGGGCGATGTAGATGTGGCCGCGCTCGACGAGCTCGGGCATCTGCCGGTAGAAGAAAGTGAGCAGCAGGGTGCGGATGTGGGCGCCGTCGACGTCGGCGTCCGTCATGATGATGATGCGGTGATAGCGCAGCTTCTCCGGCTTGTATTCGTCCTTGCCGATGCCGGTGCCCAGCGCCGTGATGAGGGTGGCGATCTCCTGGCTTTGCAGCAGCTTGTCGAAGCGCGCCTTCTCCACGTTGAGGATCTTGCCCTTGAGCGGCAGGATCGCCTGGAATTTGCGGTCACGACCCTGCTTGGCCGAGCCGCCGGCCGAATCCCCCTCGACGAGGAAGAGTTCGCACAGCGCCGGGTCCTTTTCCTGGCAGTCGGCGAGCTTGCCGGGAAGCCCTACGCCGTCGAGCAGTCCCTTGCGCCGGGTCATCTCGCGCGCCTTGCGCGCCGCCTCGCGCGCGCGCGCCGCCTCCACGATCTTGCCGCAGATCGTCTTGGCATCGAGCGGATTCTCCAGCAGGAACTCGGCAAGCTTGGCCGAGACGATCTCCTCGACCGCCGGGCGCGCCTCGGAGGAGACGAGCTTCATCTTCGTTTGGCTGGCGAACTTCGGATCGGGCATCTTCACCGAGAGCACGCAGGCAAGCCCCTCGCGCATGTCGTCGCCCGTGATCTCGACCTTGGCCTTCTTGGCGATCTCCTGCTCCTCGATGTAGCGGTTGATGACGCGCGTGAGCGCGGCGCGCAGCCCCGTGAGGTGCGTGCCGCCGTCGGGCTGCGGGATGTTGTTGGTGTAGCACAGCACCTGTTCCTGGTAGCTGTCGTTCCACTGCATCGCCACCTCGACGGCGATCTCGACCTCGTGCCCCACGTCCTGCGGCACCTTCACCACCCCCTGGGCGTGGAAGATGTGGGGGTGGATGGGCTGTTTGTTGCGGTTGAGGTATTCGACGTAGCCGCGCACCCCGCCGGAGAAGGCGAAATCCTCCTCCTTGCCGGTGCGCTGGTCGATGAGCTTGATGCGCACGCCGTTGTTGAGGAAGGAGAGCTCGCGCAGGCGCTTGGCGAGGATGTCGTAGTGGTATTCGACGGTGCCGAAGATTTCCTCGTCGGCCAGCCAATGCACCTCGGTGCCGCGCTTGGTGGTCGGCCCCAGTTCGCGCATCTTGCGCACCGGGATGCCGTCGATCACGTCCTCGTCGAACACCGCCGGCACGCCGCGGTGAAACTCCATGAAGTACTTCTTGCCGTCGCGCCGCACCGTCAGCCGCAGCCATTTGGAGAGCGCGTTGACGCAGGACACGCCCACGCCGTGCAGCCCGCCGGAAACCTTGTAGCTGTTCTGGTTGAACTTGCCGCCGGCGTGCAGCACGCACATGACGATCTCGGCGGCGCTGCGCTTGGGCTCGTGTTTGTCGTCCCACTTGATGCCCACCGGGATGCCGCGACCGTTGTCGAGCACCGACATGGAGTTGTCGGCGTGGATCGTCACTACGATCTCGTCGCAGTAGTCGGCTAGCGCCTCGTCGATGGCGTTGTCGACCACCTCGAACACCATGTGGTGTAGCCCGGTACCGTCGGAGGTATCGCCGATGTACATGCCGGGACGCTTGCGCACGGCCTCCAGCCCTTCGAGCTGCTGGATGGCGGATTCGTCGTAGGTTTCGCTGGGAGTTTTCTGCACGTCTCGGCTCATAGTGGAAATTCGTTCCTCGTATCGATAAGATGTCTGACAGATTTCTTGCAGTACGGTTCTACAGGGCACCTCGAACAACCTACTGCGCGGCCGCACGGCGGCGTTGCGCGGTGCTCGCAGGCTCGCCTATCTACATGATAGGTCTCGCCTGCTGCGCTCCGTGCGCCTTGCCCGGCAGCCGCTCGCGACGGTTTTTCGCGGCGCCCTACAGGCGCATCGGCATCACGACGTATTCGAAGTGTTCATCCTCGGGCACGGTGATGAGCGCGGCGGCGTTACCGTCCTTGAGCGACAGATGCACGACCTCGTTGGTGAGCGCCCCTAGCACGTCGAGCAGATAGCCGACATTGAAGCCGATCTCCAGCGGTTCGCCGTCGTAGGCGATCTCGATCTCCTCGAGCGCCTCTTCGTGCTCGGCGTTGTGGGAGGACAGGCGCACCAAGCCCGGGGAGAAGGAGAGTTTGACTGGGCGGATCTTGTCGCTGGCGAGGATCGCCACGCGCTGCAAGGACTGCTGCAGTTCGGTGCGTACGAAGGAGACGCGGATGGGATGACCCTGGGGGATGACGCGGCGGAAGTCAGGGAAGCGCCCGTCGATGATTTTGCTGAGAAATTCGGTGTCCTTGAAACGGAACACGATCTGCTTGTCGGCGATGCGCACTTCTACCGTCTCGTCGCTGTCGGCGAGCAGGCGCTGCAGTTCGCCCACTGCCTTGCGCGGCACGATGGCTTCGCGCGCGCTGGGCAAGGGCTCGGAGAGCGGCTGGGCGCAGTGGGCGAGCCGGTGGCTGTCGGTGGTGACTACGTCGAGCCGGTCGCCCTCGGCGGCAAAGAGCATGCCGACGAGGTAGTAGCGGATGTCCTGCTGCGCCATGGCGTAGGAAGTGAGCGCGATCAGCCGCCGCAGCTCGCGCTGGGTGAGCCGCATCGGCGCGTCTTCGCCCTGCGGCGCCACCAGGCGGGGGAATTCCTCGGCCGGCAGCGCCTGCAGGGTGAAGCGGCTGCGGCCGCAGCGCAGCACCAGGCGGCTGTCGCCGTCGCGCTCGAGCCGTATCACCGCGCCTTCGGGAAGGCTGCGCAGGATGTCGAGCAGCTTCTTCGCATTGACGGTGAGCCGGCCCTCTTCGCCTGGCAGCTCGCTCGCGTCGATGCGCACGGCGAGCTGCATCTCGCCGTCGGTGGCGGTAAGCGCGAGGCGGCCGGCGTCGCGCTCGAGCAGCACGTTGGCGAGGATGGGCATCGTCTGGCGTTTTTCCACTACGCCGCTGGCGGCCAGCAGCGGTTGCAGCAGCTGGTCGCGAGTCGATTCGAGAAAAAGCATTCGGTCTCTCCTGCAGTGAAAGTCTTCAGCCACGCAGCACCTGCAGCAGCACGTGGACGTCGTGATTGAGCTGGGGGTCGGTCAGCCGCAGCTCGTTGATCGTGCGGTAAGCGTGCAGCACCGTCGTGTGGTCGCGCCCGCCGAAGGCTTCGCCGATGGCCGGCAGCGACAGCGGCGTGAGCTCCTTGGCGAGCCACATCGCCACCTGCCGCGGCCGCGCCACCGCGCGCGTGCGCTTCTTCGAGTGCATGTCGGCGACCTTGGTCTTGTAGTAGTCGGCCACCGTCTTCTGGATGTGTTCGACGCTGAGCTGCCGGTTGTAGGCGTGCAGGATGTCCTTGAGCGCTTCTTTGGCCAGCTCCAGGGTGATCGGCTGGCTGTGGAAGTTGGCGAAGGCCACCACCTTGTTGAGTGCGCCTTCGAGCTCGCGCACGTTCGAGCGCAGGTTCTTGGCAATCAGAAAGGCCACGTCGTCGCCCACCTGCACGCCCAGCAGTTGCGCCTTCTTCTGCACGATGGCCACCCGCATCTCGAGCTCGGGCGGCTCGATCTGCACCGTCAGACCCCAGTCGAAGCGCGAGATGAGCCGGTCTTCCAGCCCTTGGATGTCCTTGGGGTAGGTATCGCAGGTGATGACGATCTGCTTGTGCGCTTCGGTGAGGGCATTGAAGGCGTGAAAGAACTCTTCCTGCGTGCGCGTCTTGTTCTGGAAGAACTGGATGTCGTCGATGAGCAGCACGTCGAGCGAGCGGTAGTAGCGCTTGAAGGCGTCGAAGCTTTTCTGCTGGTAGGCGCGAACGACATCAGCATAGTAATCTTCTGCGTGGACGTAGCGGATCACCACGCGCGGGTCGGTGCGGAAGATGGCGTTGCCGATGGCGTGGATGAGATGCGTCTTGCCCAGGCCGACGCCGCCGTAGATGAAGAGGGGGTTGTAGGAGGCGCCGGGGTTGTGCGCCACCTGCATGGCCGCGGCGCGGGCCAGATCGTTGGCGCGGCCGGTCACCAGGGTGTCGAAACTCGCCGCCGGATTGAGCCGCGTGCGCTCATAGAGGGCTTCGAGGGTCGAAGAAGGGGCGACGTCCTCGCCAAGCGGCGGAGGGCGTCGTTTCGGGGCGCTGCGGGCGGACCTAGGCTTGGGTTCGGCGGAAGCTTCCTGCGCCGGCGAGGCGGCAGGGGGGGATTCCTCAGCCGCCGCCTCGGGCGCCTCGGCTGCGGCGGTCGATGGAGAGGCTGCGGCGGACGCGGCACGGGCGGGGCGCGGCGGCGTTCCCCCTTTGGCGGCGCCCAGCTGCAGTTCGGCCTGGGCGATGCCGAGCTCGGCGAGATGTTCGGTGATCTTGGGCCAGTAGCGCTCGCGCACCCACTGCAGGATGAAGCGGTTGGGGGCGAGCACGCGCAGCCGCACCCCTTCGCCGCCCTCTTCGGGTTCGGCGCTCAGGGCGCGGATCCAGGTGTTGAATTGCTGCGCCGGCAGCGAGGCCCGCAGACGCTCGCAGCAGGCGGTCCACGCGTCGTGACTCAAGGAAAGCCCTCTGGATGGATGGACGATGCTCAAGAGGGTATTCTAACCCGTCCACGCCGAAAGGGGAGTTATCCACAGGACGGGCAAAATCGCGGCGCAGGGAGCGGCCCAAGCCAAGGTATTGGTAAAATGAGCAGCCTTTATCCTCTGAAGCCCTTCTTCGGCCGACGGAGGGAAACTTACGGGCGTACCATCGATCGATGCATCGATGCGTTTTTTCTCACACCTCCCTGTGAAGGAGCCTGTCATGAAAAAGCTCTTCTTGTTGTTCGGCGCCATGCTGTGCTCACTTGCTGCGGGTGCGGCGATGGCCGAGGACAAGCCCTTGCGCGTCGGCATCGAGGCCGCCTATCCTCCCTTCGCCTACAAGACGCCCGAGGGCAAGCTCACCGGTTTCGACTACGACATCGGCAACGCCCTGTGCGAGGAGATGAAGCTCAAGTGCCAGTGGATCGAGCAGGAGTTCGACGGCCTGATTCCGGCATTGAAGGTGCGCAAGATCGACGCGGTGATTTCTTCGATGTCGATCACCGACGAGCGCAGGAAATCGGTCGATTTCAGCAAGAAGTACTACTACACGCCCGGGCGTCTGGTGATGAAGGCGGGCAGCGAGGTGAAGGATCCCTTGGTCGATCTGAAGGGCAAGAAAGTCGGCGTGCAGCGCGCCACCATCTTCGACCGCTATGCCACCGACGTCTTCGCCCCGGCCGGCATCGAGGTGGTGCGCTACGCGTCGCAGGAAGAAGTCTTCCTCGACCTGGTCGCCGGGCGCATCGACGCTTCGCTCGCCGACGCGGTGAGCATTCAGTTTGGCTTTCTCCAGACCGAAGCCGGCAAAGGGTTCGCCACGGTGGGGCCGGCCTTTACCGACCGGAAGTATTTCGGTGAGGGCATCGGCGTGGCGGTGCGCAAGGGCGACACGGCGCTGGTAGAGAAATTCAACGCCGCCATCGATGCGATCCGCGCCAACGGCAAGTACCAGCAAATCGCGAAGAAATACTTCGACTTCGACATCTATGGCGAATGAGTCCGTTGGAGCTGGGCGATGAGTGGTGGCTATTGGCTCACCATCATCGAAGGCAGCTGGTTGACGTTGCGCCTGGCGCTATGCTCCATGGCGCTGGCGGTGGCGCTGGGGCTCGCCGGAGCGGGGGCGCGGCTCTCGCCCCTGCGCCCCCTTGCCTGGCTCGCCGAAGCCTATGCCACCGTGATCCGCGGTATTCCGGATCTGGTGATGATCCTGCTGGTGTATTTCGGCGGTCAGGATCTCGTCAATCGCGCCGCGGCGCTCGTCGGTCATGAGGACTACATCGACGTCGATCCCTTCGCCGCCGGCGTGGCCACGCTGGGATTCATCTTCGGCGCCTACCTGTCCGAGACCTTCCGCGGGGCCTTCCTCTCCATCCCCAAGGGGCAGGTGGAGGCGGGGTTTGCCTACGGCATGAGCCGCTGGCAGGTGTTCCGCCGCATCCTGTGGCCGGAGACGGTGCGCCTGTCGATTCCCGGCATCGCCAACAACTGGCTGGTGCTCATCAAGTCCACGGCGCTCGTGTCGGTGCTGGGCCTGCCGGACATGATGTTCCACGCCAAGCAGGCGGGGAACGCCACGCGCGAGCCCTTCACCTATCTGCTGCTCGCCGCAGTGCTCTACTTGGCGATCACTAGCGTGTCGCTGCTCGCGCTGCGCGTGATCGAGAAGCGATACTCCCTGGGCGTACGGGAAGTGCAGCTGTGATCCTCGATTTCTCCGTCATTGGGGAGAACCTGCCCCAGTTCCTGCGCGGCGTGGGCGTCACGCTGCAGCTGCTCTTCGTATCACTCGCCGTGGGGTTCGTCTGGGCGGTGCCGCTTGCGCTGATGCGGGTGTCGAGTTCGCCCTGGCTCAACCTTCCCGCCTGGTTCTATACCTACGTGATCCGCGGCACGCCCATGCTCGTGCAGCTCTTCCTGCTCTATTACGGGTTGGCGCAGTTCGAGGCCGTGCGCGCGAGCCTTCTCTGGCCCTGGCTGTCGGACGCCACTTTCTGCGCCTGCCTGGCGTTCGCCATCAACACCTCCGGCTACACTGCCGAGATCATCGCCGGCTGCCTCAAGACCACGCCGCCGGGCGAGATCGAGGCGGCACGCGCCGCCGGTATGTCGCGCCTGCAGATGTATCGGCGCATCCTGCTGCCTTCGGCGCTGCGCCGGGCGCTGCCGCAGTACAGCAACGAAGTGGTGATGATGCTGCACGCCACCAGCATGGCTTCGCTCGTCACGCTCGCCGACATCACCGGCGTGGCGCGCACGATCAGCGCCCAGTATTTCCTGCCCTTCGAGGCCTACCTCACCGCCGGCGCCTTCTACCTCGCCCTCACGTTCCTGCTGCTGTGGCTCTTCAAGGTCGCCGAGCGCCGCTGGCTCGCCCACCTGCGGCCGCAGCGCCGCTGAACCCTTTTTCTGCCGCCAGACCCGATCCGCAAGGCGAACCATTCATGGTCAAACTCGAAGTCGACGATTTGTACAAGCGCTATGGGGCGCATGAAGTCCTCAAAGGAGTGTCGCTGAAGGCCGTCGCCGGCGATGTCATCAGCGTCATCGGTTCGAGCGGTTCGGGCAAGAGCACGCTGCTGCGCTGCATCAACCTGCTCGAGCAACCCAACGCCGGCCGCATCGTGCTCGACGGTGAAGAGCTGCGGCTCGTACCGGCCAAGGACGGCACCTTGCGCGCGGCCGACCGCAAGCAGCTGCAGCGTCTTCGCTCGCGCCTGGCCATGGTCTTCCAGCATTTCAACTTGTGGTCGCACATGACCGCGCTGGAGAACGTGATCGAGGTGCCGGTGCACGTGCTGGGCGTGCCGAAAAAGGAGGCGATCGAGCGCGCCGAGCATTACCTCGCCAAGGTCGGCGTGGCGCACCGCAAGAACGCCTACCCCGCGCACATGTCCGGCGGCGAGCAGCAGCGCGTGGCGATCGCCCGCGCGCTGGCGGTGGAGCCGGAGGTGATGCTCTTCGACGAACCGACCTCGGCGCTCGACCCGGAGCTCGTCGGCGAGGTGCTCAAGGTGATGCGCGACCTCGCGCAGGAGGGGCGCACCATGATCGTGGTCACGCACGAGATGGGCTTCGCGCGCGAAGTGTCCACGCACGTCATGTTCCTGCATCAGGGGCTGGTCGAGGAGGAAGGCAACCCGCGCGAGGTGCTGGCGCACCCGCGCAGCGAGCGGCTGCAGCAGTTTCTTTCGGGGAATTTGAAGTGACGGAGTCAGCGCGGCACGACCTCCACGAGGTAGCCGGGTTGTTTGAGGCTGGTGAGCACGAAGCGCTCGAACCTCGGACAGGCGGCGAGCGCGGCCGTGGCGATGGCGCGGGCGGCGGGCAGGAGGCGATCGTCGTCGACCATGTTGAGCACGGGGATCACGCGTTTTCCCGCCGTGCCTTGTAATAGCCCCTCTTCGCGGGTGTAGAGCGCGACGAAGTCGGCAATGCTTACCGGCTCGCCGAGGGCGCTGCCGGTGAGGGCGGAGACGCACTCGGGGCGATGCGCGATCGTCTCGGAAAGGGGCTGGCCCAGCGCCTGGAGCGAGAGGATGAGGAGCACCGTGTCGGTGGCCTCGGGCAGGCTGGGTTCGTGCGGCGCCGGAGCCTTGAGGAGCCGCGAGCGGGCGCCGTCGGCCTTCACCAAAGTGAGCGCGAACCCGCCCTCGCGGTGCAGCCGGGCGATGCGCTCGCCGGACACCGCCGCTACGCGCCCGGGCTTGTCCGAGGGCGTGGCGTAGGCCACTTTACGCCCGCGGCTTGCACGCACTTTTTCTTCGAATTCGTTTTCAGGGGCGATGAGGATCTCGGCGCCGAGTTCGGGGCCGAAGTCGGTGATGAAAGTGGTGGTGGTAAGCGCCACTCGTCCCGGGTGGGCGGAGAAGATCTGGTAGAGCGTGGTCTTCTTACCGCCGGCGCCGACGGCGGCGAGGATGCCGCACTGGGCGTCCAACGCTTCGAGGAGTGCGCTTGGGCGTTCGTTCATTGGGGATCCCCTTCGTCAACCGCCGGTGGCGTTCATGTGCCGGAAGAGCACGGGCTTGGCGGT
Source organism: Rhodocyclales bacterium (assembly GCA_016235745.1). Taxonomy (GTDB): domain Bacteria; phylum Pseudomonadota; class Gammaproteobacteria; order Burkholderiales; family Rhodocyclaceae; genus Tepidiphilus. The sequence goes on along the minus strand of JACRJA010000001.1, from coordinate 31,794 downwards.
GAGATCGAACTCGTGCCCTTTGGGCTTGAGCGCCATGGCCGCGACGATGGCTTCCTTGAGCGGTTCGAGTTCGCCAGGGTGGCTGCGCAGGACCCGACGCAGGTCGACCGAGTGTTCCTGTCCCAGGCACAGCAGGAGCCGCCCTTCGGTGGTGACGCGCACGCGGTTGCAGCTGTCGCAGAAATTGTGGCTGTGCGGCGAGATGAAGCCCACCAGGGTGCCGGTCTCGGCGATGCGCTCGTAGCGTGCCGGGCCGCCGGTGCGCTCGACGGTGGGCAGCAGCGTGTAGCGCTGGAGGATGCGCGCGCGCACTTCGTCGCTGGGCACGAAGCTCGTGCGCCGATCGTGCCCGTCGATCTCGCCGAGCGGCATTTCCTCGATGAAACAGACGGTGAAATCGCGTTCGGCAGCGAATTCGACCAGATCGAGGATTTCGTCGTCGTTGATGCCGCGCATCGGCACGGCGTTGAGCTTGATCGCCTCGAACCCGGCGCGCCGGGCCGCTTCGATCCCTTCGAGCACCTTGTCGAGGCTGCCCACGCGCGAGATGGCGCGGAAGCGCTCGGGGCGCAGGCTGTCGAGACTCACGTTGATGCGGCGCACGCCGGCCTCGCGCAGCGCGGCGGCGTGGCGGGCGAGCTGCGAACCGTTGGTCGTGAGCGTGAGTTCTTTCAGACCGGGGAGTCTTCCCAGTTCGGTGAAGAGCGAGAGCACGTTTTGCCGCACCAAGGGCTCGCCGCCGGTGATGCGCAGTTTCGTGACGCCGAGCTCGACGAAGGCGCGGCCGATCAGCGCCATCTCTTCCAGCGTCAGGATGCGCGCCTTGGGCAGGAAGGTCATCTGCTCGTTCATGCAATAGACGCAGCGCAAGTCGCAGCGGTCCGTCACCGACAGGCGCACGTAGGTGACGCGCCGGCCGAAACGGTCGATCAGCGGCGGGTTTGCCGGGGCTCGAGTATCCATCGCGGCGGCTCCTGTATCATCGTGGGGTCACGAACATCGCGTTCTGGGAGTTGGAATGGCCGATTTGCCGCACCTCACCGCCACCGGCGCCGCTCACATGGTGGACGTCGGGCAGAAGGAGAAGACGCATCGGGTCGCGATCGCCGAAGGATACCTCGAAATGTCGCCGGAAGCACTCGCGGCGCTCGTAGCGGGCAACCTGAAGAAAGGAGACGCCCTGGCGGCGGCGCGCCTCGCCGGGATCATGGCGGCGAAACGCACCTGGGAACTGGTGCCGCTGTGCCATCCGGTGGCGCTCACCCACCTGGAGGTGGAGGTGGAGCCGGTACCGGAGCGGGTGGCGGTGCGCTGCCGTGCCCGGGCCGAGACGCGCGAGCGCACCGGCGTGGAGATGGAGGCGCTCACCGCGGTGCAGGTGGCGCTGCTCACGGTCTACGACATGTGCAAGGCGATCGACAAGGGGATGCGCATCACCGACGTCTGCCTGGTGCACAAAAGCGGTGGGCGCTCGGGGACGTGGCAGCGGTGAGCCGGGTCTTGCCCAAGGCGAAAACTTGCCGCTCACGCCATGAGCGCTTTCAGGCGCTCTTCCACCGCCCGCCGCTCTTCTTCGGTATTCACGTTGACGAAGGCCTCAGGCTCGTCGGAAAAATCGGCCACCGCCAGGCGCTGGGTTTCGAGCCAGGCTTCGACCTTGCGCTCGCCTATGCGCAAGCGGTGCTCGAGTTCGGCGCGCGCAGTCACCGGTACGAGGGCGAAGACCGGCTGCAACCGCCCTGCGGCCCGGGCGACGGCCACGTCGGCCCCTGCAGCGCAGCGCGCCTGCCATAGCCGAGCGACGAGGTCGGACGGCAGCAGGGGGCAGTCGCAGGGTACGACGACCACCCAGTCGGTGCGAGCGACGGCGAGCCCTGCGGCGATGCCGGCGAGCGGCCCGGCGAATCCCCCCTCGAGATCCGCAATCACCGGCGCGCCATAGGTGGCGTAACGCTCGTGGTGACGGTTGGCGTTGATGAGGATCGCCCCAGTCTGAGGCCGCAGCCGGTCGAGCACGTACTCGACGAGGGGTCTTCCCCGCAGTTCGACCAAGCCTTTGTCGAGGCCCCCCAAGCGCGTGCCGCGGCCGCCGGCGAGGATGAGGCCGGTGAGGGGAGGATGAGAGGGTAAGGGAAGAGCAGACATGGGAAGAGAAAAGTGCAGGATGCTCGCAGTGTAACCGATTCGCCTTGCGTGATTTTTCTTGACACACTGCCTGCTTGTCTGTTAAATAACGAGATTTTCCCGTTCGAGGTGATCCCATGAAGCGCACCTATCAACCCTCCAAGATCCGCCGCAAGCGTACCCATGGTTTCCTCGTGCGCATGCGCACCCGCGGCGGCCGCTCCGTGATCCGGGCGCGCCGGGCCAAGGGTCGTCATCGCCTGGCCGTTTGAGCGGCGCGATCCCGTCTGAGGCGGGGGCGCGCTTTCGCCGCGCCGACCGCCTGCTCCAGCCGTCCGAGTTCTCGCGCGTCTTCACGGCGCGGCGGGTAATCCGTGGGCGGTTTTTTTCCGTTCACTGGAGTCCCAACGAGCTGGGCCGGCCGCGTCTGGGGCTGGTGGTGGCGAAGAAACTCGTGCGCCGCGCGCATCAGCGCAACCTCGTCAAGCGCATCGCGCGCGAGACCTTTCGCCTCGAGAAGGGGCGGTTGCCAGCCTGCGACGTGGTGGTGCGGCTGAGCGCGCCGATCGTCGCGGTCTCGCGGCGGATGCTGCGCGAGGATCTCCTTTCCTGCTTCGAGCGGCTTGCGCGGGAGGCAGGGAAATGCGCCGCCTCCTGATCGCGCTCATTCGCGGCTATCAGATCGCGATCAGCCCCTGGCTGGGGCGCAACTGCCGTTTCTATCCCACCTGCTCGCAGTATACGCTGGAGGCGATCGAGCGCCATGGGGCGCTGAAAGGCCTGTGGCTGGGGCTGCGGCGGGTGTTGCGCTGCCATCCTTTTCATCCCGGCGGGCACGACCCTGTGCCATAATTCGCCGATTCTTTTGCCCGTTTCCCCAGGATGGATCCATGGAGCAACGCCGTCTGATCCCGTTGTTGGTGTTCCTGTTCTCGCTGGTGATGCTGTGGGAGGCCTGGTTGCGCCACAACCAGCCGCCACCGCAGCCGCAGGCCGAGCGACCTGCCGCAACGCAGCAACAAGGGGCCGGTCTGGGTGAGGTACCGCAGTCGCAACGGGCCGCCGTAGCACCGGCTTCCGGGGCGCTCGAAGAGGCCCAGGCGCGACGCATGGTGGTCGAGACCGACCGCTTCACCGCCGAAATTTCCGAGCGCGGCGGCGACATCGTCTTCCTCTCGTTCAAGGACTACGCGGCGCGCGAAGACCGCGGCAAACCGTTCGTGCTCTTCGACGATGGCCGCGCTGGCCACGTCTATCGCGTGCAGTCGGGGCTCATCGGAGCGGGGTTGCCGAACCACCGCTCGCACTGGCAGCTGCCGGCCGAGGCCGTGCGGCTCGCGCCAGGGCAGGACGTGCTGGAGGTTCGGCTCACGGCGCAGGCGGACAATGGCGCGCTCGTGACCAAGGTGCTGCGCTTCAAGCGCGGCGACTATCTGGTCGAGGTGCGCCACGAGCTCGCCAATGCGGGTACGGAACCGATCGAGGCTTCCGCCTACTATCAGTTCCTGCGCGACGGTCTGCCGGCCGAGGAGCATTCGCTCTTCGGGGTGCGCACGTTCACCGGCCCGGCGATCTATACCGCCGAGAGCAAGTACAAGAAGATCAACTTCGAGGACGTGCTCGAGGGCAAGGCGGAGTTTCCGCGGCTTGCCCAGGATGGCTGGCTCGCCATGGTGCAGCATTACTTCGTCGCGGCCTGGCTGCCGGAAGAAGGGGTGCAGCGCGAATTCTACGTCCGGCCGGTGGAAGGGGGCTTGTTCCAGACGGGGATGATCCTGCCGCTGGGCTCGATCGCGCCAGGAGAGGCGAAGGAGGGGGCGGTGCGTCTCTACGCCGGGCCGCAGACGCAGAGCGTGCTGGGTTCGCTCGCGCCGGGGTTCGACCTGGTGGTCGATTACGGCTGGTTCACGGTGATCGCCGCGCCGCTCTTCTGGGTGCTGGCCTGGCTGCACAAGCTCACGGGGAACTGGGGCTGGGCGATCGTGCTGGTGACGGTGCTTCTGAAAGCGGCCTTCTTCCCCTTGTCGGCGGCGAGCTACCGTTCGATGGCCAAGATGCGCGCGCTCACGCCGCGTCTGCAGCGCCTCAAGGAGCTCTATGGCGACGACAAGGCGCGCATGCAGCAGGAGATGATGCGCATCTACCAGGAGGAGAAGGTCAACCCGCTGGGCGGTTGTCTGCCCAACCTGGTGCAGATTCCGGTCTTCATCGCCCACAACGGGGTGCTGCTCAACAGCGTGGAGATGCGCCAGGCGCCGTGGATCCTGTGGATCCAGGATCTTTCCATGCGCGATCCTTACTTCGTGCTGCCCATCCTCATGGGCGCGTCGATGCTGGTGCAGATGAAGCTCAATCCGCAACCGGTCGACCCCATGCAGGCAAAGCTGATGCTTGCCATGCCCATCGTGTTCACGGTGATGTTCCTGTGGTTCCCCTCTGGCCTGGTGCTCTATTGGCTGACGAACAACGTGCTGTCGATCGCCCAGCAGTGGTGGATCACGCGCCAGATGGAGGTGGGCAAGGCAGGAAAGTGAAGGGTTTGGCGAACGACTTATTGCGTGACCGGATGGTGGCGCACGCCGGTGCCCGGAGGTGGGCGGCGTGAGCGGGGTGCAGCAAGGGGAGGCGCCGCGCGAGGTGATCGCGGCGATCGCCACTGCGCCGGGGCGCGGCGGCATCGGCGTGGTGCGAGTCTCGGGCCCGTCGCTGGCGGCATTCGTCGAGGCGCTGCTCGGGCGGGTGCCGGCGCCGCGGGTGGCGACGTTCGCGCGCTTTCGCGATGCCCAGGGCGCGGTGATCGACGAGGGGCTGGCGCTCTTCTTTCCCGCGCCGCAGTCCTTCACTGGTGAAGACGTGCTGGAGCTGCATGGGCACGGCGGGCCGGTGGTGCTGCAGTTGCTGCTCGAGCGCTGCCTCGAGCTGGGAGCGCGGCTTGCCCGACCCGGCGAATTCACCGAGCGCGCCTTTCTCGCCGGCAAGATCGATCTGGCGCAGGCGGAAGCCGTGGCCGATCTGATCGACGCGTCCACCCGGGCGGCGGCCCGAGGAGCGGCGCGCTCGCTCACCGGGGAATTTTCCCGCGCGGTGCGCGCGCTGCAGGAGCGCCTGATCGAGGCGCGCATGTGGGTCGAGGCTTCGCTCGATTTTCCCGAAGAGGATCTGGAGCTGATCGCCGCTGCGCGTATCCGCGAGAAGGTGGCCGAGACGCGGTCCGCCCTCGATCGCTTGCTGGAGAATGCGCGTCAAGGAGCGTTGCTGCGCCGCGGGCTGCACGTGGTGATCGCCGGGGCGCCCAACGTCGGCAAGTCGAGCCTGCTCAACGCCTTGATGGGCGAGGAGCGGGCGATCGTCACTGACATCGCCGGCACTACCCGCGACGTGCTGCGCGAGGCGATCCAGATCGAGGGCATTCCGCTCTACGTGATCGATACGGCGGGTTTGCGCGACACCGACGATCTGGTGGAGCGCATCGGCGTGGCGCGCACGCGCGAGGCGATCGCCCTGGCCGATGTGGTGCTGGCGCTGCGCGCGCTCGATCGCCCCGAGCCGGCCCCGCTCGAGGAGGTGCTCGCGCTCGCACCCCCCGAGGTGCCGGTGATCGAAGTGGTCAACAAGATCGACTTGACGGGTGAGGCGGCGCGACGCGAGGCGGGAGCAGACGGGCGCCTGCGCGCGCGCGTGTGGCTGTCGGCGCGCAGCGGCGAAGGGCTGGAGCTGCTGCGCGCGGCGCTGCTGGAGGTGGCCGGCTGGCACGCCCACGGTGAAGACGTGGTACTCGCGCGCGAACGCCATCTGGAGGCGCTGCGCGAGGCGCGCCGGGCGCTGGAGGCGGCGCTGGAGGCGGGCGAGGCGCTGGAGTTGCTCGCCGAGGAGTTGCGCATGGCGCACCGGGCGTTCGGCCGAATCCTCGGGGAATATGACATAGAGGATTTGCTCGGGGAGATCTTCAGCCGCTTCTGTATCGGCAAATGAACGAAGGGCGGTATGGTTCGTTGATTCGGATGGAGCACCGACCGCGAAGCTTCTCTTGGAGAGGTTCGGAACGGTTGGCGGGGAAACGCGAAGGTCCGATTCGTCCGCGGCGTCGAGGATTTGCCGCTGGCGAGAGAGGGCAAGGGGCGCGGTCGATAATTGCTCGGCTGCTTGCATCATTATAAAATGCAAGCATCTACATCACGATGAGGTTTTGAAACATGCCATCCGTGACTATCCGAAACGTACCCGATGAAGTGCATCGCGCCATCCGTGTGCGGGCTGCTCAACACGGCCGCAGTATCGAGGCCGAGATGCGCGACATTCTGGAATCTGCCGTGAAGCCGCAAGGCCGGCTCAAGCTCGGTTCGCTGCTGGCCGAGATCGGCCGCAAGGTGAAGCTGACCGAAGAAGAGTTCGCCATCTTCGAGAGCGTGCGCGACAAAACCCCGGCCCGTGCTGCGAGCTTTGAATGATCTTGCTCGACACCAACGTGGTTTCGGAGCCGCTGCGACCAGCGCCCGAGGCACGCGTCATCGAGTGGCTCGACGCGCAACCCTTGGAAACGCTCTACTTGTCAGCGATGACGGTAGCCGAGCTGCGCGCCGGCGTGGCGCTGCTGCCGGCGGGCAAGCGCCGCAGCAAGCTGCATGAGCACCTGGAAAAGCGTGTGCTGCCGATGTTCGCGGGGCGCGTGCTGCCGTTCGATCTGGCTTGCACGAGCGCCTATGCTCAGGTACTGGCGACGGCCCGCAAGGCTGGCAGTGGTATGCAAACGGCCGATGCCTGCATTGCCGCCGTCGCTTTCGCCAACGGATTTACCGTTGCCACGCGAGACACCATCCCGTTCCAGGCCGCTGGCCTGACCGTTATCAACCCTTGGGCAGCAAGTTCGGAGAGTGAATGGGGCTCGAAGATTTGAGCTGGGTGTGGCTCGCTCTGGGCGGGGCGGCCTTTCTCGCGGGGCTCATCGATGCGGCGGTGGGCGGCGGCGGGCTCATCCAGGTGCCTGCGTTGCTGCTCGCCTTTCCGCAGGCGCCGCTCGCCGATCTCTTCGGGACCAACAAAGTTGCTTCCGTGGTGGGAACTGCAGCGGCGGCGCGGCAGTATCTGCGGCGCATCGTGCTTCCGGGGGCGCTGCTGGCGACGGTGGCTGGCGCGGCCGCGGTGGGCAGCTGGTTCGGGGCGAGCGCGGTGACGCATTTCCCGCGCGAGTGGGCCCGGCCGCTGGTGCTGGTGCTGCTGAGCCTGGTGACGGTCTATACCTTTGCCAAGAAGGAGTTCGGCCTGCATGCCCGCACCGCGTCCTGGGGGCGGGCCGATCTGGCGCGAGCACTCGGCATCGGGCTGATCATCGGTTTCTACGATGGCTTCTTCGGTCCCGGGACGGGCAGCTTTTTCATCTTCGCCTTCGTGCGCCTGTTGCGGCTGGATTTTCTCCATGCTTCGGCTCTGGCCAAGGTCGGGAACGTGGCGACCAACCTTGCGGCCATCGCCTATTTCTGGGGCCATGCGCACATCGCCTGGGCGCTGGGAGGGTGGCTCGCGCTGTGCAACGTGCTGGGCTCGCGCGTGGGCAGCGCTCTGGCGCTGCGCCATGGCTCCGGCTTCGTGCGCAAGCTCTTCCTCGTGGTGGTGGCGGTGCTGATCGCGCGCTTGAGTTGGGAGCAAGTATCCCCATATTTGTTCTGATTGCGGGCACGCCGCAGTAGGGCAGCGAACGGTTTTTCACGCAGTTCGTTGTATAATTTTCGGTTTTCCATGGCTGGCCGGGAGAAGTGGAGATGAACGGTCTTCATTTGATTGCGGATCTCTATGACTGCCGCTGCGATGTCGCTCTGCTCACCGACCGGGAACGGTTGGAGACCTTGTGTGTGCAGGAATGCCGTGAGGCGGGCTTGACCCCGCTGGGGGCGTATTTCTATCAGTTCCGCCACGACAATGGCGACAATGCGGGCGTGACCGGAACGGTGGTGCTGGCCGAGTCTCACCTGGCCATCCATACCTGGCCCGAGACGGGCAACGTCACTTTGGACGTGTACGTGTGTAATTTCTCCAAGGACAACTCCGAGCTTGCGCGGCGGGTGTTTCGTCGCGTGATCGAGACGCTCAACCCGATGGAGGTGGTGAGCCATTCGGTGGTGCGCGGCAAGATCGCGCCGCGGGAGTGAGGCGATGAGCGGGCAGGCGACGCGGCTGTGGGAGTCCTTGAGCGACTGGAGCGGCTACTACTTCGAGGTGACCGAGTGCCTGGAGCGCGGCCGTAGCCGCTATCAGGAATACGAAGTGTGGCATTCGCCGCTCTTCGGGCGCATGTTCCGCCTCGATGGCTGTGCCATGACGAGCGAGGCCGACGAGTTCATCTATCACGAGAACCTGGTCCATGTGCCGGGGCTTGCCCATGCAGGGCTGCGCACGGCGCTCGTCATCGGCGGCGGCGACGGCGGCTCGGCCGAGGAGCTGCTCAAATACCGCACGATGGAGCAGGTGGTGCTGGTGGAGCTCGACGAGAAGGTGATCGAGCTCGCGCGCAAGTATTTCTCCGCGGTGCATCGCGGAGCGTTCGACGATCCGCGTCTGGCGCTGCGGGTGCAGGACGGGCTGGACTACGTGCGCCGCGTGGCGCCGCTCGAAGGGCGGAAGTTCGATCTGGTCGTGCTCGATCTCACCGATCCGGTGGGGCCGGCAGCGGCGCTCTATCAAGAAGAATTTTTCCGGGCGTGCAAGGCGCTGCTCGCCGAGGGCGGAGCGCTTTCGTTGCACGTGGGAGCGCCGGATCACCATCCCGAGCGGGTGCGCGAACTGCTACGGCGCCTGCGGGCCGTCTTCGCGCACGTGCGCCCGCATCTGCACTACATCCCTTTGTACGGAGCGAACTGGGCGCTTGCCTGCGCTTCCGACGCGATCGATCCGGCCTTGCTCGATCCGGCCGAGGTGGAAGCGCGCATCACCGGGCGGGAGCTGGGTGAGCTGCGCTACCTCGATGGGGAAACCTACCGGGCGCGCCTGGTGCTGCCGCGCTATCTGCGGGAGATCCTGCAGCCGTGAACGAACGATCGCGCGCTTCGACCGCAAGGGATGTTTCACGTGAAACATCGGCCGAGGTCGATCCGCGCATCTTGGCCGGCGCGATCGAGCTCGCGGCCCGGGTCGTGGAGACGGTGCTCGCGGGGCACAATGCGCTGGAGCATTATCACGCTGTGCGTGCGGCGCATCCCGTGACCGAGCCGGGGGCCTGGGGGCGGGTGCGGGACCTGGCCTGGAGCGCGCTGCGCGATTACGGCTGGGGGCGCTGGGTGCTGGCGCGCCTTGCGCCGCGCGGCGTGCCCGAGCCGGTGCTCGCGCCTTTGCTGGTGGCGCTATCCGCGCTGCGCGACGGCCCGCGCGACGCGCATGCCCTGACGCATCAGAGCGTGAGCTGCGTGCGCGCCCGCCAGGAGCGGCTCAGCGGCTTTGCCAACGCCTTGTTGCGGACTTTTTTGCGCGAACGCGAGGCGCTGCACCCCGAGGCGCTGGCCGAGGCGGCGCGCGCGAGCGCCGCCGTGCCCGCCACCGTGCCGGAGGTGCAGGACGTGGCCGTGGCGCATTTCCGCCATCCGCGCTGGTGGATCGACAAGGTGCGTGCGCAGCATCCGCTCGAGTGGGAGCGGATCCTGTATTCCGGCAACACCCATCCACCCATGGGGCTGCGGCTCGATCGCCGCCGGGTCGACGAAGCCGAGGCGCTGGCGCGGTTTGCCGCGGCTGGCATCGCCGTGCGTCACGCCGGTCCAATGGCGCTGGTGCTGGAGCGTCCGATGCCGGTGGCCAAAGTCCCCGGAATCGCCGAGGGCTGGATCTCGCCGCAAGACGTCGGAGCACAATTCGCGGCGCGGCTGCTCGCGCCGGGCGACGGGGAGCGTATTCTGGACGCCTGCGCCGCTCCCGGCGGCAAGAGCGCACATCTACTGGAGCTGGCCGACGTCGAACTCACTGCCGTCGACCTCGATGAGTCGCGGCTCGCCCCGCTGCGCCGCACCCTGGCGCGGCTGGGCTTGGCGGCGAAGGTGTTGCGCGGCGATGCGCGTTATCCGGCTCGCTGGTGGGATGGTAAGCCGTTCGATGCGATCCTCGCCGACGTGCCGTGCTCGGGCAGCGGCGTGGTGCGGCGCCACCCCGACATCAAATGGCTGCGCCGTGCCGAAGACGTGGCCGGATTCGCCCGGCAACAGCGGGAGATCCTCGATGGCCTGTGGCCCTTGCTCAAGCCAGGCGGACGGCTCTTGTATGCCACCTGCTCGATCTTCGCCGAAGAAAACGAGGAACAGGTGCGGGCGTTCGTGAAACGCCGCCGCGACGTCCGGCTTATTCCCCTCGATGGCGAGCGTGAGACGCTCGCATTGCTTCCTGACGAGACGCACGATGGGTTCTTCTACGCGCTGCTGCGCAAAACCGCTTGATCCGCTTCGCCGGCGGCTGCTGTTCGCCTTGGGCGCGCTTCCCCTGGGCGCTTTGGGCCTATTGACCAATGATGGGACGGCGGTGGCCGATGCCGCCTCGCGGGCGCGGCTCTGGCGCGACGGCACAGGGAACTGGTTTCTCGACGCCGATCTGGGGTTCGAGCGTTTCCCCGCCGTATGGGAAGATCTGCTGCAGCGGGGTATCGCCATGCCTCTGCGCCTGGAGCTGATGCTCTACCGCGAGCGCTGGTACTGGAGCGATCAGCTGGTCTTCGGCAAATTCTGGCGCATCACGGTACGACACCAGCCGGTGACGCAGGATTGGCTGTTGACGGTGGGCGAGGCAACGCACGTCTTTTACGACCGGGAATCCCTCATCCAAGCTTTGCGCTTGATCCGTGGCTGGCCGGTGGCCGGTGACGTGTTCAATCCGCTGACCGACGTGCGGGCCGAATTGCGGCTGAGCGTCGAGCTGTCGCACTTGCCGCAGACCCTGCGCGCGAGTGCGCTGGGCAACGACACGTATGCCTGGGAGGTGGGGCCTTACCGCTGGTACCCGTGGAGAGCGCGATGAACCGGGGCCTGACCGTGGTGATCCTGGCCGTCGTGGCGATCTCGATCTTCCTGCTCGCCACGGCCAGTAGCAACACCGACGTCTTCGGCTCCGCCTTTCTTTATTTCCTGACGCTCAATGCGGTGGTGGTGGCCGGACTCGGCGTGCTGCTCGGCCGCCAGTGTTGGCATCTCTACCGGCAGTATCGGCGCAGGAAATTCGGTACGCGTCTGCGCGTGCGGTTGACGCTCATGTTCACCGCCATGGCCCTGATCCCGGCGGTGATCCTCTATCTCGTCTCGATCTTTTTCGTCGTGCGTTCGATCGAGACCTGGTTCGACATCCGGGTCGAGCGGGCGCTGGAGAGCGGCGTGGCGCTGGCGCGCAACACGCTCGACAACCTGGTGCTGAAGGCGCGGCATGACGCGGAGACGCTGCGGGGGCAAATCGCCCAGGCAGGAGGGGTCGACATCGCCACGCTCACGCCCCTGCGCGAGAACCTGGGCGTGAGCTCGATTACGGTGCTCAACGCCAAGGGGACGCCGCTGGTGACGGTGAGCCCGGACGATCGCTGGCTGGGTTCGGTGCTTCCCTCTTCGATCGAGTTACAAGTAGCCCGCAGCACGGGGCTCTTTCACCGCGTCGATACGTCCCCCGAAGGGGTTCCGCTGATCCGCGTGATCGCCGTGCTTGGTGCGACGATGCCGGGAAGTACGACGGAAGCAGCCTACCTGCAGCTGGTGCAACGTGTACCGGCGAACATCGCCGAGCAGATCGACGCGGTGCAGACGGCCTATCGGGATTATCAGCAGATCGTGGTCGGCAAGGAGGGGCTGCAGCGCATCTATGCGCTCACGCTCACCATTACCGTCTTGCTGTCGCTGCTGGCGGCACTCGCGCTGGCGATGTATCTCTCGCGCAAGTTCATCACGCCGCTGATGGTGCTCGCGGAAGGGACGCGGGCGGTGGCGGCCGGCGATTACCGGCCGCTGGCGCCGATCGCGGCCCGCGACGAGCTGGGGGTGCTGACGCGCTCGTTTGACGCGATGACGCAGCAACTCGCCCAGGCGAGGCAGGCGGCCGAAGAGTCGCACGCCCAGATCGAGGCGGCGCGCGCCTACCTGGAGACGATCCTCGCCAACCTGAGCACCGGCGTGCTGGCGTTCGACGCGGTGGGGAATCTGACGATCGCCAATGCTGCGGCGTCACGCATCCTCGAAATCGATCTGCAAGGGTGCACCGGGCATCCGCCTTCCTGCTGGACGATCGAGCCGGAATTCGCGACGCTGATCACCGAGCTCATCGGCCGCGAGCCGGCAGGCCCCACCGAATGGCGCCGCCGTTGTGCCGATGGGCATACGCAGATCTTGCTGCTGCATGTGGCCACGCTACCGACGCGCCACGGCAGCGGGCGGCTGGTCGTGTTCGACGACGTCACCGATCTGGTACAGGCGCAGCGCACCGCGGCTTGGGGCGAAGTGGCGCGGCGCCTGGCGCACGAGATCAAGAATCCCCTCACGCCGATCCAGCTCTCGGCCGAGCGCTTGCGCTACAAGCTCGCGCAACGCTTGGGGCCCGAGGAGCGGCAGATGCTCGAACGCGCCACGCAGACGATCATCGATCAAGTAGAGGCGATGAAAAACCTCGTCAACGCCTTCCGCGACTATGCCCGCCTGCCCGCGCCGAAAAAAGATTGGCTCGAGCTGCAGTCGCTGCTTCGCAGCGTGCTGGTTTTGTACGAATCCTCTCCGGCGCGCCTGGAACTTGATTTACCGCAAGAGCCCTTGCCGGCGCTGCGGGCCGACGCTTCCCAAATGCGGCAGGTGTTGCATAATCTCATCCAGAATGCCCAGGATGCGCTGGAGGGGCGGCAGGACGGCCTGATCCGCATCGAGGTCCGGCGCCATGCCGACACTCTGATGCTGCGCGTCCTCGACAACGGTCCCGGGTTCCCGCCGGAGCTGCTGCGCCATGCGTTCGAACCCTATTTCACGACCAAGCCCAAGGGAACCGGTTTGGGGCTGGCGGTGATCAAGAAGATCCTCGATGATCATGGCGCCAAGGTCCGCTTGGTCAACCGGACGGAGGGAGGGGCAATGGTGGAGATCGAATTCCCGCTCGGTGACGACGTGCGTGAAGGAGGCCGCGATGGCTAAAGTGCTCATCGTGGACGACGAAGTGGGTATCCGCGAGTTGCTGCGCGAGATCCTCGAAGACGAGGGCTACGCCGTCGAGACGGCCGAGAACGGCCTGCAGGCGAACGAGCGCCTGGAGGCGGAGCGGCCGGACGTGATCCTGCTGGACATCTGGATGCCCGACGTCGACGGCATCACCCTCTTGCGGCAGTGGATGGGGCGTCAGCCGCCCGCGCCGCCGGTAATCATGATGTCGGGGCACGCCACGATCGACACGGCGGTGGAGGCCACGCGCATCGGGGCGATCGATTTTCTCGAAAAACCCATTTCGATGCAGAAGCTGCTGCCGGCCATCAAGGAGGCGGTGGCGCGATCCCGGCAGGCGAAAGCGCCCAGCGAGGTGGCGATCGGCCGGCTGGGGGAGCATCCCCTGCTCGCTCCCGTGCTGGACAAGGCCAAGGACTTTCTGCAGCGCCGGGGGCTTCTCTACTTGCAGGTGAGCGACGCTTTTCTCGTCCAGGCTCTGGCGCATGCCTTGAGCCTGGGCGAAGGGCCAAAGCTCGATCTCGGCGCCGAAACCCAGCCGCTTTCACTCGACAAGCTGCAGCGGGCGCGCGGCGGGCATTGGTATGTGTACGCGCTGCAGAACCTGACCCGCCTGCAGCAAAAAAACCTCTGCTTCGCCATCGAGCGCCGGGAAGACTACTCCGCGCGCGTGATCGTCTTCGGCGAGATGACGCCGGAAGCCCTGGCGCAGGACGGCTGGCCCGAGCCGATCGTGGCTGCTCTCGCCCAATGCCGCGTCGAGGTGCCGAAGCGGGATGAAGCCTTGCGGGCGCTCGAGACCCTCATGCCGCTGGCGCTGGCCGAGGTGGCGCAGCGGCGCGGCTGCAGGGTGGTTCCCCAGCTTCCGCCGGGCGGCCTGGTGCGCATGCCCACGAGGATGCTGCCGCTGGAGATGGATCTTTTCGCTCTGGCCGAAGCCTTGCTGGACGCCCAGGAGGACGGCGTCGTGCCCCAGGCAGCGATCGAGCGCATCTTCGGCCTGCCGGATCAGCCTACGCTGGAGCGTCTGCTCACCCTGCCGCTGCGCGAGGCGCGCGAAGCCTTCGAGCGCATGTACTTCGAGCGCCTGCTCGAGCGCGAGGCCCTGCCCATGAGCCGGGTGGCGGAGCTCGCCGGCCTGGAGCGCACGCACCTCTACCGCAAGATCAAGCAGCTCGGCCTGTCGCTCAAGCGCGTCCAGGATACCGACTGAGCTCCGTATAATGGCGGCTGTCCTCTCGCTTCACACGGAGCCGCCCTCTCATGCCCCATTTGCAAAATGACCGCCTCCTGCGGGCGCTGCTGCGCCAACCCGTGGATCGTACGCCAATCTGGTTGATGCGGCAGGCCGGGCGCTATCTGCCCGAGTACCGCGAGACGCGCCGACGGGCCGGCAGCTTCCTCGCTTTGTGCAAGGATCCGGCGCTGGCTACCGAGGTGACGCTGCAGCCGCTTGCGCGCTTCGGCCTCGATGCGGCGATCCTCTTTTCCGACATCCTGACGGTGCCCGATGCGATGGGTCTGGGGCTGTATTTCGTCGAAGGAGAAGGGCCGAAGTTCGAGCGGCCGTTGCGCAGCGAATGGGAGATCCGCAATCTCTCGGCCCCCGATCCCACGGTGGAGCTCGCCTACGTACTGGAGGCGGTGCGCCAGATCCGGCGGGCGCTCGACGGTTCGGTGCCGCTCATCGGTTTTTCCGGCAGCCCTTGGACGCTGGCCTGCTACATGGTCGAGGGGGGGGCGAGCGAGGATTACCGTACGGTCAAGACGCTGCTCTACACCCGCCCCGACCTGATGCACCGCATCCTCGAGGTGACAACGCAAGCGGTGATCGATTACCTCAACGCCCAGATCGAGGCGGGGGCGCAGGCGGTGATGCTCTTCGATTCCTGGGGGGGCGTGCTCGCCGAAGAGGCCTTCAAGACGTTTTCCCTGCCGTATCTGGCGCGCATCGTCGCGGCCTTGCGCCGTGAGGCGGAAGGCAGAATCGTCCCCTCCATCGTGTTCACCACGGGCGGCGGGGTGTGGCTGGAAGATTTGGCCAGCATCGGCGCCGATGCCGTGGGGCTGGATTGGACGATGGACATCGGCCGGGCGCGGGCCTTGGTCGGTGACCGGGTGGCGCTGCAGGGCAATCTCGATCCGGCGATCCTCTTTGCGCCGCCCGACGTGGTGGTGCGCGAGGCTTGCAAGGTGCTCGAAGCCTTCGGTCACGGTTCGGGGCATGTGTTCAACTTGGGGCACGGCATCTCGCAGCATACGCCGCCGGAGCACGTGGCGGCGCTGGTCCACGCCGTACAGACCGAGAGCGTGAAATATCATCGCCAAGCATGACCAGCGGGATGCGCCGGGTCCAGGTGCTGCTGCCGTTTCCTGGTGAAGGGCTTTTCGACTACTGGGCGCCCGCAGGGGTCGTGCCCGGACGGATCGTGCGCGTGCCCTTTGGTCGCGGGGCGAAGCTGGGCATCGTCTGGTCGCTCGAGGCGGATCCGTCCGTTCCCGACGAGCGGATCAAACCGGTGGAGGCGGTCTGGGAGGGGTTGCCGCCGCTACCCGAGGCCGACCGGGAGTTGCTCGAATTCGCTGCCCGCTATTACCTTGCACCGCTCGGCGAGGTCGTGGCGACGATGCTGCCCCCGGCGCTGCGTCGGCGCAAGCGCGAGCCCCGTAGGGCGAGCGTGGGCAAGGAGGGGGCCACGGCGCCGGCCGGGCCGCTGCCCGAGCTCACGCAAGGACAAGCAGCGGCGTTGGCGGCAGTGCCGCGGGACGGATTCTCGGTAACCCTGTTGCACGGTATCACCGGCAGTGGGAAGACGGAGGTCTATCTGCGCCTGGTAGCGGAGTGCCTCGCCCGGGAAAAGCAGGCGTTGCTGCTGGTGCCCGAGATCGCCCTCACGCCGCAGCTCACCGAGCGGGTGCATGCCCGTTTCCCTTCGGCCCGCATCGTGTGCCTGCATTCGGAGGCGCCGGCCGGCGAGCGCTCCGCGGCCTTCGTGGCGGCGATGCGCGGCGAGATCGACGTGGTGCTCGGCACGCGGCTCGCCGTGTTCGCGCCCTTCGTGCGGCCGGGGCTGGTGGTGGTGGATGAGGAGCACGATTCCTCTTACAAGCAGTTCGAAGGCGTGCCGTATTCGGCGCGCGACCTGGCGATCTGGCGCGCTCGCCGCTGGAACGTGCCGATCGTGCTCGGCTCGGCCACGCCCTCGCTCGAGAGCTGGGCGGCCAGCGAGATAGGTCGTTACCGGCGCGTGACTTTGTCCGCCCGGGCGAGCGGCCAGCCTTTGCCGGCGATAGAGCTCATCGACACGGCCCAGACGCCAGCCGAAGAAGGGGTGAGCGTGCCGCTCGTCCAGGCGATCGAGGCGACGCTCGCGCGCGGCGAGCAGGCGCTCGTTTTCCTCAACCGACGGGGCTACGCGCCGGTGGTGCGCTGCGGTCATTGCGGCTGGGTGAGCCGCTGCCCCAACTGCTCGGCCAATCTCGTCTTCCATCGGGACGATGCTCGGATGCACTGTCACCACTGCGGTCATCGCGAGGCCCCGCCGCGGGCCTGTCCCGAGTGCGGCGCGCTCGACCTGCAGCCCATCGGCCGCGGCACGCAGCGGCTGGAGGAGCGGTTGCAGGCGCTGTTTCCCCGGGCGCGGATCGCGCGCATCGACCGCGACGCGGTGAAGACCCTGGCCCAATGGGAAACCTTGCTCGAGGAGGTGCGCGCGGGGCGCTACGACCTGCTCGTGGGCACGCAGATGATGGCCAAGGGACACGATTTTCCGTCGCTCACGCTCGTTGGGGTGATCGGGGCCGATGCCGGGCTCTACGCCGCCGAGGTGCGTGCGACGGAACGGATGTTCCAGCAGCTGATGCAGGTGGCTGGCCGTGCCGGACGGGCCGGGGCGCCGGGGCGGGTGCTGGTGCAGACGGAGTTTCCCCAGCATCCGCTCTTTCGCGAGCTTGCGACGCATGACTACGCCGCCTTTGCCGCGAGGACGCTCGCCGAGCGGCAGGCGTTGCGTCTGCCGCCCTTTGCCTTTCAAGCGCTACTGCGGGCCGACGACGAGACGCTGGAGCCGGCGCTCGCTTTTCTGGAGACGGCGCGCACCGCCGGGCGTGAGCTTGCGAACCAGGAGGGCTGGCCGGTGAGGGTGTTCGATCCGGTACCGATGCGTCTCGTGCGCCTCGCGCGCCGCGAACGGGCTCAGCTGCTCGTCGAGGGGGGACACCGGTCCTCCCTGCACGCCTTCCTTGCTCGCTGGGTCGAGGCGCTGCGTCGCTTGTCGCCTCCCCGTTCCCTGCGCTGGCGCCTGGAGGTGGATCCGCTGGAGACCTGAGGGAAATAGGCCATGCCGGGTCGCACAGTAGGTTGTTCGAGGTGCCCCTAAATTGCCAGAGGCATAGGTCAACCACTATGCGACCATGCGCCGGATGAATCGTTTCGTTGCGTTTTTCGTCCCGACTTCACCTAAGATGAGAGGCATTCCCTCGGTGACCGAGGGGTGCGTTACCCGACAGGAGAAAGACCATGGTGATGAAATACCGTCAGCTGGGCAAATCGGGCTTGCTCGTCTCCGAGTTGTGCCTGGGAACGATGAGCTTTGGCGGACAAGGCTATTGGGAGAAGATCGGTGGCCTCGATCAGGCAGCGGCGCAGCGTCTGGTCGACATCGCACTCGATGCTGGAGTCAATTTCTTCGACACGGCCGACGTCTATTCCTATGGTCAGTCAGAGGAGATCCTGGGCAAGGCGCTCAAGGGTAAACGGGACAAAGTCGTCCTTGCCACCAAAGTGCGGGGACGCATGAGCCCCGAGATCAACGACGTGGGGTTGAGCCGCCGGCACATCATCCAGAGTTGCGAGAACAGTCTGCGCCGGCTCGGTACCGATTGGATCGACCTCTACATCGTTCATAGTTTCGATTTCCTTACCCCGCTCGAAGAGACGCTTTCGGCCCTCGATGATCTCGTTCATCAGGGCAAGGTCCGCTATCTCGGATGTTCGAATTTCTTTGCCTGGCAGTTGATGAAAGCGTTGGCGCTCTCCGAGAAACACCATTGGGAGAAGTTCGTCTCCTTGCAGGCGCATTATTCCCTGGTGTCGCGCGACGTGGAGTACGAACTCGTGCCGCTGTGTGAAGACCAAGGGCTGGGGCTGACGCCGTGGTCGCCGCTGGCTGCAGGGTTTCTTACCGGCAAATATCCGCGCGGAGGCAAAGGACCGGCTAATGCCCGACGCAGCAAGGAAGAGCAGAATTTCATTCAACTCGACGAGGATCGTGCCTATGCCATTCTCGATGTGGTACAGCGCATCGCCCGCGAGCGCGGCGTTACCCCGGCGCAAGTCTCGCTCAACTATCTGTTGCGCAAACCGGCCGTGAGTTCGGTCATCATCGGGGCGACCAAACCCGAGCAATTGCAGGACAATCTCAAAACAGTGGAATGGATGCTCACCGATGAGGCGATGCGCGCGCTCGACGAGGTTTCGGCCTTGCCGCGGCTCTATCCGAAGTGGATGTTGGAGTTTACCCGCCTCGATCGTACCGACCCGAAGATGCTTCTGTAAATAGGTTCCCTGCGGGGGACGGCGCGTCCTTGAAGAATCCTGTTCCGGCATCGACCGAAGCCGGGACCATGCGCCGCGAAGAAGCAGACGCGCCGCGGCCGTATTCTGGCGCAACCCCAAGGCCAGGGGCCTGGCTGCTTGGCAGGTGAGGCGCTTTGCCCGGAAGAGTGGCCTCGGAGGACCCCCTCGGGCTGCAGCGCCTCGCGGCGTTTTCGTTGCCGTACGCTTACCCGAGCATCGTCGCAAAAGCGCGGGTGACGCCATAGCCACCGAATACGAGCCAGAGGAAGAGCGCGGCGGCGAGATAGAGGGGTCCTAGGCCGACCTGCCGGAACTTACGCACGTTCGTTTCCATGCCGATGGCCGTCATCGCCATCGTGAGGAGGAAATTGTCGAACGTGTATAGTGGTTCCCGAATTTGAGACACTGGTTTAAGCTCTCGCCCCATCAGGACGATAGCATGAGTGAGGTCAAGAAACGCAAGGTGCACAGCGCCGAGTTCAAGGCGAAAGTCGGGATGGAAGCGCTCAAGGGGGTGAAGACGCTCAACGAGATCGGGCAGCAGTATGGCGTGCATCCCGTTGTGGTGGGGCAATGGAAAAAGGAGATCGTGGAGCAGGCGGCGACGCGGTTCGAGGGCAAGCGCGGGCCGAAGCCGACGCCGCAGGCCGACGAAGAGTGCCTGTACGCAGAGATCGGCCGGCTGAAGAGGGAGCTCGACTGGCTCAAAAAAAGTTCGGACTATGAGCGGCAAGGTACGAATGAGCTGGATCGACCGGCAGGCGGAACGGGCCTTGTCGCGGCAATGCGATTCTAGCCGGGGTGGCGCGCTCGAGCTTCTACGGGCAGCAGGCGCCCAGCGAAGAATCGGAAGAAGACCTGCTGCGGTGCCGGCAGGTCGACGAGCAATACACGCGGCGGCCGTTTTACGGCAGCCGGCGCATGGTCGTCTATCTGGCGGATCAGCAACCGCATGGGCCCGTCGTTCTGCGTCGATTGTCTAGAGGAGGCGTTGGGCGTGCACGGCAAGCCCGAGATCTTCAACACCGATCAGGGCTCGCAATTCACGAGCGCGGCCTTCACGGGCGTGCTCCAGCGCGAAGAGATCGCCATCCGCATGGACGGGCACGGCCGCGCCCTGGACAATATCTTCGTCGAACGGCTGTGGCGCAGCCTCAAGTATGAGGACGTGTATTTGAAAGGGTACGGTACGGTGGCCGAGCTGACCATCGGGCTGACGCAGTATTTCGCGTTCTACCACGGTGAGCGAGCGCACCAGGCGTTAGGCAAGCGGACGCCGAACGCGGTGTATGCCGATGCTACGGGAGGCGGCGCGAGTATCCCGGATCGGTTCGGCGGCGCAACCACAGGGCAGCGCTGTTGCGCTGCGAGTGAAGCGATAGACGTAGCTTAAACTCGGATGAAATCTGTCTTGACAGTGGGGTCCAGTTCACAAAGCGGTGTGCAGCCTGGCTGCCAGCCGCTGGTGTTTCGTGTCCGTCATCCGTTTTTCCCGGGTTCAAGGGTCGAGGAGATGAATTCCTCGAACTTGCCACTGACCGACAAGGGCAAGGGTATGTCGCCGACCTGCCAAGGATAGGTGAGCAGGATGCCCGGATCGACCTTTTGCAGCCAGCGCAACTGAGCGTCCACAGAGGTCGAGATCGGCAGGTACCAGGCCGGGCCGCTGCGTAAAACACCGCCCCATCGTCCTGGTTTGGTTTCATCTACCGGCTGTGGAAACTGACGGATGATGGCCATGGTCGCGGAGAGATCGCGCCGGTGCCAGAGATGGTCGCGCAACGTCACCGCCTGCCAGAAGAGCTGGGTGAGCGCCGTGCGCCGCACCGTGACGGGTTCGGCCGTCGAGCCGCCCGTCGCACTGTCGAAGGTCTTACCGTGCGCGCGCGGATAAGCGCTGGCCCGCATGGCATCGGCTTGTGTTTGCAGGTTCGCGCGGGTCAGCAACGGAATCTCGTGCCAGCGAGCCAGGTCGTTTGGTAAGCGCTCGCGATAGAAGGCGCAGTGGCGGCGCGCGTGGTCGAGCAGCGCCTCCAGCTGTCGATGCTGTTGCTCGCGCAGCGCCTCATTCGACATCCACTGCGTGCTCTCCATCTGGAACAGCAAGGCAAGCACGGCGGCATCGCGTGCCCCCACCACGGCAGGCCAGTGGATGCCCGGTACCTGGCTGGGCAGCGCGGCGACCGTCAGCGCCGACTGCTGTGGGGCATTATTCATCGCTCCCGGCCTGCCTCATGCCACGCCTTCTTCACCGGCGAGAGCAGGTATTCTGCCACTGTGCGCTCGCCCAACAGGATTTCCGCCGTGGTCTGCATGCCCACCGACAGCGGATATTGCACCCCATCCGTCTCCAGTGCGCTCGCATCAAGCGCCACCAGCGCCTTGTAGCGCAGAGGGCGTTGCCCAGCGCCTTGCAGGCCCTTGTCACGTGCCTCTTCTTCACTCTGCGCATCGGCACTCACGTGTTCGACGGTGCCTTGTCCCATGCCGTACTTCTGGAAGGGGTAGGAGGCGAACTTGAGCTTGACCGGTTGCCCCGGCCGCACAAAGCCGATGTCCTCGTTGGAGACCCAGACCTCGGCCTTGAGCTTCTCATCCCGTGGCACGAGGCTGGCGAGCACGGTGCCCGGTTGTACCACCGTGCCGGCAGTGTGAGTGGCCAGATCCTTGATCACGCCATCCTGCGGGGCTTTCAGTTCCAGCAGTTCGCGCCGGTGCTGCTGCTTCTCAAGTTCCTTGGCGAGCTTGTCGATCTGCGCCTGTGCCTCATTGCGCTCAGCGTGTAACTGCCGCACATAGTCGGCCTCGATCTGCTTGAGCTTCTTGAGCGACTGGTCGATGCTGGCCTGGGCAGAAGCAATCAGATGCCCTTGCGTGGCCAATTCCTGTTCCTTCTCGATGCGCTCGCGCCGTTTGTCCGAGCCCACCAAGGTTCCGGCAAAGCCTTCTTTGACCAACTTCTCATAGGCCTTGTCCTGGTCGCGGTAGTGGGGCAACACCGCTTCGAGCCGTTCTTTTTGCTGGCGGGCAGCCGCCAGCTCCTGCTGCGCCTTGAGCAGGCGGCTGCGTTCCTCGGCCAAGGCGGCGGCCAGGGCATCGCGGTTGGCCTGGTACTGCGCGCCGGTTTCACGAATGAGCGCTGCCGGAGCCTGAACATCCGGCGCAAAAGGTTTGCCGGCGAGTTCGGCGTCGATGCGGGCAAGCTGAAGTTGCTTGCGGGCGTATTCGGTGGCGATGGCGTCCAGATCGGCGTTGGTGATGAGCGCATCCATGCGCATCAGGGTTTGCCCTGCGCGCACCGTCTCGCCCTCGCGCACCAGGATTTCCTTGACGATGCCCGCTTCCGAGGGCTGCACGATCTTGAGGTAGGTGGCCGGTACCAGCTTGCCGTCGGCCACCGCCACGATGTCCAGTCGTCCGAGCAGCGCCCAGACGATGAGAAAGGCGACTAACGCCAGCATGGCCCACAGCACGCGCCGCCCCTGCGGATGTGGCGCGCGGTACTGCAAACGGATCAGCGGCGGATGAAAATCCAGATGATCGCTGTGGGCGTGATGTACGAGGGACTTTAATGCAGGCATGCCGGGGGCTCTCCTGATGGTCTTGAGCCTGTTGAGTAGGATCAGTCTGTCAGCCGTCGAGAAATGCCCGCTCGATGAGGGACAGGATCGGCAAAACCGCTGACACGCAGCACCTCGGCGTAGTTCACCGGTGGGCTGCTGCCCGCACCCGCCTGTGAGGTCAGCGGCGCGGGTAGCACGGTGATGCCCGACGCCGGGCGCTGTCCGGCGGGCAGCCGAACGTCCTTGAGCGCCAGCGCCGCCACATGCCCTCGAGCGACGAGTCCTTGCGCCAGCTGCAGGCACCGGGCGAGGTGACCGGAGGCCTCGCCCAGCTCCCACGCGATCAGAACGCGTGCCATCGGCGGGGGGGACGGCTTACCATGACAGCTTGCCCATCCCTTCCTTGATGCCGGTGAAGCCCTTGAGCTGGGTGCCTGTACCGCAGGCCAGCGACACGGCATCGACGCCGTCGCCGCGCGCTCCTTGCCCGCCACTGTGCATCCAGCCCGCCAGACCGGTGAGGTCGGCCCCCTGGTTGGCGTGGCTCCAGGCGGGCGCACTTTGGCGTTCGGCATCGAGCCGGTTCAGGGCGCGGGTCAGCTCGGCCCAGTGGCGCTCCACATCGTGGTTGGCTGGGGCCTGACCAGCTTGCCCGGATGCTTGCTGTTGTTCGCCCCATTGCTCGAACCAGCGGCGATCCAGCGCAGGCAAGGCCGAATGGGGTGACTGGGCGGATTTGTCGTCGCGCTTGAAGCCGTCGAGGAAGCGAGCCAGCGGATCGCCATCGTCGTCACCGTGCCCAGATCCTTGCTTGCGGTCTGGCTGACCCGGCGAGGTACCGCCGCCATCGTTGATGTTGGCACCGTGTCCGGGAGGCGGCGCATCCGCGCCGTTGCCCACGCCTTCGTTGCCCTGGGTGGCGGTCGGCACCACCGTCTTGTTGCCAAAGCCCACCTTGAAGCCGCCCGAGGCGGTCGAGCACTCGCCATGGCCATCGCTGGCGGTGACGCACACCTCGATGCTGCCCTTGGCATTGGCCGGGGCCGTGCCGCTGAAGGTCTGCGTGGCGGCATCGAACTTCAGCCAGCTTGGCAGCGGCTTGCCGTTGGACAAAGTGGCCGTGTAGCTCAGCGTATCGTTGCGGTCGGCGTCGCGGAAGCTGCCCGCGGGCATTTGCCACGAGAACGCCTTGCCCTTGGCGAGTTGCACGTCGGAGAGGCGGCGCACCAGATCGGGCGTGTCGTTGGTGCCCTGCACCGTGATCGTCAATGCACCGTCGCTGCGTTGGCTGCCATCGCTGGCCAGGTAGTTGAAGGTATCCGTGACAGACTCGCCCACGCCCAAGCCCTGCACCTTGGGTGAGCAATCGTCGAGCACATAGGCGTAGGTGCCATTGGACAGCAGGGTCAGCACGCCGTATTCGCCGCGCCGGATACCCGCGTCGGCAACGGAGAGGTGTTTACCTTCCGGGTCGCGGTCGTTGGCAAGCACATTGCCCCAGGCCAGCAGCGTGCGATCCTCGATCACATTCGCAGTATCCGCTGTGGTGACCGGCGCCTGGTTGCCGCCGCCGGATTCGACCGCCAGGGTGAAGCTCTGGCTGGCCTGTGCGCCCGCCAGATCGGTGGCGGTGACCCGCAGGACATAGTTGCCTGCCGAGGCGGGGGTACCGCTGAAAGTGCCGCTGGCCGCGTCGAACGCGAGCCAGTCGGGCAGCGCGCTGCCGTCGGCAAGCGTGGCCGTGTAGGCCAGCACATCTCCCGCATCGACGTCGACGAAGGCCGTGCCGGGCAGTTGCCAGCTCAGCGCCTTACCTGCACGTCCGCTCTGGTTCGCCAGCACCGTGCCAACCTCGGGCGCGTCGTTGACGTTGCTCACGCCGATGGCGAAAGTCTGGCTGGACTGCGCGCCCGCCACGTCAGAGGCGGTCAAGAGCACCGACACGCTGCCCACATCGCCGTTGGCCGGGGTGCCGCTGAAGGTACCGGTCTGCGCATCGAAGGAGAGCCAGTCGGGTAGCGGATCGCCGTTTACCAGCGTGGCCGTGTAGCTGAGCGCATCGCCCACATCCACGTCACGGAAGCTGCCAGCGGGCAGCGTGAAGTTGAACGCAGCGTCTTCCAGTGCGCGCAGGTCAGACAGGGGCGTGCCGACTTCGGGGGCGTCGTTGGTGTTTTGCACCGTGATATTGAAAGTTGTGCTGGCGGTAGCGCCGAAGTGATCCTTGCCTTCCACCACAATCGCGAGGTCACCCACGTCATCATTAGCAGGTTTCCCGCTCAATGTGCGGGAGACAGGATCGAAACTGAGCCATGCCGGTAGCGGCTCGCCGTTGGCCAGTTTCACCACCACCTGTATCTCGTCGGACGCGTCTGGGTCGCTGAACAGGTCGGCGGGCAGAATCAGGCTGAAGTCCTGATCTTCGGTCGCCATCGTGTCGGCCAGATGTCGGACTGCCACGGGAGCACGGTTCATCTGTTCGGTGAGAGACACTACCGTGCCGTCTTCAAACGCGAGCGCAAGAATGACCGGATTGCCTTCCGTGCCGTAGTAGTTATCGATCCGCACTGCATCGTCATCGCTGTAATGCAAGACGAGGGTGGCGCCATCCCATTCATGGCGAATGTCTTCGGGTCGGATGTCAGTCCCGAAGCGGATGTAATTGAAGTCGGTCGCGCCACTGTCGATGATCGTGTCGAGGTCGTCGCCTTTGTTGAAAACGTAGGCATCATCACCCGCGTCACCAGAGAGCACGTCGTTGCCGATTCCACCGTGCAACTCGTCGCTACCGGCGCCTCCATGGAGCGCGTCGTTGTCGCCGCCACTATGGAGCCTGTCGGCAAGGTTTGTACCGGTCAGTTCGTTTGATTGCTCATCGCCTTCAACCAGGAAACCACCCGAAACCAGAGTGGCGTAATCCCAAACCGTACCATCGACGAATTCGAAGCGATCAACGGCATGACCACCTCCGAGCACGTCGTTTGGATTAAATCCGGTCAGAAGCAGAATGTCGCCGTCGCCGCCATAAGAGATACGGAGCGAATGGTCACCATTGCCGTCCTCCTCAAAACGCAGATTGGCGCGTAACGCTTCCGGATCGATGCCTGGCCCAAAGCGTAACACGTTGCCGGCATCCGGGGCGGCGATATCCTCGATAAAGACCTCGCCGTCGCCAATGTTGATGTCGTAGGTATCTTGGGTGTGATCGCCGTAACGCACCCCGCGCGCCATCAGTTCATCGAACGACAGGCTGACACCCTGCCAGGGCAGACTGATTTCCGAAACTGGCGTTTGCATACCCTCTGTGCGCGGATCGAAGCCAGCGAAGCGGATCGCGTCGCCGTCTTCGGTGTAGCGCAGCAGCAGGTCGCGCCCGTCGAACGCCAAATGCAAGTCATCGGCATTGACGTCGCCCTCAATCTCGATGCGGTTGAAGTCCTGCTCGCGCCAGGTTTCTGCGATCAGCGTCTCGGTCGGGCTGCCCCATTCCTTGTAGATGCGATAGGTATCGGAACCTGCGCTGCCCACCAAGCGGTCTGCACCGCCCTGGCCATCGAGCACGTCATCGCCGTCACCGCCGATCAGGGTGTCGGCAAACGGCGTACCTTCGAGCCAGCTGCCTTCATCGCCAGCCCTTTCGGTCTTGCCCGTGGGTTCGATGTTCTCGGCCACGATCTCGGTGCCGTCGGCAAAGCGGATGATGTCCACCGAGCGGGTCTGGGTGGCCCGGTTCGGCTCATAGCCCCTCAGGATCACCCGGTCGCCGGGCTGATTGGCGAACTCGATCACCAGATCGCCGTTCTGCTCCGAATAGCGCAGGTCTTGCGGGCGGATGCCGGGGCCGAAGGTGAGGATGTTGGGGGCGTCGTCAACGAAAGCACCGCCGTAGCCGCCCTCGCCACCGTCCCAACCGCCACCATAGCCGCCTTCACCTCCATCCCATTCGACAACATCACCGGACGACTTAGCAGCAAGCGAAGGCATTTCACCGCCGTAACTCCAGTTGAGCACGCGATGGTCGTCGTCAATGATCACCTCGCCATGGCCGGGCTGGTACACGTAGGTGTCGCCGCCCCATTCGCCGAAGAGTGCGTCGTTGCCGGTGCCGCCCGTGAGCGTGTCCGCGCCCCAGCCGCCGTAGATCACATCGTCTCCGGCGTTGCCCTCCAGCACGTCGTCGCCATCGCCGCCGTGGATCAGGTCGTTGCCGTCACCGCCGAGGATCGTGTCATGGCCAGTCAGGCCCAGCGCGATGTCGTTGCCCGCGCCCGCGTCCAGCGTGTCGCCATTGGGCGTGCCGTAGAGCACGTCATCGCTGTCGCTCGGGGTGTTGTTGGCGAGGTTGGCAGAAGCGAACAGATCGCCGGACTGGGCATAAGCCACGGCCTCCAGCCCGCCTGCGGGGGCTACCGTGGCGGTCAGTTCGAAGCCTGTGCCGTCGAAAGCCAGCGGCGTCTCAAGTGTGGCGGACAGCAAGGCGCCCGCATGGGCCTGCAGCCAGCCCGCAAGGTCGAAGATGCGCGTCTTGCCGTCGGCGTCGATGAACTGGATGCGCTCCAGATCGCCCGGCAGATCGTCGATGCGCGTGTCGTCCAGCGTGATCGAACCGCCTGCGCCCGCATCCACCAGCAACACTACGCGCCCGTCGTGATCCAATGCTGCGGAAAGCATCGCCGGCAGAACCGTGGAACCGAAGGACAGGGTGTCCGTGCCTTCGCCGGTGCGCAGGGTGTCGTTGCCATCGCCGTGGTTGAAGACGACCACGTCGTCGCCTGCGCCGGTGTCGAGGTTGTCATTGCCAGACTCTCCGGCAACCAGATCCTCGCCCGCGCCGGAGGAAACGTCGTCCTCGCCGCTGCCAGCAGACACCTGGTCGTTGCCGGCTTCCAGATAGACGTTGTCGTTGTTGCCGCGTGCCTGCACGGTGACGGACTCGCCGGTGTAGTCGGTGATGTCATCGTCGGCCTGGCTGCCGACGAGATCGGTTGAATCACCCCAATAGCGATGCTGCCAGCCCATCTTGCCGCCATCGGCGCGGGCGATCACGTCGGCTAGCGTCCATTCGGTGCCGTCGTCGAAGCGGAAATGCTGGATCGCGCCGCGCCCGAGGTCGTCCCAGTTGTCGGAGCCCACGACCAGCGCGTCGTTGCCGCCAATACCGATGACCAGGTTGTAGTAGCCGACATCACCCGCCTGGCCACTCCAGCTCGCATCCCCCAACTGCACCGACACATCCTCGGGGCGGATGCCCGGTGCAAACACCACGGTGTCATTGGCCACTGCCAGGCTCGCGCCCAGCGCGTTGTCCAGGCCCATGCCCGGGGCAACGACATAGGTGTTGTTGCCTTCGCCGCCGTAGAGCCAGTCGCGGTCGGCGCCGCCATCCAGGACGTCATCACCAGCTTCGCCGTAGATCTGGTCACTGCCCGCGCCGCCGGTGAGCACGTCGTTGCCTTCGCGGCCATAGAGCGTGCTGTCCTTCTCGGTGCCGGAAAGCGCATCCTCACCCGGCGAGCCGTAGAGGATTTCCGCGCTTTCGCTGACGTTGAGCTTGGCCAGCACGTCATTGACGTTCAAGCGAGCGCCGTTGTCGAAGTCGAAGCGGTCGATGCGCTGCCAACTGTTGAGCCAGTCCTTGATGCGCACCGCGTCACCCGAAGCGGTGACAGTGGCGATCAGGTCGTTGCCGTCGCGGGTAAAGCTCACGTCGTTCTGATCGATGCCCGGCTTGAACAGCACACGGCCAGTGTTGTCGGTAATGGTGTCCTGACCATCACCCGTACCGAAACGGTAGGTGTCGTAACCGCCCAGATCTTGGAATTGATCGTTGCCCGTGCCGCCGTCGAGCGTGTCGTCCTGGTAGCCGCCGACGAGGGCATCGTCCCCGGCAGTGGCGGCAAGAGCACGCGATGCCAGTTCGGAGCGATCCCACAGCGTGCCGTCGGCAAAGCGCAGTTGTTCGATCCCTCGCTCGGTTGACCAGGTATCCGCCTGGCCACGCACGGTGAGTTTGCTGTCATCGGACAGGGTGATGGCCATGTCGCCTTGCAGCGTCCAGCGCACGGTCACGTCGGCAGGCGTCACGCCAGCAGCCAATTCCACCGTATCCGTGCCCGCAGCGTAGCCCTCATGGATGACATCCTGGCCGTCGCCAAGGCCGAAGCGGTAGGTGTCGGAGCCTGAACCGCCTTCGAGTACGTCGTCACCAGCGTCGCCGACCAATACATCATCGCGACCGTTGAACCCGCGCAGCTCGTCGTTGCCCGCTTCGCCCAGCAGGCTGCGGGACTTGATCGTCTCCGCATCCCACAGCGTGCCGTCGGCAAAGGCGATCGCTTCCACCGCATAGCGGTTGCTCTCGTTGAAATGGTTCTTGACGATGAGCGTCTCGCCGGTGTCGCGGAGGGTGATCTTGAGGTCGTCGCTGACCTGCCAGCCGTTGACCGTGCGCACCACCCGTTCCAGCCGTACATCGGAGGGCAGCACGCCGGCCTTGAACTCGATGCGGTCGGTCTCACCGGTCATCCACGAATCCTCGATGAGGGTGTCGTTGCCGTCGCCACGGCCGAAGCGGTAGGTGTCCGAGCCGGTACTGCCGCGCAAGTCATCATCTCCCGCGCCACCGTCAAGCACATCGTTACCGGAGCCGCCGATCAGGGTGTCGTTGCCGCCGCGTCCCAGCAAGCGATCGTTGCCGCCCCGGCCATCCAGGATATCTCCCACCTCGGTGCCGCGCAGGACATCATCCCCCTCGGTGGGGCCGTTGGCGGGCACCCAACCCTGGAGCGCCTTGTCCATGGTCTGCGCCACATCCGTGCCCAGCGGCAGCATCAGGGCCTTGAAGCCCGCCACGTCCATCCGGTTCAAGAGGCCCATGCCTTTGAGCGAGTAGAGGAAGTCTCCTAAGGCTATCAATCCTGCTTCGCGACCCATCAGTATGCGTTCCGTCAGAGTTTCTGCTACAGCGGAAAGATCGCAGACCGGCTCCCCCATTTCAGCGTCCCAACGAAAACTAATTTGCAATACCAAGTCCTTAAGTTGGGTTTGTGCCATAAGTTGGCCGTAGACGAATGCCTTAAACTCATCCCAAGCCTGCAGCAACACAGGCGCGGCTCGACCGTGCGGGTTGGGGTCTCGGGTGCCCCAGCACCACACGCCCACCCATTCCTCGCCCATGAACTCCTCCAGGGCTTCGAGTTTGCGCGCATCACCAATGGCATTGCCATAGATCATGCGCGAAGCGCGGCTGGTTGGATCAACGTCCTGCACACCAGTCCAGCGATAGATGATCTGCGTGACCAGCGCATCCCGGTCTTCGGGCGTCGCGGCCTGCGTGAATGCCGTCACCAGAGCCTTGAGTTCGCCCGTAGCATCCATCGCCATGGCCTGGTGCAGGTCGCGCACCTTGCCGTAGCCTTGGGCGTCGGGAAGTGCAGCGATGTCTTCCGGAACGACCACCCAGTCGGTGGGCACGCTGTAGGTGGCGTCGGTCTTGACCCACACGTCGGTGGCTGCGCGGGTCTGGCCATCGGCAGTGGTGTAACTGCCCACCTGTTTGTGGGCGTTACCATAGGCATCGACGTAGCTGGAATTCGTATAGGCCAAATTGACAGACTGGACGCCAGCCTCTGTAAGGGTGAGCAGTTCCCCTGTATCTGTGCGACCATTGCTGTTGGCATCTTTCCAGACCCGCAGTTCCGAAAATGCTGCGTCATTAGCGTCGATCACGCCGTCGCCATTGGTATCGATTTCCCTCAAAGCGTCGAAGCCGTTTGCGGCCTTACTACCGTTTGCCAGCAGAGTTTCAGAACCGAATAATTCGCGCCCGGAATCGATAGCATCATTGCTATTGAAGTCGCGCACCAGCAGTCCGTCATCGCGCCCCACCCAACCGCTACGCTCAGCGAAGCCATCGGCAGCGTGGTCGAACAAGACACCATTGGCAACAGGCACTGTTTCAATGCCGTCGCCGTCTAAATCGAGCGCGACTGGAGAAGGGATCGTGGATGCATTCTCCGTTTTCTTTTTCGTATTCCCCGGAGGATCGTAATAGGGCTTATCTGGTGACGAATAATCCGGATCGTAGTCGTCGTTGTTACCAGGATTCAAAGGACCATCCGACCATTCAGGGGGCAATTTCAATCGTGGATCATCGTTTGGCATCCTTTGGCCGGTGTCGTCATCAATGGGGTTCTTTTTCCAATCCTCTGGAGGGAGCCATTTGCCACTGTCAGTTTCCCCATTCTTGTCTGGATCGATCTTTTTCCGAGCTTCTCGTACAACATCCTCCCACTTTCCTCCTGACTCCCGAAGTCTATTGCCGATCTCAATTCCGATCTCATTGTTATGGCGATCCATCGATTCGGCAGATTTCGTTTGGCCATCATTGTTCCCGGTCCACTCATGCCCATCAAGCAACTTCCGAGCGTAATCTTCACCGTATTTTCGAGTCAGCTCGGCGGCAAGGAGAATGTGACGATATGCATCTGCTGGACCATTTTCTCGCCCTGGTAATTGAGACCCATTTTCGTGAGGTCTGTTCGCTTCGTTGATTGCCTGTGAAGCGGCGCCTCCGGTCGCAATGTCATAGATCTTCTGATTGATATCACCCATGGTTACCCCTCATTTCGAAAATAAATCAATAAGAATCCGCATAGCTATCGCAAAAACATGCGAGCTCATCTTCATTTCTTATGTTGGCATAGAAAATACAGCCAACCCTGTTCGGGTCTTCCAGATTGCAACTAAGTCGGGTTTCTTTTTCGCCCCTAAACTTGACATCGAGATTCAGTACTGAGTTGCCAGAAGCCTTAAAGCCAAGCTCCAGCTTCTTTCCAATATCGCTTCCTTGTTCCTTTTGTTTCTTAGGCTTCAAAAGAACGTTACTTGCACCCATGGATTTTCCGTTGAGGAGAATCTGTGTGATTACCACATCGCCACTGGAGCGATTCATGATGAATAGACTGTGCCTGTTCGGAATGAGATAAACAATTCCAACCAGAGTGGCAATCATGACAGTCAATGCCGTCATGATGATGGTAGTGATCCGCCCCCTTTTTGTTAGTGTGATCATCAAACCTCCTCCTTCACCAAGCTCATGTGCATAGCATGCTGCCCCATATTCACCACCTCATCCACCTGCAAGCCCTTGGGCACTTGGTGCGTAATGAAGATCATCGTCACCTTGTGTTTCAGGCGATTGACGGTCTGGGCAAAGTGTTCAGCAGTCTGCTGATCGAGATTGGAAATCGCCTCGTCGAAGATCAGCACCTTGGGGCGCTTGAGCAGGGCGCGGGCAATCGCAATGCGCTGGCGCTGTCCGCCCGATAGCCCCGTGCCGCGCTCGCCGATCTCGGTCTGGTAGCCCTGCGGCAGTTTCTCGATC
>JACRJA010000017.1 GCA_016235745.1 Rhodocyclales bacterium | reverse complement strand
TTCGAACAGCTCGATGCCATCGCTTACGCCATCAGCGATAATGAGGCCGCCCAACGCCTCAACCAGGCCAGGGCTGAACTCTTTCGTTCCATCAACAAGGCCCAAAACCCGGCCGTCTGAGGGGACTCACCTACCAACCTCCTTCAGGCTCATTTCTGAATTGGAAAGGACTACGGGCGGGCAGCGCTCAGGGGGGCGTGGCGTGAATGGACCGTCGGTGCCGCCGTCAGCCTCGCGCAAGCAAGGCGTGCCAGAATCGGCTAAAGTTTTTTCACGGGGAGCCGATAAATCCCCAAACCACCGAGGAAAAGGGATATGGACTGGTTTTGGCGCGCCTACGACTGGGTGGAGCGGACGTTCTTTACCACGGTCACGAAGAAATTCTCGAGCTTCCTCCTGCTGCCGCTTGTCGCCGTGGGCGGTTTTCTGCTCCTGAACTCCTTGCACGCGCGCATCGACGCACTGCTCGTGCAGCATGGCGGCGAGGCGCTGCGCGCCGAGGTGGCGGCAGCCTTCGCCGATGCCCTGGGCGAATTCGGGGCGCTCGTGGCCGTGATGCTGCTCATCGCCCTCGGCCTCATCCTCTACATGCGCCACCTCGTCGTGCGGCCGTTGCGCCGCATGACCGAGATCTTCCGCACCTTGGTCAACGACCGTCGACTGGGCGATTTCTCCGTCGACCTGCCGGTGATGACACACGACGAGCTGGGCGAGCTCGCCAAGGCGTACAACGCCTTTGCCGAGAAAATGCGCGGCATCATCGTCGAGCTGCGCCGCGTGAGCGTGGAGGTGGGCGGCGATGCGGTGCGAGCCGACACCAAGGCGATCGCGGCCGAAGGGCGAGCGCAGGCGCAGCTGCGTCTGGCCGAGGAGGTGTTCGCCGCAAGCGAGCGCACGACCGCTGCGATCGACGAAGTACGGCAGCGCACCCTCGGGCTCGATGCCACGATGCAGAAAAACCTGGACGAAGTCCTGGAGGCGTTGCAGGAGCTGCACTCGGTCGTCGAACGGGTGGGCGCCTCGCGCGAGCACCTGGTCGGTTTCACCGCCACCGTGGGGGAGCTGGCGCAGCGCTCCGGGCAGATCCGCCAGATCGCGGGGCTCATCCGCGAGGTGGCCGATCAGACCAACTTGCTGGCGCTCAATGCGGCGATCGAAGCGGCGCGCGCCGGCGAGTACGGCCGCGGCTTCGCGGTGGTGGCCGACGAGGTGCGCAAGCTCGCCGAGCGGGTCAACCAGTCCTCGCAGGAGATCACGCAAGACATCGACGCCATGATCGGCATCGTGCAGCAGACCCAGGCGCAAAACGAGGCGATCAACGCCGACATGGACGAGACGCAGCGCTCGATCGCCCAGGTGGAAGGCAGTTTCACCCGCATGGCCGAAGACTTCCGCCAAGGGCGCAAGCGTCTCGAAGAGATCGTCGCCGCCACCGATCATCTGACGCACGCCAATGAGGAAGCGCACGGCAGAGTGCAGGAAATCGCCGAAGTGAGCGCCGCGGTGCGCAGTCTTATGCAAGAGGCGCGCAGCGACATCGAGGCTTTGGGCGAGCGCACCGAGACCATCCTCGAAATGCTGGCGCGCTACCGCGTCGGCCGCGGCCGCTTCGACCAGGTGGTGCGCGAGGAGCGGAGCATCCGCGACGCCATCCAGGCCCAGCTCGAAGCGATGGCGCGCGAAGGGATCGACGTGTTCGACCGCAACTACCGGCCGTATCTCAATTGCGATCCGCCGAAGTTCAAGCTTGTCTGGAGCGACGAATTCGTGCGCCGCTGCCAGCACCTGCTGGACGAGGGCTTGGCGCGCATTCCCGAGGCGGTGTTCGTGGTCGCCGTCAATACCGACGGTTACCTCTCGGCGCACAACGCCAAGTTCAGCAAGCCCCTCACCGGCGACCGGGAAAAGGATCTGGTGGGCAACCGCACCTACCGCAAGTTCGACAACCCGCGCGAACTGCGCGCGGCGCGCAATACCGCCCCGGTGCTGATGCAGACCTACCGCCGCGATACGGGCGAAGTCCTGGTGGACGTCGCCATGCCCATCCACGTCGGCGGCCGCCTGTGGGGGAACGTGCGCGTCGGCCTGCCGATCGAAGCCCTGAGCAAGGAGTGAGCACGCTGTGCTCAGTGGTGCAGGATCTGCCCAAGGAAGCGACGCGTGCGCTCTTCCTTGGGGTGAAGGAAGAATTCTTCGGGCGGGGCTTGCTCCACGATCTCGCCGCGGTCCATGAAGATCACCCGGTCGGCCACGGTGCGCGCAAAGCCCATCTCGTGGGTCACGCACAGCATGGTCATCCCCTCGGCGGCAAGTTCGATCATGGTGTCGAGCACTTCCTTGACCATCTCCGGGTCGAGCGCCGAGGTAGGCTCGTCGAAGAGCATGATCTTGGGCTTCATGCACAGCGCCCGGGCGATCGCCACGCGCTGCTGCTGTCCGCCCGAGAGCTGGCCTGGATACTTGTGCGCCTGATCGGTGATGCGCACCCGTTCCAGGTATTGCATCGCTAGCGCCTCGGCATCTTTCTTGGGCATCTTCTTCACCCAGATGGGCGCCAGCGTGCAGTTCTCGAGCACCGTGAGGTGAGGAAAGAGGTTGAAGTGCTGGAAGACCATCCCCACTTCGCGGCGGATGGCGTCGATCGCTTTCACGTCCTCGGTGAGTTCGATCCCGTCGACGACGATGCGCCCGCGTTGATGCGCTTCCAGTCGGTTGATGCAGCGGATGAGGGTCGATTTGCCCGAGCCAGAAGGACCGCATATGACGATACGCTCGCCGGCCATCACCGTGAGGTCGATGTCCCTGAGCACGTGGAAATCCTGATACCACTTGTTGACGCGCTCCATGAGGATCATCACCTCCTGGGTTTTGTGCGATTCGAGGCGCGTGAGCGTATCTTCCATGAGCTCCATTCGGTGCTCCCGTTAGGAACGAAAAGGGGATCAGCGTTTCTGGGCTCGCGCCAGCCGTTTCTCCAGCGCGATCGAATAGCGTGACATGCCGAAGCAGAACAGGAAATAGACGAAGGCGGCGAAGACGTAGCCTTCGGTGGAAAAACCGAGCCATTCGGGGTCGACCGTGGCGCGGTGCACCGCGGTGAAAAAGTCCGCCAGGCCGATGATGATCACCAGGCTTGTATCCTTGAAGAGGGCGATGAAGGTGTTGACGATACCGGGAATCACCAGACGCAGGGCCTGAGGCAGGATCACGAGACCCATCGACTGCCAATAGCTCAAACCAAGGGCATGGGCGGCCTCGTATTGCCCCTTGGGAATGGCCTGCAGCCCGCCGCGCACCACCTCGGCGAGATAGGCGGCTTCGAAGAGGATGACGGCGATGAGGGCCCGCACGAGTTTGTCGATCGACATCTGCTCGGGCAGAAAGAGCGGCAGCATCACCGAGGACATGAAGAGCACCGTGATGAGCGGCACCCCGCGCCAGAATTCGATGAACGTGATGCACACGACCCTGATCGCCGGCAGCTGCGAGCGTCGACCCAAGGCGAGCAGGATGCCCAGCGGCAGGGCGCCAGCGATGCCGACGGCGGCGATCACCAGCGTGAGCATCAACCCGCCCCATTGCTCGGTGGGTACGGTCTCGAGCCCCAGGATGCCCGCCCCGTAGAGCAGCCACCACGCCAGTAAAGGCGTGAGAAGGAAATAGCCGATCGCCCAGCGGCGCCGCTGCGGAAAACGGGAAAAGAAGAGCGGCGCCGCTAGCACAACGATCGACAGAGCGGTCAGATCGACCCGCCAGCGCTGCTCTAGCGGGTAAAACCCATAGAGAAATTGCCCGAAGCGCTGGCCGATGAAGATCCAGCAGGCGCCGCCGGGCTGGCAGTCGGCGCGGGAACTGCCTTGCCAGGTAGCACTGAAAAAGAGCCAGTCGAGCACGGGGGGTACGAAGCGCCACAACAGATAGAGCGCGAACAGGGTGAGCGCTGTGTTGACCGGGCCGGAGAAGAGGTTCTCCCGCATCCAGCGCAGGGCGTCGATGCGCACGGCGGGAGGGCGAAGGGAAGGGGAGGATGGCATGGCGGTTTCTCAGCGTTCGACCAGCGCCATGCGCCGGTTGTACCAGTTCATCATAAGCGAGATCGTCAGGCTGATGAGCAGATACACCGCCATCGTCATGGCGATGGTTTCGATCGCCTGGCCGGTCTGGTTGAGCACCGTGCCGGCGAAGAGCCCCACGAGGTCGGGATAGCCGATCGCCGCGCCCAGGGATGAATTCTTCGTCAGGTTGAGGTACTGGCTGGTGAGCGGCGGAATGATGACGCGCATGGCCTGCGGCAGGACGATGAGGCGCAGGCGCTGGCGCGGCGTCAACCTCAGGGCGATTGCCGCCTCGATCTGCCCGTGCGGCACCGATTGGATGCCGGCGCGCACCGTCTCGGCGATGAAGGCCGCGGTATAGAGCGACAGGGCCAGCGTGAGCGCGACGAGCTCAGGCAGCAAGACCCAGCCGCCGCGGAAGTTGAATCCCTGCAGTTGGGGGAGTTCCCAAGTAAAGGGAGCGCCGAAGATCAGGCGGGCGGCGAGCGGCAAGGCGATGAGCAGCAACAGGGCGACCCGTCCCGTGGGGAAGGGTTCGCCGGTGCGTTCCTGCCGGCGTCGGGCCCAGTGTCTCAAGGTGAGCGCGGCGGCGAGCGCGATGCCAAGCGCAAGCAGGGCGGGGACGAATCCCTCGGCGGGAATGGGCCGCGGCACGTACAGCCCGCGAATGTTGAGGAAAAACGCCCCAAGCAGTTCGTGACTCTGGCGCGGCGAAGGCATGGCGCGCAGCACCGCGAAGTACCAGAAGAAGATCTGCAGCAGCGGCGGAATATTGCGAAAGGTCTCGACGTAGAGGGCCGACAGGCCGCGGATGAGCGCATTCTCGGCCAGGCGTCCGATGCCCACGAGAAAGCCCAGCACGGTGGCGAAGACGATGCCCAGCGCCGCCACGAGCAGGGTGTTGAGCAGGCCGATCACGAAGACGCGCGCGAAGCTATCGGTCTCGCGATAATCGATGAGCGTCTGCAGGATGCCGAAACCAGCGGAATTGCCCAGAAAGCCGAAGCCGGAAGTGATGCCGCGCATCGTGAGGTTGTGCACGGTGTTGTGCACGATCCAGCCGGCGAAAAGGGCGATCGCCAGCACGGTGAGGATCTGGGCCGCGAGGGCGCGGATCTTCGGGTCATAGAACCAGCGGCGCGGTCCGCCGCGAAGCGTCTCGCCAGGGGTCATGTCGGGTCAGCCGGCACGGTCCGCCGTCAGGACGACGGCGGACAAGGGAGAAGAAAGAGGGTTGGGTTAGCGGAAAGGCGGAGCGTACTGCAGTCCGCCCTTGTTCCATTGGGCGTTGAGGCCGCGCTCGATCTTGAGAGGGCTTCCTTTGCCGACGTTGCGCTCGAATACCTCGCCGTAGTTGCCTACCTGTTTGACGATCTGGTAAGCCCAGTCTTTCTTGAGCTTCATGTCCTTGCCGAAATCGGTATCCAACCCGAGAAGGCGCCGTACCTCCGGGTTGGTGGAGGTCTTGGCCATCTGATCGACGTTGGACGAGGTGATGCCGTATTCCTCGGCGGCGACGAGGGCGAAGAGGGTCCAGCGCACCACGTTGAACCACTCGGAGTCTCCCTGGCGCACTACTGGGCCGAGCGGCTCCTTGGAAATCACTTCGGGCAGCACGACGTAGTCGTCCGGGTTGGCGAACTTGATGCGCTGGGCGTAGAGCTGGGACTGGTCGGAAGTGAGCACGTCGCAGCGGCCCGACTCGAGCGCCTTGGCCGACTCGTCGGACTTCTCGTAGGTGACGGGCGTATAGTTCATCCCGTTGGTGCGGAAATAGTCCGAGAGGTTCATCTCGGTGGTAGTACCCGCCTGGATGCAGACGGTAGCGCCGTTGAGCTCACGGACGCTCTTCACCCCGAGTTTCTTGTTCACGAGAAAACCCTGGCCGTCGTAGTAGGTGACGCCAGTGAAGGACATTCCCATGCCGACGTCGCGCGAGATGGTCCAGGTGGAGTTGCGCGACAGCACGTCGATCTCGCCCGATTGCAGGGCGGTGAAGCGCTCCTTGGCGGTGAGCGGGGTGAATTTCACCTTTTTCGCATCGCCGAAGAGCGCCGCGGCCACGGCGCGGCAGAAATCCGCGTCGATGCCGGCGTAGTTTCCAGTTGCGTCGGTGTAGGAAAACCCCGGCAGACCGTCGCTGACGCCGCAATGCAGCACGCCGCGTTTGAGCACGGTGTCGAGCGTCTGTCCCGCCCAGGCAGGGGCGCAAAGAGAGCACGCCGCGACGAGCGTCGCAACGAGGGTTTTTTTCTTCATGGGGGGTTCTCCTTTCGGGCACGAGGCGTCGCAGAGTATCGGGCAGAGGCGAGTGGATCGCAAGGGGGAATGGGGAAATCAGCGACTAGGGATTTCCCTAACGGACGGCAAGCCAAAACGGCTCACCGCCCCGTGTCCGGTTCAGCGCTTGCGCGCCGGAGGAAGGTCGGTGCAGCTCCCCTCGGCCACTTCCGCCGCCAGACCCACCGTCTCGATGAGAGTGGGATGAGGGTGGATGGTGCGGGCAATGTCGCCCGCTTCCGCCCCCATTTCGATCGCCAGGCAGATCTCGCCGATCAGATCGCCGGCGCCGGCGCCGACGATGGCCCCGCCGACCAGGCGATGCGTTTCGGCCTCGAACAGCAGTTTGGTGAATCCCTCCTCGCAGCCGTTGGCGATCGCCCGGCCAGAGGCGGCCCAGGGAAAGACGGCTTTCTCCACTTTGAGCCCGCGGGCTTTGGCCTCGGCTTCGGTGAGCCCGGCCCAGGCGATCTCGGGGTCGGTGTAGGCGACCGAGGGGATCTGCAGCGCGTCGAACGCCGCTTTCCTGCCGGCAGCCGCTTCCACTGCCACGTGCCCTTCGTGCACCGCCTTGTGCGCAAGCATGGGATTGCCGGTGAGATCTCCAATGGCAAAAATGTGCGGCACATTGGTGCGCCGTTGCGGGTCGACCGGGATGAATCCGCGTTCATCCACGCGCACGCCCGCCGCCTCGAGTCCGAGCAGGGACGCATTGGCACGACGGCCCACGGCCACGAGCACCAGGTCGTAGCGCTGCGCTTCCTTGGGCGCGCTCTCCCCCTCGAAGCTCGCCCAGACGCCGTCGGCGCGCGCCTCCAGCGCCGTGGTGCGCGTGTTGCGGTAGAGCGCGCCGAAACGGCCGGCATTCTTTTTCTCCCAGACGCGCACGAGGTCGCGATCGGCGCCGGGAAAGAGATCCGCCGTCGCCTCGACCACGTCGACCGTGGCCCCGAAGGCTGCATAGACCGTGCCCATTTCCAGGCCGATGATGCCCCCGCCCACCACCAGCATGCGCTGTGGCAGCAAAGGCAGGGCGAGCGCGCCGGTGGAGTCGACCACGCGGGGGTCGTCCGGCTGGAACGGCAGGCGTACCGGCCGCGAACCGGCGGCGAGGATCGCCTGGGCGAATTCGACGATCTCCACGGTGCCGCTCGGACGCGCCGGATCGCCCTCCAGGCGCCGCACTTCGAGGTGATGGGGGCCGACGAGCCGGCCTTCTCCCTGCAGCACCCGCACGCCGCGCGCCTTGGCCATGCCCGCCAAGCCCTTGGTCAGCCGTCCGACGACTTCGTCGCGGTGGGCGCGCACGCGCTCGAGCTCGATTTTGGGCGCTTCGAAGACGATCCCGGCCTGGGCGAGGTGATCGCGCGCGCTGATGCCGGCGGCCAGATGCAGCAGTGCCTTGGAGGGAATGCAGCCCACGTTGAGGCATACGCCGCCGAGCACCGCCTCGCGTTCGACCAGCAGCACGTCGAGCCCGAGATCGGCTGCGCGGAAGGCGGCGGAATACCCGCCGGGGCCGCCGCCGAGCACGAGGAGCTGGCAGCGGTGATGGACTTCGCCGGCGTAGGCGGGTGCAGACGACGCTACCGCTGCCGCGGCGTCGGATCGAGGGGCGGAAGGCGTCGCCGCTAGCGCGGGCGCCGATCCGGACTGCGCCGGGGTGGTCACTGCGGCGGACTCGGATGGGGCCGAGGATGCTTCGGCCCCCTTGCCTGCCTCGGCGGCTTCGAGGCGGATGAGGGGGGTGCCTTCGGCGACCTTGTCGCCGACCTTGACGAGCACCTCGCGCACGACGCCGGCCACGGGACAGGGTACGTCCATGGTGGCCTTGTCCGATTCGAGGGTGCAGATCGGGTCTTCGGGCGCGAGCACGTCGCCGGGCTTGACCAGCACCTCGATCACCGGCACGTCGTGATAGTCGCCGATGTCCGGTACCTTCACTTCGATGAGGGACATGGAATTCGCCTCCGCTTTAGAGCAGCACCCGCCGGAAGTCGGCGAGCAGCTGGGCAAGGTGGGTGGTAAAGCGCGTGGCGTAGGCCCCGTCGATTACGCGATGATCGGCCGTGAGCGACAGCGGCAGGATCTGGCGCGGAACGAACGCCTTGCCGTCCCACACCGGTTTGACGGTGATCTTGTTCACCCCCAGGATCGCCACTTCCGGCGCGTTGATGATGGGGGCAAAGCCCGTGCCGCCGATGCCGCCGAGGCTGGAGAGGGTGAAGGTGGCGCCCTGCATCTCGGCCGGCTTGAGCTTGCCTTCGCGCGCCTTGCGGGCGAGTTCGGACGTTTCGACGGCGATCTCGCGCAACCCTTTCTTGTCGGCCTCTTTGAGCACCGGCACCACCAAGCCCTGCGGCGTGTCGGCGGCAAAGCCAATGTGGTAGTAGCGCTTGTAGACGAGCTTGTCGCCGTCGAGGCTGGTGTTCATGTCGGGGAAGCGCTGCAGCGCCGCCACCACCGCCTTGATGAGGAAGGCGAGCATGGTGAACTTGATCCCTTCCTTTTCGTGCTCGCGGTTGAGCTCGCGGCGGAAGGCTTCGAGCTCGGTGACGTCGGCCTCGTCGTGGTAGGTGACCGCCGGGATCATGATCCAGTTGCGCGCAAGGTTCGCCGCCGCGATCTTCTTGATTCGCCCCAGCTCCTTGACCTCGATCGGGCCGAACTTGGCGAAATCGACCTTGGGCCAGGGCGGCAGCTCCAGGCCAGCGAGCAGCGTGCCGCCGCCTGCCTTGGCTGGCGTCTTGGTTTCACCCTGCATCACGCGCTTGACGTAGGCAAGCACGTCTTCGCGCAGGATGCGCCCGTTCGGCCCGGACGCAGCGACCTGGGAGAGATCGACGCCGAGCTCGCGGGCAAAAGCCCGCACCGCCGGGCTGGCGTGGGCCTTGCCCCCGAGTTGGATCGGCGTGGGCGCGATGGGGGAGGGCGCCGCGGGTTCGGCCACGGGTGCCCAGTCGGCTGCACCGACGGTCGGTCGAGACGGTTCGGCCGAGGCCGGCGTTTCGCCGCTTTCTGGCGGTGCACCCCCTTCGGCTTGGGTTGCGGCCGGAATCGCCACGGCGGCGGGCGCCTCGGGCTGCTCGCTCGCCTCGCTTGCTTCGAGGCGGATGAGGGGGGTGCCTTCGGCGACCTTGTCGCCGACCTTGACGAGCACCTCGCGCACGACGCCGGCCACGGGGCAGGGCACGTCCATGGTGGCCTTGTCCGATTCGAGGGTGCAGATCGGGTCTTCGGGCGCGAGCACGTCGCCGGGCTTGACCAGCACCTCGATCACCGGCACGTCGTGATAGTCGCCGATGTCCGGTACCTTCACTTCGATGAGGGATGCCATCGGGGTCTCCTTTAGGCCGTGCGCGGGTTGGGTTTAGCAGGGTCGATACCGTAGCGGACGATGGCCTCGGCCACCTTGCTCCGCGGCAGTTCGCCGTCTTCGGCAAGCGCCATGAGCGCGGAGAGCGTCACCCAGTGCCGGTCGACCTCGAAATGGAAGCGCAGCTTCTCGCGGGTGTCGGAGCGGCCGAAGCCATCGGTGCCCAGGGTGTAATAGGTGCGCTTGACGAAAGGACGGATCTGCTCGGCGAAGAGCTTGACGTAGTCGGTCGCCGCCACCGCCGGTCCGCGGTGACCGGAGAGCTTTTGCTCGACGTGGCTCTTGCGCGGCGCTTCCAGCGGATGCAGCAGGTTCCAGCGCGCCGCATCCTGGCCGTCGCGGGCGAGCTCGTTGAAGCTCGTGCAGCTCCACACGTCGGCGGCCACGCCCCAGTCCTGGCGCAGGATGTCGGCGGCGGCCAGTACTTCCCGCAGGATGGCGCCGCTGCCCATGAGCTGCACGCGGGGCGCGTCGCCGGCCGGGGCGGCGCGCAGCAGGTACATTCCCTTGAGGATGTCCTCGCGGACGCTTTCCCCTTCGGGCATGGGCGGATGCTCGTAGTTCTCGTTGAGCACGGTAATGTAATAGAAGACGTCTTCCTGCTCGGCCACCATGCGCCGCAAGCCTTCGTGGACGATCACCGCGAGTTCGTATTGGAAGCTGGGGTCGTAGCTGAGGCAGTTGGGTACGAGGTGCGCAAGCACGTGGCTGTGGCCGTCCTCGTGCTGCAGCCCTTCTCCGTTCAAGGTGGTGCGCCCCGAGGTGCCGCCGATGAGAAAGCCCCGGGCGCGCTGGTCTCCCGCCGCCCAGATGAGATCCATCGTGCGCTGGAAGCCGAACATGGAATAGAAGATGTAGAAGGGGATCATGATCACGTCGTGCACGCTGTAGCTCGTGGCCGCCGCGATCCAGTCACTCGTCGCCCCCGCTTCGTTGATCCCCTCTTCGAGGATCTGGCCGTCGCGCGACTCTTTGTAGAACATCAGCTGGTCGTGATCCTCGGGGACGTACTTCTGCCCCTCCTGGTTCCAGATGCCGAACTGGCGGAACATCCCTTCCATGCCAAAGGTGCGCGACTCGTCCGGAACGATGGGTACCACGCGCTTGCCGATCTTCTTGTCGCGCATGAGCTGGATCATCATGCGCACCAGCGCCATGGTGGTGGAGATCTCGCGCCCCTCGCCGCTGCCGGCGAAAAAGGCGGCGAAAGACTCGAGCGGCGGGATCTCCAGCGATTCGCTCGCCTTTTGCCGCCGCTGCGGCAGGTAACCGCCCAGCGCCTGGCGCCGTTCTTGCATGTAGCGCGCCTCGCGCGAGTCGGGCGCGAAGGTGAGGAAAGGCAGCGCATCGATCTGGTCGTCGGGTACCGGGAGCTGGAAGCGGTCGCGGAAACTGCGGATCGCGTCGTGATCCATCTTCTTCGCCTGGTGGGCGATGTTCATCGCCTCGCCCGCCTGGCCCATGCCGTAGCCCTTGATGGTCTTGGCAAGGATCACCGTTGGCTGCCCCTGGTGTTCGACGGCGGCCTTGTAGGCGGCGTGTACCTTGAAAAGGTCGTGGCCGCCGCGGTTGAGTTCCCATATTTCCGCGTCGGTCCAGTCGGCCACCAGCGCTTTCAGCTCGGGGGTGTTGAAGAGGTGCTCACGGATGTAGGCTCCGTTCTTGGCGCGGAACGTCTGGTAGTCGCCGTCGCACAGCTCCATGAGGCGCTTTTTCAGGATACCCTTCTTGTCGCGGGCAAAGAGCGCATCCCAGCGCGAGCCCCAGATCACCTTGATGACGTTCCAGCCGGCGCCGCGAAACTCGGCTTCCAGTTCCTGGATGATCTTGCCGTTGCCGCGCACGGGGCCGTCGAGCCGTTGTAGGTTGCAGTTGATGACGAAGATGAGGTTGTCGAGCTTTTCGCGCGCGGCCAGACCGATCGCGCCCAGCGTCTCGACCTCGTCGACCTCCCCGTCGCCCACGAAGCACCACACTTTGCGCTTTGCGGCTTGCGCCGCATCGAGCAGCCCGCGGCTGGCGAGGTACTTGATGAAGCGCGCCTGGTAGATCGCCTGGATGGGGCCCAGTCCCATGGAGACGGTGGGGAATTGCCAGAAAGCCGGCATTAGCCAGGGGTGAGGGTAGGAGGAAAGCCCTTTACCGTCGATCTCGCGGCGGTAGTTGATGAGCTGCTCTTGCGTGAGCCGGCCGAGCATGAAGGCGCGCGCGTAGATGCCCGGGGCGGAGTGCCCCTGGAAGAAGACGAGGTCGCCGCCGTGATCCGCGCTCGGGGCATGGAAGAAGTGGTTGAAGCCGACATCGTAGAGCACGGCAGCCGAAGCAAAGGAGGCGATGTGTCCGCCGACGTTGGAATCACGGTTGGCGCGCACCACCATGGCCATCGCGTTCCAGCGGATGTAGGAGTGGATCTTGATCTCGAGGTCGGGGTTGCCCGGATAAGGCGGCTGCAATTCGACCGGGATGGTGTTGATGTAGGCGGTGTTGGCCGAGTAGGGCAGGTCGACGCCGTGCTCGCGGGCCTCTTCGATCAGGGTCTCGAGGAGCGCATGCGCCCGCTCCGCGCCTTCATGCTCGAGAACGGCGTCGAGCGCATCCAACCACTCGCGCGTTTCTTCGGGATCCGGATCCGGGTGGACATGGTGCTGGGACTGGACGGACATGAGGGGCTCCTTTTGCGATGGACATCTCGCAATATAAAATTTAATCTCACGAAGCGCAATCGTGCGCTGCAACACGGCAAAACGAAAACATGACTACGGGTTTTCCCTAGTAGTGGAATGGCCGGGAATGCGCGACATTGTCGGCCGAGGAATTTTTTCGTCTCTGGGCGTTCCCACCTACCGATGAAAACCAGTCTTCCCGTCAGCTCCTCGCGCGACGATGCCCCCCTGCGGTTTGGCGCCGCAGCGGCTCTGTTCGCCCTGATCATGTTAGGCGCCGGGGCCATGCTTTACCAGTGGGGCGCCTCGCAAGCCGCTACCGGCGCCAGCGCCGAGATGCTGACCATGCTGCTGGTGATCGCCGCGCTGGGGTCCTGGGTGATCGTGCTCCTCGTTCGTGCACGCCAGCAGGGCTTGGCCTTGAAGCGGCTCGAACGCGAGCGGGACCGGCTCTTCCATTTCTCGCTCGACCTGCTGGCGGTGCTGGGGCAAGACGGAAAAGTCCTGCGCTGCAATGCGGCTTTCCCCCGCGTGCTCGGCTATACCGAGAGGATGCTCCAGGGCAAGTCGCTCATCGACCTGGTGCATCGCGACGACTTGGCCGAGACGATGTCGGCCCTGCGCCGGCTCTCGAGCGGCGAGGCGGTGGAATTCGTCGCCCGCGT
This sequence comes from Rhodocyclales bacterium, assembly GCA_016235745.1. Lineage (GTDB taxonomy): Bacteria > Pseudomonadota > Gammaproteobacteria > Burkholderiales > Rhodocyclaceae > Tepidiphilus. The sequence goes on along the minus strand of JACRJA010000017.1, from coordinate 137,588 downwards.
CCGCGATATCACCGGGGAATACCGCTGGCTGTCGTGGCGCATCAACCCCGTCGCCGACGAAAACGCCTCCTATGCCATCGCCCACGACATCACGCAGGTCAAACAGACCGAACAGGCGCTGCAGGCCGAGATGGCCTTCCGCCGCGCGATGGAGGAATCCCTCGTCACCGGCCTGCGGGCGATCGATCTGCAGGGACGCATCATCTATGTGAATCCAGCCTTCTGCCGGTTGGTAGGGTTCACGGAAGAAGAGCTGCTCGGGTGCGGGCCGCCGTTTCCCTATTGGCCGGAGGAATCGCTCGAAACGTGCTGGGAGAGCCTGCGCATGACGCTCTCGGGCCGTTTCCCTCCCGAAGGGTTCGACATGCGCATCCGGCGCAAGGACGGCGAGCGGCTCGACGTGCGTTTTTACCTCTCGCCGCTCATCGACGGCGAGGGGCGGCATACCGGCTGGATGGCGGCCGTGACCGATGTGACCGAGGCGCGGCGGGTGCGCGCCGCGCTCGAGGCGGCGCAACGCCGCTTCGCCGCGGTGCTGGAGGGGCTCGACGCCGCGGTCTTCGTCGCCGACTGGGAAAGCGACGAGATCCTCTTCGCCAACCGGGCATTCAAGCGCATCTACGGTTTCGACGCGGTGGGGCAACGGGCGGCGACCTTGGGCGTGCCGCGGCCGATTTCTTCCGAACCGGAGGACGCCCCTGCCGACGAAGAGGCGCTGCCCCGCGAACGCTTCGACGGCGAAGTGCAGCATCCCGAGTCCGGGCGCTGGTACCATGTGCACGAGCAGCTAACGCGCTGGGTCGATGGGCGCATCGTGCGCATGGCGATCGCCACCGACATCACCGTGCATCAGCACCTGCGCGCGCTGGAGCTGCAGCGCCAGGCCCAATTGCAGCAGACGGCGCGGCTCATCACCATGGGCGAGATGGCTTCCACCCTCGCGCACGAGCTCAACCAGCCGCTGGCGGCGATCGCCAATTATTGCCGCGGCGGCATCAGCCGGTTGGAACAGGGCCGGCTCGACGAGGCGGCCGTGCGTGCCGTGCTCGAGAAAGCGGCGACGCAGGCCGAGCGCGCCGGTTCCATCCTCAACCGCATCCGTGACTTCGTGCGCAAGTCCGAACCGCGGCGCGAAGCGGTGCCGCTTGCCGCCATCGTGGAAGGGGCCGTCGAGATCATGACCCCCGAGGCCAAGCGGCACAACGTGCGTCTCCTGGTGGAGATCCCCGAGGCGCTGCCGCCGGTGCGCGCCGACCAGATCCTCATCGAACAAGTGCTGGTGAATCTGATCCGCAACGGCATCGAAGCGATGGCGCGCACCAGACCCGCCGCGCGCCAGATCCGGGTGCAGGCGACGCGTCCGGACGAACGCCACGTGGCCGTGGCCGTCATCGACCGGGGCCGCGGCCTCTCGCCGGAAGAACGCGAGCAGATCTTCACCTCGTTTTTCACCACCAAACCCGACGGACTGGGCATGGGCCTGAAAATCTGCCGCTCCATCGTCGAGTTCCACGAAGGGCGGCTCATGGTGGAGGACAACCCCCAAGGAGGGACGGTGTTTCGTTTTACCCTGCCGCTGGAGGAGTGCTAAGAATGAACGGGATGGAGGAAGGGCGTCTCGTGCATGTCGTCGACGACGACGAGGCGATGCGCGATTCCTTGCAGTGGCTGCTCGAAGGCAAGGGCCATCGCGTGCGCACCTACCCCGATGCGGCGAGTTTCCTCGCTACCATCGGCGCGCAGGACGGCGGCTGCGTGCTGCTCGACGTGCGTATGCCTGGCATGAGCGGGCTGGAGCTCTTCGAGGAGCTGCGCCGGCGCGAGCTGCCGCTGGCGGTGATCTTCATCACTGGGCATGGCGACATCCCCATGGCGGTGCGGATGTTGCGCAAGGGGGCGGTCGACTTCCTGGAAAAACCCTTTTCCGACGTGCAACTCATCGATCGCATCGAGGAAGCGCTCGGGCGTTCGCGTACCCTGCGGGAGCGGCAGCGCCGGCGCCTGGAAATCGAGCGGCGCCTCGCGAGCCTGTCGCAGCGCGAACGCGAGGTGCTCTTGCTCATCGTCGCCGGACGCCTCAACAAGCAGGTCGCCGACGATCTCGGCATCTCGATCAAGACGGTGGAAGTCTATCGCGCCCGGGTGATGGAAAAGATGGCGAGCGAGTCGCTTGCCGAGCTGGTGCAGACGATGACCTGGCTGGAGGAAGAGCATGCCCGCCCTTGGGGGCAGCTCGCATAGATCGCGCCCAGCGCCCCTTTTCTCGCTGCGCCTCAAACCCGCGCCGACCATTCGTTCAGCAGCCGCCTTGCCGCAGCCACCGTCTCGCTGGCGGTGAGCCCGATGGGGCCGATCCCTTCTGCAACGAGCCGATCGGCCGCGGCGCCATGCAGGAAGGGGCCGAAGCGCGCCGCGAGCGGCACCGGCCAACCCTGGGCGAGCAGCGATCCCAGCAGGCCGCTGAGCACGTCGCCCATGCCGGCGCTCGCCATGCCCGGATTCCCCGTGGGGTTGATTGCCCAGGTGCCGTCGGGATCGGCCACGATGGAACCGCAGCCCTTGAGCACCACGTGCGCCCGGTAGCGCTGGGCGAGCTCCTGCGCCGCGGCGATACGGTCGTTCTGCACGGCGGCCACCTCGGCGCCGAGCAGGCGCGCGGCTTCCATGGGGTGGGGCGTAAGGATTGCCGCCATTGAACGCGCGCGCAGGCATTCCTGCAGTTCGGCATCGACGGCCAGGCGATTGAGCCCGTCGGCGTCGAGCACGAGTGGCAGGGGGGAAGGCAGCAGACGCGCGAGCAAGGCACGGGCTGGGTCCGAAGCGCCCAGCCCCGGTCCGACGACGAGCACGTCGACGCCGCGCTCGGGGATCGCGTTTCCCACCATCAGCTCCGGATGTACCGGGCTGAAGGAGAGGATTTTCGGGTCGAGCGCGCACAGCGTCACTTTCCCGGCGCCGGTGGCAAGCGCCGCGTGCCCCGCCAGGAAGGCTGCCCCGCTCATGCGCGGCGCCCCGCCCACCACCAGCACGTGGCCGAAACTTCCCTTGTGGGTGTTCTGGCGCCGTGGCCGCAGATGACCGGCGAAAGCGTCCATCCCGAGCAAACGGCCTTGCCCCAGGTCGTGGCGTGAGGCATCGACGCCCAGCGCGTCGACCAGGACCACGCCGGCATGATCCGGGCCGTCGAGCGTGTGCAAGCCGGGCTTGTCGGCGAGGAAGGTCAGGGTGGCGTTCGCCGCGAAACACGGTCCGGTGCAGCGCCCCGTGTCGGCGTCGAGCCCGCTGGGGACGTCCACTGCCAGTTTGAACGCCGTCTGCCGTGAACTCCACTCGATCCATGAGGCGTAAGGTTCGCCGACCGGCCGGGCAAGCCCGATGCCGAAGAGGGCATCGACGATCGCCGCCGGCCGCTCGTCGAGCGCTTCCGGACCAGGCAGCACGACGCCGCCAGCCGAGAGGAAAGCGGCGCGCGCCGCTGCGGCTTCGCCTTCCGGCCGCGCCGCATCGAAGCGGCCGATCGCCACGACGCGTCGCCCCTGCGCGAGTAGCCGACGCGCTGCCACGAACCCGTCCCCTCCATTGTTGCCCGGCCCGCACAGAATGCACACCAAACCGCCCGGAGGAAGGTGCGCGATCACCGCACGGGCGATCGCCGCCCCGGCGCGCTCCATCAGCGGCGGGTCGGCCAAGGGGACTTCCGCCGCCTCGATCGCCCTGATTTCCTGCAGACGCAGTAAGGGGCGGGAAGCATGGGGCGCACTGAAAGGGGAAAGGGGCACGAAAGGCATGGCGCGACTCTCTGGAGGCCAATCAAATCATGTTAGAATGAAAAACCGTTTTCTTCACCCACGAATGCAAGGAACTCGGATGGAAGTCGCCGAACAGACGCCCGCGCAGCAACCCGCCAACCCGCTCGAACGTTCGCTCACGCTCAACATTCCCGCGGCGGACATCGAAAAAGACGCCGAAAAGCGGCTCAAGCGCATCGCCCCCACCGTCAAGATGCCTGGTTTCCGCCCGGGTAAGGTGCCGATGCGTCTCGTCAAGCAGATGTACGGCAGCGAGATGTGGACCGAAGCCGTGAGCGAGGCGATCGAGCGCACCTTCAACGAAGCCGTCGCCCGCGAAGGCTTGCGCGTGGCGGGCAGCTTCCGCATCGAGCCCGCCGAGTCCGCCGATGCAGCGATGCTCGCCTTCACGGCCCGCTTCGAAGTCTACCCCGAAGTCGAGCCCGCCGATCTCTCCGGCCAGACGCTCGAACGTCCGCAGCTTGAGATCACCGAGGCCGAAGTCGACAAGACCCTCGAGCGCCTGCGCAAGCAGCGCGCCACCTGGCGGGCGGTCGACCGGCCGGCGCAGGAAGGCGATCGCGTAACCGTCTCTTATACCGCGCGCAAGGATGGCGAGGTGGTCGAGAACGGTCAAGTGGAGAACTTCCCCTTCGTGATCGGGGCTGGCGCCCTGCTCGGAGCCATCGAGAACGCACCGATTGGCATGCGGGCCGGCGAGACCAAGACCTTCGAGGTGGCTTTCCCTGAAGGCGAGGACAGCAAGTTCGCCGGCCAGACGCTGCAGTTCGAGCTCACGGTGCATCAAGTCGAGGAACCGGAACTGCCGGCAGTCGATGCCGACTTCGCCCGGGCACTGGGCATTGAGGATGGCGACGTGCAAAAGCTGCGCGACGAGATCCGCGCCTCGCTCGAGCGCGAGCTCAAGCAGCGCCGCGACAGCGAAGTGAAGCAACAAGTCTTCGACCTGCTGCTCTCCGCCCACGACTTCGCCGTGCCGAGCGCCCTCGTCCAGACCGAAGCCGAACAGCTGGTCGAGCGCATGCGGCGCGATCTGCGCATGCGCGGGTTCGACGCCGGCAAACTCGATCTCTCGCCACAGCTTTTCGAAGAAGAGGCCCGCCGCCGCGTCAAGCTCGGCCTCATCATCGGCGAGATCGTCAAGCGCCACGAACTTCAGGCGAAACCGGAGCAGGTGCGCGCCCTCGTCGAAGAGGCGGCCGCCGAGTACGAGCACCCCGAGGCAATGGTCAATTGGTATTATGCCGATCCGCAACGTCTGGTGTCGGTGGAAGCGGTGGCGATCGAGAACAACGTCGTGCAGTGGGTGCTCGAGCAGGTCCAGGTGGTCGACAAGCCCGTCGAATTCGACGAGTTCATGACGCAGCGCTCCGCCTAACGATGGGCAAGTCCGCGCGGCTGCAACGCCCGGCGAGGAATTTTTGTGCGCCGCGCGAACCCGCCGCGCGTTTTCGCGTCAACTGCAATCAACTGCATTCCTGCGTGAGGAACCATGAAAGAACCCTTTGAGGCGAATACCCCGCTCGGGCTCGGTCTCGTGCCCATGGTGGTGGAGCAAAGTGGCCGGGGCGAGCGAGCCTACGACATCTACTCGCGCCTGCTCAAGGAGCGCGTGGTCTTTCTCGTCGGCCCCGTCGATGATGCGGTCGCAAGCCTCGTCGTCGCGCAGCTGCTCTTCCTCGAATCCGAGAACCCGGACAAGGACATCCATTTCTACATCAACTCGCCGGGCGGCTCGGTCACGGCCGGCATGGCCATCTACGACACCATGCAGTTCATCAAGCCCGACGTGAGCACCCTGTGCATCGGCCAGGCAGCCAGCATGGGCGCCTTCCTGCTCGCGGCGGGCGCAAAAGGCAAGCGCTACTGCCTGCCGAATTCCCGCGTGATGATCCACCAGCCTTTGGGCGGTTTTCAGGGCCAGGCCACCGACATCGAGATCCACGCCCGCGAGATCCTGAAAATCAAGGCCAAACTCAACGAGCTGCTGGCGTTTCACACCGGCAACGACGTCGAACGCATCGAGCGCGACACCGAGCGGGACAACTTCATGGACGCGGAAGAGGCCGTGAAGTACGGTCTGGTCGATAAGGTCCTGATCCGTCGCGAAGACATCTGAGGAACCATGGCGAAGAGCAAACGCAGCGACAACGGCGAATTCTACTGTTCCTTCTGCGGCAAGAGCCAGCACGAAGTCAAGAAGCTCATCGCCGGCCCGTCGGTGTACATCTGCAACGAGTGCATCGAGCTGTGCAACGACATCGTGCATCAAGACTTGGCGGAAGGACTGGGCGAAGGGGAAGGGCACGCACGGCACTTGCCCACGCCCAAGGAACTCGTCGATTATCTCGACCAATACGTCATCGGCCAGGATTACGCCAAGCGCGTGCTCTCGGTGGCGGTCTACAATCACTACAAGCGTCTGGCGCTCGCCGGCCGCGACGACGAGGTGGAGATCGCCAAGAGCAACATCCTGCTCATCGGCCCCACCGGTTCGGGCAAGACCCTGCTCGCGCAGACTTTGGCGCGCAAGCTCGATGTGCCGTTTGCCATCGCGGACGCCACCACGCTCACCGAGGCGGGCTACGTGGGCGAGGACGTAGAGAACATCCTCGCCCGCCTGCTGCAGACCTGCGACTTCGACGTCGAGCGCGCCAAGCAGGGCATCGTCTTCATCGACGAGATCGACAAGATCACGCGCAAGTCCGAGAGCCCCTCCATCACGCGCGATGTCTCCGGCGAAGGCGTGCAGCAGGCGCTCTTGAAGCTCATCGAAGGAACGGTGGCCTCCGTGCCGCCTCAAGGCGGGCGCAAGCACCCGAACCAGGACTTCATCCAGCTCGACACCACCAACATCCTCTTCATCTGCGGCGGCGCCTTCGAGGGACTGGAGAAGATCGTCGAGCGGCGCACGGAAGCGGCCGGCATCGGATTTGGCGCCATGGTCGCGAGCAAGAAAGAGCGCAAGAAATCCGAACTGCTGCGCCAGGTCGAACCGGACGATCTCGTGCGCTTCGGCTTGATTCCCGAATTCGTCGGGCGTTTGCCGGTGATCGTGCCGCTCGAGGAGCTCGACGAAGAGGCGCTCATGCGCATCGCCACCGAACCGAAGAATGCGCTCGTCAAGCAGTATCGCAAGCTCTTCGAGATGGAAGGCGTGGCGCTCGAATTCACTCCCGGCGCGATCCGGGCGATCGCGAAAAAGTCCATCGAACGGCGCACCGGCGCGCGCGGCTTGCGCTCCATCATGGAAGAGGTGCTGCTCGATCTGATGTTCGAACTACCCAACCTCAGCAGTGAAGGCGTGCGCAAGATCCTCATCGAGGAATCCACCGTGACGCAGGGTACGCCCCCCCTCAAGCTCAGCGGCGAGGAAGCCCTCGTCAGCGGCGCCAACTGAACGTCGACGCGTCGTTTTCCCTTCTCGGCGCGGGGCCGTTGCGGCCTCGCCGCCCATGCGCTTATCTTTCCCTTGATTTTTGCCGTTCAAGCTACCATATTGCACGGTAGCGATTCCTCGCCTCATCAGGATTTCCACTCATGACAGAGCTCATCCAAACCCAGGGAAAAACCCTCGAACACCTGCCGCTGCTGCCCTTGCGCGACGTGGTGGTGTTTCCGCACATGGTCATCCCGCTCTTCGTCGGGCGGCCCAAGTCCATCAAGGCGCTCGAGCGCGCCATGGAAAGCGGCGGACGGCTCGTGCTCGCCACGCAGAAAGACGCCGCCAAGGACGATCCCGGCCCCGAGGATATCTTCACGCTCGGCTGCATCGCCCATGTGCTGCAGATGCTCAAGCTGCCCGATGGCACGGTCAAGGTGCTCATCGAGGGGCGCCAGCGCGCGCGCTTTGCGCGCATCCTCGAAGAAGGCGACACCTTCATCGCCCTGGCCGAGCCGCTGGAAACCCACACTGGGGATCCCCGTGAGACCGAGGCCCTGCGCCGCTCGCTGCTCTCTGCCTTCGAAGAGTACGTCAAGCTCAACCAGAAGCTGCCGCAGGAGCTCGTCGCCTCGCTCGCGGCGCTCGAAGATCCCGAACATCTCACCGACATCATCGCCGCGCATTTGCCGCTCAAGATCGACAAGAAGCAGGAGCTGCTCGAGATCCTCGCCCTCGTGCCGCGCATGGAGCGGCTGCTGGCGCTGCTCGAAGCCGAGATCGACATTCTCGAAGTCGAGAAGCGCATCCGCAGCCGCGTTAAGCGGCAGATGGAGAAGTCGCAGCGCGAGTTCTATCTCAACGAGCAGGTCAAGGCCATCCAGAAGGAACTGGGCGAAGGCGACGAGCAAGCCGAGCTCGATGAGCTCGACAAGAAGATCAAGGCCGCCGGCATGCCCAAGGAAGTGCAGGAAAAGGCCGAGGCCGAGCTCAAGAAGCTGCGCATGATGTCGCCCATGTCGGCCGAGGCCACCGTCGTGCGCAACTATCTCGACGTGCTCGTGAGCCTGCCCTGGAACAAGAAGACCAAGGTCACGTTCGATCTGGCCAAGGCGCAGAAGATCCTCGATGCCGATCACTACGGTCTGGAAAAGGTCAAGGAGCGCATCGTGGAATACCTGGCGGTGCAAAAGCGCGTCGACGTCGTCAAGGCGCCTATCCTGTGCCTGGTCGGCCCCCCTGGCGTGGGCAAGACCTCGCTCGGGCAGTCGATGGCGCGTGCCACCGGGCGCAAGTTCGTGCGCATGGCCCTCGGCGGTGTGCGCGACGAAGCCGAGATCCGCGGACACCGGCGCACCTACATCGGCGCCATGCCGGGTCGCATCATCCAGAGCCTCATCAAGGTCGGCGTGAAGAATCCGCTCTTCCTGCTCGACGAGGTCGACAAGATCGGCATGGATTTTCGCGGCGATCCGAGCTCGGCGCTCCTGGAAGTGCTCGACCCCGAGCAGAACCACGCCTTCCAGGACCACTACGTCGAGGTCGATTTCGACCTTTCCGAAGTGATGTTCGTGGCCACGGCCAATACGCTCAACATCCCGGCGCCGCTCTTGGACCGCATGGAGGTGATCCGGCTCTCGGGCTACACCGAGGACGAGAAGATCGCCATCGCCGAACGCTATCTGCTGCCCAAGCAGATGAAGCTCAACGGCGTAAAGAAGAACGAGCTCGACGTCACCACCGCGGCGATCCGCGACATCGTGCGCTACTACACGCGCGAAGCCGGCGTGCGCAGCCTCGAGCGCGAGCTCTCCAAGATCTGCCGCAAGGTGGTCAAGGGCATCCTGCTCAAGGCGCTGAAAGCTCCGGTCAAGGTCGACGCGGCCGATCTCGAGACCTATCTCGGCGTGCGCAAGTACACCTTCGGCGTAGCCGAGAAAGCGAACCAGGTGGGGCAGGTCACGGGGCTTGCGTGGACCGAAGTGGGCGGCGAGCTACTCACCGTGGAAGCGGCGGTGATGCCGGGCAAGGGCAAAGTCATCACCACCGGCAAGCTCGGCGAGGTCATGCAGGAATCCATCCAGGCGGCCATCACCGTGGTGCGCAAGCGCGCGCGCAAACTGGGCATCCCGGAGGATTTCTACGAGAAGAACGACGTGCACGTGCACCTGCCCGAAGGGGCCATCCCCAAGGATGGTCCTTCGGCAGGGATTGCCATCACCACCGCGCTCGTCTCCGCGCTCACCGAAATTCCGGTGCGCTGCGACGTGGCCATGACGGGGGAGATCACCCTGCGCGGCGAGGTGCTGGCGATCGGCGGGCTCAAGGAGAAGCTCCTCGCCGCCGTGCGCGGCGGCATCCGCAAGGTGCTCATCCCCGAGGAAAACGTCAAGGATCTGTCCGAGATCCCCGGCAACGTGAAGAACGCCGTGGAGATCATTCCCGTGCGCTGGATCGAGCAGGTGCTCGAGCTCGCCCTCGAGCGCAAGCCCGAGCCGCTCGCGCCGGCAAGCGAGCCGCCCGTGGCCACGGCCGCGGTTACGGCAACCACCGCGAGCACGGGGGTAGCCGAACTGCCGCACTGAAGCGCTGCGTTTGCCAAGGAGCGCCGGTGATGGTACCATTGCCGGCGCTCGAGGCGGGTGCTTAGCTCAGTTGGTAGAGCGTCGCCCTTACAAGGCGAATGTCGGCGGTTCGAGTCCGTCAGCACCCACCATCGTCGTCCCCAATATACCGTGTTATCATTGAACGATTGGTATATGAAGGGGCTTGGGCGATGGCGCAGCAACCATCGTTTCTAGGGCGGAACGTGCAGATGCTCGAGCACGCCATTGCGGCCAAACTCGCCGTGCTGGGGCTGGACCCGACGAACGCGCAGCAGATGCGCGAGCTCGCCCGCCAGGCGCTCGATACCGACCCCCAACACCTCACGCAGCATTTCTATTCCTCATCCATCGAGCCGCGCGTGCGCGCCGAGCTCCTGGGGCTCATCGCCCTCATGTTCCAGACCATGGCTTCTGCAGCGAACATGGGGGAAGAGTTGCACGGCGGACCCGTGTGGAAGGCTGTAGCGCGGGCGATCTACGAAGAGGCCGAAGCGCGCGGGCTCTTGCCCGCAAAAGGGGCGTGAATGCGGTCTGATCCCACCTCGTCTTCTCCGACCCAACTCGAGACGCGCCTACAGCTTGCCTTGAGCGCAGCTGGATTGGCTACCTGGGATCTGGATTTGGTGCATGAAACGGCCTGGCTCGATGCCCAATGGAGCCGTTGGATGGGCCTAGGCAGCGAGCCCGTCAGCCTCGGTTTTGCGCAATGGCGCTCCTTCGTCCATCCCGATGACTGGCCCAAGGTGCGCGCGGCCCTCATCGATTTCGTCAAGGGAAAAACCTCCGTCTATCAACAGCGCTATCGCGTCTGCTCTCCCCATGGCCGCATCCTGTGGCTCGAAGACCGGGGACAGGTGTGCGAGCGCGACCCGCAAACCGGGCGGGCGCTGCGGGCGATCGGCGTGTCTCGAGACGTCACCGCCGAACAGGAGCAGACCCAACGCGACCGCTTGCTGACGGCGGCGCTGCGCCATGCCCCGGTGGGTATCATGATCACCACCGCCGAGGGCATCATCGAGTGGGTCAATCCGGCCTTCGAGCGGATCGTCGGCTACCGCGCCGATCAGCTCGTCGGTACCCGCACTGGGGCGCTGTTCAACAGTGGCTTGCAGTCCGAGGCCTTCTATCGCGACCTGTGGCAGACGGTCAGCCGGGGAGAGAGTTGGCAGGGGCGGTTTCTCAACAAACGGGCTGACGGCGCAATCCGCCACCACGACGTGACGATCGTGCCGGTGATGGGCGAGCAGGGCAGGCCGCTTCATTTCATCGCCACCTACCACGACGTCACCGAGCAGGTGTTGCTCGAAGAGAAGCTCCAACGCATGGCGATGACTGATCCGCTCACCGAGCTGCCCAATCGCCGCGCTTTTCTCGAAGCGATGAATAAAGAATTTCAGCGCGTGCTGCGCGGTGGATTCGAAAGTAATTCTTCTCTGTGCCTGATCGATCTGGATCACTTCAAACGCATCAACGATACCTTGGGGCATGCCGCAGGCGATGCCGTGCTGCGCCACTTCGCCCAGACGCTGCGCCAGACGCTGCGCCAGATGGACCTCTGCGGCCGGCTTGGCGGCGAAGAATTCGGCATCCTGCTGCTGCAGACCGAGGAGAAGGCGGCCATCCAGGCCATCGAGCGGCTGATGCGCACGATCCGCCAAAGCGTGGTTTTATTCGAAGGCAATGGCATCCGCTATACGGTGAGCGCTGGTGGTACTTCGTTTGCACTCAGCGATCGGACCATCGACGACGTGTTCGCCCGCGCCGATCGAGCGCTCTACCAGGCCAAGGAACACGGACGGGATCAGCTGGTATGGATCGGGTCGGAGGAAGGCGGTTGAGTCGATCGCGCTTGGAAGTTTTTCTTGTCTTGGGAGGAAATGAATGGATTTGTGCGTGATCGGGACCGGCTACGTCGGTCTCGTGACGGGGGCCTGTTTCGCCGAGATGGGCAACGAGGTGTGGTGCGTCGACGTCGATGCGGCCAAGATCGAGGGGCTGAAGGCGGGGCGCCTGCCCATCTATGAGCCGGGGCTCGACGAGATCGTGGTGCGCAATCATCGCGAAGGGCGGCTGCGCTTCACCACCGATCTGGGCGAGGCGATGGAGGCATGCGAGGTGCTCTTCATCGCCGTGGGCACGCCGCCGCGCGAGGATGGCTCGGCCGACCTGCAGCACGTGCTCACGGTGGCGCGCGACATCGGCCGGCGCCTTTCGCGCTACAGCGTGATCGTGGACAAATCCACCGTGCCAGTGGGTACCGCCGAGCGGGTGCGCCGCGCGATCCAGGATGAGCTCGAGGCGCGCCGGGTCTCGATTCCGTTCGACGTCGTCTCCAACCCCGAATTCCTCAAGGAAGGCGCGGCGGTCGAGGACTTCATGCGGCCGGATCGCATCATCGTCGGCAGCGACTCGGAGGCGGCGCGCGAGCGCATGGCCGAGCTCTACGCGCCGTTCAACCGCAGCCACCAGCGCGTCATTTACATGGGCGTGCGCGACGCCGAAATGACGAAGTACGCCGCCAACGCCATGCTCGCCACCAAGATCTCTTTCATGAACGAGATCGCGGCGCTGTGCGAGCGCTATGGGGTGGACGTGGAGAACGTGCGTATCGGCATCGGCTCGGATCAGCGCATCGGCTATCACTTCATCTATCCCGGCTGCGGTTACGGCGGCTCGTGTTTTCCCAAGGACGTCAAGGCGCTCATCGCCATGGCCCAGGCGGCCGGGGTCGAGCCGGAGGTGCTCACGGCGGTGGAAGAGCGCAACGCGAAGCAGAAACGGGCGCTGGAAGAAAAGATCGTTGCCCGCTTTGGTGAAGCGCTCGCAGGGCGCACTTTCGGCGTGTGGGGGCTCGCCTTCAAGCCAGGGACCGACGACATGCGCGAAGCGCCGTCCATTCCCCTCATCGAGGGCCTGATCGGGCGCGGCGCCAAGGTGCGCGCCTACGATCCGGTGGCCATGGACAACGCCCGGCGGGTATTTCCCGCGCAATGGTTCGACGAAGGCCGTCTCGTCTTCACGCAACACCAATACGGCGCGCTCGAAGAAGCCGACGCCATGGTCTTGGTGACCGAATGGAAACCCTTCCGTCACCCCGATTTCGCCGCGATCAAGCGTCTTTTGAAAACCCCGCTGATCTTCGACGGGCGCAACCAGTACGACCCGCAGCAGCTCGAACTGCTGGGAATCGCCTACGTCGGCATCGGCAGGGCGAATGCGCTCGCGCAGGGCGATCGCGCCTCGATGCGGTGACTGACCCCGACCCACACAGGGGCCGGGGCAGGGGAATCAGGCAGCGGCGAGGGCCTGGTCGAGATCTTCGATCAGGTCGTCGACGTGCTCGATGCCCACCGACAGGCGGATCATGTCTTCGCTCACGCCGGCTTTCTCCAGCTCTTCCTTGCTCAGCTGCCGGTGGGTGGTGGAGGCGGGGTGGCAGGCGAGCGTCTTCGCGTCGCCGATGTTCACGAGCCGCGTCACCAGCTTGAGGGCGTCCTGGAAGCGCGCCCCGGCCTCACGGCCTCCCTTGACGCCAAACGTGAGGATGCCGGAAGCGCGGCCGCCGAGGTATTTCTGCACCAGCGCGTGATCGGGGTGGTCGGGCAGGCCGGCATAGTTGACCCAGCCCACTTTGGCGTGGGTGCGCAGGAAGTGGGCGATGCGCACGGCATTGTCGCAGATGCGTTCCATACGCAGCGGCAGGGTTTCGATTCCTTGCAGGATGAGAAAGGCGTTGAAGGGGCTCAGCGCCGCCCCCATGTTGCGCAGCGGCACCACGCGGGCGCGGGCGATGTAGGCGGCTGCGCCAAACGTTTCCGTGTAGCTCACGCCGTGATACGACGGGTCGGGTTCGACGAGCACGCGAAAGCGCGCTGCCTGTTCGGCCCAGGGAAACTTGCCGCTGTCGACGATGATCCCACCGATGGAGGTGCCGTGCCCGCCGAGGTACTTGGTGAGGGAGTGCACCACGATGTCGGCGCCGTGCTCGAAAGGGCGGCACAGGTAAGGGGAGGGGACGGTGTTGTCGACGATGAGCGGCAGCCCATGCTCGTGGGCGATCGCCGCCAGCCGCTCGAAGTCGGTGATGTTGCCCAAGGGATTGCCGATCGATTCGCAGAAGATCGCCTTGGTCTTGCCGTCGATGAGTCGCGCGAAGGAGGCGGGGTCGCGGTGGTCGGCAAAGCGCACCTCGATGCCGTATTTGGGCAGGGTATGGGCGAAGAGGTTGTAGGTGCCGCCATAGAGGGTGGCGGAGCTCACGATGTTGTCCCCGGCTTCGGCAATCGTCTGGATGGCGTAGGTGATGGCGGCCATGCCCGAGGCGAGCGCCAGACCCGCGATGCCGCCTTCCATGGCCGCGACGCGCTTTTCCAGCACGTCGCAGGTCGGGTTCATCATGCGGGTATAGATGTTGCCCGGCACCTTGAGATCGAACAGGTCGGCGCCGTGCTGGGTGTCGTCGAAGGCGTAGGACGTGGTCTGGTAGATGGGCACCGCCACGGCCTTGGTGGTCGGGTCGGGCGTATAGCCGCCGTGGATGGCGATCGTCTCGATGCGCATGGAAGGGCTCCTGTCGGATGAGTTGCGAAAATATAGCACGGCGGGCAGGGCTAAACAGGGCAGGGAAGGAATGTCGTTATTCGTGGGCGTCGCGAACCATCTACCGCGCGGCCGCATGGCGGCGTTGCGCGGTGCTCGCCGGCTCGTCTATCTTTTCATAGGTCTCGTCTCCTGCGCTCCGTGCGCCTTGTCCTGCAGCCGATTGCGACGTTTGTTCGCGGCGCCCGCGGGTACGAAAGCACAGAAAATTCAATTTACGGACTACGCCAGTCAGTGGTTCTCGCTCATACCGGTTGCGCCTCCGCGAGCACCTTGGCCCGGAACTTCGGCGGCAGGTCGCCGGGGGTTAGCAGATCGACGTGCAGACCGAGCAGAGATTCCAGTTCGTCTTGCAGGCCACCAAGATCGAATAGCGTTGCACCAGGCAGCGCATCGACCAGCAGATCGAGGTCGCTGCCATCACGGTCGGTGCCATGCAGCACCGAACCGAAGACGCGCGGGTTCGCGGCGCGGAAGCGGCCTACCGCTTCACGCACCGCGCTTCGCTTCATTTCAAGCGCAACAGACGGTCGCATGGGCATCCTTCCTTATCGAAACCCGTTGAGAGTGTATGCAAGCTAGCGCGAACTTCCCCATGGCATCACGGGTACCGTCGATAGGCTGTTGAAAGGCGAACCTTCGATGACCCTTCGGCTGATCGCAAGATATACTAGGGTATTGTTCTTTTCATCCCAAAGACGAACCACTCGCGTCTCTTTGAAGAGAAGCGAAGTATCTTCGGAAAACACCGTTTCTTCTTTGGGCAGACGCGCCGGCAAGACGATCGGACCGGTCTGCCGGCAGGCCGGGGAAAACTGCGATGGGTCTTGTGCCACACCGAAGGCTCCCGAAATGCCTCCCGTCCTGGCCTGGCTGACGTGGCAGGTGACCCCTGGCACCTTGGGATCTTTGAATGCCTCAACGCAGACCTTGTGGTTCGCGCCGATGAGCTTCCATGCGGTGGTGACGCAACCGATTTCCTCCGCCTTGGCGAGCAGGGTGCCGCCGAATAGGCAGACTACGAAAACAGCAACCGACTTAAGGTTCATCATGGGCTTCCAAGGTTATTTTACATAATACAAATTATCACGATTTTACTTCAGGGAGAGAGGAAGAGCACTTCGGGCACGGGCGCGCCCGCCAGACGGGCTTTCTTGCCCAGCGCCGCGACATGGCGCAAGGTAGCGCGCTGTTCTTCATGACCGAGGAACTCCTGCACCTCTTCGAGACTATAGCGGCCGCAGGTCAGGGCCAAACGCGCGAAAGTGTTGCGCAAGAGGTTCGGCCCCGTCTGTCCGTGTGCTTCCACTAAAGGACCAAGCCAGAGATTGACGCGGCGAAAAAGCCCCGATAGGGAAAAAGCAGAACCTCGCCGCGTAGCGGGACAAAAGACGTCGCCGGGGATGGATGAAGCCTTGCGCTCGTACTGCCAGGCATCGATCCAGGCGCGCCAGGGACCTTCCGGCAAGATGAGCGTCCGATGCGCCCTGTGGACGCTGTTTGGGCGCACCTCGATCTCGTAGAGAGGCGAAATGTCTCCCACGCGAAGCCCGATCAATTCATTGGCCCGCAAACCGGCGCCCAGCAGCAAACCTGCCGCTGCCCGATCCCTCTTGCCTCGCCAGCCCGGCAAGGCTTCGAGCCGATCGACGACGGTGGCAAGCTCCGCTTCATGCAAATTTTCGGGATCTTCGGGATCCAGGATTTTCTCTTTCGCGAGCTCCCCGCGCAAAGGATGCGCTCCTGACCAGCCGATACGCGATAGATGACGATACACGCGATCGAGCAGCTGGAGATAACGGCGGCGTGACACAGGTTCGAGCTCATGGGCGGCAAAGATGTTTGCTCCATCTTTGGGCGAGGCTTCGAGCAGGCCGACCCCTTCCCTTTCGAGCGCATCGAGCCACCAAGAAAAAATCGCCACATAGGTTTTCATCGAGCTGCGCCGAAACTGCCGGTCATGGACTACGCGTTGTTGCGATAGCCAATCCAGGAAACTCTCACGCGGAGCTTCTCGCCACGAGCGCAAGTCGTCCGCCGGCCAAAAAGTACCATTACGCGCAGGAAATGCAACGGGGGCCGTTTTTCTCATGGTACCCTACTCTACAGGACATGAATTTCTCGTACGAATATAGCTTAACATGGATTTCAATTTACCAACTAAGATCACCGATTTTTCCTAAAGTTCTTTTTGCCTATAGAAGTGAAGTAGTTAGGTAGGATAGGTTGGAAGCTTTTTCAAGCTTGGTCCGTAAATTGAAATTTTGCTCGTGGGGAGGAATCACCACTTGGGGCAAGCCTCGATTCTCAAACCGAGGGCGTTTTCCGCCGGAAGCGCCGCGCCCCGAGCACCGCCACGATCAACACGGCCAATACGAGCGGCGCTTCTCCGCCAAGACGCACGAAGGGGGTGAGACCTTCCCTGCCCTGCACCGCCAGGTCCAACGTGCCTTCGCGCCATTCGGACAAAGCCGCGAGCACCCGGCCATCGGCGTCGAACCCCACGCTCACGCCCGTGTTCGTTGCCTGAATCCAGGGGCGAGCGCTCTCCAGCGCCCGTACCCGGCCGATCTGCGCATGCTGAGCTTGCGCTGCACTGTGGTCGTACCAGGCGAGATTGGAGAGATTGAGCAGCCAGGTGGCACCGGCGCGCACGTCCCCGGCGATCAGGTCGGCGAAGGCGCTCTCATAGCAGATATTGACCGCCGCCGCGCTCTCGCCGATGCGCAACAAGGCTTGCCGGGGAGCACCGGGCCCCTGATCCGACATGGGAATCGACAGGGCGCGGAAAAACCAGCCGAAGAGCGGCGGCGAGTATTCGCCAAACGGCACGAGGTGGCGTTTGTGATAGGAAAAAGGCGCGACCTTGCCCTGAGCCACCGCCGAATTGTGGATGACCCCTGCCGCATCGTGCGTAAACGCGCCATAGAGCACGGTGCGATCCTCGCCCAAGACCTGCGCCACGAGCTTGCGCCACTCCTCGGGGATCTGGGATTCGAGCAGCGGCAGAGAGGTCTCAGGCAGCACTACCAGCGTGCCGTGCGTCTGGGCGAGCAGCTCGGCCTGGCGCCAGAGGTGGCGCCCTAGCAGCGCCCCGTCCCATTTCTGATCCTGGGGAATCGCCGGCTGCACCAGGCTCACCGCAAGCGGTGCGCCCACCGGCTTGGACCATTCCACGCTGCGCAGGGCGCCGCCGAGCGCAAGGGCGAGGGCAAGAAACGGCAGCCAGCGCCGCCAGGACAGGCCAAAGGCGATGAGCCCGGCAAAGGCGAAGAGAAGGAAACCCACCCCCTGCGCCCCGACGAGCGGATAAAATCCTGCCAAGGGGCTGGGCGGCGTCTGGCTCAGGCCGGGAGTGAGCCAGGGAAACCCGGTGAAGACCCAGCCGCGCGCCCATTCAGCTGCAGTGAAGACTGCCGCCGTAAAGAGCGCCCGGCGAAAAGGGCTTCCTGAGGGAGACCAGCGCACGGCCACACCCGCCGCCAAGGCCCACCATGCGGCGAGATAGGCGGCGAAGAGCGCTACCGCCGCCCAGGCGGCCGGCCAGGGCAGCCCGCCGTAGCGCGCGAGCGCCACCGACAGCCACCCTACTCCCACGAGGAAATAAGGCCAGGCCCAGAGAAAGGCCGCAAACATGGCCTGCCGCGGACTCGCCTGGACAAGCGCGAGAAAAAACGCCATGAGTGCAACGGGCAAGTACCAGAACGCTTCCGTCGGAGCAAACGCCCAAGTGGCGCTCGCTCCGGCAGCGGCAAGCAGGATTCCCCCGGCCCAAGGCGGCAGAGCGCGGCCGCGCAGGGCCAGAGGCGGCAGCCAGGCGGCCATCCTCACCCTGCGCTCGCCTCTCCGTCCAATGTGGCCGGCGGGTGCACGCGCAGCCAGTGCAGCCGGCGGCTATCGGCGCGCAGCACCTCGAAAGTCCAGCCGTCGATCTCGACACGCTCGCCGCGCTGCGGCAAGCGCCCGAGCCGGTGGATCACGAGCCCGCCGATGGTGTCACTCTCTTCGTCAGAGAATTCGGTCCCGAAGGCCTCGTTGAAGTCGATGAGCTCCATCGTCGCCTTGATGCGGTAGCTGCCGTCGGCTTCGAGCCGGATGGCGTCTTCCGGCTCGTCGAAGTCGTATTCGTCTTCGATCTCGCCGACGATCTGCTCGAGCACGTCCTCGATCGTCACCAGGCCGCTCACCCCGCCGTATTCGTCGGCGACGATGGCCATGTGGTTGCGCCGGCGGCGGAATTCACGCAGCAAAAGGTCCAGCCGTTTGGATTCCGGCACGAACACGGCCGGGCGCAGGCTGTCGCGCAGATCGAAGGGGAAACCGGCGAAGTAGCGGATCAGATCCTTGGCAAGAAAAATGCCGACGATGTCGTCCTTGCTCTCGCCGATCGCCGGAAAACGCGAATGATTGGTCTCGGCTACGAAACGCGCGATCTCCTCGATCGGGTCGTCGATGCGGATCACGTCCATCTGGCTGCGCGGCACCATCACGTCGCGCACGCGCATCTCGGAGGTCGCCAAGGCGCCTTCGATGATGGACAACGCCTCGGCATCGAACAGATTGCGCTCACAGGCCGAGCGCAGCACTTCCAGCAGTTCCTCGCGCGTCTCCGGTTCGCGCGACCAGAACGCGGTCAGTCGGTCCCACCAGTTACGGGGGGAAGGTTCCTCGTCTTTCATCGCTCCTCGTCAGCATAAGGGTCGGGAAAACCGAGCCGCCCGAGCACCTCGCGCTCGAGCGTCTCCATCTCGGACGCCTGCGCTTCGTCCTCGTGGTCGTAGCCTTGCAAGTGCAGCATACCATGGACGATCAGGTGCGCGTAATGCGCCGCCAGGGGCTTGCCCTGCTCCGCGGCCTCGCGCGCCACCACCGGCGCGCATAGGACCAGATCCCCCATCAAGCCGGCTTCTTTGGGAAGATCATAGACGAAAGAAAGCACGTTGGTGGCGTACTCCTTGCCGCGGAAGCGCCGGTTCAGTTCACGTCCTTCGTCGGCGTCGACGAAACGCACCGTCACCTGGGCCTCTCCTTCCAATAAGGCGGCACGCGCCCAGCGCAGCACGGCGGCGCGCGGCGGGACTTCGGCGGCGCAGGCCCGCTGATAGCTCAGGCGCAGACGCTTCACCCTTGCGCTCCTTCGAGGCGGTCATAGGCTTCGACGATGCGCGCCACCAGCGGGTGGCGCACCACGTCTTCCTTGAGGAACTGGGTGAAGGCCACGCCGCGCACTTCGGCCAGCACCTCGCGCGCCTGCGCCAGACCGCTCTTGGTGCCGCGCGGCAGGTCGATCTGGGTGAGATCGCCCGTGATCACCGCCTTGGAGCCGATGCCGATGCGCGTCAGGAACATCTTCATCTGCTCGGGGGTGGTGTTCTGCGCCTCGTCCAGAATGATGAACGAGTGATTGAGCGTGCGCCCGCGCATGAAGGCGAGCGGGGCGATCTCGATCGCGCCGCGCTCGAAGAGCTTGCCCACGCGCTCGAAGCCGAAGAGGTCGTAGAGCGCGTCGTACAGGGGACGAAGGTAGGGGTCGACTTTCTGCGCCAGATCGCCAGGCAAAAACCCCAGACGCTCGCCGGCTTCCACCGCCGGGCGCGTGAGCACGATGCGTTCGACCTGTTCGCGCTCGAAGGCGTCGACGGCCGCCGCCACCGCGAGATAGGTCTTGCCGGTACCCGCCGGACCGATGCCGAAGGTGATGTCGTGCGATTGGATCGCACGCAGATAGGCCACTTGGCGCGGCGTGCGCCCGCCGATCGCCCCTTTGCGCGTGCGCAGCTGCGGCACCGCGCCTTCCTCGGCTCGCGCTTCGTTCGCGTCGCTCAGGCGTTCGATCACGCCGAGCTGGATGTCGTCGAGCGAGAGCTCTTGGCCGGCGCGGGCCCATAGCCGCTGCAGGACGTCGAGCGCGAGCCTCGCTTGCGTCGGCGCGCCGGCCAGGGTGAAGTGGCCGCTGCGCCGCGCGATCGTCACGTCGAAGGCCGATTCGATCTGGCGCAGGTTCTCGTCGAGCACTCCGCACAGGTTCGCCAGCCGGGCGTTGTCGAGCGGCTCGGCTTGCCACTCCAGCCATTGCACCTCAGGACGCACGGACGGACACCTCCCCGCGCAGGCTGTGCGGCAGCGCCTCGGTGATCTTCACGTCGACGAACTGCCCCACCAGCCGGGGTTCGCCGCGGAAATTGACCACCCGATTGTTCTCGGTACGGCCGGCGAGCCAGGCCGGATCTTTCTTCGAAGGCCCCGTGACGAGCACCCGCTCGACGCGCCCCACCATGGCCTCGCTGAAGGCGCGCTCCTGTGCCTCGAGCTGCGCCTGCAGGCGGGCGAGCCAGGCGAGCTTGGTCTGCTGCGGTACCGGATCGGGCAGTTCGGCCGCGGGCGTACCGGGCCGGGCGCTATAGACGAAGCTGAAGGAATGATCGAACTGCAGCTCTTCGACCAGGCGCAAGGTCTTCTCGAAATCGGCCTCGGTCTCGCCGGGAAAACCGACGATGAAGTCGGACGACAGCGACAGGTCGGGACGCACCGCCCGCAGCCGCCGCACGATGGATTTGTATTCGAGCACGGTATAGCCGCGTTTCATCGCCGCGAGCACTCGGTCGGAGCCGGACTGCACCGGCAGATGCAGGTGACTGACGAGCTGGGGAAGCTTCTCGTAGGCGGCGATCAGGCGCGAAGTCATCTCGCGCGGATGCGAGGTGGTATAGCGGATGCGCTCGATGCCGGGGATCTCGGCCACGCACTCCAGCAGGAAAGCGAAGTCGCCCACTTCGTCTCCCTGGCGCGTGATGCGCCCGCGCCAGGCGTTGACGTTCTGCCCCAGCAGCGTCACCTCCTTGACTCCCTGTTCGGCGAGTTGGGCCACTTCGACGAGCACGTCCTCGAGCGGACGGGAGATCTCCTCGCCCCGCGTATACGGAACGATGCAGAAAGAGCAGTACTTGGAGCAGCCTTCCATGATGGAAACGAAGGCGCTCGCCCCTTCGACTCGCGGCTCGGGCAGCGCATCGAACTTTTCGATCTCGGGAAAAGAGATGTCGACCTGCGGCCGATCCTGGCGCCGACGCGCTTCGATCAGCTCTGGCAGCCGGTGCAGAGTCTGCGGTCCGAAGACGACGTCGACGTAAGGGGCGCGGCGCACGATGGCCTCCCCTTCCTGGCTCGCCACGCAGCCGCCCACGCCGATCACGAGATCGGGTTTGCGGCGCTTGAGTTCCTTGACCCGCCCCAGGTCGTGAAAGACCTTCTCCTGCGCCTTTTCGCGCACGGAGCAGGTGTTGAAGAGGATGACGTCGGCTTCGAGCGGATCGTCGGTGGGTTCGGCGCCATAGCGCGCCGCGAGCACGTCGAACATCTTGGCCGTGTCGTACTCGTTCATCTGGCATCCGAACGTGCGGATGTACACTCTCTTCATTTGCCTGCGGCCCCTTGACATCCGAAAGGGAAAACCGGTATATTACCAGACTCGATGGTGAAGTAGCTCAGATGGTTAGAGCGACGGATTCATAACCCGTAGGTCGGCGGTTCGACTCCGCCCTTCACCACCAGTTCCTCCGCGCTGCGCTTCCCTTTTTGCACCACCACTTTCTCCCGCTCGATGAGGCGGCGAAACGCCTCGTCGGTGCTCGCCCAGTCGATCACGTCCACGCGGTAGGGCAGATCGGACTCGGAGAACGCCTCGCGCAGCCGGGCGCCGAGATCGAGCGGCAGAGGCCGGTCGGTGATCACGGCAAGATCCAGATCGGAATACTTCCTTGCCGTTCCCTTGGCGCGCGAGCCGAACGCCCAGACTTCGACGTCCGGAAGATGGCGCTGCAGGATGTCCCGCACGATCCGCCAATGTTCGGGGCGAATGTCGAGCGGCGGGACGCACCCGCTCATGACAGGCGCTCCCGCAGTTGGTCACGCAGATGGCGCACTTCCCCGAGAAATTCGGGAATGCCTCGAACCACTTCGAGGGCGACGTTCTCGTCGTAAGCATGGCTCGTCTTGGCGCGCATCTCGCGGTAACGCCGCCAGTCGGGCCATTCTCCCCGAAGGAGCCCCCGCTCGCTGCCAGCGCGGATCAAGTCCTGAAAGGGCATGTCGTCGTACTGCTGGGGCGTGGGAGAGGTGAGTCGGAGAAAGCGCTTGAGCATCTTGTGAGCGAGTTCGTAAGTGAACTCGAAGCGCTGGATCAGTCCGTCGCGAATCTGGAGGTCATCGGGGTCTTGCAGATATCGCCTCCAGCCCTCTTCCAGCCGTGCCACGGCGCGCTCCAGCGGGGTGATGTCGAGCGACTCATCCATCACGCATTTTCCTCCTTCATCCCTGGCCGGCTTGGCGTTTTGCGCGGCACGGCGGCATTTTCCTTCAGCGCTGGCCGATCTTTACCTCGCCGAACACGCCGCGATGCTGCTGCGGCTGGCAGCGCCAGTACTGCGGCGGGGCCTTGACGGTGGCGCCGAGCGCGGCGGCGGCGTGCCACGGCCAGCGCGGATCCCACACCATCGTGCGCGCGAGCGCCACCAGATCGGCTTTCTCCTCGGCGAGAATGGCCTCGGCCTGCTGCGGCTCGGTGATGAGCCCCACGGCGATCACCGGCATGTGCGTCACCGCCCGCCGGATCGCCGCGGCAAACGGCACCTGGTAGCCCGGGGCCACCGGGATTTTCTGCTGCGGCGAGAGGCCGCCGCTCGAGACGTGGATATAGGCGCAACCCAGCGGCTCGATCGCCTGCGCGAACGCGATGCTCTGCTCCAGGTCCCAGCCGCCTTCGACCCAGTCGGTGGCGGAGATGCGCACGCCCACGGGGATATGCTCCGGCACGGCATCGCGCACGGCCCGGAACACTTCCAGAGGGAAGCGCATGCGGTTCTCCAGCGAGCCGCCGTAGGCGTCGGTGCGCTGGTTCGACAGCGGCGAGAGGAATTCATGCAGCAGGTAGCCGTGCGCCATGTGCAGTTCGATCGCCTGCAGGCCGCAGTCGACGGCGCGGCGAGCCGCGGCGGCGAAGGCTTCGCGAACACGGGAAAGACCGGCGGCATCGAGTTCCTGCGGCGGCAGCTCGCCCGGAGCGTGCGGCAGCGGCGAAGGCGCTACGGCCACCCAGCCGCCTTCCTCCAAGGGGAGCTGCGCCCCGCCCTCCCACGGTACCCGGCTCGAGGCCTTGCGTCCGGCGTGAGCGAGCTGGATGGCCACCGGTATGGCGCTCCAGCGCCGCGCCGGAGCCAACATGCGCGCCAGCGACTCGGCCTGAGCGTCGGACCACAACCCGAGATCACTCCGGGAGATACGCCCCTCGGCCGTGACGGCGGTGGCCTCGATGATGAGCATGCCCGCACCCGAGAGCGCCAGGTCGCCCCAATGGATGAGGTGCCAGTCGGTGGCATGGCCTTCTTCGGCCGAATACTGGCACATGGGCGCGATGACGATGCGGTTGGGCAGCTCCAAGGCCCCCAGGCGGAACGAAGAAAACAGACGGCTCATGGCATTCACTCCTTTTCATGGAAACGGTGCGACGTCACTCCCTAGGGAGATGCCCGGAAGAACTGCCGCAACGAGATCTCGGCGCCGAGCGCCCCTAAGACTGCACCGGCAGCGACGAGTACGAGCGCGCCCGTCCACAGCGGAAAGGGCGCGAATCCTCCCAGCCCGTAGAGCCGAGCGAGTTCGTCGAAGGGCGGCGCAAGCCAGGCGATGAGCCCGCCCCAGAGCGCTGCCCCGACGCAGCCGGCGAATAGCCCCTGCAGCCAGCCGAGCCAGCGAAACGGCCGGCCGATGTAGCCGTCGGTGGCCCCCAGCGCCCGCAGCACGGCGATCTCCTGCGCCGCCGCCACGAGTTGCAGCCGGATCGCCAGATAGGTCTGCGCCAGCATTCCCAGAGCGAACCAGGCGGCGAGCGCCGCCGCCACCATCGTGCCCGCGCGCGCGAGCCCATGCACCCGCTCGACCCAGGCCGTATCCACCTGTACCGCCTCGACGCCGGTTTCTTCGGCAAGGCGCTGCTGCAGCCGGGCCACCTCTGGCGGCGCATGACGGCGCGGCACCAGCGTCATCGCGTCGGGCAAGGGATTGTCCGGCAGGGTTTCGATCGCTGCGCCCAGGTCGGTCTGGCGCAAACGAGCAAGCGCCTCTTCACGCGGCACGAAGACCACGCGCGCCACCGCTTCGTCCTCGCGCCAGCGCTGCACCACCGCGAGCGCTTCTTCGCGGGCAAGCTTTTGCCGGAAAAAGGCCGTGATCTGCGGCTCCGTTCCCTGTCTGCCGAACCACTGGGTCACACCGGCGCCGAGCCAGGCCATCGCCGCCGGCAGCGCGAGCGCCGTGGCGAGCACGAGCGTGACCACCGCCGTCACCAGCGGCGCCGTGCGCAATAGGGCCAGGGCGCGCCCCAGCGCCTCCGCCTGTCCTTCCCACCATCCCCGCTTCACCGCGCATCCTCCACCAGACGGCCGTGCGCGAGCACGATGCGCCGCTGCGCCACGCTGGAAAAAAGCGCCTCGTCGTGCGTGGCGATGATCATCGTCACCCCCGCCGCATGGAAGGCGCGCAACAGGCGCACCACTTCCTTGGCGCTGTCGTGGTCGAGCTGGGCGGTAGGCTCGTCGGCAATGACCACCGAAGGCCGATGCACCACGGCGCGGGCGATCGCCGCCCGCTGCTGCTCTCCGCCCGAGAGCGTAGGCGGCAGCTCGTGCGCCCGGCCGGCGAGCCCTACCCGCTCCAACGCCAAGGCCACGCGTTCGAACGCCTGGCGCCGCGGCACGCCGGCGATCAGCAGCGGCAGGGCCACGTTCTCGGCCACCGTGCGCTGCGGCAAGAGCGGCGCATCGGCGAGCACCAGGCCGAAACGGCGCCGGTAATAGGGCAAACCGCCCCGCCCCAGGCGCGCCACGTCGTGCTCATTGACCGAAACGGTGCCGCTGGTGGGCGTCTCCAGCCCGGCGATGAGACGAAAGAGCGTGGTTTTCCCCGCGCCCGAATGGCCGCATACCAGAAGAAACTGCCCGGCGGGGATGGTGAGGTCGAGGTCGACGAGCGCCGCCACCGGACCGGGATAAATCTTGGCGAGTTTCTCGCAGCGGATCATCGTTCGATCCCGAGCAGCGCCTCCACGAAGTCGCGGGCCGAGAAGGGACGCAGATCGTCGATACCCTCGCCCACGCCGATGAAACGCACCGGCTTGGGGCAGCGCCGGGCGATCGCCGCGATCACGCCCCCTTTGGCCGTACCGTCGAGTTTGGTGAGCACGAGGCCGGTGAGTCCGACGGCCTTGTCGAAGGCTTCCACCTGGGTGATGGCGTTCTGGCCGATGTTGGCGTCGAGCACCAGCAGCACCTCGTGCGGCGCGCCCGGCTCGGCCTTGGCGATGACGCGGCGTACCTTGGCGATCTCGTCCATCAGGTGCAGCTGGGTGGGAAGCCGCCCGGCCGTGTCGATGATGGCCACGTCGATGCCCCGGGCCTTGGCCGCCTGCACCGCGTCGAAAGCCACCGCGGCTGGGTCGCCGTACTCCTGCGCGATCACCGGCACGCCGTTGCGCTCGCCCCACACCACCAGCTGCTCGCGCGCCGCAGCGCGGAAGGTGTCGCCGGCCCCGAGCAGCACGCTTTTTCCTTGCGATTGAAAGTATTTGGCGAGCTTGCCGATGGAAGTGGTCTTGCCTGCGCCATTGACCCCCGTCACCATGATGATGAAAGGCTCGTGGGCGTCGACCTCCAGCGGCTGCTGCAAAGGCAGCAGCAGTTCGGCAAGCAGTTCGGCCATCACGCCGCGCAGCTGCTCCGCCTCGGTGAGGCCGTCTTTCTTGATGCGCCGGCGCAGGGCGTCCATCAGCCATTGCGTGGCCTCCACCCCGCAGTCGGCAAGCAGCAGCGTGGTCTCGATCTCTTCGAGAAGTTCTTCGTCGATGCGCCGCCGCCCGAAGAGCCCGGCGAGGTTTTGCCGCGTGCGCGCCAGGCCCGCTTTCAGACGCTCGGCCCAGGATCGCCTGCGCGGTTCTGGCGCGGGCGCAATCGCGCTCTGGGGCGGCATCATCTCCACGGCGACGGGTTCGCTGGCGGGCGGGAGCGAATCCGCTTCCTGGACGGCTGTGTCGGCATCCGACCCAGGTGCCTGGAGCGAATCCGTGGCCATCGCTTCGGCCGCGAGCACCTCCGGCGGTGAGGTTTGCGCCGACGCGACCTCGGCGCCGCTGCCGGGGGAGGTTTCGCCGGAAAGCGCCGCCTCTTCGCTGCCTTGCGTCCCGAGCGAATCCGCGGGGTCCTTTTTCTTTCGCTTGAACAAACCGAACATGAGGCTGTCTGCCACCTTGGTGCGGATATCCGGCGCGCCATGCACCGGATACCGCCGGGAAAGTATGGGTACAATGTTGCCTTGGGCGTTTGCTCACCCAAAGGGTGAAAAGGATTCTAGCAGATGCGATTCGATCCCCCCCTACACCGGACGTTCCGGTCTTTTTTCTCCTTCCTGCTCGTCCTCACGGCCTTGCTGCTCACCACGGCAGCGCACGCCGAGGCCAAACTGTTTCGCCTCGACAACGGCATGGAACTCATCGTCGTCGAGGATCACCGCGCCCCCTCGGTGGTGCACATGCTCTGGTACGACGTGGGCGCCATCGACGAGCCAGCGGGCAAGGCGGGCGTGGCGCACGTGTTCGAGCACATGATGTTCAAAGGCACGGCCAGCGTGGGGCCGGGCGAATTCAGCCGGCGCGTGGCCGAGCTCGGCGGGCGTGACAACGCCTTCACCAGCCGCGACTACACCGCCTATTTCGAGCAGATCCCGCCGCAGGCGCTGGAAGAGGTCATGAAGCTCGAAGCCGACCGCATGCAGCACCTCGCCTTCGATCCCAACGAATTCGCCAAGGAGCGCGAGGTCGTGCGCGAGGAGCGGCGCCTGCGCACCGACGACGTGCCCGAGGCGCTCGGCGAAGAAGCCCTCATGGCCACCGCCTTCTGGTCTCACCCCTATCGCAATCCGGTGATCGGCTGGCCCACCGATCTCGAACGGCTCACGCTCGAAGACGTGCAGCAGTGGTACCGCACCTGGTACGCGCCGAACAACGCCCGACTGGTGGTCGTAGGCGACGTCCAGGCCGAAGAAGTGCTGACGCTGGCGCAGCGCCACTATGGGGCGATCGGCGCCCGTCCGGTGCCGGATCGTCCCTTCCTCTCCGAAACCCCGCAGCATGGCCGGCGCTACGCCGTCGTGCGCGGCCCCACGGAGCTGCCGAGTCTGACGCTTGCCTGGAAAGTACCGCCGCTGAGCGATCTCGAAGCCGACCGCGACCCCTACGCCCTCATGGTGCTCGCCGCCGTGCTCGACGGCTACGACGGCGCACGCCTGACGAAAGCCCTGGTGCGCGAGCAGCCCAGGGCCATCGCCGTCTCCGCCGGCTACGATGGCCTCGCCCGCGGCCCCGGCCTCTTCACGCTATCAGCCAGCGCCCGGCCGGGCGTAGCCCTCGATGCCCTGGAAAAGGCGCTGCGCGAAGAGGTGGAGCGCATCGCCCGCGAAGGCGTCTCGGAGCAGGAGCTCCAGCGGGTCATCCGCCAGGCGGTGGCGCAGCAAGTCTATAAGCGCGACTCCCTCATGGGACAGGCGATGGAGATCGGCTTTGCCCGCGCCGTGGGACTGCCCTGGGACGCGAGCGCGCGCATCACCGAGGCGCTCAAGCGCGTCACCGCCGCCGACGTGCAGCGCGTGGCCCAGACCTGGTTCGCCGAAGATGGGCTGACCCGCGTCGACGTGCTGCCCGATGGCAGCGCGCCGCGCCCTGTCACCGCCAATCCGCACGCGCCGCAGCGCTAACCCGCTCCAGGAGGCACCGATGACCCGCCGCACCCGCGCTTTCGCCGCATTCCTCTTTTTCGTCGCCACCGCGTTCTCGCCGCTCGCCCTGGCGTTGCCGACGATCGAGCGCTTCACCACCGCCAGCGGCGTGCGCGTCGATTTCGTCGCCACGCGCGAACAACCCCTCATCGACGTCGTCGTCTCGTTCGACGCCGGCTCGGCCCGCGACCCCGAGGGCAAGGAGGGGCTGGCCTCCCTCACCCGGCGATTACTCGACACCAGCACCCGGGTGCACGACGAGCAAGGGCTGAGCGAAGTCTTCGCCGATCTGGCCGTCAGCCTCTCCGGCTCGGTCGACGAAGACCGCGCCACCGTAGCCTGGCGCAGCCTTTCCGAACCCGCCGTGCGCGACGCCGCCGCCGACCTGGTGGCCGAAGTGCTCACCCAGCCCATTTTCTCTCCCGCCATCTTCGTGCGCGAACGCGCCAACGCCAAGGCGGCGCTGCAGGACGCCCTCACCCGGCCCGAGGTGCTCGCCGAGCGCGCTTTCGCCGCCAACGCCTATCGCGACCACCCCTACGGCAAGCTGCCCACGCCCGAATCGCTCGACCGGCTCACGCGCCAGGATCTCGTCGCCTTTCACCGCGCGCACTACACCCGGGCGGCGGCGCACGTGGCCATCGTCGGCGACCTCGATCGCGCCCAAGCCGAGCAGCTCGCCGAGCGCATCATGGCCAAACTGCCTGCAGGTGAAGCGCCCAAGCCGCTGCCGCCGGTCGCCCCGACCCAGGCGTACGAGGAGCGCATCGCCCACCCGGCGCAGCAGGCCCACCTGCGCCTGGGCCTGGCGGTGATGACGCGCGACGATCCCGACTATTTTCCGCTGCTCGTAGGCAACCACGTGCTCGGCGGCGGCGGTTTCAGCTCGCGCCTGGTCGACGAGATCCGCGAGCAACGCGGCTATGCCTACAGCGTGGCGAGTTTCCTCGAGCCGCGCCGTCAGGCAGGGCCCTTCGTCATCGCGCTGCAGACCCGCGGCAAGCAGGCCGAAGAAGCCATGGCGCTTGCGCGCGCCACGCTGGAGCGCTTCCGCGAACAAGGCCCCACCGCCGAGGAACTGCGCCGCGCCCAGGACAACATCGCCCAAGGCTTCGGCCTGCGGCTCGATTCCAACCGCAAGCTCATCGGCTACGTCTCCATGATGGGCTATTACAACCTGCCTCTCGACTGGCTGGAGCGCTACCCTGAAGCCGTGCGCGCCGTCAGCGTCGAGCAGGTGCAGGACGCCTTCGCGCGGCGCATCGACCCGGCGCAGCTCGTGACGGTACGCGTCGGCGGCGACGGGGATCGCTGAGGCGATGGCGCGGCTGCGCCTCATCGGCGGCGCCTGGCGCTCGCGCCTGCTCACCGTGCCCGATCTCCCCGGCCTGCGCCCGACGCCGGATCGGGTGCGCGAGACGCTCTTCAACTGGCTGGGGCAGGATCTCACCGGGCTTTCCTGCCTCGACCTGTTTGCCGGCACCGGTGCGCTCGGCTTCGAAGCCGCCTCGCGCGGAGCGGCGCGCGTCACCCTGGTCGAGCGCGACCGGCGCCTTGCGCGGCAGCTCGAAGAAAGCCGCCGCCTGCTTCGCGCCGATACGGTGCGCATTCTCCTTGCCGATGCGTTAGAATGCGCGCGCACCTGGTCCGAGCCCGTCGACGTCCTCTTCCTCGACCCGCCTTACCGTCAAGGCTGGCCCGAGCGGCTCGAACCTTGGCTCGATCGCCTCGTGCGCCCCGAAGGGACCATCTACCTCGAGGCCGAGCGGGACATCGAGGCGCTGGGCGCCTGGCGCAGCGTCAAGCGCGGCCGCGCCGGAGAAGTGCACTACCACCTGCTGGAGCGCAGCACATGAGCGAACGATCGGTCGTCGTCTATCCCGGTACCTTCGACCCATTTACGCGCGGGCACGAAGACCTCGTGCGCCGGGCTTCCCGCATCTTCGACGAGGTCGTCGTCGCCGTGGCGCGCAGCCGCGTCAAAAATCCGCTGTTCGAACTCGAAGAACGGGTGGAGATCGCCCGCGAGGTGCTAAGCCGTTTCTCCAACGTCGAGGTCGTCGGTTTCGACGGCCTCCTGATCGACTTCATGCACCGGCGCGGCGCGCGCATCCTGCTGCGAGGCTTGCGCGCCGTCTCCGACTTCGAATACGAATTCCAGATGGCCGGAATGAACCGCAAGCTCTTTCCCGACGTCGAAACGGTGTTCCTCACCCCGGCGGACGAATACATGTTCATCTCGGCCACCATGGTGCGCGAGATCGCCCGCCTGGGCGGCGACGTGCGCGGTTTCGTGCACCCCGTGGTCGCCGAGCGGCTCGCCCGCCGCAGTGCCGCGCAAGCCGATTGACCCTTTTCTTCCTGCGGAGGCTTTTCTCATGGCCCTGAAAATCACCGAAGAGTGCATCAACTGCGACGTGTGCGAACCCGAATGCCCCAACGAGGCGATCTCGCAGGGGGACGAGATCTACGTCATCGACCCGAACAAATGCACCGAATGCGTCGGCCACCACGACGAACCCCAATGCCAGCAGGTCTGCCCGGTGGATTGCATCATCCCCGATCCGGCTCACCGCGAGACCAATGAGCAGCTGCTGGAGAAATACAAACGCCTGATGGCCGCCAAAGCCTGAGCGACTGTGCGTACGAGGCGGCGCCTTTTTCCTGAAAAGGGGACGGCGCCGCCGTCTTTGTTGCGCCGCAAAAAGCGTATAATTTCCTTACCGTGCCCGTATCGATCCGCTCCGTGAAGCCCAAGACCCGCTATCGACCTCGTTGCTCGTCTCACCCCTGCTGCGCTCGCGGCTGACGCCTCCGTCGTTTCGCCGCGACCCGAAAAAACCGCCGGCGAAACGTACAAAGGTGATCCATGCTGCGACTGTTCCAGACCGACAAAGACGCCATCCGCGAACTGCCCAAAACCCTCACCGCCGACGCCCACGCGGTGGCCAAGGCGCTGTGGATCGACGCGCAAGACCCCGACGAGCACGAGCGCGAACTGCTGCAGCGGCTATTGAACGCCGAACTGCCGGAATCCGAAGACGTAGAAGAGATCGAATCCTCGGCGCGCTTTTTCATCGACAGCCAAGGCATCCACGTCCACTCCTTCTTCCTCGCCCAGGAAGAAGGACGCCACGTCACCGTCACCGTCGCCTTCATCCTGCAGCGTGATCGTCTCATCTCGGTGCGCGAGGAAGACCTGGCCGACTTCCGGCTGCTGCGCATGCGCGCCCGCCACGGCCAGGTGCACGCGCGCACCCCCCAAGAGCTGCTGGTGACTATCTTCGAGCAGAAAGTGGAAAACCTCGCCGACACCATCGAAGACCTGCACCGGCGGCTCGAAGACGTCAGCTTCATGGTGCTCGAAGACGAGAACGCCGAGCTCGAAGACGCCATCGACAAGCTGGCCAAGATCGAGAACAGCAACGGGCGCATCCGCCTGTGCCTGATGGACACCCAGCGCGCCGTCTCCTTCCTGCTGCGCCACCTGCGCGACCAGGCCGAGCTGCAGGAAACCTGCCGCGAAATGATCCGCGACCTCGAAACCCTCATGTCGCACACCAACTTCGTGTTCGAGAAGATCAACTTCCTCATGGACTCGGCACAGGGGTTCATCAACATCGAGCAGAACCAGATCATCAAGATCTTCTCCATCGCCGCGGTGGTCTTCCTGCCTCCGACCTTGGTCGCCAGCATCTACGGCATGAACTTCGAGCACATGCCCGAGCTGCATTTCGAATACGGCTACCCCTTTGCCCTGGTGCTGATGGTTCTGAGCGGCTTTGCCCCCTACATCTACTTCAAGCGCAAGGGCTGGCTGTAAACCAAGGGATCAAGTTTCCGTCGGGGTTATAATTTTCCTCGTAATCTTCCGATTCCTGAGCGCACTGGCATGGGATCGGGCACGAGGAGCCTGGTAGCATGGATGTTTTCTCCCTCAGGGAAAGCCTGGTTCAGGACTACAGCAACTTTGCCAGGTCATTTACCCCCATTTTCGCCGACGATCTGCGCAAGGGGGTCGATGAAGTCTATAATGGCAACCGCTTTTGGCCTGAACCCCTGATCCAGATCAACCCCCGCTTCAAGCCCGGAAAATCGATCACCGAGCATATCGCGGCGGGTGAACTCCATCCCGAAACCCAACGCATCTTTCAGGTCAATGGTGAGCCCTTGCGGCTGCACCTACACCAGACCGAGGCCATTGCGCTCGCGCGCGCCGGCCGCAGCTACGTGGTGACCACCGGCACCGGCTCGGGCAAGTCGCTGTGTTTTTTCATTCCCATCGTCGACGCCATCCTGCGCGCCAAGGCCGAAGACCCGACGGCGCGCACGCGCGCCATCATCATCTACCCGATGAACGCGCTGGCCAACAGCCAGCTCGAAGAACTGCAGAAATTCCTGCCGGGCCCCAACCCTCCGGTGACCTTCGCGCGCTATACCGGCCAAGAGCGCGAGGAGGTGCGCGAGCAGATTCGCAACAAGCGACCCGACATCCTGCTCACCAATTTCATGATGCTGGAGCTGCTGCTCACCCGGCAGGACGATCTCGACCGTGGAATAATCGAGAATTGCGCCGACCTGCGCTTTCTGGTACTGGACGAGCTGCACACCTACCGCGGCCGCCAGGGTGCCGACGTCGCGCTGCTGGTGCGCCGCGTCAGGCAGCGTCTGCAAGCCGAGCGCCTGCTGTGCATCGGCACCTCGGCGACGATGGCGAGCGAAGGTTCGCAGGAAGAAAAGAACCGGGTCGTCGCCGAGGTCGCAACCAAGCTGTTCGATACGGCCATCGCGCCCGGCGACGTCATTACCGAAACGCTGGAGCGCGCCACCGACCCCATGCAGACGGCCGACAGTGTGCAGGGCGCACTCGAGCAGGCGATCGCCGCCGGTAATTTCGACCGGCTCTCAGACGCCCAATTGCACGTCCACCCGCTCGCCATCTGGGTCGAGACCACGCTTGGTCTCGACTTTCGCGATGGCAAACCGGTGCGCGCCAAGCCGCTGACGGTGGACGAGGCCGCCGACAAGCTAGCCGCAGCATCCGGCCTCGATCGTCAGCGCTGCCTGAGCGCCTTGCAGGCTTTTCTGCTCGCCACCTCGTTGCCCGAAAGTGCGCGCGTATCCAAGCAAAACGCCTCGTCCAAGCCGTTCTTCGCCTTCAAGCTGCACCAGTTCCTCTCCGGCGCGGCAACCGCCTACGTCACGCTGGAGCCGCCCGGCACGCGCGCGGTGGTGCTCGACGGCCAGCAGTACCTGCCGGGCAGCGAGGATTTGAAGCGCCTTTACCCCACCTATTTCTGCCGCGACTGCGGACAGGAGTACCACGGCGTGCGCATTCGTAGCGACGGCCGTGTATCGGTCATGCTGCCGCGCGACATCGATGACGTTACGGCCATCAAGGACGAGGACGCCGCCGATGCCGACAGCGAGGGCGAGCAGACCGGCTTCTTTCTGGTAACACCGAGTGACGCCGATTTCACCTTCACCGGCGCCATCGAGGACTACCCGGAAAGCTGGCTCGAGACCGGCGCCGCCAACACGCCGCGCCTGAAGAAGAACTACCGCAAGCTCCGGGCCGAGTCGCTGCGCGTGGCGCCGGACGGCACGATCGGCAACCAAGGCGTGGCGGGCTATTTTCTGCCCGGCAAGTTCCGCTTCTGCCTGCGTTGCCGCACGGTGCACAGCGTGCAGGGCAAGGACAGCAACCGGCTGGCGTCGCTCTCGGCCGAGGGCCGCAGCTCGGCCACCACGGTCATCACCACCTCGGCGCTGCAGTGGATGCACCAGCAGGATAGCTTTGCACCGCACACGCGCAAGCTGCTCGCCTTCACCGATAACCGCCAGGATGCCGCGCTCCAGGCCGGCCACTTCAACGACTTCATCTTCGTCAGCTTGATCCGCGCCGCCTTTTTCGGTGCGCTCGCTAGCGCGCCGCCACAAGGCATCGCCGATGCCGACCTGGGCGAGCGCATGGTTCGAGCGCTCGGCTTCGATCAACCGATCCCGCCCCATGTGGACCCGGCGCAAACGCACCTCGCCGAATGGCTGCAGGAGCCGACCTTGACCGGCCGCGATCTGCAGGATGCCGCCAACGTCTTGCGCCAGGTGTTGGCCTACCGCGCCTGGTTCGACCAGCGGCGCGGCTGGCGCTACACCAACCCCAACCTCGAACAGCTCGGCCTGCTGCGCGTCGTCTATGAAGACCTGGACGCCTTCGTTGCAGACTCGGCCAACTTCCGCGACGCGCCAGCGGTATTGCGCACGGCAAACCCCAAGGTACGCGCGCAGGCATTTACCACGCTGTTCGACTACCTGCGCCGCGGTCTGGCGGTGGACGCCGCCGCGCTCGACGACCAGCAGCTGCGCAAGCTGGCCGACGAGAGCCGCAAGTTCCTGCGCCCGACCTGGGCCTTCAGCCGTGACGAGACGCCGCGCCCGGCGCGCTGGCTGTTTCTGGACTTGTCTGGCGGCGGTAAGCACCAGACACGGGATGAAGAGTTGATTCTGCGTGCCGGCCTGCAAAGCCAGCTGGGCAAAGTATTGCGCCAGGCCTCGCTGTGGGGCGTAGACAAGCCGCTCGGGCGCGACGCCTACCGCGAGCTGCTGGAGTGGATGCTCGGCGCCGCACGCGGCAAGTTCGTGCGCCGTGACGACACCACGCCGCTTCGCGCCCCCGGCTGGCGGCTCGCCTCCCATCGCGTGCGTCTCCTGGCTGGCGACGGCACGCCCGCGCGCGGCCGCACCAATGAGTTTTTCACCCAGCTCTACCGCACCCTGGCACAGACCCTGCAAACGGGTGGCGCCGCCATCTTCCGTTTCGAGGGCCGCGAGCACACTGCTCAGGTCGAAGCGAGCGTGCGCGAGATTCGCGAAGCGCGCTTTCGCTATAGCGACAAAGACCAAGAGGCTCTGCGCGGCGAACTGGGCGACAACGCAAAGCTCCTTGGCGAGAGCACGCGCTTTCTGCCGGTACTCTACTGCTCACCGACCATGGAGCTCGGCGTCGACATCTCGGCGCTCAACGCCGTCTACCTGCGCAACGTGCCGCCGACGCCGGCCAACTACGCCCAGCGCGCCGGCCGCGCCGGGCGCAGCGGCCAGGCGGCGCTGGTGCTCACCTACTGCGCCGCGCGCAGCCCGCACGACCAGTTCTTCTTCCGTGAGCCGCGGCAAATGGTGCACGGCGAAGTGCGCGCACCCTTGCTCGACCTGGCCAACCGCCAGTTGCTCGAAAGCCACCTGCAGGCGATCTGGCTCGCCGCCAGCGGCCAAGCGCTCGGCAAAGCGATCGCCGACGTGGTACAGCCCGAGCAGCCCGGCCTGCCGGTACGCCGGGAACTGCTCGAAGCCTTCGCCCACCCGGAAGTGCGCCGCCGCGCCGAAGCCCAGGCGCTGCCGATCCTGCGCAACCTCGCACCGCAGCTCACAGCGCAGCAAGCGCCCTGGTACGAAGGCGCAGAAGCTTTTTGCGCGCGCGTGCTCGACGGCGCGGTCGATGCCTTCGATGCCGCCTTCCGGCGCTGGCGCGAGCTGTTCAACGGCGCCGTGCGCCAGCTCGATCAGGCCCAGAAGACACTCAACGACTTCACCGTGCGTGACCCAAAGGAAAAAGACGCCGCCAAGCGCCGCCACCGCCAGGCCATCGAACAGCTCGAGCTGCTGCTCCACGGCCGCGAGACACTGTCGAGCGACTTCTACACCTACCGCTACCTCGCCACCGAGGGCTTTTTGCCCGGCTACAACTTCCCGCGCCTGCCGCTGATGGCCTACGTGCCGGGCAGCAGCGACGGCGCGCGCAACCAGACCTTCCTGCAGCGCCCACGGTTTCTGGGCATCGCCGAGTTCGGCCCGCGCAGCCTGGTCTATCACGAGGGCCGCGCCTTTCGCGTGGTGCGCGTGCGCATCGCCGTCGGCAGCCAGCAGGGCGAGACAAACCAGCAGCAGCGGCTGCCGACACGGTCCGCACGCATCTGCCCGGCCTGCGGTGCCGCGCACTTCGATATCCAGGACGAGCGCTGCCACGCCTGCCATGCCGATCTCGGCAATGCCGAGTGGGTGCGCGAGCTGTATCGCGTCGATGCCGTCGACACCGAACCCGCCGAGCGCATCACCGCCAACGACGAGGAGCGCCAGCGTCAGGCCTTCGAACTGCAGACCACCTTCCAGTGGGCCCGGCGCAACGGCCAGATCGA
Source organism: Rhodocyclales bacterium (assembly GCA_016235745.1). Classification (GTDB taxonomy): domain Bacteria; phylum Pseudomonadota; class Gammaproteobacteria; order Burkholderiales; family Rhodocyclaceae; genus Tepidiphilus. The sequence continues at coordinate 101,182 of JACRJA010000017.1, read as the reverse complement.
CGCGCGTGTGCTGGTAGCGCGCGACGCCGAAGGCGACATCGCGCAGCTGCGCTACAGCGCCAGCGCCACCATCATCCGCATCAACAAGGGGCTGCGCCGGCGCAAGGATAAAAACGTTTTCGGCTTCAACCTGAACCCCAAAACGGGCTACTGGCATAAAGAGGAGAGCGAAAACGGCAACGCCGCCGCGCAGCCCGATCCCGACAAGCTGCCGCCGCAGCGCGTGGTGCCCTACGTCGAGGACCAGAAAAACGCGCTGCTGCTGCAACCGGCAGGCAACTGGTCCGATGTCACGCTCGCCACCGTGCAGTACGCCCTCAAGCGCGGTATCGAGTCGGTGTTCCAGCTCGAAGAGAGCGAACTGCTGGCCGAACCCCTGCCAAGCCGCACCACACGCCACGGCGTGCTGTTCTACGAGGCCACCGAAGGCGGCGCCGGCGTACTGGCGCGCCTGGTGAGCGAAGCGGACGCGCTGGCGCGCGTCGCCCAAGCCGCACTGCGCCTGATGCACCTCGATGTGCCAGACGATCTGGCGACGCTGCGGCAGACGCCACCTGCCGACTTGCAGGATGTGCCCGACACCGCCTGCGTCGCCGGCTGCTACCGTTGCCTGCTCTCTTACTACAACCAGCCGGATCACGAACTGCTGGACCGGCGCGACGAACACGCCCGCCGCATCCTCTGGCGGCTGGCCTGCTCCGAAACCCTGCTGCGCGAGAACACCCCGCCGCAGTCGCCAGTTGGCGCAGAAGCGGACGCGAACGAAGCCAAAGGCTGGCAGGCGATCTGGCGACAGGCGTTTGCCAGCGAAACGAGCGATCTGCCGCCGCCGGTTACCGCCGAACACGCCGGTAGCCCGCTGCTGCACTGGCCCGAGCACTACGTGGCCGTGGCCCTGCCGGATACGCCGCGCGACCTGCAAACCGAATGGGAAGACCGGGGCTACACCTTCGTGCGCTTTGGCGAAGAGCACGCCACATGGCCCCACGCCTTCAAAAAATTGTCCAAATTGCTTGGCTAAGCCGATGAACGCACCAACCTACACCCCCGGCAGCCTGGTCCGGGCCCGCGGGCGCGACTGGGTGGTGCTGCCCACCAGCGAGCCCGAGACCCTGCACCTGCGTCCGCTGTCGGGCTCCGAAGCCGACACCGCCTGGCTGCACCTGGGACTAGAACCCGACATCCGGCCCGCCCATTTCGACGTCCCTTCGCCCGAAGACATCGGCAACCGCGAAACCGCGGGCCTCTTGGCCGATGCGCTCACGCTGTCGCTGCGCCGCGGCGCCGGGCCGTTTCGCAGCTTCGGCAACGTCGGCATCGAGCCGCGCAGCTATCAGCTGGTGCCGCTGCTGATGGCGCTCAAGCTCGACCCGGTGCGCCTGCTGATTGCCGACGACGTCGGCATCGGCAAGACCATCGAAGCGCTGCTGATCGCCCGCGAGCTGTTCGATCGCGGCGAGATCCAGCGCTTTGCCGTGCTCTGCCCGCCGCACCTGGTCGAGCAGTGGGTTGGCGAGCTGACCGAGCGCTTCCACTTTCCGGCCGTCGCGGTCACCGCCGCCAGCGCCGCGCGCCTGGAGCGCGGCCTGCCGGTGGGGGTGAGCCTGTTCGAGCAGCACCCCGTCACCGTGGTCAGCCTCGACTACATCAAAAGCCAGAAGCGGCGCGACGAATTCGCCCGCGCCAGCCCAGAGCTGGTGATCGTCGACGAAGCCCACACCTGCTCGGCCGCCAGCGACCGCACCCACCTGCGCTACGCACTGCTCAAGGAACTGGCCGCCGACGCGCAGCGCCACCTGGTGCTGCTCACCGCCACGCCGCACAGCGGCGACGAGCAGGCGTTCTACCGGCTGCTCGCGCTGCTCAAGCCGGCCTTCGAGGCGCTCGCCACCGCCCAAGGCGAAGCGCGCGACAAACTCCGCCAAGAACTTGCCGCCCACTACGTGCAGCGCCGCCGCCCGGACATCGACGCCTGGCATGACGACGGCCTGTTTCCGCGCCGCGAGGTGGCCGAAGCCACCTATCGTCTGAGCGGCCACTGGGAGCGCTTTTTCGAGGACGTGCTCGACTACTGCGCCACCGTCACCGAGCGCGCCGGGGATGATTCGCGCCGGCAGCGCCTCACCTTCTGGGGCACGCTGGCACTGATGCGCTGCGTGTCGTCGAGCCCGGCCGCCGCGGCGCAGGCGCTCACCACCCGGCGCCTGGCGGCCGACGAGGATGGCGCAGAGGAACTCGCCGCGCGCGTGTTCGATGGCAGCAGCGACGCCCTCCCCGACGACGACGTCGAACCGGGCGCCGGGGACGCCTCGCTCGGCGCACTGCTGGAACAAGCGCGCCGGCTCGAAGGCGAGCGCGACGACCCCAAGCTCGCCCGGCTGGTGACGATCCTGAATGAGTTGCTCGAGAAGGGCCACGCGCCGGTAGTGTTCTGCCGCTACATCGCCACCGCCCACTACCTGGGCGCCCATTTGCGCCAGCGCTTCCCCAACCACGCCATCGAGGTGGTCACCGGCGAGCTGCCGACCGAGGAGCGCCGCGAGCGTGCCGAGGCGCTCGGCGCACATGAGCGGCGCCTGCTGATCGCCACCGACTGCCTGTCCGAAGGCGTGAACCTGCAGCAGCACTACGACGCGGTGGTGCACTACGACCTGTCGTGGAACCCCACCCGCCACGAGCAGCGCGAGGGCCGCGTCGACCGCTTCGGCCAACCGGCGCGCGTGGTGCGCGCAGTGCTGCTCTATGGCGAAAACAACCCGGTGGATGGCGCGGTGCTCAACGTCATCCTGCGCAAGGCCGAGGCCATCCGACGCGAGCTCGGCGTGCCAGTGCCGCTGCCGGACGACGACCACAGCCTCACCCAGGCGCTGCTGTCCGCCGTACTGCTACGCCGCCAGGGGCGTAGGGCGCAACAAACTTTAGACTTCGGCGAACTGACGCCGGCGCGCGATCTCGACCTGCTCTGGACCGATCTTGCCGAACGGACGAAGGCCAACCGCACGGTGTTCGCCCAACGCGGCCTCAAACCCGAAGAGGTGCTACCGGAATGGCAGCGCGCGCGCAGCGCGCTCGGCGATGCGCAGGCCGTGCGCCGCTTCGTCGAACGCAGCCTCGCGCGCTTGGGCGCTGCGCCCGAGGTGCGCCGCCGCGCCGGCAAAGAAATTCTGCGCGTGCCGCTGCTGGCGCTGCCGCCGGCGCTGCGCGAGCGCCTGGCCGCGCAAGGCTTGGACGGGCGCGTGGACCTCGACTTCGCCCCGCCGGCCGCGCCCGGTTGCAGCCCCGTCCATCGCGCCCATCCGCTGGTCGCCACGCTCGCCGAACATTTGCTGGAGTTCACACTCGACGAGCGCGCCGAAGACACGGCGGACCCGGCGCGCCTGGGCCGCACCGGCGCCTGGGTGAGCCCGGCCGTCACCCAGATGACCACCGTGCTGCTGCTGCGCCTGCGCCACCAGCTCACGCTCGGCCGCGGAGATGGCGCCCGCACGCTGATGGTCGAAGAGGCCCTGCCGGTGGCGCTGCTCGGCAGGAACGACCCCCAGTGGCAGATCGCCCCGCCGGTGGCCGACTGGTTCGCCGCGCCCGCAGGCAACGAGCTCGCCCCCACCGCGCGCAAGCGCTTCATCCTCGCAGCGCTCGATACCCTCGCCCAGCAGAGCGCGGCGCTGGAAGCTCTGGCCGCGCAGCGCGCCGAGCTGCTGCTGGCCGACCACCGCCGCGTACGCGACGCCGCCCGCGCCCGCGGCGAGTATCAGGTGCGCGCCCTGCTGCCGGTAGACGTGATCGCCGTCTACGTGCTGCTGCCGGAGTGCTGAGATGACGCGCCGCACCCTGCCTACGCTGGCCTACGACGCCATCACCATCGAAGGCGGCCTGTTCAACGCCGAATGGCTGGCCAAGGTCGCCCACCTCGACGCGCCGCTGCAACAGCCGGACGACTACGCCATTCCCGACGGCCTCAACTTGCGCGACGAGATCGCCCGCGCCTGGCGCATGGCCCAGGCGCAATGGCTGAAGTTCCAGCCCACGCTGGCCACGCCCACGGCCGCGGCGGCCGAGCGCTTCGTCACTGCGCTGCTCCAAGGCTTTGGTTTCGATGCGCTACAGAAACTGTCCAGCCCCCTCGTGCTGGGCGAACGCAGCTTTCCCATCAGCCACACCCAAGGCCACATCCCAGTGCTGATCGCCGCGCCCAACGAAGGGCTCGACGAGGGCTACGCCCGCTTCGGCGAGCCGGGGCGCCGCCGCAGCCCGTTCGGACTGCTGCAGGAGTACCTCAACGCCGCCGACACCGCGCTGTGGGGCCTGGTCAGTAACGGCCTCAAGCTGCGCCTGCTGCGCGACAACGCCAGCCTCACCCGGCCCGCGTGGCTGGAAGCGGACCTCGAACGCATCTTCACCGAGGAGCGCTTCGCCGACTTCTCGGCGCTGTGGCTCACCCTTCACGCCAGCCGCTTCGGCCGCCCGGATGCTGACCCCGCCGACTGTGCGCTGGAGGCGTGGCGCCAGGCCGGTCAACAGGCCGGCATCCGCGCCCGCGACGAACTGCGCCGCGGCGTCGAGCGCGCGCTCACCGAACTCGGCCAGGGCTTTCTCGCCGAACCGGCCAACGCCGATCTGCGCGCCGCGCTGATCGAAGGCCGGCTCACCCCAGCCGCCTACTTCCAGCAACTGCTGCGCCTGGTCTACCGCCTGATCTTTCTGCTCACGGTGGAAGAACGCGGCCTGCTGCACCCGCCCGCGAGCGACCCTGCCGCGCAAAAGCTGTACGAACGCGGCTACGGCCTGCGCCGCCTGCGCGAGCGCGCCGTGCGCCACAGCGCGCACGATGCGCACACCGATCTCTACGCCGCGCTCAAGATCACCTTCCGCGCTCTGGCTACCGGCGAGCCGCGCCTGGCGCTGCCCGCCTTGGGCGGCCTGTTCGGCAGCGAACAAACCCCTTGGCTCGACGCCGCCCAGCTGCAAAACCGCCACCTGCTGAGCGCGCTCTGGGCGCTGGCCTGGATCGCCCGCGACGGCGCCACCGAGCGCGTCAACTGGCACGACATGGGGCCGGAAGAACTCGGCAGCGTCTACGAAAGCCTGCTGGAACTGGTGCCGGTGGTCGACGCGGGCGCCACCCGCTTCCGCTTCGCCGGCGGCGACGAGACCCGCGGCAACGCCCGCAAGCTCTCCGGCAGCTACTACACGCCCGACAGCCTGGTGCAGGCGCTGCTCGACTCGGCGCTGGAACCGGTCATCGCCCAGAAAAAGGCCGAACGCCCGGACGACGAAGCCGCCGCCATTCTGTCCATCACCGTCATCGACCCGGCGGTCGGCAGCGGCCACTTCCTGCTCGCCGCCGCGCGGCGGCTGGCGGCGCACCTGGCGCGCGCCCGCGCCCAAGGCCAGCCGGGCGCCGCCGAGCACCGCCGCGCGCTGCGCGAGGTGGTCTCCAACTGCCTGTTCGGCGTGGACCGCAACCCCATGGCGCTGGAACTGGCCAAGATCGCCCTGTGGCTGGAAGCGATGACCCCCGAAGCCCCGCTGTCGTTTCTGGACCCGCACCTGGTGCTGGGCGACGCCCTGCTCGGTGTGCTCGATCCGGCCAGCCTCGCCCAAGGCATCCCGGACGACGCCTTCAAGCCGCTCACCGGCGACGACAAACCCACCTGCGAGCGGCTCAAAAAGCGCAACCGCGAGGCGCGCAAGCTATTGCAGCGGCTGACCGAGCAGAGCCCACAATTCAGCATCGACTTTGCCCGCGACACCCTCGCCACCAAGCTCGCCGCGCTCGACGCTCTGCCCGACGACACGCTGGAACAAATCGCCGCCAAGCACGCCGCGTATGAATCCGTGCGCGCGCAGCAGGAACAGGCGTTCCTGGCCGAAGACCTGTTGCTCGCCGCCTACCTCTGCCCCAAGCGGCCGGAAACCGAAGCGTGCGTCCCCACCACCGAGCACCTGCTCGCCGCGCTCACTGGCCAGCCGGTGGCCGAAGCGGTGATCGCAACCGCGCGCCAGATCGCCCGCACCCACCACGTGCTGCATTGGCGCGAAACCTTCGCTCAGGTATTGAAAAACGGCGGTTTCGACTGTGTGCTCGGCAACCCGCCGTGGGAGCGCATCAAGCTGCAGGAACAGGAATTCTTCGCCAACCGCGCGCCCGATGTCGCGAACGCCCGCAACAAGGCCGAACGCGGCCGCGCCATCGCCGCGCTGGAGCGCGCGCCGGCCGGCAGTCCCGAACGGCATCTGTTCGAGGCGTTCGCGAGCGCCAAACGCGCCGCGGAGGCCGCCAGCGCCTTTGCCCACGACGGCTGGCGCTACCCGCTCACCGGCGTCGGGGACGTCAACACCTACGCCCTCTTTGCCGAAACCGCGCTCGCTCTGCGCGCGCCACGAGGCCGCGCCGGCATCATCGTCCCGAGCGGCGTCGCCACCGACGACTCCACCAAGGCGTTCTTCGCGCACCTGGCTGACGGCCGGCTGGTGAGTCTATTCGATTTCGAGAACCGCGACGCGATGTTTCCCGGCGTGCACCGCAGCTACAAATTCAGCATCCTCACCCTCGGCCAGGCCGAGCGCGCGGAGCTCGCGTTCTTCCTCACCGCCCCGGAGCAGCTCAAGGATGCGCGCCGCCGCTTCTCGCTCACGCCCGAGGAATTCGCCCTCCTCAACCCCAACACCCGCACTTGCCCGGTCTTCCGCAGCCAGGCCGACGCCGAGCTCACCAAGAAGATCTACCGCCGCGTGCCGGTGCTGTGGGATGAGCGACGGCCGGACGGCAACCCGTGGGGCCTCACATTCGCGACGCTGTTTCACATGTCCAACGACAGCCACCTGTTCCGCACCGCCGACCGGCGCGGCGACCTGCAAGACCCGGTGCCGCTGTACGAAGCCAAGCTGATCCACCAGTTCGACCACCGCTGGGCCACCTACGCCGGCGCGCAGGCGAAACTGACCGACGACGACGCAGCCGACGGCGCCCGCGACAGCACGGACGGCGAAAAGGCCCGCCCCGACTACATAGTCACACCGCGCTACTGGGTGGAGCGCGCCGAAGTCGAGGCGCGGCTGCGCGACAAAAACTGGGAGCGCGGCTGGCTGATGGGCTGGCGCAACATCACCAATGCCACCAACGAGCGCACAGTGATTGCATCTGTCATGCCTCTGGTAGGTGTTGGCAACAGCTGTCCGCTGCTGTTTCCCTTGTCTACCAATGTCTCGGCAGCGCAGATCGCCGCGCTGGTCGCCAATCTGGCGTCCCTGACGCTGGATTTCACCGCACGACACAAGGTGGGCGGCACGAACCTCAATTTCTTCATCGTCAAGCAGCTTCCCGTCCTACCCCCCACCGCCTACCCCCCCGAAGCGCTGGCTTTCATCGTCCCGCGCGTGCTGGCACTCACCTACACCGCCTTCGACCTGCGCCCGTTCTACGACGACGTGGTGGCCGAAAACCCGGCCTTCGATCCGCGCCCGCCATCCGAACGCGGCCAGCCCTTCCCTTGGAACCCCGAGCGCCGCGCAAAACTGCGCGCCGAACTCGACGCCTGCTACGCCCGGCTCTACGGCCTGACGCGCGATGATCTACGCTACCTCCTCGACCCCGCCGACGTAATGGGCCCCGACTACCCCTCCGAAACCTTCCGCGTGCTCAAAGAGAAAGAAATCCGCCAGTACGGCGAATACCGCACCCAGCGCCTCGTGCTCGAAGCCTGGGATCGACTGGAAAATGGAGAATTACGCTGATGTTTACTCGACTACGACTCGTCAATTTCAAAGCTTGGCGCGATACTGGCGACCTGACGCTCAAGCCGGTGACCATGCTGCTGGGCACCAATTCATCGGGCAAATCCTCTTTGATCCAGAGCCTGCTGTTGCTCAAGCAGACTGTGCAGTCGCCTGATCGCACGGTGCACCTGAATCTGGGCGGGGATGAGGTCAACGACCTGTTCAACTTCGGCAGCTTCGACGACGTGCTGAATCAATCAACCGACTCGCCTCGACAATTCACGATTGCTTTCGACTTTCAGCGCGCTGGCTCCGCGCCCATCAAAGAGGGCAAATTCGAGTGCAGCTACGGCCAGACCTCGTCCGGCAGTGTGGCTGTGCAGACCCTGGAACTGCGGACCGGTTCACGACGCTTTCGGGCCGTGCGCCGTGAAAAGGGTGCGTTTTCCATCTTTGTGGACGATGAATCGCAGCCGCGCGTGAAGGGCCGGGATTACGCGCCCGAGCGCTCCATTGCCTTTTCTGCCGATGTGATCGCAAAATTGGATAAGGACGGACCATTGGCCGAGGACTTGAGCCTCGCCATCCGCCGCGAGTTGGAAGGCATTAGCTATCTGGGGCCACTGCGCCGCAAGCCGGAACGCGACTATCCGTGGAACAAGACCAAGCCCGGTGACGTGGGCAGCGACGGCCGTGCCGCAATCGATGCGCTGCTGGCCAGTGCGTTGCTCAAGGGCGAGGAACAGAACGTCGTGGTGGAGGGTGTCTCCAAATGGCTCGAGCGCATGAAGGTGGCCGAAAGGCTGGAGGTGCGCCAGCAGGGGCGATCCAACCGCTATGAGCTGGTGATCCACCGTGATGGGGTGGCCTGCAATCTGCGCGACGTGGGCATTGGCGTGTCGCAGGTGCTACCGGTGCTGGTGGTGGCCTACTTTGCGCCCAAGGGCAGCACGATTATCCTGGAAGAACCCGAGATTCACCTGCATCCACTGGCCCAATCGGTACTCGCCGAATTGTTCGTTGAGGTTAGTCGCCTGCGCGAGGTTCAGTTCATCGTAGAGACGCACTCGGAACATTTATTCCGGCGTATGCAAACTCTGATCGCAAAACAAACGGTGACAACCGATGATGTGGCGCTGTATTTCGTCGAGCGCGAAGGTAAGGCGGCAAAGCTGCGGACGCTGCAGATCGATGAGTTCGGCCGGGTAAGCAATTGGCCGGACGGGTTCTTCGGCGACGCCCTGGGCGAGACGCGCGAGCAGGCGCGCCTGATGTTCGAACGCCAGAAAAAAATCACATCATGAAAACTCGTTACGTGGTGGATACCAATGTGCTGATCGCCGCCAGCGCGGCCGATCCCACGCATCCCAAGGATATCGACGCGACCCCGGCAGCGCCTGAGTTACGCGAAATGGTCTGGAAGTGGCTGTTCGAGTTCGAACAAAGCGCGTCGCGGATGGTGTTGGACCGGACGGGGGGTATCTATGAAGAATACTGCAAGAAGCTGGGCTTCAACGACTACGGCATCCAGGTGGTCATGCACAAATGGAGTACGGCGGCAGTGGACCACGTGGATGTCGAGTACGACGAGCAGGGATACGGCGTTCTGCCGCCAACCCTTGCACCTGTCATTCATGACCTGGAAGACCGAAAAATGGTAGCGGCGGCCTTGGCTGCGCAGGCGATGTTTGGCGAAGGCTGCATCGCTTTTGCCGGCGACACCGATTGGCACGATTGGGAGGACGCCTTGGCCGAGCATCAGGTGCAATTGGAGCCGATCATCGAGGCATGGTCACGGCAGAAACATGCCGAAAAACAGCATCGCTGAGTGGACGTGATGACTGACTTTTTCCGCTTCCCCCACACGCCGCACCTGGCCTGGCTCGGCCCGGGCGCGCCGCGTGACGACAAGGTGCTTGCGCCCGCCGAGGTTCAGGCGCTGCTGGCGGGTGAAGTAGTGGTAGAAGAAAAGCTCGACGGCGCCAACCTGGGGCTGTCGCTGGCTCCGGATGGCAGGCTGCGCGCCCAGAACCGCGGCCAGTACCTGTACGAGCCCCATGTCGGCCAGTTCGCCCGGCTGCCGGCCTGGCTGGCGCAGCATGAGGCCGGGCTGCGCGAGGCGCTCACGCCCGATCTCATCCTATTCGGCGAATGGTGCGCCTTCACCCACAGCATTCCCTACACGGCGCTGCCGGACTGGTTCATCGGCTTCGATGTCTATGACCGCGCCAGCGGGCGCTTCTGGAGCGTGGCGCGGCGCAACGCGCTGCTGCAACGAATTGGCATCCCTGCGGTGCCCGAAGTCGCGCGGGGACGGATGACGCTGGATGCGCTCAAACGCCTGCTCGATCGCACCCCGTCGGCTTTCGGTGCGCCGCACGTCGAGGGTTTCGTGCTGCGCCGCGACGCCGGTGACTGGTGCGCGGCGCGGGCCAAGCTGGTGTGCGCCGACTTCGTGCAGGCGATCGACGCCCACTGGCGGCGCCGCGCGCCGGCGCACAACCGGCTGGCGGCGCATCCGGCATGAGCGCGCTCTCGCCGATCCTGCTCGCCAAGCTCGCCCACGACGCCGGTTTCGTCGTCGAACTGGGTGAGGCCGACGGCTGGCTGGCGTTCGCCATTCCGGGCCGCAATCTCAAGCTGTGGTTGCGCGCCCAAGACGAAACAATGATCGCCGCATTGTCGCGCCGCGACGTGCTGACCGAGATTACGCTCGGCATGCCCTGGAACGGTGCCCTGCCCGGCGGGGCGCAGGGCGCGCGCGAGCTCGCTTCAGCCAACGACCTGCTGACGCTGCTGCACCGGGCGCGGGTGCTGGAGCGCACCTTGCCCCATGCGCTGCTCGACGATTACCGGGCCGCCACGGCCCGCATCGACGTCACCGAGGCCGAAGCGCTGGTGCGTCAGCGCCGCGGCCAGGCGCTGTTTCGCCAGGGGCTGTTCGAGTACTGGGGCGGGCGCTGCGCGATCACCGGCCTCGACGTGCCGCAGCTTTTGCGCGCCAGCCACGCCAAGCCGTGGAAGGATGCGAGCGACGCCGAGCGGCTCGACGTGCACAACGGCCTGCTGCTGGCCGCGCATCTGGACGCGGCCTACGACCAGGGCCTCATCACGGTGCAGCCCGACGGCCGGGTCGAAGCCTCGCGCCGCCTGTCGCCCGCCGCGCTCGCCATTCTGGGCCTCACCGCACCCCGCCGCGTGCACGGCCTGACCGAAGCGCATGCGCCCTTCCTCGCCTGGCACGCGGCGCACGTCTTCCTTGCCGAGTGAGGAAGCTTCGCCCCTACTTCATCGAACACTCCATCGCCGCCAACGCCTATGCATCGCTCGTGCGTCAGCGCATCGGCGAGCTGCGCGAGATTCGGCTTTCCGGCTATTCCACCCTGCAGGGCTGCATGGAACGGCGCTTCGCCCCGGCCATGAACACCTGCGCCGCCGTGGCGCGGCGTCAGGAAGGCGTGCGCCGGGTCCATCGCGTGGTGGAGCACGAGGGCTAGCGCCCGTGCGATAATTCCTCTTCCAAAATGCCAGGAAAGGACCCATGGCCGAGGCGATCTTCGAGACGCACATCACCAGTTTGCCGCTCATCGGACGCGGCAAGGTTCGCGACCTCTACGCAGTGGGCGAGGACAAGCTCCTCGTGATAGCCACCGACCGGCTCTCCGCCTTCGACGTCGTGCTGCCCGACCCCATTCCGGGCAAGGGCCAGGTGCTCACGGCGATCACCGAATTCTGGCTCGAGCGGCTCGCTGGCATCGTGCCGGATCACCGCAGCGGGATCGATCCGGCCAGCGTCGTCTCGCCCGCAGAGCGGGACCAGGTCGCCGGGCGGGCCATGGTGGTCAAGCGCATGACGCCGCTGCCCATCGAAGCGGTGGTGCGCGGCTATCTCATCGGTTCCGGCTGGAAGGAATATCAGCAGCAAGGCAGCGTGTGCGGCATCGCGCTGCCGCCGGGGCTGCGGCTTGCCGAGCGGCTGCCCGAGCCGATCTTCACCCCGGCCACCAAGGCCGAGGCGGGCGAGCACGACGAGAACATCTCCTTCGAGCAGGCCGAGGCGCTGTGCGCCGCGAAGCTCGCGCCGCACGACGGCGCCGCCCTGGCGCGCCAGGCCAGGACCGCGGCGCTCGAACTCTACCGCCGGGCGCGCGACTATGCTGCCGAGCGCGGCATCCTCATCGCCGACACCAAGTTCGAGTTCGGCATCGACGCGGCCGGCGTGCTGCACCTCATCGACGAGGTGCTCACCCCCGATTCCTCCCGGTTTTGGCCGGCCGACGCCTGGCAGCCCGGCGCCAACCCGCCTTCCTTCGACAAGCAGTACGTGCGCGACTATCTCGAAACGCTCGCCTGGGACAAGACCGCCCCCGGCCCGCGGCTGCCCGAAGAAGTCATCCGGAAGACCGCCGAGAAGTATCGCGAGGCGTATCGGCGGCTGGTTGGGCGATCGCTGCCGGAATAACGCATCCTCGAGGCAGCAATTCCGCCGATGGCCCCTTCGCCGCAACCCCGAAAACAAAAGGGCGCCGCGAACGACCGTCGCGAGCGGCTGCAGGGCAAGGCGCCCGGAGCGCAGCAGGCGAGACCTATCACGAAGATAGGCGAACCTCCGAGCTCTGCGCAGCGCCGCCATGCAGCCGCACAGCAGGGTGTTCGCGGCACCCAAAAAGAGGAGACTCCCCATGATCAACAACCGCCGCACCACGGCGCTCGTCGTCATCATCGCCGCCTACGTCCTGTCCTTTTTCCACCGCTTCGCCCCGGCCGGCATCGCCACCGAGCTCGCCGCGGCTTTCCACACCAGCGCCGCCTCGCTCGGCACCCTCGCCGCCACCTATTTCTACGTCTACACTCTGATGCAGCTGCCCACCGGCATCCTGGCCGATACCGTAGGGCCGCGGCGCATCATCGTGGCGGGCGGGTTCATCGCCGCCGCGGGAAGCCTGCTCTTCGCGCTCGCCCCTTCGCTCGACGTGGCGCTCGCCGGGCGCACCCTCACCGGCCTGGGCGTGTCGGTCACCTTCATCGCCATGCTCAAACTCTTCGCCCTGTGGTACGACGAACGCCGCTTCGCCTCCCTCGTGGGCCTGGGCATGTTCGTCGGCAACCTCGGGGCGGTGCTCGCCGGCACGCCGCTCACGGCGCTGGCGCAACTCACGGGCTGGCGCGGCGTGTTCGTGGCCACGGCACTGGCCTCGCTCGCCATCGCCGTGCTGTGCTGGCGCTTCATCGAACCGGAGCGCCCCGACACGCTCAAGCGCTTCGACCGCACCGTGATCCTCGGGGGGCTGGCTACCATCCTGCGCAACCGCGCCACCTGGCCCGCCGTGCTCGCCAACTTCGGCATCGCCGGCAGCTTCTTCGCCTTCGCCGGCCTGTGGGCGACCCCCTACCTCATGAGCGTGCACGGGCTGACGAAACTGCAGGCTTCGCACCATCTCTCGCTCTACTTTCTCGCCTTTGCCCTCGGCTGCCTGGCCATTGGGGCCCTCTCCGACCGGCTCGCGCGGCGCAAAGCGGTGCTGCTTCCCGCCGCCACCGTCTACCTCGCCTGCTGGGGCGTGTGCCTCTTCGCCGGTCCTCTGCCCGAACGCCTCACGTTCCCCCTCTTTGCCCTGATGGGCCTTGCCACTTCCTCCTTCTCGCTCACCTGGGCCTGCGCCAAGGAGGTCAACCCGCCGGCGCTCTCGGGCATGAGCACGGCGCTCACCAACATGGGAGGCTTCCTCGGCGGCGCCCTCCTGCAACCGTTCGCCGGCGCGCTCATCGACCATGCCTGGAACGGCTCGGTGGTCGACGGCGTGCGCATCTACGCGCCCGAGCATTTCACCGCGGCGATCGCCTGCCTGGCCGCCGCCGCGGCCCTCGGTTTCCTCGGCGCCTGTCTCGTGCGTGAAACGCGCGCCCGCAACCAGTGGCACAATGGCATCTGAAGAAGAACCTAGAGGACGAGATGAACACCCCTTCGTTTCAAGAACACCCCTTGCTGCACTCCTTTCAGCTCCCCCCGTTCGACCGGCTGCGCCCGGAAGACGTCGAACCGCTCATCTCCGAGCTCATCGCGCGAGCCCGCGCCGCGCTCGCGCACGCCGTAGACGAGCGCACGCCGCCCACCTGGGATGAATTCGTCGCGCCGCTCGAGCGCGCGCTCGAACGGCTCTCCGACGCCTGGGGCGTGATCGGACACCTGCACAGCGTGATGGACACTCCCGCCTGGCGCGAGGCCTACAACAGGATGCTGCCCGAGGTCACGCGCTTCTGGAGCGAGCTGGGACAGGACGAGGCGCTCTACCGCAAGCTGCAGGCGCTTGCGCAAAGCCCAGAGTTCGCCCGCCTCGCGCCCGAACGGCGCCGCGTGATCGAGCTCGACCTGCGCGACCATCGCCTCGCCGGCGCGGAACTGCCCCCCGAGAAGAAACCCCGCCACCGCGACATCCAGCAGGAACTCTCGGCGCTCGCGGCCAAGTTCTCGGAAAACCTGCTCGATGCCACCAACGCCTACCAGGAATGGATCGAAGACGAGGCGCAACTGTCTGGCATTCCCGAGGAAGTGCGCGCCATGGCGCGCGCGGCGGCGCAGGCGCAGGGCCGACCCGGCTGGTGCTTCACCCTGCAGATGCCCTTCTACCTGCCGGTGATGCAGTACGCCGACGATCGCCGCCTGCGCGAGCGCCTGTACCGGGCGCACGCCACGCGCGCGTCCGAATTCGGCCCGCCCGAGCGCGACAACGGCCCGCTCATCGAGCGCATCCTGGCGCTGCGCGGCGAAGAAGCGCTGCTTCTCGGCTATCCCGACTACGCCAGCTACTCGCTGGTGCCCAAGATGGCCGACCATCCCGAGGAAGTCGCCTCCTTCCTGCGGGAACCCGCCGCCCGGGCCAAGCCCTTCGCCCAGCGCGACCTGGAAGAGCTGTGCGCCTTCGCCCGCGACACCCTCGGGCTCGATCCGCTCGAACCCTGGGACCTCGCCTACGCCTCGGAGAAGCTGCGCCAAGCGCGTTACGACTATTCCGAACAGGAAGTGCGGCGCTACCTGCCCCTGCCGCGCGTGCTACAGGGGCTCTTCGCGCTTCTCGAGCGCCTCTTCGGCGTACGGCTGGTGCCTGACAGCGCCCCGGTCTGGCATCCGGACGTGCGCTTCTACCGCGTCGAGCGCGCGGGCGAAGCCATCGCCTATTTCTACGTCGACCTCTACGCCCGCGACACCAAGCGCGGCGGCGCCTGGATGGACAGCGCCAAATCGCGCCGGCGCGAGGGCGAGGCCCTCATGCTGCCAGTGGCCTACCTCGTGTGCAACTTCGCCCCCCCGGTAGACGGCACTCCCCCCACGTTGACCCACGACGACGTGCTCACCCTCTTCCACGAAATGGGCCACGGGCTGCATCACATGCTCACCCAGGTCGACGAGGCGCCCATCTCGGGCATCAATCACGTCGAATGGGATGCGGTCGAGCTGCCCAGCCAGTTCATGGAAAACTTCGCCTGGGAATGGGAAGTGCTGCAGCACATCACGGCGCACGTCGACACGGGCGAGCCGCTGCCGCGCCCGCTCTACGAGAAGATGCGCGCGGCCAAGAACTTCCAGGCCGGCATGCAGATGGTGCGCCAGATCGAATTCTCGCTCTTCGATCTGCGCATCCACCGCGAACTCGCCCGGGCGCAGGAACCGGCGCCCGAACGCGTGCCGCTTGCCGAGGTGCAGCGCATCCTGGAAGAGGTGCGCGACGAGGTGGCGGTGATCCGCCCGCCCTCCTGGCAGCGCTTTCCCCAGAGCTTCTCGCACATCTTCGCCGGCGGCTACGCGGCCGGCTACTACAGCTACAAATGGGCGGAAGTGCTCTCGGCCGATGCCTACGAGGCGTTCGAGGAAGCCCAGGTGCGCAGCGGCACCGTGGTCGACCCCGACACCGGACGCCGCTTCTGGCGCGAGATCCTGGCCGTAGGCGCGAGCCGCCCTGCGGCCGAATCCTTCCGCGCCTTCCGCGGCCGCGAGCCGCGCATCGACGCCTTGCTGCGGCACAACGGGCTGGTGGAGGACGCGACGGGCGGTTAGACGGCGCGCGGCGCGCTCAGCCGCCCAGCAGCCGCTCGACGAGCGCCGCCGCGCGCGCCTCCACCTCCGGATCCTGGACGATGGCCCGGCCCCACTCCCTGTGCGTCTCCCCGGGCCACTTGTTGGTGGCGTCGATCCCCATCTTGCTGCCCAGCCCGGCTTCGGGGGAGGCAAAGTCGAGATAATCGATGGGCGTGTGCTCGGCGATGAGCGTATCGCGCGCCGCGTCCACCCGCGTGGTGAGCGCCCAGATCACTTCCTGCCAGTTGCGGATGTCGACGTCTTCATCCACCACCACGATGAACTTGGTGTACATGAACTGGCGCAGGAAGCCCCAGATGCCGAACATCACGCGCTTGGCGTGCCCCGGATAGGCCTTTTTGATCGACACCAGCGCCAGGCGGTAGGAACACCCCTCCGGCGGCAGGTAGAAATCGACGATCTCGGGATACTGGCGCTGTAGCAGCGGCACGAAGACTTCGTTCAGCGCCACCCCCAGCACCGCCGGCTCGTCGGGCGGCTTGCCGGTGTAGGTGGTGTGGTAGATCGCCTCGCGCCGCAGCGTGATGCGCTCGAGCGTGAGCACGGGAAAGACCGCCTGCTCGTTGTAGTAGCCGGTGTGATCTCCGAACGGACCCTCGAGGGCCGTGTCACCCGGATGGATGTGCCCTTCGAGCACGATCTCGGCCCGCGCCGGCACCTGCAAGCCGCCCACGGCCGTGGTGAGCTCGGTCTTGGCCCCGCGCAGCAAGCCGGCGAACTGGTATTCGGAAAGGGTGTCGGGCACCGGCGTGACCGCGGCGAGGAGAGTGGCCGGGTCGCAGCCGATCACCACCGCCACGGGGAAAGGCTCGTCGGGGTGCAGCCGGGCGTGTTCGGCGTAGTCGATCGCCCCGCCGCGATGCGCGAGCCAGCGCATGATCACCCGGTCGGGCCCGATCACTTGCTGGCGGTAGATCCCCAGGTTCTGCCGCTTCTTGTGCGGCCCGCGGGTGACCACCAGCCCCCAGGTGATGAGCGGGCCCGCGTCCTGCGGCCAGCAGTGCTGGATGGGCAGCCGGGAAAGGTCGAGCTCCGCCCCTTCCCACACCACGTCGCGACAGGGCGCGCGCGAGACGAGCTTCGGCGCCATGTCGAGCACCTTGCGCAGCACGGGCATCTTCTCCCAGGCATCGCGCCAGCCGCGCGGCGGTTCCGGTTCCTTGAGATAGGCGAGCAGTCGCCCGACGTCGCGCAGCGGTTCGCGCCAGTCGCCGTCCTCGCCCACGTCCTGCCCCATGCCCAGCAGTACGCGGCGCGGCGTGCCGAAGAGATTGGCCAGCGCCGGGACCGAATGCGCCTGGCCTTGGGTGTGCGGCCGTTCGATGAGCAGTGCCGGCCCTTGGCGCCGCAGGACGCGCTCGGCAAGCGCCGTGAGCTCCAGGTGTGTATCCACCGGCTCGGACACCCGTTTGAGTTCGCCCAGCGCCTCGAGCCGGGCAAGAAATTCGCGCAGATCAGCGAAGGCCACGCCGCTCACTCCACATCGGCGAGCAGCGCGCGCACCTCGGCCACGAGGGCCTGCGCCGCGGCGGCAGAGGCGTGCTGCCAATCCTCGCCCTGGCTCGCGTAGAGCACGGCGCGCGAGGCATTCAGAATCAGGCCGGGAAATTCCGGGCGCCACCAGCCGGCGCGCACCGTGGCCGCCAGATCCCCCCCTTGCGCACCGATGCCCGGCACGAGCAGCGGCACGCCCGGCGCGAGCGCGCGCACCCGCGCCACCTCCTGCGGCCAGGTTGCGCCCACCACCAAGCCCGCCTGCCCGTTCGTGTTCCACGGACCAGAAGCCAGGCGCGCCACGCGCTCGAAGAGCCGCTCGCCGCCCGCCAGTTCCAGCGCCTGCAGTTCGGCGCTTCCTGGGTTGGAGGTACGGCACAGCACGAACACCCCCTTGCCCGGGTAAGCGAAGAAAGGTTCGAGCGAATCGCCGCCCAGATAGGGATTGACCGTGACCGCGTCGGCCCCGTAGCGCTCGAACGCCTCGCGCGCGTAGTGGCGGGCGGTGGAGCCGATGTCGCCGCGCTTGGCATCGAGGATCACGGCAATGTCGGGATGGTGCGCCTTCACGTGGGCGATCAGCCGCTCGAGCACGCCCTCCAACCCCAGGGCGGCAAAATGGGCGATCTGCGGCTTGAAGGCGCACACGTAAGGCGCGCAGGCATCGATCACCCCGCGGCAGAACCCCCAGACCCCTTCGGCGAGCGGCAGGCGGCGCAGGGCGTGCGGCAAGCGCTCCGGCTCCGGATCCAGCCCTACGCACAGCAGGCGCGCCGGATCGCGCCAGCGCCCGCGCAGTAATTCGAGAAAAGCCGTCTGCGTCACTTCATTCTCCCTTCAAGCGCGCCACAGATCGAGCACGACGCCGGCAAAGAGCGCGAGCCCGAGATAGTTGTTGTGCAGGAACGCCTTGAAGCAGCGTGCCGGCTCGCGCGTGCCGATGAGTTCCAGATGGTAAGCGGCGATGCCCGCGGCCACCACCAGCGAGACGAGGAACGGCGCCCCGGCCTCGGCGAGGATGCCAGCGCGCGCCCACAACGCGAACGCCGCCAGATAGCAAAGAAAAACCGCCAGCACGTCCCAGCGCCCGAAGGTGATGGCCGAGGAATGCACCGGCAATTTCAGGTCGTCGGGCCGGTCGGCCATGGCGTATTCGGTATCGTAGGCGATGGTCCAGAAGAAGTTGGCGGCGAAAAGGGTCCAGCACGCCGCGTCGGTTTCGCCGCGGACCGCTACCCAGGCCATGGGGATGCCGAAGGAGAACGCCACGCCCAGATAGGCCTGCGGCACCGGCAGGAAACGCTTGGTGAAAGGATAGGTGGCGGCGATGAACAGGGCCGGCACCGACCACGCCACCACCTTCCAGCCCAGTGGCAGCACCAGGAGAAAGGCAAGCCCCGCCAGCACTGCGGCGACCTTGAGCGCCTCCGCGGGCGAGATCTTCCCGGCGGCAAGCGGCCGCTCGCGCGTGCGTTCGACGTGGGCGTCGAAGTCGCGGTCGGCCCAGTCGTTGATGGCGCAACCGGCCGAGCGCATGAGAAAAGTACCGACCACGAAGACGAAGAAGACTCCCGGCGGCGGCACCCCGCCCGCGGCCCACCACAGGGCGATCAGGGTCGGCCACAGCAGCAGCAGCGTGCCGATGGGTCGGTCCCCCCGGATCAGTTGCCAATAGAGCGGCAGGCGCGCCCGCCAGTCGAAATTCGCGTTCATCGCTCGTCACGTCGGTGCAATGAGAAGGTCGATCGGCGGCAGGAACACTTCGCTCACGAGCAGCGGCGCGCCCGCCCGCCAAAAGAGCGAGCGCCGCGCCCACAAGCCCGGCGGCGTTGCCGGATACAGCGCCGATGCGCGATGATACCGCGGATCGCGCACGTCGAGCCGCGCCGTCTGCACCGTGCCGCGGTGCACCGTCGGATCGGTGAAGAGCGCCGCGCCCAGAGGACGGTTGCCGATGCGCTGCAGCAGACGCCACGGGTATCGCAACCCCTGCCGCGTGGCGAGCGAGCGCGCGAACACCACCGGCGCCCCGTCGGCGAGCAGCGCCACCTCGCGCACGCGCACCCTCTCCCACACCGGCACATCCAGGGCGATCGCCTCGTCCGGATAGGGCCGCCCCCAGCCTTCGAACAAGCGGCGCACGGCAAAATCGCGGCAATGCGCCCGGATGCGGGCAGTGAGCGAGCCGCGTTCGGCCAGCCACGGCCAGATCCGGCGCGGCGCCCCCAGCGGCAACCCCTCGCGCCAGCACGGCACGAAGAAGAGCGTCCCCTCAGGCATGGAGCCACGCCCCGCCGCCCGGCACCCAGCGCCGGATGAGGGTCTCGGCGAGCGCCGGATCGCGCGCGAGCAACTCATCGGCAAGCCGCTGCGCGAGCGGCACCAGATCCTCGTCCGCCACCAGGTCGGCCACGCGCAGGCTGGGCACGCCGCTCTGGCGCAGCCCGACGAACTCGCCCGGGCCGCGCAGGCGCAGATCCTCGCGCGCGAGCGCGAAACCGTCGTCGTTGGCGCGGATCGCCGCGAGCCGTTCGCGCGCCGTGGCCGAGAGCGGTTCGCCGTAGCACAGCACGCAAAAGGAAGCTTCGCTGCCGCGCCCCACGCGCCCGCGCAGCTGATGCAGCTGCGCCAGGCCGAAGCGCTCGGCATGGTCGATCACCATGAGGCTCGCGTTGGCCACGTCCACCCCCACCTCGATCACGGTGGTCGCCACCAGCACGTCGAGCGCGCCGGCCACGAAGCGCTCCATCACCGCCTGCTTTTCTTCGTTCTTGAGCCGGCCGTGCAGCAGGCCGACCCGCAGCTCCGGCATGGCCACGGCGAGCTCCTGCCAGGTTGCGCTGGCCGCCTGCAGATCCAACGCCTCCGATTCTTCGATCAAAGGGCAGACCCAGTAGGCCTGTCGCCCCTGGGCGCACCAGCGGCGCACCCGCTCGATGAGCTCGCCGCGGCGGCGCTGCGACAGCAGCACGGTCTGCACCGGCTGGCGCCCCGGCGGGCGCTCGTCGAGCAGCGACACGTCCAGGTCGGCGTAGATCGCCAGCGCGAGCGTGCGCGGGATGGGCGTGGCGGACATCATCAGCAGGTGCGGCGAGAGCCCCTCGCCCGCCTTCGCCCGCAGGCTGAAGCGCTGGCGCACGCCGAAACGGTGCTGTTCGTCGATCACCGCCAGCGCCAGGCGCGGCAGCGTCACCGCCTCCTCGATGAGGGCGTGCGTCCCCACCACCAAGAGCGATTCCCCGGCGGCGAGCCGCATGCGCAGCGCCTGCGCCGCCTTGGCCGGGGTAGTGCCGGTGAGCAGCGCCACCTCCACCCCGACCGGGGCGAACCACTCCCCGAGCTTGCGCGCGTGCTGGACGGCGAGGATCTCGGTGGGCACCATCAGCGCCCCCTGATGACCCGCATCGAGCGCCCGCGCGAGCGCCAAGGCGGCCACCACCGTCTTGCCGCTACCCACGTCGCCCAGAAGCAGGCGGTGCATCGGATGGGGTTTTTCCAGATCGGCGTCGATCTCGGCGAGCACCCGCTGCTGTGCCGCGGTGAGCGTGAAAGGCAGCGCCTCGCGCAATGCCCGGCGCACCGGCCCTCCCGGGTCGGGCAAGACCGGCGCCGTGGCCGAAAGCCTCGTGGCACGGGCACGACGCATCGATGCCTGCTGCGCCACCAACTCCTCCAGTTTGAGCCGGCGGCGCGCCGCCTCGAGCCCTGCTTCGTCCGCGCCGGCGGGCGGCGCGTGTAAGCATTCCAGCGCCTCGCGCAGCGGCGGCAGCCGCTCCTGCAGGCGCAGCGCCTCATCGAGCCACTCTGTGGGCGAAACCACCTCCAGCGCCCGGCGCACCAGACGGCGCAACAGCCCCTGCGACAGTCCCTCGACGGACGGATAGACCGGCGTGAGCCGCTCCGGCAACGGCGCCTCGAGCGGCACCAGCCGCGGATGAAACATCTCGCGCTCGCCGAAAAACCCAACCCGAACTTCGCCGAACCAGCGCATGCGCCGCCCCTGCTCGAGCCGCTTGGCGGTGCCGGGATAGACGTGCAGCCAGCGCCCGGTGATGAGGGCCGTGCCATCGTCCAGATGCGCGACGAGCTGCGGCCGCGGCCCCTCCTTGCGCTCCACGCGCACGATGTGGCCTTCCACGAGCACGGTCATACCCGCCTGCGCCTGCGCCACGGGCGTGACGCGGGTCTCGTCCTCGTAGCGCAGCGGCAAGAGAAAGAGGAGATCCTCGGGGCGCATCACCCCGAGTTTCACCAGGCGAGCGGCCACCGCCGGGCCCACGCCCGGCCAGGATTCCAACGGGTGGCGAAAAGGCGCTTGCGCGGGCAAGGCCGGATCACGCCCCCAGCCAGACGACGGCCTCGGCTTCCACCATCGCCCCGCGCGGTAGCCCTTTCACCTCCACCGCCGAGCGCGCCGGATAGGGCGCAGCAAAGTAGCGCGCCATCACCTCATTGACGGTGGCGAAATAAGACAAATCGGTGAGAAAGACCGTGAGCTTGACCACCTGATCGAGGCTCGCCCCGGCCGCCTCCACCACCGCTTTGAGGTTGGCGAACATCCGCTCGCATTGGGCGGAGAATTCGGCCGGAAGCGTCATCGTGGCCGGATCGAGCCCCAGCTGGCCGGAGAGATAGAGCGTATCCCCCGCGAACACCGCTTGCGAATAGGTACCGATCGCCGCCGGCGCCTGGTCGGTATTGACGTGACGTCGCATCGCCATGCTCCTTACGCCCGCACGACCATTTCACAGCTGAAACGCTCGAGCACCTTCTGCAGCCCGCGGCGCGCGGCGGTGTTGATGAGGAGCGGCCCCATGAAGTTCGCCCGCAAGCCGGTGTCCTGCGGCGTGTTCGCCTCGGCCCCATCGGCCCGGCGCACGATCACCGCCAGCGCTACGTCCTCGGGCTTTTCGATCTGCAGCTGGGCCGTCTCGCCGTCGGAGAGGGTGATCTCGTAGCGCACGCCCAAAGCATCCGGGCTCACCACGGAAAAGGCCACGCTGGGATCGTCCAGGCTTTGCAGGATGAATACCTTGGGGCGGTCCTCGCCCACGGTCCCCTCTTCATCGTGTGCCAGCATGAAACGCTTGCACGCCTCGAACCCGGGAAGCCCCTGGGGAAACTCGATCACTTTGTCCTCGGCCACATCCACTTCGCCCAACACCGGACTTTGCAGTTTCATTGCACACCTCCTTGCCGTTGATTTGAATTGCTTATTTCACCTGCATTACACCGGCCGCGCCGAGCTTGTGCTGGCGTTTGAGCCGTTCGGCCGCCTGCTGCGCTTCCTGGCGCGTGGCATAAGGGCCGACCAATACCCTGGACTGTAGCCGCGCCGGGAAACCCAGCGCATCCAACTGCCCGGCGAGTCGCTCGGCGGCATCGAGCCGGCCGAACACGCCCACTGGCACATAATATCCCTTGTCCAAAGGTTTCGACTGCACAGCAGGGGGGGATTTTTCCGGCATTTCCGCCGATGGAGACGGCGCGGACGCCTCGCTATGCTTCGGTTCCTGTTCCAGAGGCAAGGCCGCCGCGGGCGCAGACTCCCCGGCTGGCTGCGGCGAGGCCACGGCAGAAGGGTTGCGCTCGGGCGAAAGGCCCGCGCCCACGGAAGACGGCTCGGAAGAAGACGGCTCGGCCCCGGATGCCGCAGACGAGGCGCGCGTCGACACCTTGGCCGTTACGGCCGGCGCCGTCACGGCAGGAACGGGCTCGGGCGCTTTTGTCTCGTTTCCTTGATACCACAGGCCGAACGCCGCCGCGGCGGCGAGCAACGAGAGCGGCACCACCCGCTTCCAGGGAAATGGCACGACATCCGCCTTCCCTGCCTTCATGGTGCACTCCCCCGGTCGCCGCGCGCCATCGCCACCAACAGCTCCGCCTCGCCGAGGGTGATGCCGCAGCGCGCGGCGATCGCCGGCGCATCCAGCCCGCGGCGGGCGAGCACCATTGGCTCTACATATTCAGGGGAAGCGGCGAGCGGTTCGACGAGGGAAGGCGCCGGAGCCGGCTCTGCCGCGGCCGACTGTTCGAGGCGCTGCAATCGGTCGAGGATCTGCTGCAGCTGACGGGCCTGCTCATCGAGCGCGTGCTGCATCGTCTCGCAGCGCCGCTCCAGGGTCTTTACCGCCAGATCGAGCGTAAAGAGCGCCGAGGGCGCGGTCGGCGCATTGGCGGCGGATTCGGTCACCGCCTGGGCTGCAGGACGTCGAGCGGCGCGCCACCAACGCACGATCTCGAACACCACCCAGGCGATGCTCGCTACCAGGATCCCGCCGATCACCCACTGCACACTCAGCGCTCCGCCGCTCTTTCCCTTTGCAATGATAAAGCCGACTGGCATTCCCGCCAAGCGGGAAAATGCGGACGCTCGCCAGGAGCGCGCTCAGCGACCGCGGAAACGGGGTTTGCGCTTGGCGAGGAACGCTTCGATGCCTTCGGCGAAATCCCCGGTGGCGCTGCAATCGCCGAAAGCCTCGGCCTCGGCGAGGAGCTGCGCTTCCAGGCTCTGTTCGAGCGAATCAGCCAGCAGGGAGCGGATGCGCCCATAGGCATAGCCCGGTCCGGCGGCCAGGCGCGCGACCAGGGCCTCGACTTCGGCATCCAGCGCTTCAGGTGCCACCACCCGATTGACGATCCCCAACTCCAGCGCGCGCTGCGCATCGAACCGTTCCGAGAGGAGGAAAAGCTCCGCCGCGCGGCGGCTGCCCACCACCCGGGGCAAAAAGTAGGACAACCCCCCGTCGGCGGGCAAGCCCAGCATGGCATAAGCCGTGGTAAACACCGCGTCGTTGGAAGCGACCGCCAGATCGCAGGCGAGCATCAGCGACATGCCGAACCCGGCGCAGGCACCGCGCACCTTCGCCACCACCGGACAGGGCACGCGGCTCAGGCGCTCCACCACCGGATTGACCCGTTTCTCGATCGCGGTACGAAACGTTTCCCGCCGCTCGTCGGGCGCCCGGTCGAGCAGGCGGGAAAAATCGCGGATGTCGCCGCCGGCCATGAAATGCCCGCCGCGCCCGCTCACCACCAGGACGCGCAGATCGGGATGCTGCACCAAAGCGGCGCTCGCCTCGTCGAGCGCTTCCATCATCTCGAACGACAAGGCGTTGAGCGAATCCGGGCGATTGAGCTCCAGGCGACCGATTCCGTCGACTACCTCCCACAGCACCGTCTGCGCCATGCTTTCTTCCTCCCGCCTATACCCGCTCGAAGATTCCTGCTGCCCCCATACCCGTGCCGATGCACATCGTCACCATGCCGTAGCGCACTTTGGGGTCGCGCTGCATCGCCGCCATCAGGGTGGCCGTACGGATCGCGCCGGTCGCCCCCAAGGGATGGCCCAAGGCGATCGCCCCGCCCAGCGGATTCACCTTGGCCGGATCCAGCCCCAAGGTACGCATCACCGCCAGCGATTGCGCCGCGAACGCTTCATTGAGCTCGATCCAGTCGAGATCTTCCTGTTTCAGGCCGGCACGCTGCAACGCTCGGGGGATGGCTTCCACCGGGCCGATTCCCATAACCTCTGGGGGCACGCCGACCACAGCGTACGATACCACACGCGCAATGGGCCGAACCCCATAGCGTTCGAGCGCCGCCTCGGACATCAACAGCACCGCCCCTGCCCCATCGGACATCTGCGAGCTGTTGCCGGCAGTCACGCTGCCGCGCGCGGCGAATACCGGTTTGAGCGAGGCGAGCCGTTCCAGGGAGGTATCGCGCCGTGGTCCTTCATCGATCTCGGCCCTCGACTCGCGCACCGCCACCGTCCCATTGGCACCGGGTAGGTGCGTGCGTAGCGGCAAAGGGGCGATCTCCTCACGAAAGAGCCCTGCGTCGATCGCCGCCACTGCCTTGCGGTGCGATTCGAAAGCGAAGACGTCCTGATCCTCGCGCGATACACTGTACTTGCGCGCCACCACCTCGGCGGTCAGCCCCATGCCATAAGCGATGGCCCGATTCTCGGCCGATTCGAGCACGCTCGGGTTGATGCTCACCTTGTTGCCCATGATCTGCGGCATCACGCTCATCGACTCGGTACCCGCGGCGATCATCACGTCGGCCTCGCCCAGCCGGATGCGCGCCGCCGCGTCGGCCACCGCTTGCAGGCCGGAAGCGCAGAACCGATTGATCGTCACGCCGGGCACACGCACCGGAAAACCAGCCAGCAGCAGGCCGATGCGGGCCACGTTCATCCCCTGCTCGGCCTCGGGCATGGCACAGCCCGTGATCACGTCTCCGATCTCCGCCAGATCGAGCGACGGCACCTTTTCCGTCACCGCCCGCAGCACGTGCGCCAGCATGTCGTCCGGCCGCACGTGGCGCAGCATTCCGCCCTTGCGACCCACCGGCGTGCGTACCGCCGCCACCACATAGGCATCCTTGCCTCGTCTGCTCATTCCTTGCTCCTTCCCTCAGTTGCGCAGCGGTTTGCCCGTTGCGAGCGTATGCGCGATGCGTTCCAAAGTCTGGGGTGTACGCAGCAGCGCCATGAATTCGCGCCGCTCCACCGCCAGCAGCCATTCCACCGGCACCCGCGCCCCGCTCTCCACTTCCCCTCCGCACAAAGCGGTAGCCACCCCCTTGCCGACGCGGTAATCGTGCTCCGAGATGAATCCCCCTTCGCGCATATTGACCAGCATCATCTCGCAGGTGGCAATGCCGTTGCGTCCGGCCACCACGATCTCACGCTCGGGCAATGGCGGACGGTAGCCCGCCTCGGCCAGCGAGCGGGCTCGCCGGATCGCTACGTAGAGCAACTCCTTCGGATGCATCAGCACATCGTCACCAGCCCGCCCATAGCCGATCGCCCGCGCTTCGAGCGCACTGCGCGAGACCTTGGCCTTGGCCACCTGCTCGAACATCGGCTGGATGAAAGCGAAGACGTCGCCGCCGGCAGTACGTCGAGCCATTTGGTGCGCCTGTATCGCCAGTTCCTTGCATCCGCCACCGGCCGGAATGAGCCCTACGCCCACCTCCACCAGACCAACATAGGACTCCAGCGCGAATACCCGATGCGCCGCGTGCAGGGCGAACTCGCACCCCCCGCCCAAGGCCATCCCCTCGATCGCCGCCACCACGGGAATTTCAGCGTGTTTGAGGCGCATGGACGCCCCCTGGAATCGTTCGACCATGGCCTCCAGTTCATCGAACCGGCCGGCCTGCGCCGCTTCGAGCACCTGCTTCAGATCGGCGCCCAGTGCGAAGGGGGCCTCGTGCCACAGCACCAGCGCATCGAGCTCGCGCTCGGCCCGGGCCAGCGCCTCCAGGATCCCCTCGATCACCGCTGCGCCCAGCGTATGATGGCGGGTGCGCACCGAGACGATCCCCACGCCTTCGTCCTGATCGGGTCGTCGCCATAGACGCACCCCCTCGTTCTCCCACAAGGTCTCACCTGGATCGTCGAATGTTTCCCCCAAGACCCTGTCGGAATAGAGCTGACGCCGGTACACCGCGAGCGAAGAGCGCCCCACCCACGTGCGGCGCGCTGCGCTCCACGATCCCTTGGTCGAGTGCACGCCTTCGATCTCCCCTACCCAGGCCGGCAGCGGCACCTTGGCGAGCGTGAGGCCAGCGGCGCGATCTTCCTCGATCGCCCGGGCGATGTCGCCCCAACCCGCCGCCTGCCAGGTCTCGAAAGGCCCCATGGCCCAGCCAAACCCCCAGCGCATCGCCAGATCGACGTCGCGGGCGCTGTCGGCGATCGTCGCCAGATGGAACGCAGCGTAGTGGAACACATCGCGAAACAGCGCCCACAGGAACTGCGCCTGCGGATGCCTGCTCGCGCGCAGCCGGGCAAAGCGCTCGCGCGCATCGCGCAGGGCAAGGATCTCCTCTACCTCCGGCGCCACTTCTCCCTTGGCTGGACGGTAAGCCCCAGCGGACGGATCGAGCACCAGGATGTTCCCTTTCTCCTTGCGATAGACCCCTGCCCCGCTCTTTTGCCCCAAGGCACCCTGCCGGATCAGGGCCTCCAGCCACGGCGGCGCGCGAAAGATCTCATGCCAAGGGTCATCGGGCAGCGTCGTCTGCATCGTCCCGATGACGTGCGCCAGCGTGTCCAACCCCACCACGTCGGCCGTGCGATACGTCGCGCTCTTGGGGCGGCCGATGCGCGGCCCTGTGAGCGCATCGACCTCGTCGAACCCCAAGCCCAGCCGCTGCGTGTGGTGCATCACCGCGAGGATGGAGAACACGCCGATGCGGTTGGCGACGAAGTTCGGCGTATCCTTGGCCCGGATCACCGATTTCCCCAAGCGCGTCGTCAACCAGCTCTCCAGCGCATCGAGCCGCGCCGCGTCGGTTTCTGCGTGCGGCACCAGCTCGACCAGCGGCAAGTAGCGCGGCGGGTTGAAGAAATGGATGCCGCAGAAATTGCGGCGCACCGCCTCGGGCAGCGCCTGCGCCAAGGCCGTGATCGACAGCCCCGACGTGTTCGAAGCCAGCATCGCTCCCGGCGCGAGGAAAGGCACCACGCGCGCATACAGCGACTGTTTCCAGTCGAGCCGCTCGGCAATCGCCTCGATCACCAGGTCGCACTCACGCAGCGCTTCCAGATCGTCGTCGTAATTGGCAGGCTGAATCAAGGCAAGCCGCTGCGGCTCGGCCAGCGGCGCCGGATCGATGCGCTTCAACCCTTCCATCGCCTTGCGCACCGTTGCATTGCGATCCCCCTCGTTCGAGGGCAGATCGAACAGCACCACCGGCAAGTCGGCATTGGCGCAATGCGCGGCGATCTGCGCCCCCATCACCCCGGCGCCGAGCACGGCCACTTTGCGGATCCTCAGACGTTCCACACGCTTCTCCTTGCTTCACACGAAGACCATGATCCCCGCACACTCAAAACGAACGGGAATATTGCACCCCAGCCAGCCACACATCACCTTCGTATTCGCCACGCACCCATCCTTTCCCTTCAGCTATTGCGTTGCGATCGATGCGCGTATCGTCGATGAACAGATACGCCAGCCCCAGGTCTACCCGGTTGTCAGCATCCGGCATCCAGCGAGCCCCCAGCGATACCCAGATGCGGTCGTTGTCCGGCAGCGCCGTGAGGCGACGCTCGGCATCGCGCACCGGCGACTCGTCGTAGGCCACCCCAAACTTCAGTAACCAGTGCTCATCATAGCGATAGCGTGCTCCAAGGGCTACGCGCCACGTATCCTGAAAGCGGGTAGCCAAAGTATCGGCCACCGAACCGGACTGTACCCCGCTCGAACGGTAAATCGGCAGCACGTTCAGACTGCTCCAGCCCGTCCACGACACGTCGGCGAGGAGCTCCCAACGCTCACCGACCCCCTGCGCCACGCTGGCGATGAAGGTATCCGGCAGATCCACCGACACCTCGGCGTCGACGCCGGCCAAGCCAACCCGGGGGTTGCTCAGCACCGGCGCAGCCGGGCCTCTGGCCTCGATGTCGCCATCGAGCTCGTGCTTCACCTTGGATCGATAGGAGAACCCCAGCTTGGTCCTTTCGCTGGGAGTGAAGAGCACCCCCACGTTCCACCCCCAGGAGACGTCGTCCGCCTCGAGGCGTAACCTCGTCTGCTGCATCGCAGCATCGCTTACGCCGAAAGATTTCAGAGGCCCAGGCGCCGCCACGCCTGCATACCGGTCGTATGTCGCCTCGAAACGCTGCACGCTCACCCCGAATCCCAGTGAGATCGCATCATTCACCTTGAATGCCAGGGAAGGATTGATGTTGATGGTCTTGATCTCGAACTTGGTCGAATGGAATCGGCCGATCCAATCATCGTCGTACTCCGTCACCAGACCGAAGGGCACACCCACCCCCAGGCCGAGCCACAAGCGATCGTTGATTTTCTGGGAATAATAAGCGTTGGGCACCGCTGCCCAGTCACCGGCATCCCCGCCGTTACTGCCGGTCAAGGGGACGCCTGGAGCTGCAAGACTTCCTCTATCATCAAACTTGAAACTGGGTTTGATCGCCGACACGCCGAGTGACACCTCGCGGGCTTTCAGACGCGTCATCCCTGCCGGGTTGTAGAAAATGGTGCCGGCATCGTCAGCCACGGCAGCCGAACCAGCGTAGGCATTGCCAATGCCGCTCGCGCTCTGCTCGATGAGCTGAAAACCGCCGGCCAGCGCCGTGGAACTGGCGGCGAACAGCGATGACACAGCCATGGCCAGAAGCTTCTTCTTCATTGCAGTCTCCTCCTCTTCGTCACGAACCGACGGGCATACGCCCGCTCATTCTTTCCCCTTCTGCGTCCCGACGAAGCCTCCTCGGCGAGTCGGAGCGTTCAACTTTCCTCGATGAGGCGCTTGTTGCCCTGTGCGTCGAGCGCCACGTAGGTGAGCCGGGCTTCGGTAACTTTCACCACCAAAGGCCGCTCGGGATGGCGCTCGGCAAAGACGGAGACGTCCACCGTGATCGAGGTACGCCCCACCGAGACGATCTCCGCATACAGACTCACCACGTCGCCCACGGCGATGGGCTGTTTGAACACGAAGCTGTTGACCGCCACCGTGGCCACGCGCCCCCGGCTGCGACGGCGCGCCGGCAAGGAACCCGCGATGTCGACCATCGCCATCACCCAGCCCCCGAACACGTCGCCCGCCGGATTGAGATCCGAAGGCATGGGCATCACGCGCAATTCCGGTTGGCGATCGGGCAGTACATCCGACATGGTTTTCTCCTGAGCACATTGAATCGAGCTTCCATGATAGCCGACTCATGCCCTCCTTTTTGGCAAAAAAAGGCGCTCGCCCGAAGGCGAGCGCGACCACCAAGGGAGGGAGGGAACTCTGGAGAGCGCATGACATGCACCAATTGTTTCGTACGTTCGTTTTAATAGTAGCACAAAAAATTTTTGGCGCAACAGGAAGCGGGAAGCGGGAAGCGGGAAGCGGGAAGCGGGAAGCGGGAAGCGGGAAGCGGGAAGCGGGAAGCGGGAAGCGGGAAGCGGGAAGCGCTTCCGCAGGGAGCACGGCGTGTGATGATAAAATGCCGGGAGAGGGAGTCGAACCCTCACGGTGTCGCCACCGGCGGATTTTGAGTCCGCTGCGTCTACCTGTTCCGCCATCCCGGCGCGGAAGAAAGATTATATGCAAGAACCCAGCCTACGCAAAGCCCCGTCGCTGACGGTGCACGACTTCGATTTTTCCCTGCCGCCCGAACTGATCGCCCAGGCGCCACTGCCCGAGCGCAGCGCCAGCCGCCTGCTCGTGCTCGAGGGCGAGGCGCTGCACGACCGGCTCTTTCGCGATCTGCCCGAATTCCTCGAAGAAGGCGACCTGCTCGTCTTCAACGACAGCCGTGTGATCCACGCGCGCCTCTTTGGGCGTAAAGAAAGCGGCGGCGCGGTGGAAGTGCTCGTCGAACGGCTCGTCGGCACGCGGGAAGCTCTCGCCCAGGTGCGGGCGAGCAAGCCGCCGCGCTCAGGCATGCGCCTGCGGCTGGAAGACGCCTTCGACGTCGAGGTTCTGGCTCGCGACGGCGAGTTCTATCACCTGCGGCTCGCCGGCGAAGGCGACCTTCCCCAGCTCGTCGAGTGCCACGGCCGGCTGCCGCTGCCGCCCTACATCGCCCGCCCGGCCGAGCCGGAAGACGAGGCGCGCTACCAGACGGTCTATGCCCGCGCGCCCGGTTCGGTGGCCGCGCCCACGGCGGGCCTGCATTTCGACGAGGCGCTCTTGCGCCGCCTCGCCGAGCACGGCGTGGACACCGCCTGGGTGACGCTGCACGTCGGCGCCGGGACGTTTCAGCCGGTACGCGTCGAGCGGCTCGACGAACACCGCATGCACCGCGAACGCTACTGGATCCCGGAAGAGACGGTGGCGCGCATCGTCCAGGCAAAAGCGCGCGGCCGCCGCGTGATCGCCGTGGGCACCACCAGCTTGCGCGCGCTCGAAGGCGCCGCCCACGAAGGGGAACTGCGACCCGGCAGCGGCGAGACCGGACTCTTCATCACGCCGGGCTACGATTTTCGCGTGGTCGATGCGCTGGTGACGAACTTCCACCTGCCGCGCTCGACACTGCTCATGCTGGTGTCGGCGCTCGCCGGGCTCGAACGCATCCGCCGCGCCTATGCCCATGCGATCGAACGGCGCTACCGCTTCTTCAGCTATGGCGACGCGATGTTCATCCCGCGCCGCTTCGCACGCTGAGGACCCGTGAAGCAATGCTTGCGCGCAGGGCCGTCGCGTGTCGCACGCAGCGCAGCGACGAGACCTACCCCGAGGACGGGCGAGAAGCGGGCAGCGCGCAAAGAAGCGATCGGGCCATGCAGCAGAGTGATTCGCAGGCTCTGAACTCTCCTATTCGAGGAATCCCCCATGAGTGACACCCCCTCCTTCACCGTGCTTTCCACCGATGGAACCGCCCGGCGCGGACGATTACAGTTGGCGCATGGCACGGTGGAGACGCCCATCTTCATGCCGGTGGGCACCTATGGCACCGTCAAGGCAATGACCCCGGAGGCGCTCGAAGACGTAGGCGCGCAGATCGTGCTCGGCAACACCTTCCACCTGTGGCTGCGCCCGGGGCTGGAAGTGATCCGCCGCCACCGCGGACTGCACCGCTTCATGGGCTGGAACAAGCCCATCCTCACCGATTCGGGCGGCTTTCAGGTCTTTTCGCTTGGAGCGCTGCGCAAGATCAGCGAAGAGGGCGTGCGCTTTGCCTCCCCCATCGACGGGGCGCGCTGCTTTCTCACCCCGGAAGTCTCGATGCAGATCCAGACCGTACTCGATTCGGACGTGGTGATGATCTTCGACGAATGCACGCCCTACCCCGCCACGAGAGCGCAGGCGGCCGAATCGATGCGCCTGTCGCTGCGCTGGGCGAAGCGCTCGCGGGCCGAATTCGACCGGCTGGGGAATCGCAACGCGCTGTTTGGCATCGTGCAGGGCGGCATGTACGAGGAGCTACGCGACGAGTCGCTCGCCGGGCTCATGGAGATCGGCTTCGACGGCTACGCCATCGGCGGGCTGTCGGTGGGCGAGCCCAAGGACGAGATGCGGCGCGTGCTGGAATACGTCGCGCCCAAGCTGCCGCAGACGCGTCCGCGCTATTTGATGGGGGTGGGCACGCCGGAAGACCTCATCCACGGCGTGAGCGCGGGCGTGGATATGTTCGACTGTGTCATGCCCACGAGAAACGCGAGAAACGGGCTACTCTTCACCCGCTACGGTGACGTGAAGATCCGCAACGCGCGCTATCGCGAGGACACCGCCCCGCTCGACGAGAGCTGCAGCTGCCCCACCTGCCGCCATTTCACCCGCGCCTACTTGCACCACCTCTACCGCACGGGCGAGATCCTGGCAAGCATCCTCAACACCACGCACAACCTGCACTTCTACCTCACGCTCATGGCCGAGCTCAGAGAGGCGATCGCGCAAGGGACGTTTGCCGAGACGGCGGCGCGGCTCCTCGCCGAGCGGCAGCGAGGGGTATAGGCGGACAGCTCTCTGCCGCCCTCCTCGGCCCCGCGCGCACGGCGCAACGAAGCGCGCAGACTTCACTTCGCCAACGCTTCAAGCGAAGGTGTTGACCGAATTGCCCAGATGCGGCGGGTTGGAGGCCGCGGCCGGCGCCTGCTGCACTTGCGGCAATGCCGAGAGCAGCGCCTGCGCCGTGCTTTCCTGCACGTCGAGCGCTTTGCGCATGACGGTGGTGCCGACCTGCTCCTGCAGCTGCGCTTGCTGCATGGCGGTCATCATGCTGGCGACACTGACGGCGTCCATGGCACGCTCCTTTTCCAAGAGTCACGATGTCATTTTAGTCCATCGGGACGCCAATGCGTTCCCTCACACAAAAAAAGAGCCCCGCTCGCGCGGGGCTCTCGGACGGCCTTCCCGGCCCTCTGAGAGGGCCGGAATGGAACATTACATGTCCATGCCGCCCATGCCGGCCATGGGATTGGCCGCGGGTTTGTCTTCCGGCACTTCGCCCACCATGGCTTCGGTGGTGAGCATCAGGCCAGCGACGGAAGCCGCGTTTTGCAGCGCGGTGCGCGTGACCTTGGTCGGGTCGAGCACGCCCATCTCGATCATGTCGCCGTATTCGCCGGTGGCAGCGTTGTAGCCGAAGTTGCCCTTGCCTTCGAGCACCTTGGCCACGACCACGCTGGCTTCTTCACCGGCGTTGGCCACGATCTCACGCAGCGGCTGCTCGACGGCGCGCATCACGATCTTGATGCCGGCATCCTGATCGTGGTTGGCGCCCTTGAGCCCCTTGGCGAGCACGGCCTCGCGCGCGCGCAGCAGGGCCACGCCGCCGCCCGGGACGATGCCTTCCTCGACCGCGGCGCGGGTCGCGTGCAGCGCGTCCTCCACGCGGGCCTTCTTCTCTTTCATCTCGACTTCGGTGGCCGCGCCGACCTTGATCACCGCCACGCCGCCGGCGAGTTTCGCCACGCGCTCTTGCAGTTTCTCGCGGTCGTAGTCGCTGGTGGCCTCTTCGATCTGGACGCGGATCTCCTTGATGCGCGCCTGGATCTTGGCCGGATCACCCGCGCCATCGATGATGGTGGTGTACTCTTTGCCCACCTCGACGCGCTTGGCCTGGCCAAGGTCGGCGAGCGTGGCTTTTTCGAGCTGCAGGCCGAGCTCTTCGGAGATGACCGTGCCGCCGGTGAGGATGGCGATGTCTTGCAGCATGGCCTTGCGCCGGTCGCCGAAGCCCGGAGCCTTGACGGCGCAGGTCTTCAGGATGCCGCGCAGGTTGTTGACCACCAGCGTGGCGAGCGCTTCGCCCTCGACGTCTTCGGCGATGATGAGCAGCGGCCGGCCAGCCTTGGCGACCTGCTCGAGCACCGGCAGCAGCTCACGGATGGAGCTGATCTTCTTGTCGTGCAGCAGGATGTAGGGGTTGTCGAGAACGGTGATCTGCTTCTCGGCATTGTTGATGAAGTACGGCGAGAGATAGCCGCGGTCGAACTGCATCCCTTCGACCACTTCGAGCTCATTTTCGAGCGACTTGCCGTCTTCGACCGTGATCACGCCTTCCTTGCCGACTTTGTCCATCGCCTGGGCGATGATGTCGCCGATCGACTGGTCGGAGTTGGCGGAAATGGCGCCGACCTGGGCGATCTCCTTGCTGGTGGTGCAGGGCTTGGAGATCTTCTTGAGCTCGTCGATGATGGCAGTGACCGCTTTGTCGATGCCGCGCTTGAGATCCATCGGGTTCATGCCAGCGGCGACGTACTTCATGCCCTCGCGCACGATGGCCTGGGCGAGCACGGTCGCGGTGGTGGTTCCGTCACCGGCCACGTCCGAGGTCTTGGACGCGACTTCTTTCACCATCTGCGCGCCCATGTTCTCGAACTTGTCCTTGAGCTCGATTTCCTTGGCGACCGACACGCCATCCTTGGTCACGGTCGGGGCGCCGAAGCTGCGCTCGAGCACCACGTTGCGGCCCTTCGGACCGAGCGTAACTTTGACGGCATTGGCCAGAACATTGAGACCCGCCACCATCCGCTCGCGGGCTACGTCACCGAATTTGACTTCCTTGGCAGCCATGGATCATGCCTCCTGAGAATATTCCGAAATAATGAATTGGGGTAAGGACGCGATCACTCTTCGATCACGCCGAGGATGTCTTCTTCACGCAGCACCAGCAGTTCTTCGCCCTCGACCTTCACCGTCTGGCCGGCGTATTTGCCGAAGAGGATCTTGTCGCCGGGTTTGACCGACATGGGGCGCACTTTACCGTCTTCGAGGATCTTGCCGTTGCCCACGGCGATCACTTCGCCTTGATCGGGTTTCTCGCCGGCGGTGTCCGGAATCACGATGCCACTGGCGGTCTTGCGCTCGGACTCCAGACGCTTGACGATCACACGATCATGCAAAGGACGGATTTTCATGGTGTTGACTCCTCTGGTTCGGGTACAGGGTTGAACACGCACAACGGCGGCGCTTTGTTAGCACTCACCGTTGTCGAGTGCTAATCATAGGGCTGTTTGGGCGAAATTTCAAGGGGGCGACGTGCCTCGCGCCGTTTATTCAAGGGCGGCGAGGCGTCGGGCAGGAAGAAATCAGGAAGCGTCGGCTTCTTCGTGGTAGGCGCGCACGCGCTCGACCTCTTCCATCGAGCCGAGGATGACCGGCACGCGCTGGTGCAGCCGCTGCGGGACGATCTCGAGGAGGCGGCGCCGCCCGTCGCTGGCCGCCCCACCGGCCTGCTCCACCAGCAAAGCCATGGGGTTGGCCTCATAGAGCAGGCGCAGCTTGCCGCCCTGGGCGCGGTTTTTCGCATCCAGCGGGTAGAGAAAAATGCCGCCGCGCGAGAGCGTCCGGTGCACGTCGGACACCATGGAGGCCACCCAGCGCATGTTGAAATCGCGCCCGCGCGGTCCGTCCTTGCCGGCGATGAGCTCCTCGATGTAGCGGCGCACCGGCGGCTCCCAGAAGCGCATATTGGAAGCGTTGATGGCGAATTCGCTCGTCTGAGAGGGAATCGTCATGAAAGGATGGGTATAGACGAAGTAGCCGAACTCCCGGTCGAGGGTGAAGCCGTGCACCCCGTTGCCGGTGGTGAGCACGAGTTGGGTGGCCGGACCGTAGATGGCGTAACCGGCGGCTACTTGCGCCGTGCCCGGCTGCAGGAAGGAAACCTCGGTGGGAATGGCCTCGCGATCGGGATTGCGCAGCACCGAAAAGATGGTGCCCACGGAGATGTTGACGTCGATGTTGGATGAGCCGTCGAGCGGATCGAACAAGAGCAGGTAGCCGCCGCGCGGATACTCGAAGGGAATGTGGCAGATCTCCTCGATTTCTTCGGAGGCCATGGCGGCGAGGTGCCCGCCCCACTCGTTGGCCTGCAGCAGCAACTCGTTGGCGATGACGTCGAGTTTCTTCTGCACTTCGCCCTGGACGTTCTCGACCCCGGTCTCGCCATGCACGTCCCAGAGTTTTCCTTTGGAAATCGTCACGGCGATGGCCTTCACCGCGCGGGCGACGACCTCGACGAGGAGACGCAGGTCGGCATCGAGCCGTCCGGCGCGTTGTTCTTCGATGAGAAATTGCGAGAGGCTGACACGGCGCATGAGGAAGACTCCAGTAGTTGGCGGAAAGGGGAATTATCGCGCCAAGCCCGTCCGTTTGGCACGATCGCGGCGATAAAGACGGATCGGGCGCGACAAAAACTGAGCTATATTCTTCAATC
This sequence comes from Rhodocyclales bacterium, assembly GCA_016235745.1. Classification (GTDB taxonomy): domain Bacteria; phylum Pseudomonadota; class Gammaproteobacteria; order Burkholderiales; family Rhodocyclaceae; genus Tepidiphilus. The sequence goes on along the minus strand of JACRJA010000017.1, from coordinate 64,739 downwards.
CATCGCCTTGGAGAAAGCCGATGCTCGAACGCATCCCCGACGGCACCGACTTGCCGGAGCTGACGCTGCGCGGCATGCTGCTGGGCGCCGTGCTCACCGTAGTCTTCACTGCGGCCAACATCTATCTCGGGCTCAAAGTAGGGCTGACGTTTGCCTCATCGATCCCCGCGGCGGTGATCTCCATGGCGGCGCTGCGCCGTTGCCGCGGGGCGAACCTCCTCGAAAACAACATGGTACAGACGCAGGCTTCGGCCGCCGGTACCTTGTCGGCCATCATCTTCATCCTGCCCGGCCTGCTGATGATCGGACACTGGCAGGGATTCCCCTTCTGGCTGACGGCGCTGGTGTGCGGCGTGGGTGGGCTCCTCGGCGTGCTCTACACCATTCCCTTGCGGCGGGTGATGGTGGTCGACAGCCCCCTGCCCTATCCTGAAGGCGTGGCGGCGGCGGAGATCCTGCGCGTGGGGGAGCTCGCGCGGGAGCAAGGCGATGGACGAGCCGTCGCCCAAGGGCAGGCGCGCGAGATCGCCTTCGGCGGCCTGCTCGCTGCGCTCGTGACCCTCTTCTCCGGCGGTTTCCGCCTGCTCGCCGAGAGCTTTACCGCCTGGATTCCGCTCGGGGCGACCGCGCTACGCCTGTCCGTGGGCTTTTCGCTCGCGCTCGTCGGCGCCGGCTACCTCATCGGACTGGCGGCAGGGCTGGCGATCCTGCTGGGACTCGTCCTCGCCTGGGGCGTGATCGTGCCCTGGCTGACGTTTCAGGCCGTGCCCGCGCCAGAACAGACGCTGCCGGCGCTCGCCATGAGCTTGTGGCGAGAGCAGGTACGATTCTTCGGCGCCGGTACCATCGGCGTGGCGGCCCTGTGGACGCTCGTCACGCTCGCCAAGCCGATGTGGGGCGGGATCCGCACCGCGCTCGAGGCGGTACATCTGGGCAATGGCACCGCCCGCCGCACGGAACGGGATCTCTCGCCCCGGGCGATCATGGCGGTGGGTCTGGCCTCGCTCCTGGTGTTGCTCGTCGTCTTCCATCGCTTCCTCGCGGCGGCCGACCCCGGCCTCGGCCCCTTGGCCTATGGCGCCCTGGTGCTCGCCTGCACGCTCTTCGCGGCGCTCTTCGGCTTTCTCATCGCCGCGGCTGCCGGGTACATGGCCGGACTCGTCGGCTCTTCGAGCAGCCCCATCTCCGGTATCGGCATCCTGGCCGTGATCCTCGCCTCGCTCATGCTGCTCGCTTTTGCTGGCGCCGTGCCGCAGCTCACCGATGCCAACGAGGGTAAGCTCGCCGTGGCTCTGGCGCTCTTCACCACTTCGGTAGTGGTGGCGATCGCGGCCATCTCCAACGACAATCTGCAGGATCTCAAGACAGGGTACCTGCTCGGCGCCACCCCTTGGCGTCAGCAGGTGGCCTTGATGATCGGCTGCGTGGTGGGCGCCGCGGTGATCCCGCCGGTGCTCGAGCTCCTCTACCAAGCCTATGGGTTTAGCGGTGCGCTGCCGCGTCCCGGCATGGATCCGGCGCAGGCGCTCGCTGCCCCGCAGGCCACCTTGATGACCGCGATCGCCATGGGCATCTTCCACGCCACGCTGGAATGGAAGATGATCCTGGGCGGCGTGGCGCTCGGCGCGCTGCTCATCGTCATCGACCGGATCCTGCGCCGCAGCGGCGCCGGTTCCCTGCCGGTACTCGCAGTGGGGCTGGGCATCTACCTTCCGCCGACCATCGGCATGACCTTGGTGGTCGGAGCGCTGCTGGGCCATGCCGTCGAGCGGACCCTGGCTCGCAGGCCAGCGGCCGAACGCGAAGAGCCACGGCGCCGCGGTGTCCTGCTCGCCTCCGGTTTCATCGTCGGCGAGAGCCTCATGGGCATCGTGCTCGCTGCCCTCATTGCCGGCACCGGCAAGGAAGCCCCACTCGCGCTCGTGGGCGAAGGGTTCGAGCCGCTGGCGCAATGGCTGGGGCTGGCGGCGCTCGTCGCGGTGTGCGTTGTGTTCTACCGCCGCATCGCCCTGCGCTGAAGCCGGCGGGCACGCCGCCGGTGCGCGCCTACCAGCGCACCGGCGGCAGGCATTCGAATCCTGGCTTGGCGAAGAAATACCCCTGCATCAGCGCCACGCCGCGCGCGGCGAACCACTCCGCTTCTTCAGCCTGTTCCACACCTTCGGGAAGCACTTTCACCCCCAGTTCGCGGCAGGTGAGCAGCAAGCCTTCGAGGATCGCCTGCTTGATGCGGTCACGGTGCACATCGCGCACGAGGGCCATGTCGATCTTGATGAGATCGGGCACGAAGCGCGCCAGCATGTTCAACCCCGAATGACCGGCGCCGAAATCGTCGAGCGCGGTGAGAAATCCGCGCGACCGGTAATAGGCGAAGATATTGGTGAGGTGCTCGACCTCGTCGATGCGCTCCGCCTCCGTGACCTCGAAGAGGATCTTCTCGGCCGGAAACCCGCACTTCTGCGCCGCCTCCAAGGTGCTGCGAATGCACAGGGAAGGCTCATAGACGGCGTTGGGAAGGAAATTGATGCTCAGATGCCGGTCTAGCCCTAGGCGGCTCGCCAACGTGATCGCGTGCACACGGCAGGCTTGGTCGAACGCGTAGCGGTTGGCATCGTCGACTCGGCCGAGCACGGTCATCGCCGGCTCACCTCCCGGGCCCCGCACCAGCGCCTCATAGCCGAAGACCTCGCGCCGTTCCACGTCCACGATGGGCTGAAAGGCAAAGCTGAAAGAAAACCCCAAGTCCTGGCGGCAACGATCGCACCCCGCTCGCAGGGTTTCTTCCGGAGGGAATACGGTGGGGGGCATGTTCTGACCTCCGACGTTTTGGCAATGAACCCATGATAGCAGCCGCAAAGCTTCCCTATAGCGCGTTGCGCAAGCCCAGCCGGGGCGGATGCGGTTCCAGATAGACCTGCTGCGCCAGATAAGGGTCGGCATGACGGCGCAGGTGGTGGCGTAGCAGCACCATGGGCGCAACGAGCGGTACCACGCCCTGGCGATATTGCGCGATGAGCTCCTGCAGCTCCTGGCGCTCCTCGGCCGGCAGCACCCGGCGCAGGTAGCCGGCCAGATGCTGCAGCACGTTGGCATGAGTGCCACGCGTGGCGCGCCGCCTCAAGGCGGCCATGAACGCCGGAAAGTAGCGCGCCGCGAACGCCTCGGGATGTTCCTTGCCGATCCCGGCCACCATGCGCCCCAGGGTGCGGTACCCCGCAGGGTCGTGCGCGAGCAGCAGATACTTGTAGCGCGAATGAAAAGCGACGATCGCGCCGCGCGTGAGCCCCGCGGCGAGCAGTCGCTGCCACTCACCATAGGCGCGCACCCGGACGACGAAATTTTCCAGAAGCACCGGATCGTGCAACCGCCCCTCTTCCTCGATGGGCAGCTCCGGCAGTCGGCGCGCGAGCGTGGCCGCGAAGATGCCGCTGCCGAACTGCGGCGGTCGATCGTCCTGCCGATATACCTTGACCCGAAAAAGACCACAGGAGGGCGAGCGCTGCATGAGAACGACCCCGCTCACCCCTTCGAGCGTCTCTGCCATACGATCGGCCCAGGCGCGCAGGCGCTCGGTCACGTCGAGCGTGGCATCGCCCACGCCCACGGCCCGCGGCGACTCGGGCGAGCCGACGAGGCGGATGGGCGGACGCGGCGTCCCCAGGCCGATCCCTACTTCCGGACACAAAGGCACGAAATCGAACGCTTGCCCCAGAAGCTCCACGCACAAGGCCGAACGTTTGTGCCCGCCGTTGTAGCGCACTGGCTGCCCCAGCACGCAGGCGCTCACGGCAAGCTTCAGACGCTCCACCCCTTGGATGGTCTGCCTTTCATCCTCCACACCCTGGCGCATCGCTTTCCCCCTCTTGCATCAAAACCACCGGCACCCAGCCGCGCAAGACAGCTCGAAGACCAATGAAGTGGCCCTGCAGCGGCACATTCTCCGCCGTCGGCGCGGCAAAATCGATCCAAGCTTCGGGGCTCATGCGCGCATCACCCACCTTTTCCCCTCCGCCGACGTACCCTGCCCCAGCGCATCACCGCGTGCACCCGCAGTACCCGCAGTGATCGAGCGAGAACGTCATCACGCCCCCTCCCTTTGCCGCGACAACGCCGCATCGGCCACCGAACGCAAGGTGAGCGCCAGTCCGCAAGACACCAGCGCAAGCCCCACCAGCAGGCCGATCCAGAAACCGAATACCCCCAAGGGTTGCCCGAACAAGCCCCCCTCGTAGCCAAGCCAAGCCCCCAGGGGAATGCCCACCAGCCAGAACGCCCCGAGCATGAGGAGCATCGGCAACAGGGTGACATGATAGCCGCGCAAGGCGCCCATCATGCAGGCTTGGGTCGCGTCGAACACCTGCCATAGCGCCGCCAGGACCAGGAGCGAGGACGCGAGATCCCGCACCGCCGAGTCCGAACTGTAGAGCGCCGTGATCGCCTGCCGCCCCGCCAGTACCGGCCCCATCATCAGCAGCCCGATCGCCAGACCTATCACCACCCCCGTCCACGCCAGCCGCCGCGCCCGCACCGCATCCCCCGCCCCCAGGCTCTGTCCCACCCGGATCGCCAGCGCCGCCCCGATGCCCGCCGGCAACATGAAGAGGAGCGAAGCCACGTTGAGCGCCACCTGATGCGCCGCGATCTGCACCGGTCCGAAGCGCCCGATCAGCACTGCGATGCCGGTAAAGGCTGCCACCTCCGCTAGTCCCGCCCCGCCCATGGGCAGCCCCAGGCGCAACAAGCGCTTCTGCCCCTCCCAGCTCGGCCAGCTCCAGCCGCCGCGCCAGAGGCGAAACGGCGCATAGGCCGGCGCGAACGCCGTCCACAGCCCCATCGCCACCAGGCTGCACCACATCCCGATCGCCGTAGCCCAGCCGCATCCCGCCCCGCCCAAGGCCGGCGCCCCGAGGCGACCGTAGATCAGCACCCAGTTGAAAAAGGCATTGATCCCGAGCCCAGCCAAGGCGATCGTCATGATCGGCTTGGGACGGTTTACGCTTGCCGAGTAGAAAGCGAGCGCCCGGAACATCAGCGCCGCGGGCAGACCACAGCCGATTCCTTGCAGGAAAAAGGTCGTCTTCTCTGCCAGTTCCGCTGTGATCCCGAAGGCGTGCAACAGTCCCGGCACGAAAGGCAGGGCCGCCAATGGCACGAGCGAAGTCCAGAGTGCCAGCCACATCGCCTCGCGCGTGTCGCGCACGATCGCCGCATGATCCCCCGCCCCGTAGTGCCGCGCCACGAAAGGGCTCACCGCCTGCACCACGTTCATCAAGCCGATGAAGACCGGAATCCACAACGCCACCCCCAGCCCCACCACCGCCTGCTCCTGCGCCCCGGCGTGTCCCGACATGGCCGTATCGACCAGCCCCATGAGCACGAAGGCCGTCTGCGACAGCACCATCGGTCCGGCCAGGCGGAGCAATGTCACGATCTCCGCCCTACTTTCCTTCCACTGTGTTGCGGTGATGACCTCTGCCGACACCCCAAGCTCCTCCGAGCAAAAAAGAAAACGGCAAGCGCTTGCCTTGATGCCGCTTGCCGCTGGATTCACCACCCCCCGATCCTACCAAAACCTACCTTTCTCAGGAAACGCAAACCTACTACAATCACCTCCGCTCCACGGAGAGACGACATCATGCGCTATCTCCTCAATTCCCCCGTAGTCACCGATTACGGTCTGTACCGCTTCCGCGGTCCCATCCCCCTCGAAGAAATCCGTTCTCTTCTCCGGCAAGGGTTCGTCTCGGCGATCGGGCACGAAACCACGGCCCTTCATCTCAGCGAACTCCTCGGTCTGCCCGTACCGCGAAACCGCCAGGCAGTTCGGCTCGACCCAGGAGATCAAGCCGTCGTCTTCCGCCTGCTGGAACGGCTTCCCGAAGGTACGCTACTCGATGTCCTTGCCCTGAAACGCCTTCCCCAGGAGTTCGGCCTGCTAGAGCGCCTCGAGTAGACAGCGATGACAAGCTTGACTTGCTCCGCAGGCAAGCGATCAACCCGGCTCACCGCGTTCGGCAAGAATGGCGTTGAAACTCTTCGTCACGTAAGGGGCGTTGGTTCCCACGTACTGGAATTCCAGCTCGGAGTGATGAAGGGTGACGAGCGCACCTGCGACGCTCGCAGTTTTTTGTCCGCCGGTTATGTCGATCATGATGTCTTTTTCCTGATAACCATCTTCCTTTGCTTCATTCACCAAATCGTTCAATAGGCTGATGATCTCATTCATATTTTCGAAATCAATACCTCGATCACGCGGTCACCCCTCTATTTTTTTAAGCTCCGGAAAATAAAAGCGAATGAATTCCACCGCCGTATTCAACTGTCCATGAGATCCTTTTCCTTCGCAAATGTCGCCCGAACCGATGAGGTATACCGCCTCGACGCGAGGAGATCCTTCTTTCTGGTGCGTCTTGATGGCACGTAAGAGTTGTTGCCACGGAAATGGTACTCCGTTGATTTTCTGCTGGATCACCTCATCCAAAGAAGGTTCCAGTTTGACGATTTTTCCCTCTTTTTCGAGCATCCATCCATTATCTGTTTTTTTTGGCAGCGGATTCGCAGTGGAAACAAACATGAGCAATACTTTATGCGGCCTGGGCTCGTCCCTTTGCCGCAATGTGGTAATTGGCAGCAACTTCCTGCCGAAATGTATCGCCAAGTAAGCGCCAATAACACTTACGGACAACCCAATGGAAAACATCGAGACATCGAAGCTCAATTCCTTCAAGTCAATCGACTCCGATATCCAGCTCGATCCAATGGCAAAGCATAAGGTCCCTAAAAAAACCAGCAATACCTCTTTACTTCCCATCCAAAGCTTAGACTTTATTTTCTCCATTAAATTCATTTTTTATCCGTTCGCGACCAGCAGATTCTCGAGACATTCCCAATCGGAGGACGTACCGTAGAGCGGTTCGAACCGTAGTGGCGTCGTCCGCTGCAGCATCATGCCGATCTACTATGCATAAGGTTACTGGGAAAACCATCCCAGCGCAGACCGAGGCTGGTGCAGTGGAAGCGAACCCGACTGATGCGTTGGTCCATGAGGCGTTCCTTACCAAAGCGGCGGTAAGTTTGCCACGAAAATGACGCCGGCGCACACTGCGTGAGCTACACTGAAGTCTGCCCAAATGGAGGAACGTACCCCATGAAAACCCTCGTGATCGGCGCCGGCGTGATCGGCGTCTCCACCGCCTGGGCCTTGCAGGAAGCAGGGCATACGGTGACCCTGGTGGATGCGCGCGAGGCGCCGGGGCGTGGCGCGAGCTATGCCAACGGGTCGCAGATCTCGGTGAGCCACCCGCAGCCGTGGTCCAGCCCCAGAGCGCCGTTGATCGCGCTGGAATCACTACGGCGCGAGGACGGGCCCTTTCACTGGCGCCCTGCGCTCGATTCCCAGCAATGGTGCTGGCTCACGGCGTTTCTGCGCGAATGCCTGCCCTCGCGCCACGAGCGCAACACGCGGGCCATCGCGCTGCTCGCGCGCCATAGCCTCCAGGTGCTGCGGCGCTGGCGCGAGGCGCTGGGGCTCGAGTACGACGTGCAGACCCGCGGCATTCTGCACCTTTTCTTCACGCCGAGCGACTGGGAAACCGGGCGGCGGCACGAGCGGGAATTGCGCGAGCTGGGCATTCCCATCCGGGCCCTCTCGCCCGGCGAGGCGGTGGAGATCGAACCGGCGCTCGCAGCGGTGGCCGCGAAGCTCTGCGGTGCCCTGTACGCGCCAGAAGACGAATCGGGTGACGCGCGCCGCTTCTGCGAGGAGATGGTAGAGCGGCTACGCCAGGCTGGGGCCGAGGTACTCTTCGAGACGCGCTGCAGCGGCTGGCGCTTGGGCAAAGGCCGCTGCGAGGCGGCGCGCTTCGAGGGGCCGGCCGGCGCCTTCGAGCTCACGGCCGAGGCGATCGTGGTCTGCGCCGGGGTGGATAGCCCGCGACTGCTCGCGCCCCTGGGGATGAAAGCGCCGATCTATCCCGTCAAGGGCTACTCGCTCACGGCGCCCATTCTCGCGCCGGATCGCGCGCCCACCGCCTCGCTCACCGACGAATCGAAGCGTATCGTGTGCTCGCGGCTGGGGAACCGCTTGCGCTTTGCCGGTACTGCCGAGATCGCCGGCTACGACGACTCGGTGCGCCCTGAGCGCATCACGCCCTTGAGGCGCTGGGCCGAGGCGATGCTGCCCGGCGTGGCGGATCTGGAAGCGGCCGAAACCTGGGCGGGGCTGCGGCCGATGACCCCGGGCGGCGTGCCGCTCATCGGGCGCAGTCCCATGGAAAACGTGTGGGTGAACAGCGGCCATGGGTCGCTGGGTTGGACGCTCGCCTGCGGTTCGGCGCAGGCGCTCGCCGAGCGCCTGGAAGGGAAAACGCCTCCCGGACTGGAAGCCTTTCCCTTCGTCGGCTGAGCGGGTCTATTTCACCACGCGCAGGAACCCCCCGCCGCGTTTGCCGGCGGGTTTTTCTTCGGGTTCGTCGGGCGGCGTCGGACCGCCGTCGGGTTCGGGGGCGGTGAACATCTCGTTGGGCAGCGCGATGCCGTGCCCCGTCTCGCGGGCGTAGATCGCAAGGACGTTTTCCGCCGGCAGCCAGATGTCGAAGACCTTGCCGCCGAAACGGGCCTGGAAGGAGATACCGTCGGGCTCGAAGGCGAAGCGGTTCGTCGCCTCCGGCCCGAGGTTGAGCACGATGACTCCGTCCTGGTCGTAGCCGCGGGGAACGCTCGCCCCTTCGACCTTGGCGCTGACGTAGGGCGTGAGCCCGCGGTCGAGGCACCAGTCGTAGAGGGCGCGGGCGAGGTAGAGTTTGGCCGAGGGAGGCAGCATCGTCACTTCCTCATGAGTTTTTCGGCAGGCGAGAGGGCGTCGATGAACCCCTGGCGGCTGAAAAGGCGCTCGGCATACTTCATGATCGGCGAGGCCGCCGCAGGCAGCGCGATGCCGTAGTGTTCGAGCCGCCACAGGAGCGGCGCCATCGCCACGTCGATCATCGAATAGTCTTCGCCGAAGAGGTACTTCTGCCGGTTGAGGATGGGTGCGAGCTGCACCAGCTGGTCGCGGATCGTCTGGCGCGCCTGTTCGCGCGAGGCCTCTTCTTGCGCCTCTTCCAGCACGCGCATGTGGCGGAAGAGTTCGTTCTCCAGCGTTTGCAGCAGCTGGCGGGCGCGGGCGCGCAGGATGGGGTCGGGCGGCATCAGCTGCGGGTGGGGGAAACGCTCGTCGATGTACTCGTTGATGATGTTGGGCTCGAAGAGCACGAGCTCGCGGTCGACGAGCACCGGCACCCGCCCGTAGGGGTTGATGCGGGCGACGTCGGCCTGCTTGTCGAGCAGATCGACGTCGGTGACTTCGAAATCCATCCCCTTTTCATAGAGGACGATACGGCAACGGTGGCTGAAGGGATCGACCGATCCCGAATAGAGGTTCATCATGGCATGCGTCTCACGAAGAAAAACGAACGCACCCCGGCCGGGGTGCGCACGTGACGACGGGGCGGAGGTAGCTTCCGGCCAAGCCGCGGCGCCCCGCCGCAGCCGGGTTCAATGGACGTCTTTCCAATATGCTTTCTTGAGCGCATAGGCAAGCGCAAAGAACACGGCCAGGTAAATCATCACCCAAATGCCGATGGACTTGCGCTTGTCGGCGATCGGCTCGCCCATCCACTGCATGAACGAGACCACGTCGGCCACCATCTCGTCGTATTCCTGCGTGCTCATGCTGCCGGGTTTGGCGAGCACGAGCTCGATCGACTCGGTGCCATCCGGGTGCTTGGTGACTTTGGCCGTCTGTTCGCCCTGGAGTTCCCAGAAGACGTGCGGCATGCCTGCGCCAGGGAAGACGACGTTGTTCCAGCCGTTGGGCCGGGTAGGATCGCGGTAGAAGGTGCGCAGGTAGGTGTAGACCCAGTCTGCACCGCTGCCGAGCTCGGAATTGCGCTGGCGCGTCACCAGGGTGAGATCGGGCGGCGCCACCCCGCCGAACCATTTCTTGGCGTCTTGCGGCCGCATGGCGATGGTCATGAGATCGCCCACCTTTTTATCCGGCGGCAGCAGCTTTTCCTTGATCTCTTCTTCGGTGAAGCCGATCTCGGTGAGCTTGTTGTAGCGCATGAAGCTTGCAGAGTGGCAGGCCAGGCAGGTGGTGACGAAGATCGTCGCCCCGCGCTTGAGGCGCTCCACATCCTTGGACAGGGGCGCCTTGTCGAGTTGCGGTCCGGCGGTCGCGGCAAGCACGAGGGCGGGGGCGAGGAGCGCGGCCGCGATGAGCCGCTTGGCATGGACGATGAGGTTCTTCATTTCCAGGTCACCCTTTCCGGTTCGGGTTTGCAAGGATCGATCTTGCTGTACCAGGGCATCAGCAAGAAGAAGGCGAAGTAGAGCACCGCGCAGATCTGGGAGACCAGGGTCCGGCCCGGAGTGGGCGGGAGCACGCCGAGGTAGCCGAGGATGAGGAAGGAGATGACGAAGATCGTCAGTGCGGTTTTGTAGATCGGCCCCTTGTAGCGGATGGACTTCACCGGCGCGCGGTCGAGCCAGGGCAGGAAGGCGATGATGATGACCGCCGCGCCCATGGCCACCACCCCCCAGAACTTGGCGTCGATGCCGAAGAGCGGATAGGTGACGGCGCGCAGGATGGAGTAGAAGGGGGTGAAGTACCACACCGGCGCGATGTGCGGCGGTGTGACCATGGGGTTGGCCGGGATGAAGTTGTTGTATTCGAGGAAGTAGCCGCCCGCCTCGGGCACGAAGAAGAGCACCGCGAAGAAGACGATGAGGAAACCGGCCACGCCGACGATGTCCTTCACCGTGTAGTACGGATGGAAGGGGATGCCGTCGAGCGGGCGGCCGTTGGCGTCTTTCTTCTTCTTGATCTCGATGCCGTCGGGGTTGTTGGAGCCGACTTCGTGCAGCGCGATGATGTGCGCGGCCACGAGCAGCAGCAGCACCAGCGGCACGGCGATGACGTGCAGCGAGAAGAAGCGGTTGAGGGTGGCGTCGGAGATGACGAAGTCGCCGCGGATGACCGTGGAGAGATCCGGCCCGATCACGGGGATGGCCGAGAAGAGGTTGATGATGACCTGCGCTCCCCAGTAGGACATCTGGCCCCAGGGCAGGAGATAGCCCATGAAGGCCTCGGCCATCAGGGCGAGGAAGATGAGCACGCCGAAGATCCACACGAGCTCGCGCGGCTTGCGGTAGGAGCCGTAGAGCAGGCCGCGGAACATGTGCAGATAGACCACGATGAAGAAGGCCGAGGCGCCGGTGGAGTGCATGTAGCGGATGAACCAGCCGCCGGGCACCTCGCGCATGATGTACTCGACGCTGGCGAAGGCCACCGGGATGCCGGAGGCGTTGAGCGAGGCGTCGGGTTTGTAGTGCATCACGAGGAAGATGCCAGTGACGATCTGGATCACCAGCACGAGAAGCGCCAGCGAGCCGAAGTAGTACCAGAAGTTGAAGTTCTTGGGAGCGTAGTATTCGGTGAGATGCTCGCGGATCGTGGAGGTGAGCGGGAAGCGCTCGTCAATCCACTGAAGCAGGCCGGATTTGGTGGTCATGTTCTTTCCTCGCGCGTCAAGCTTTGTCTTCGCCGATGAGGATCTTGGTATCGGTCAGGTATTGGTGCGGCGGCACGGTGAGGTTCGTTGGCGCCGGCTGACTCTTGAACACGCGCGCGGCGAGGTCGAACAGTGAGCCGTGACAGGGGCAGAGGTAGCCGCCGAGCCAGTCCTTGCCGATGCCGCTCGCCTCGCCCTTGGCGAACTTGGCCGTGGGGGAGCAGCCGAGGTGGGTGCAGATGCCGATCACCACGAGGTATTCCGGCTTGATGGAGCGGTGCCGGTTCTTGGCGTAGGGCGGCTGGACGGATTTCTCGGACGTGGGGTCGGCGAGCTGCGGTTCGACCTCTTCGAGCGTGGCGAGCATCGCCTCGGTGCGGCGCAGGATCCAGACGGGCTGACCGCGCCATTCGACGGTCATCATCTCGCCGGGAGCGAGCTTGCTGATGTCGGCCTCGGCCGGAGCGCCCGCCGCCTTGGCGCGTTCGGAGGGGGTGAGACTGGCGACGAAGGGAGCGGCGGCGGCGACCACTCCCGCTCCGCCGACGACGGAGGTGGCGATCAGCAACTGCCGCCGGTTGTCGTCCAATGCTTGATCCTTGCTCATGGCGCGAACCCTCAATAGATGGGAAGACGGTGCAAATTTGTAGATTATAAAGGATCGCCAGGGTGCATCCAAGAGGAAAGCGGCGCTCAGCTCACGTCGAGACGGCGGCGATCGATGAGGGCGTGCGCCACGGTGGCGGCGTCGACGTATTCGAGCTCACCGCCGAGCGGCACGCCGCGCGCCAGGCGCGTGACCGTCACCCCGCGCGGACGCACCCGTTCGGCGATCCAGTGCGCCGTGGCTTCGCCCTCGTTGGTGAAGTTGGTGGCGAGCACCACTTCGCGTACTTCGGGCGCAGCGAGCCGCGCGAGCAGGCGTTCCAGTTCGAGCTCTTTGGGACCGATGCCGTCGAGCGGCGACAAGTGCCCCATGAGCACATAGTAGAGACCGCGGTAGGTATGGGTCTGCTCGATCGCTTCCATGTCGGCGGGCGATTCGACCACGCACACGAGCGCGGCATCGCGCGCCGGGTCGCTGCAGCGGGCGCACACGGCGGTCTGACTGAAGGCATTGCAGCGCTCGCAGTGCGTGAGGGTGGAGAGCGCCGCTTCGATCGCCCGGGCCAGCCGCTGCGCCCCGCGCCGTTCGCGCTGCAGCAGGTGGTGCGCCATGCGCTGCGCGCTCTTCACGCCGACGCCCGGCAGGCAGCGCAGCGCCTCGATGAGCTCGTCGAGCGGCGTGGGCATGGGCTCTCAGAAAGGCAGTTTCATGCCCGGAGGCAGCGGCATGCCGGCGGTGACGGCGGCCATCTTCTCCTGGGTGGTCGCTTCGACCCGGCGCACGGCGTCATTGACCGCGGCGGCCATCAGATCCTCGAGCATCTCCTTGTCGTCGAGCACCGAGGGGTCGATGCTGACGCGGCGCACGTCGTACTTGCAGGTCATGAGGACTTTGACGAGTCCGGCGCCGGCTTGCCCTTCGATTTCGAGCGCGGCGAGCTCGTCTTGTACTTTCTTCATGTTTTCCTGCATCTGCTGCGCCTGGCGCATCAGGCCGGAGAGGGCATTCTTATTGAACATGGCGTGTTTCTCCAGAAGGGGGTGAGGGGGTGGACCACGTGACGCTGGTTTCGTCGAGCGTGGCGTCGAACCGTTCGATGAGCCGCTGGGTGACGGGATGAGTGAGCAGACGGGAGACGGCGGCAGCATGGGCCTGGCGACGGGCCTCGGCCTCGCGCTGCGCCGGCGTATCGGCGACTTCGGCCAGGGTGACGCGCACGTTCACGCGCCGCCCCAAGACCTCGCTGAGCGCCTCGGCGATGCGCTCGACGCATTCTGGATGCAGATCGAGCAGCACGCGGTGCGAGGCATCGAGCAGGAGCTCGACCGTGTCGTTTTCAACCGCGCGGCAGAGGCAATGCTGCGCGAACTCGCGCGCAAGCCCCATGAGGGACATGGCGGCGAACCACTCGTGCCAGGCATCGACTCGGCTGCCAGGGCCTTTCCAGTCTTCCCGCAGGGACACGCCCGGCTCCGCCGCGCCGGACGGCTCGGGGGAAGGAGATTGCACCGGCATGCCGTCTTCCTGCGCCGGAGAAACCCCGGCGACCTCGGGCGGTGCCGGGCCAAGCGCCCTACCCTGCTCCTGGCGCGGCGGCGAAGACGCGGCGTGCCGCGCTTCGCCGGCCGCGGTCGACGGTGCGTGCGTTCGTCCGGAAGGCGGCTCGCTGCGGCTCGTTTCGGCTGCTTCTGCGCTCTCATCACTTCTGGGCGCCGCGCTCGGGCCAGGCACCGCGGGCGGCGGCGCGGCCGTGGCCTGGGGCGCGAAGGCGAGCAATCGTAAGATCGCCATCGAGAAGCCGACGGCTGGATCGGGCGCAAGCGGCAGGTCGCGGCGCGCGTGCGTGAGGATGTCGTAGGCGAGCTGAAGGTATTCCGGATCGAGCCGGGCGGAAAGCGGGGCGAGCGCCTCATGCGTCTGCGGCTCCACGGCCTCGGGGGCGAACTGCAGCACGGCGAGCTGATGCACGAGCTGGGCGAGCGCCGCCAGGGCCGATTCGAGCGAGGCACCGCTCATGGCCAGCCGGTCGGCGAGCGCGAGCGCGGCCGGCGCATCGGCCGCCACCACGGCCTCGAAGAGTTCGCGCAAGGTGGCGCTCGCCACCAGGCCCAGCATCTCGGCCACCTGCGCCTCGCGCACCTCCCCCGCCCCGTAAGCGAGCGCCTGATCGAGGAGCGAGAGGGCGTCACGCACGGAACCGCGCGCGGCTTGCCCCACGAGTTCGAGCGCGCCGCGCTCGTAGGGCACGGCCTCGGCTTCCAGGATACGGGCAGCGTGCTCGGCGATGAGCGCCGGCGGCAGTGAGCGGAGGTTGAACTGCAGGCAGCGCGACAGCACCGTGACGGGGATCTTCTGCGGATCGGTGGTGGCCAGGATGAACTTGACGTGCTCGGGCGGCTCTTCGAGGGTCTTCAGCATGGCGTTGAAGGCGTGCCCGGTGAGCATGTGCACTTCGTCGATCATGTAGACCTTGAAGCGCCCTTGCACGGGGGCATAGACGGCCTGCTCGAGCAGCGCCGCCATGTCGTCGACGCCGCGGTTGGAGGCGGCGTCCATCTCGACGTAGTCGGGAAACCGGTCGGCGTCGATGGCCAGACAGGCGGCACAGACCCCGCAGGGCTCGGACGTGACGCCGCGCTCGCAGTTGAGCGCCTTGGCAAAGATGCGGCTGATGGTGGTCTTGCCCACCCCGCGCGTGCCGGTGAAGAGATAGGCGTGGTGCAGCCGCTGCGTGGCGAGCGCATGCGTGAGCGCGCGCACGACGTGGTCTTGCCCCACGAGCGCGTCGAAGCGGCGGGGACGCCATTTGCGGGCGAGGGCGAGCTGGGTCATGAGTGAATTCTACCGGATTCTTGCGCCGCGACCACGAAGTGCGCCGGGATGGGAATTTTTAATTGAGATTATTTCTCAATATCATTTGAGTTCAATGGCCGTTTTCCCTATCATGACTCCAGAACGCACGGCAATAGACCTCGAAGGAGCCCGCCATGATCAGCAAAGTCCTTACGCGCACCGCACCGCTCGTGTCCCGCGCCGCCATCGGCTGGGCGATCTGGCTCGGTGGTGCGGCCGTGGTGCTCTTCGCATCCTTGGCACGGCTGCAGGCCATCTCGCCCTGGGGCTTGCTCGTGTGCCTCTCCCTGCTCGCCGCCCTCGGCGGCCTGCTGCTCGCGCGTACCCTGTCGTCGTGGGTGGCGGCTTCTCCCGTCACGGCCGAGATCTTTGCCGCTGGCGTGATGGGCACGAGCGTGATCGTCGGTTTGATCGTGCCCGCACTGCAGGAGATCGCGGCGCACGAGGCGTGGGCGCCGGCGGCGGCTCAATGGGCCCTGGCGCTGAGCGCCGGAGCCGGGATACTGGCGCTGCTCGACCGGCTCGTGCCGCACCGCCACGCGCCGGTCGCTGGACAGGATCGCACGGCGCTCTTGTTTCTGTTCGCGCTCGCCCTGCACAACGTTCCCGAAGGGTTGGCGTTGAGCATGAGCGAAGTGATGGGGCCCACCCTCGCCTTGGGCATCGCCATCCAGAACGTACCCGAGAGTGTACTGGCGATGTGGTTGCTCACGGCGGCGGGCTGGTCCGCGGCGAGAGCAGGGGCCTGGGGATTCGCGGCGGTCTCGGTCGAGCCTGCGGTGGCCTTGCTGGCAAAAAGCTTGGGGCTTGCCGTTGCCGAACATGCGGTCTTGATGGCAGGCCTGGCCGCCGGGGCGATGGGCTTCGTGCTGATCCACGAATTCGCCCCCCGGCTGCGCCGGGTGGGGGTGCGCGCGATGCTGCCCTTGGCAAGCGGCTCCGCCCTGGTGCTGGGCCTGTCGGCATGGATGTGATGAGGGGTGGCGAGCCGGACCCCCGGCACTTGCGGGGAGCGGTTAGGGCTGCTGCCTTCCGGCCCTGACCCGGTTCCCGCGCCGCAATGCGGGGCGACCCGCCACGGACGGCATTGTAGCACGGCCTTTTGCCGCCGCACGCGAGACGATTGCTTCGTGCGCGCTCAGGGCGCCGGAAGGATCGCCCCGCCTCGGCCGGCCTCGGCCGACTGCAAGCGCGCGGCGAAGCGCTCGAGCACCTTGGGATCCGCGCCGAGGCGGCGCAAGCGGGCGAGATAGTCCTGCGCCTTGCCCCACAGCTGCAGCTCGAGGCAGAGTTCGACGAGCGCCTCGAGCACCGCCGTTTCCTCCGGGTGCGCTTGGAGCCATTCTTCCAACCGGGCGAGCGCCGCTTGCCGTCTGCCCGATTCGACGCAAAGCGGGTAGAGACGCACCAGTTCGGGCAACCAGCGCTTGCTCAGGGTAGCCTGCAGGATCGGCTGAACCTTCGTGCCTTCCCCCCGATCGAGCGCCAGATGCGCCAAGGCAAGGAGGAACTCGGGATCGAATCGTTCTTCCTTGGGCAGGCGCTTCCACCAAGCGAAGAGATCGGCGCCAAGCGCGAGCCGTGAGGAGGCCTCGTGCAGATGGGCCTGGCGGATGAGGGCGGCGGCCTCGGTCGCATCCAGAGGGCACCGCGAACAACCTACTGCGCGGCCGCATGGCGGCGTTGCGCGGTGCTCGCAGGCTCGCCTATCTGCAGGATATGTCTCGCCTGCTGCGCTCCGGGCGCCTTGCCCTGCAGCCGCTCGCGACGCTTGCTCGCGGCGCCCCACAGATTCGAGCGCGCGCAAGCGGCGGGCCGATTCGAGCACTTCCTGCCACTTTTCTTCCCTCTTGGCGGCTTCGAGCCGCAGGCGCAGCGCCGTGGCTTCGGGAAGAGCGGGTATTCGTTCCAGACGCTCCATCGCCGCTTTCAGGCGTTCGGGACGGGAGAAACGCACGCCGAACTCGGCTTCCAGCACCGTGCAGACGTCGGGCCAGCGCTCGAGACGGGCGAGCCAATTCTCCGCCCTCGCCTCGTCGTTGCGCTCGAGCGCCGTGACTGCCGCGAGCGCCGCGCCGGCCTCGGCGACGGCGGGATCCCGGTCGAGCCGCTGCGCCAGCCGTTGGACCGTTGCCGCATCGCCCAGCACGTGAGCGCGCACGAGGCGCACGAGCGTGCGCACGGCCCGGCGCAAGCGCCACGCTTCGCGCCGCCGGCGCAGGGTACGAGGCAGGGCGAGCAGCATGACCCCGAGGCGCAGCAACAGGTAGAGGGCAATGACGGCAAGCACGAGGAGCAGCGCGAAGAGCGTCAGCGACAGTTGGGCGCGCCAGGGCGGCACGACGAAGACGACATAACCGTCCACGCCCTGGAGGGCGAGCCCTGCCGCCACCGCCAGCGCAGCCACGAGCACGAGTGTGATCAAGGCTTTCATGAGGCTCTCCTCAAGGCGCGGAGGCGGTAGCCGCCTCGGCCTGCAGGCGCGCCTCGATCTGGGCGAGCGCGGCGAAGGAATCGGTGAGCGCCACGCGATGCGCCGCGACCGGCTGGGCCGCGAGTTCGTCGAGGGCGGTGAGCGTGGACGCCACGGCGGGATCGCCGCTTGCATAGAAGCGAACCAGCGTTTCGCGCACTTTACCGAGCGCGGCGCGGTAGCGCGCTTCGTCTCCGCCCTGCGCCGCGAGCCGGGCGCTGGCAAGCCACAGCCGCAGGTTCTCTTCCAGCACGAGGCGCTGCTGCGGCGAGAGCAGCTCCGGCGCCACGGCATCGAGCCGCTCCAGGCGCACGAGTCGCGCCACCGACGCGAGCACTTCGTCCGTGCCGCGCAACAGCGTCTGCCAGGCGCGGCGATACCAGGGCGCTTCCCCTGGCGATGAAGCGCCTTCCGGCGCAGGTTCGGCAGCAAGCTGCGGCGCGGTCACCGCTGCCGTCTCCGGCATGGGGGCGGCGAAGGCGAGGGTGAGCTGCGGCAGGCGGGATTCCAGCGCATCGAGCCGGGCGAGGAGTCCGTCGAGATCGGCCCGGGGTGCGGCGCGTAGCCGCTCCAGGTCACGCGCGAGCGCCTGACGCAGGGGAAGGAAGAGTCCCCGGCTTTCCTTGGCAAGGCGCGCGTCGAGCTCGCCAAGCACGGTGAGCGCTGTGGCCGGATCGTTCGCCCAGTCGATGCGCCGTTGCGCATAGGTGAGCGCATCGCGCGCTTCCAGGAACAGGCGCCGTTCATCCTGCTGCGCCAGCGCCTGGGTCAGGCGATCTACCAGCCGGCCGATCTCGCGCAGTTCATCCACCTGCCCACGGACCTGCCCGAGCGTGTGCTGCACGCTGTCCAAGCGCTGCGAGAAGATGGTCAACGCCCCCTGCAGCTGCTGGAAGGATTCCTCGCTGCGGCGCGCTCCCTGTTCGAGCCGGCCGAGCCGTTCCTCGAGCACCTGGCGCCGTTCTGACTCTTGCTGGGCGACGTAGCGCGCATAGCCGTAGGCCCCCAGGGCGAGCAGCAGCGCCGCGATCGCGGCGACGAGCGCCCAGAGGCCGGAGCGCGAGGAACGGGCAGCCGCCGCCGGGACCGCGCTTGCCGTTGAAGCCCCCTGCGCGCCGCGCGTTGCGCTGGCAGCCCCCTGTGGCGGCGAGTCCGCCGAAGCGCTACTTTGGGCCTGGGCGGCTGCGGCATCGCCCGCAGGCGGAGAGGGGAAAGGAGTTTCGGTCCCGGCAGTTGCACCGCCCGCAGCCGCGGCGGGCGTTTCGGCCGCCAGGGGATCCTGCCCCGAAGGCTTGGTTTCTTCCTGTGCTCTGGGTTCGTTCATCAGCACTTCTCCTGCAAAACGGGCAAGGATTCCAGGGCGGCGACGAGCCCGGCATCGCCCGGGGACGGCGCGGTGACGACCTGCTTCAGCCCCAGGGCGAGCGCGGCGGCGGCAATGCGCGGGTGCGCGGCGATGGCCGGCACGTCGACGAGCCGCGGCCAATCGGCGGGAGGCACCAAGGCCGGCAGGTTCCCGACCCCCTCGCTGCTCGTGAGGAACATCGCCGCAAGCCGCCGCTCGCGCAGCGGCGCGAGCACCTCGTCGGACCACTGCGGCCGGATGCGACGATAACATACCCAGGTGTCGACGCAGGCGCCGCGCTCGGTCAGGGTCTGCGCGAGCAAGGCCCGTCCGCCCTCCCCTTTGACGATCAGCACCCGACGGCCGCAGACGGCGGCGGGCGCACACTGCGGCAGCGCGAGCACCGCCTCCGAATCCGCCCCTTCAGGGGGAAAGACGACCTCTGCGAATCCCAGATCACGCAACGAGGCGGCGCTGCCCTCGCCCACCGTCATCACCGGCGGCCCCGGCGGCCAGTCTCGATGGCGGCGCAGGCGCGGCACGGCCAGTTCGACGGCGCTGCGGTTGACGAAGAAAACCCAGGCGTAGCCGTCCAGCGCGGCGGCGAGCTGCGCCGCTTTCGTTTCGTCCTCGATCGGTTCGATCGCGAGCAAGGGCGCCGCCACCGGCACGAACCCTTGCTCACGCAGCAGCGCCTCGAGCCGCTGCGCCTGCGCGCGCGGCCGCGTCACCCAAACGGCGGGCGGCGACGCTTTCATGCCGCGCCGCCCGAGAGCGCCGCGACGAGCGCCGCCGCCCCTTCATCGAGCAGGCGCTGCGCCAGGGTCTCGCCCAATTGGGCTGCCGCCGGGAGCGGCCCGCGGATCTCGCCGCCGTAGATGCGGCTGCCATCGGGCTCGGCCACCCGGCCGCGCAACCAAAGTTCCCCACCCTCGGGCACGGCATAGGCGGCGATGGGCACTTCGCAGCTACCGCCCAGCACGCGCGCGAAGGCCCGCTCGGCGGCCACGCAGGCGGTGGTGACGGGATCGGCAAGCGGCGCGAGCCAGGAGCGCACGTCCGCGCGTTCGGCCAGGCACTCGATGCCCAGCGCCCCCTGCCCCGCCGCCGGCAGGCTGACCTCGACCGGCAGCACCGCCCGGATGCGCTCGCCCAGCTCCAGGCGGCGCAAACCGGCCGCGGCGAGGATGATGGCGTCGAACTGCCCCTCGTCGAGCTTGCGCAGGCGCGTGTCGAGATTGCCGCGCAAGGGATTCACCGCCAGATAAGGGTACTGCGCGATGAGTTGCGCCTGACGCCGCAGCGAGGAAGTGCCCACCACCGCCCCCGGCGGCAGATCGTCGAGGCTGGCGTAGCGGTTCGAGACGAAGGCGTCGGCCGGCTCCTCGCGCGCGAGCGTGGCGGCGAGCGCGAACGCCTCGTCGAGCACCATCGGCACGTCCTTCATCGAATGCACCGCCAGATCGGCTTCCCCCGCGAGCAGCGCCGCCTCCAGCTCCTTGACGAAGAGCCCCTTGCCACCCACCTTCGCCAGGGGACGATCGAGGATGCGGTCGCCGCGCGTGGTCAGGCCCAGGAATTCGACGCGGCAGCCGGGATAGAGCGCCTCGAGCCGGGCCTTGACGAACTGCGCCTGCCACAGGGCGAGGCGGCTTTCGCGGGTGGCGATGACCAGACGCGACGGAGGCGGGCAGGCGGTGATTTCTTCTGTCATGAATTCTCCCATGGCGTGCGCGGGCACGAGCGCCGACGACGAACGGATGCGGCGATTCTATCATCGTCGCCGCGGCGCCCTGCGGCCTTATCGGGTGCCGCGAACGACCGTCGCGAGCGGCTACAGGGCCAGGCGCCCGGAGCGCAGCAGGCGAGACCTATCGTGAAGATAGGCGAGCCTGCGAGCACCACGCAACGCCGCCATGCGGCCGCGCAGCAGGTTGTTCGAGGTGCCCTATAATCCTCTCTTTCATTGCCAAGCCTTCTTCCTCACCATGACCGACACGCCGCACATGCCCGCCAAGACCTGGTCGGGACGCTTCGCCGAACCCGTCTCCGAGCGCGTCAAGCGCTACACCGCTTCGATTCCCTTCGACCGGCGGCTTGCCGAGCACGACATCCGCGGCTCGCTCGCCCACGCAAAAATGCTCGCGCGCCAAGGCATCCTGAGCGCGCAGGACCTGGCCGACATCGAGCGCGGCATGGCCCAGATCCGCGACGAGATCGCGCGCGGGGAGTTTCCCTGGTCGCTGGACGACGAGGACGTGCACCTCAACATCGAGAAGCGCCTCACAGCCCTGGTGGGCGATGCGGGCAAGCGCCTGCATACCGGGCGCAGCCGCAACGACCAGGTTGCCACCGACCTGCGCCTGTGGCTGCGCGAACAGATCGACGCCATCGTCGAAGCGCTCGAAGCACTGCAAGGCGCGCTCATCGACCTAGCCGAAGCGCACGCGGCCACGCCCATGCCTGGCTTCACCCACCTGCAGGTGGCGCAGCCGGTAACTTTCGGCCACCACCTCATGGCCTACGTGGAGATGCTCGAGCGCGACCGCGAGCGGCTGCGCGACGCGCGCCGGCGCGTCAATCGCCTGCCGCTGGGCGCGGCGGCGCTCGCCGGTACCACCTTTCCCATCGATCGTGAGTTCGTCGCCCGCGAGCTCGGCTTCGAGGACGTGTGCCGCAACTCGCTCGACGCGGTGAGCGACCGCGACTTTGCCATCGAATTCCTCGCGGCGGCATCCCTTGTGATGATGCACCTGTCGCGTTTCTCCGAGGAGCTCATCCTGTGGATGACGCCGCGCTTCGGCTTCATCACCCTGGCCGACCGCTTCTGCACCGGCTCATCCATCATGCCGCAGAAGAAAAATCCGGACGTGCCAGAACTCGTGCGCGGCAAGACGGGACGGGTCTATGGACACCTCATGGGACTCATCACCCTCATGAAAGCGCAGCCGCTCGCCTACAACAAGGACAACCAGGAAGACAAGGAGCCGCTCTTCGACGCCGTCGATACCGTGCTCGACACGCTCGTAATCTACGCCGAGATGGTGGGTGGCATCACCGTGCGTCCCGAGGCGATGCGCGAAGCGTTGCGCCAGGGATTCGCCACGGCCACCGATCTGGCCGACTATCTGGTGAAGAAGGGAGTGCCCTTTCGCGACGCGCACGAGGCGGTGGCGCGCGCCGTGCGCGAGGCCGAGGCGCGCGGCGTGGATCTGGCCGAGCTGCCGCTCGAAGTGCTGCGCGGTTTCAGCCCCCTCATCGAAGAAGACGTGTATCGGGTGCTGACGATCGAGGGCTCGCTCGCGCAGCGGCGGCACATCGGCGGCACCGCGCCCGAGGCGGTACGCGAGGCGATCGCGCAGGCCCGGGCGCGGCTGAAGCGCACCTGAAAAAAGGCACCGCGAACGACCGTCGCGAGCGGCTGCAGGGCAAGGCGACCGGAGCGCAGCAGGCGAGACATATCATGAAGATAGGCGAGCCTGCGAGCACCGCGCAACGCCGCCATGCGGCCGCGCAGTAGGTGGTTCGCGGCGCCCCGAAGGCTCAGGCGAGCACGCCGGCTTCTTTCAAGAGCGCCTGCAGCTCGCCCGACTCGTACATCTCGCGCACGATGTCCGCCCCGCCGATGAATTCCCCCTTAACGTAGAGCTGGGGAATCGTCGGCCAGTTGGCGTATTCCTTGATCCCCTGGCGCAGCGCCTCGTCTTCGAGCACGTTGTAGGCAGCGAAGTCTTTCAGGCCGCAGCGGCGCAGCGCCTGCACCACCGCCGCGGAGAAGCCGCACAAGGGAAAATCGGGCGTGCCTTTCATATAGAGCACCACCGGGTCGGCGGCGATCTGCTGACGGATTTTTTCCTGGATGTCCATGGAAGTCCTTGCCGTGCACAGTTGGGGGAAAGCCATCTTAACGAGCCACAGCGGGCGGCGTCAAGATGGAAACTCTGGGCGCCGCGAACAACCGTCGCGAGCGGCTGCAGGGCAAGGCGCCCGTAAGCGCAGCAGGCGAGACATATCCTGCAAATAGGCGAGCCTGCGAGCACCGCGCAACGCCGCCATGCGGCCGCGTAGTAGGTTGTGCGCGGTGCCCCTCTGCCTCAGCGCAAAGAAGGTATACTCGACGAGCGCCCATTGCCATCGAGGCGCTCATGAGCGAGCGATGAACTACTGTACCGTCTGCGGTCATCCGCTGCACGTCCTCATCCCGGCCGGTGACAACCGGCCAAGGCACGTGTGTTCTCATTGCGGCGAGATCCACTATCAAAACCCGAAACTCGTCGTCGGAGCGATCCCGCGCTGGAAGAACCAGGTCTTGCTGTGCCGCCGCGCGATCGAGCCGCGGCTGGGATGGTGGACGCTGCCGGCCGGCTTCATGGAAAACGGCGAATCCACGGTGGAAGCGGCGATGCGCGAGACCTGGGAAGAAGCCGGCGCGCTGGTGGAGGTCGGCACGCTGCAGGCGCTCATCGACGTTCCCGCCATCCAACAGGTCCACCTTTTCTACCGGGCGAATCTGCTCAGCCTAGACGTCGCCCCCGGCGAAGAAAGCCTGGAGACGCGCCTTTTTCCGCTGCGCCACATCCCGTGGGACGAGCTCGCCTTCGAGACGGTACGCGCCGCGCTCGCCCATCACCTGCGCCATCCGCGGCACGGCGTGCTGGTGAAGACGCTGGGACGGCGCCCCGCCCCTTCCTCCCCCCGAGAGCGCCTATGAAGGCATCGTCGCGGGCGCTTCGAGCGCCTCAGCGCCCCTCTTCAGGGGGCAGCCCGACGAGCCGTACGTCGCCCACCGCATAGCGCTGCGCGAGCGGCCGGGTGGAGTGGATCCCCTCTTCGTACGAGACGATCTCGAAATTCGCCGCGCCGCGGCGCGAGGCGATCTCCTTGGCCGCGCGGCGAAAGATGGTGTAGGCCTCGCCCTGACCGCCGGTGGTGAGGGTACGCATGCTCATGCGGATGCGCGCCGTGCCGTAGGCGGGCGCTTCCTCCACTTCGATGCGCCAGTTGGGATCGAACGGGTCGTAGAGCGCATAGGCGATGAGCGCCGCGCCGCCCAGTTGGCGCAGCAGCGCGGCGTGCGACACGGGCGTAGGGGTGACGGTATTGGCACCGCCGGCGGCGCTGCCCGAGCTCGAGCCGTTGACGTTCATCGACGAGGACGAGAACACGAGCGCCGAGCCTGCGGCGCCCGCCGCCGGCGCGGCCAGGCGTTCGGGGTCGTTCCAGGGCGCTCCGGCACACCCCCCCATGAGCGCGGCAAGACAGGCAAGGGCACGAAGTGGCAGAGCGCGCATGGAACGGCCTCAGAGATATTGGAAGAGGGAGAGGTTGGCCACCCGCGCGAAGGACATCTGCGCCGCCTGCAAGACGAGCTGCTGCTGGGCCAGGCGCGAGAGCGCTTCGTTGTAGTCGAGATCCTCGATGCGCGAGCGGGCGGCGGCGTACTGCTCGCCGATCGCCTGGCCGGCGAAGTCGAGGGAGTCGAGCTCGGCGCGCTGGGAACCGACCTTGGATTGGTACTGGGCGATGCGTTCCATGAAGGCGTCGACGGTGTCGAGGCCGTAACTCGTGGGATCGGTATAGCCCGCCGGCAAGGTGACCGCTGTGGCAGTGGCCGGATCGATGGCGTCGATGGCCATTTTGAGGCGGTTGAAAAACTCGGCCGGGGGATATTGGGCCGGGGTTCCGGTCGTCGGATCGGTCGGATCGGTCGGCGGAACCGCGGGAACGTACGTGCTCTGATCCGCCTCGAAGAGCCCGCCGCCACCGCTCGCCGAACCGGGAACCGAGACGTCCATGCGCCGCTCCGGGCCGACCTGCATCTGCCGGGTGCCAGCGTCGCCCTGGTAGTAGTAGATCTCCGGCGTGATGGAGTTGCCGTCGTGATCGCCGAAAGCGATCGGCGCCGTGTCGTTCTTGTAGCCGGAGAAGAGGTATTCCCCCTGCCCGTCTTTACTATTGGCGAGCGCGACGAGATTGTCGAGTTGGCTGCGCAGGTCGGAAGCGATCGCCGCCTTGTCCTGGGCGGAGAGCCCGCCGTTGCCGGCCTTGATGAACTGCTGCCGCATGTACTGCAGCGTGTCGGTCATCGTGGAGAGCCGCGTGTCGGTGAGCGCGAGCTGGTCCTTGGCGTAGCCGATGTTGGCGAGGAACTGCTGGTTCACGCTCTGGGATTGCTGCAGCTCGAGGCTGCGCGCGGCGCGCACCGGGTCGTCCGAGGGCTTGAGCATCTTCTTGCCGCTGGCGACCTGGGCTTGGGTTTGCGCAAGCTGCGCCTGGTTGTTCTGCAGGGCGGCGATGTTGCGGTCGAAAATCTGCGAAGTAGCGATGCGCATGGTCGTTCTCCCGGTCAGCCGGCAATGGCGAGTACGGAATCGAAGAGTTTCTGGGCCATCTGCATGACCTTGCTCGCCGCGAGGTAGGCTTGTTGGTAGCGTACCAGGTTGGCAGCCTCTTCGTCGAGGTTGACGCCGGCGTGGTTGTCGCGCTGCGCCTGGACCTGCTCGTAGAGCGCCTGCGAGGAAGAAGCTCCGTTCTTCACTTCGCTCGCCTTGGCGCCGAGGGCGGACACGGTGCGGGCGTAAGCCGTCTGCAGCGTAGCGGTCGCCGTGCCAGTGCCATTGTCGTAGAGGAATTTCTCCGTCTGGATCGCGGCGAGCGCAAGCGCGTTGCGGTTGTCGGCCGGGCCGCTACCTGGTGCTACCGTACCGGTCGGGTCGTCTTTCGCCGCGGCGATCTGCCGGGGATCGGTGATCGCCACGCCGATCTTGGAAGCGGCGTCGCGGTAGGGCGCGATGACGACGGTCTCGCCCGACAATAGGCTGACGCCCAAGAAATTGAGACCGTCGATCGGATTGCTCAAATCGGTAAAGCGCTTCCCGTCGCTTTGCCGCGTCACGCTGAGCGCGCCATTGTCGTTGCTGATGACGTAGGTGTCAGGGCGCAGGGCAGATAGATCAAGGGGTGTAGTAACAAACGAAACAGAGACGGTACTGCCTTGCGATCCGGCGCTCACCACCGGCTGGGTGAGATCGATGCCGGAGAAATAATCTTCCCCGGTGCTTCCATCCAGTCCGTAGCCCGCCGCATGCACCTCGTTGAACTTCGCCGCCAGCGCCGTGGCGAGGAAGCCGAGCTGGTCCTGCACCGGTTCGAGCGTCTCGCGTCGGAAAGTGAGCAGCGCGCCCAGCTCGCCGCCACTCAACTGCGATTCGGGCAGCGCCATCGCCGCCCCGGTGCCGATCTGGTAGGTGACCTGCGTGCGCGAAGGCTGGGCGGGATCGGACCGGGTGGCGATGGTGGCGCTCTGTGTGCCTTGCACCAGGGCCTGGCCGTTGCCGATGAAGACCGTCATCATCCCTTTGTCGTCGACCACAGCCTGGACGTTCACGCGCTTGGCGAGTTCGGCGAGCGCCTGGTCGCGCTGGTCGAGCAGGTCGTTGGGCGAGGCGCCGTTGCCCACGCCGAGCGCGCGCGAGATCTCCTGGTTGAACCGGGCGATCTGCTGGCCGTACTGGGTGATGTCCTGGGCGGCGAGGGCGATGTTCTGCTCCACGCTGGCGTCGATCTGGTCGAGCTGACCGGAGAGCATCTGGAAACGGTTGACCAGCATACTGCTCTGCGACAGCATCGTCTGGCGCGCGGCGATATTGGAGGGGTTGTTCGCCACTTCCTGCACCGCGTCGAAGAACTGCGACATGGCCGAGGACAGGCCCGCGTCGGGGTCGGCGATGAGGTTGTCGATGGGCGCGACGAGATCGCTGTAGGTTTGATGGTAGCTCGCCTGGCTCTGCGATTGCAGCAGCTGCTTGTGCAGGAACTGGTCGTAGGCGCGCTCCACGTCCACCACCCGCGTGCCCTGGCCCACGTAGCCATAGCCCATGTACTGGGAAGGCTGGGTGGTCTGCACCGCGATCTGGCGGCTGTAGCCGGGGGTATCGGCGTTGGCGATGTTGTGGCTGGCGACGTTGAGCTTGGCCTGCGAGGCCATCAGCCCGGTCAAACCGGTGTTGAGGAAATCGGCCATGGTGTTCTCCCGGCACGGGGGTGCTGCCAATCAAGTAGCAAATCCCATGCCATAGGACCGCCATCACCCTGGAAGCGCCGCCCGGAAGCGCCGGTCCTGCAGGATGGAGACGATCTTGTCGGCATAGCGCGGGTCGGTGGCGTAGCCGCCGCGCACCAGCGCCGAGGCGAATTCGCGCGGGGTGCGGCTGCCGGGCACGTCGGCGTAGCGCTCGTTGTCGCGGATGAGGCGCACGTAGTCGTCGAAGGCGGCGGCGTAGGAAGGATAGACGCGGAATCTGGCGTTCTCGGTCACCGCGCGGCCGTTGTCGTATTCGGTCACCGGCAGGGTCACGGTCGGGCCGCTCCAGCTGCTGCCTGCCTTGATGTTGAAGAGGTTGTGGCTGGAACGCCCGTCGGGACGGGTGATGACGGCCTCTCCCCAGCCGCTTTCGAGCGCCGCCTGGGCGACGAGGAATTCCGCCGGCACGCCCAGCTGCGCCGCAGCGCGCTTGGCCTGCGGCAGGGTGTCCTGCACGAAGCGGCGGATCTTCTCCGGCACTTCGGCGCCATCGCCCTGGGCACGGCGCACTTCGCTGGCGGCCGCAGACAGCGCAGGAATGAGCCCCGCCCCCGCTTCCGCGGGCGCAAAGAGCGGCCGTGCCGTGCCGTCTTCGAGCGGCACGAGCGGCGCGGCCGTATCGCTGGCCCCACCCAGGGCGGCGAAGAAGCCTTTTTCTTCGACCGGCGCGCCGGCCTCGGCCGCCATTTGCCGGTTGCCGGCAAGGTTTGCCGGCCGGCGCAGCACGCCGGCAAGCGAGATGCCCGGCGCGGCCGCGGCGGATGCCGACGCGCCCCCTGCCGAAGCCGTTCCTGCCGCTGCAGGCACAGTGCCCGCCGCGGCCGTCTCGGCGCCCTTTCCCAGGCGCTGCTGCAGCTGGCGCGCGAGCAGCTCGCCCAGGCCGATGCCGTGGCTGGCGGCAAGGTTCTGTGCGAGCTGCTGGTCGCTCATCTCCTGGAACATGCGCTCGGCGTCGCTCGAAGAAAAGTCGTTGCGCGGCACGGTGGCGCGCATGGCCTTGAGCATCTGCTGCAGCATCACCGCCTCGAACTGCTTGGCGGCGGCGCGCAGCGCCTCGGGCGAGTCGCCCTGCTGGCCGAGATTCTGCAGCGAGCGCAGCGAGCGCGGATCGAAGGCGGGGACGCTCGGGACACTCATCTTCGCGCTCCCTCAGATCACTTCCAGATCGGCGCGCAGCGCGCCCGAAGACTTGAGCGCCTGCAGGATGCTGATGAGATCCATGGGGGTGGCGCCGAGCACGTTGAGCGCCTTGACCACGTCGGAGAGGTTGGCCCCGCCCTTGACGTCATGGATCACCG
Organism: Rhodocyclales bacterium; assembly: GCA_016235745.1. Lineage (GTDB taxonomy): Bacteria > Pseudomonadota > Gammaproteobacteria > Burkholderiales > Rhodocyclaceae > Tepidiphilus. The sequence continues at coordinate 36,528 of JACRJA010000017.1, read as the reverse complement.
CAACCGGCTGCTCGATCTGCACCTGCCCTTGCCGCGCGGCCACGGTGGCGCCGCCGGCAAACGGCGCGTTCGGCTGGCTCACCAGCACGTCCTCGCCCACGGTCACCTTGAGGCTGCCGTGAGCCACCGCCACGTGCTGCAGCGTCACGGCCTGGTTCATCACCACCGAACCGGTACGCGAATTGACCACCACCTTGGCGCGCTGCACGTCCGGCTCCACGGTGAGATTCTGCAGACGACCGAGAAAAGCCACGCGCTCGGAAGGGTCGGCTGGAGCGCGAACGGCAATCGTGCGTCCGTCGATCGCTTCCGCCGTGCCAAAGCCAAACGCGTTCTCGATGGCGCGCGTGATCTTGGCGGCGGTGCCAAAATCCATCTCTTCCAGTTCGAGCCGGATCACCTCCGATTGTGCGAAGTTGGTTCCCACCTCGCGCTCCACCGTGGCCCCGTCGGGAATGCGGCCGGCGGAGAGATGGTTGATCTGCTGCGCCGCCCCGCCTGCGCGCGCCCCGGCCCCGCCCACGACCACGTTGCCCTGGGCGATGGCGTAGATCTGGCCGTCGGCCCCCTTGAGCGGAGTCATGACCAGGGTGCCGCCCTTGAGGCTCTTGGCGTTGCCCATGGCCGAGACGGTGACGTCGATGCGCTGCCCTGGACGGGCGAACGGCGGCAGGTCGGCCGTGACCATGACCGCGGCCACGTTCTTGAGCTGCATGTTGCCCGTCGGCGGCAGATTCACCCCCATGCTGCGCAGCATGTTGATCACGCTCTGCACTGTGAAGGGGGTTTGCGTGGTCTGGTCCCCGCTGCCATCTAGCCCCACCACCAGGCCGTAGCCTACGAGCTGGTTGTCGCGCACGCCGCCGATGGAGGCGAGGTCCTTGATGCGCTCTGCCGCCTGGGCAGGCAACGCGGGCAAGAAACAGGCGAAGGCGAGCAGCGCGGCCAGAAGCGCCCCGCCGATGCGCCTGCGGCGATCGATCCCGCGACGTCCGAATTGCTTCACCGGCTCTCCGTTCATGACATGTTCCTCAAAACGGCAGGAAGTTGAGGAAGAAGCGCTGCAGCCAGCCCATCTTCTGCGCTTCGTCGATGTAGCCGCTGCCGACGTATTCGATGCGCGCGTCGGCCACCGAGGTGGAATCGACTGTGTTCTTGCCGCTGATGGTCACCGGATCGACCACACCGGAAAAGCGGATGTACTCCCGACCCTGGTTGATGGCCAGCTGTTTCTCGCCAGAGACGAGCAGGTTGCCGTTGGGATAGACGTCGATCACGGTGACGGTGATCGTGCCGCGGAAGGTATTGTCGGCCGAGGCGCCGCCCTTGGCTTCCAGGCTCTGGTCGCCGCTGGCGTTCAGCCCGAGGCCGGCCAATCCTGAGAGCGGCAGGCGGGTCATTGAATTGATGCCCACTTCCGAGTTGGTGTTGCGGCTCGCGTTGGCGCCGGTGTTCTTCTTGGCCGAAGTGTTCTCGACCAGGTTGATGGTGAGCGTGTCGCCGACGTAGCGCGGCTTGCGATCCTCGAAGAGCGGACGCACGCCGCTTGCCTGGAAGATGGCCCCATCGTTGGGTGCCGAGGGCAGCGCTACGGGGCGCGCCGTCATCGGCTGATGCACGATGGCCGGCGGCGTGGTGTCGATGGCGGCACAGCCGGACAAGACGGCAAGCCCGGCGAGCAGCCAGCGGGCGCGCCTGGCGAATCTTCGGGCGAAGGGAGCGTTCATGGCCCTGCCTCTCACAGCTGGGTCAGACGGGCGAGCATCTGGTCGGATGTGGACACGGCCTTGGAATTGAGCTCGTAGGCGCGCTGGGTGATGATCATGCTCACCAGCTCCTCAGCCACGTTCACGTTCGAGTTCTCCACGTAACCCTGGTTCAAGACGCCGGCGCCGTTGTTGCCGGGGATGTTCACCGCTGGCGGGCCGCTCGACTGCGTCTCGGCGAAGAGGTTTTCCCCCAGCGCCTGCAGGCCGCCCTCATTGACGAAGGTGACGAGCTGGATCTGCCCCACCTGCACCGGCGCCACCGCTCCCGGCTGCAACACGCTCACCACCCCGTCCTTGCCGATGGTGACGGAGAGCGCATCGGGCGGAATGTTGATCGCATCGACCAAGGGATAGCCCGAGGCGGTGACCACGTTGCCCTGGTTGTCGAGCTGGAACGCGCCGTCGCGAGTGTAGGCGGTAGTGCCGTCGGGCATCTGGATCTGGAAGAAACCCCGTCCCTGGATGGCGACGTCGAGCGGATTGCCGGTCTGCTGCAGCGTGCCCTGGGTGAAGATGCGCTCGGTGGCCACCGGCCGCACCCCGGTGCCCATCTGCAGGCCGCTGCCGATCTGGTTCTGCTGCGTCTGCTGCGCGCCGGGCTGGCGCAGGGTCTGGTAGAGCAGATCCTCGAACACGGCGCGCTGGCGCTTGAAGCCGTTGGTCGAGACGTTGGCGAGGTTGTTCGAGATGACGTCGAGCTGGGTCTGCTGCGCATCCAGCCCCGTGCGGGCGATCCAAAGCGAACGGATCATGGTCGGTCTCCTGTGGGCGCCACATATTGCGATCTATCTGGGTGGCGCGGTTGCTTCGTTCCATGGTTTCATCTTACGTCCACCGCCGCCTCCTCCGTCGCCGGAAAACCGGCGCTTTGCCGCCCTATTTACGCCGTTTACCCGGCCTCAGCGCGCCGGCGAGAGGATGGCTGAGGCGCGCGCGTCGTTCTCTTGCGCCGTGGTGATCGCCTTGGTGTTCATCTCGAACTGGCGCGCCACGGCGATCATGCGCACCATCTGGTCGACCAGCGAGACGTTGGATTTCTCCAGGTAGCCGCCCGAAACCTGCACCGTCTCGTCCATGGGCGCGGCCCCGCCGCCCTGCAGGCGAAAGAGTCCATCGTCGCCGCGCTGCAGGTTCTCCAGCGGCGGATTGACCAGCTTGAGCCGTCCCACCACCTCCGTGACCTGGGTGTTGGTGGGATCGACCGCCGAAATCGTGCCGTCCTTGCCGATGGTGAATTCCCGATCCGGCGGCAGGGCGACGGGCTGGTTGTCTTCCCCCAGCACCGGTTGGCCGCTGGGCAGCTGCAGGATGCCGTTGGCGCTCAGCTGGAAGTTGCCCGCGCGCGTGTAGGCTTCACCGCCGTCGGGGGTCTGCACGGCGAGCCAGCCCTGTCCCTCGATCGCTGCATCGAGCGGCCGGCCGGTGTAGTCGAGCGGGCCGGCCGCGAAATTGGTCGCCACCGTGGCATCCACCGTGAAAGCGCGCGAAGGCAGCGCCTGAGTCTGCACCGGCACGGCGCGCAGCCGGTGCATCGCTTCCTTGAAGCCGGCGGTATCCACGTTGGCGAGGTTGTTCGCCACCGCGCCCTGCTGCTCCAGGGTATATTTCGCGCCGGTCATGGCGGTGTAAATGACGCGGTCCATAACGATTCTCCTTCAGCGCCGGCGGTCAGCGCAGGTTGATGACGGTCTGCAGGATCTGGTCCTGCGTCTTGATCGACTGGGCGTTCGCCTGATAGGCGCGCTGCTGCACGATCATGTTGACCAGCTCGGCGGTGAGGTCCACGTTGGAGGATTCCACTGCGCCACCCGAGATGAACCCGCGCGTGCCTGCCCCCGGGGTTCCCGCCACGCCCGGGCCGGACTCGAGCGAGGAAACCCACAGGTTATCGCCCATCGACACCAGGCCGTTGGGATTGCGGAAAGCGGCGATCGCCACCGTCCCCACCGTCACCACGTTGCCGTTGGTGTAGCGCGCCTGGACCTGGCCTTCTTTCGTGACCGACACCCCCGCCAGCTCTCCGGCCGGCACGCCGTCCTGGCTGATGGTATTGACCGAAGAAGCGAGGGCAAATTGGGTAGCGTTGAGGGTGATGTCGATGATGCCGTCGCCCGCTCCACCAATGTCTGCGCCGTTGGCAAGGGTGATGCCGCTAAAAGACAAAGGTGAGCCACCCGTCAATGCACCCGAGGCGTCGAATCCCAAAGGGCCCAAAGCAACAGGGGTTCCTGGAGGGGTTGCCGCAGGATCCGTAGCTGAATCCCCGGAAAGGGTGCCATAGACATCCCATGTCGATGGATTGCCCGCAGCCGTTCGTACGAAATACAGATTCAAATTGTGGGCGATACCCAGCGAGTCGTAGGTCACGACCGTCGTGGAAAAGTTATAGGTTGTAGGATCATTGGGATCGAACGCTCCAGCCATTACCGGCTGGTTGGCATCCAGATTCAGCGTCATGCTGACGGTCGAGGTCTCGCGCGGCGTGCCGGTGTCGTACGGCACCCGGATCGGCACCGCGTCCCCCGCCCCCGCCATCCCCGGATAGCCGAGCAGCTGGTAGCCGGTGGCCGTGGTCACGTAGCCGTCCTTGTCGAGCTGGAATTCCCCGGCGCGGGTGTAATACATCTGGTTGTCGCCCAGCACCGGGCGCTTGACCATGAAGAAGCCGTCGCCGTTGATCGCCATGTCGAGCGAATTGCCCGTCTCGGTGATGCTGCCCTGGCTGAAGTTCTGCCGGATGGCGGCCACGCGCGAGCCGCTGCCCACCTGCTTGTACGGGTCGGCGCCGAGGGTGGACGAATAGACGTCGGCGAACACCGTCTGGCTCGCCTTGTAGCCGGTGGTGTTGGCGTTGGCCACGTTGTGGCTGATGACGTCGAGCGCCTGCGATGAGCTGGAAAGGCCGCTCAAACCTTGCTGGAACGCCATGATACTCTCCTATCTCACAGGATCTGTTTGACTTCATCGAGGGTGAAGATGCCCAGATCGCCCACCTGCAGGTCGGTACTCTTCGGGCCTTTCACGATGCCCGTGACCTGGCCGAGCTGCAGCGCAGTGGCCGCCACCGGATCGCTGCCGTCTTTCGCCTCGATCTTCATTTTGTAGAGACCCGGCTGGGCGGTTTGCCCGTCGTCGGCCTTGCCGTCCCACACGAAGTTGTGGCTGCCGGCCTCGAGCACGCCCAGATCGAGCGTGCGCACCAGCACCCCCGACTGGTCGGTGATGGTCACTTTCACGCTGCTCGCGGCCGCCGGCAGGTCGACCCCGCCGATGCCGCCCGAACCCGTGAGCGTGATCTGGTTGCCGGCCACCAGCACCCCGCGCCCCACGAGCGAAGCCATGTCGGTCATCTGCGCCGTGCCGGCCAGCTCCGAGACGAGCTGGTTCAACTTCTCGATGCCCTGCACCGTACTCATCTGCGCCAGCTGCGAGGTCACCTCGGCGTTGTCCATCGGGTTCAAGGGATCCTGGTTCTTGAGCTGGGTGGTCAGAAGCGTCAGGAAGCGGTTCTGCATGTCCTCCACGGCCCCGGCAGTCACGCTCGAGCTGCTCGTCGTGCGCGGGCCGTACTGCGCCAGGATGGAACTGGCGGTGGTCGTGGTGGGGTTGGTGGTCGTGCTCATGGAAACTCTCCGTTGGGTAGATCAGCGATCGGCGAAAGCGTCGCGACCGGCGCCTCCCTTACTGCCCGATCGTCAATGTCTTCTGTAGCAAACTTCGTGCCGTGTTGATGACTTCCACGTTGTTCTGGTACGAGCGCGAGGCGGAGATCATGTTGACCATCTCCTCGACCACGTTGACGTTGGGCATGGCCACGTAGCCGTTCTCGTCGGCGGCCGGGTTGTTGGGCTCGTAGACGAGGCGCGGCGGGGCAGCGCTCTCCACCACTTCCTGCACGCGCACGCCCTGGGCGGGGCCCTCGCCCATGGGCGTGGTGCGGAAGACCACCTGCTTGCCCCGGTAGGGTTGGCCATCCGGGCCGACCACGCTCTCGGCGTTGGCCAGGTTGGAAGCGGTGGTGTTGAGGCGGACCGACTGTGCCGTGAGCGCCGAGCCGGCTACCTTGAACACGTCGAGCATTGCCATGACGATCTCCCTGCGAATTCACTCACTGCCCGGTGATGGCGGTGCGCATGCCTTTGAGCAGCCGGTTGATGAAGTTCAGGCTCGCCTCATAGTGAAACGCCGTCTCGGCAAAAGCCGTGCGCTCCTGGTCCATGTCGACGGTGTTGCCATCCACGGCCGATTGCACTTCGCTGCGATAGCCTTCGTATCTGGCGAGCGGATCGTTTCCTCCGGTCGAGAGGTGCTCGGGGTCGGTTTGCTTCAGCCCCGGCGCGCTGCGGCTCGACTGGGCTTTGGTGAGGGCGGCGCGGAAGTCGAGGTCGCGCGCCTTGTACCCGGGCGTGTCGGCGTTGGCGATGTTCGAGGCGATGAGCTGCTGACGCCGCGCCTGCACTTCGAGCGCCTGGCGCTGAAAGGCGAGGGCTTGTTCGAGTTTTTCCAGCATGGTCATCCTCCGGTTTGGGACGACGAGTCATAAGCAGTTTCCATGCCTGTCAGGATAAGTCCCTTGCCGTCAAGGCAAAGGGCGGAACATCGGGGATTCCTCCCGGCAAATCCGCGCTTGCCTGCCGGCAAGGATTGCCGGGCTTGCCGATCCGTGTTAGAACTGCGGCCCATGAACGCCACCCGTCTCTTCCCCTTTCTCTGCCTCGCCGCGCTTGCCCTGAGCTTCGGTACGGCCCTGGCGCGGCAGGAACCGCAGGCGGTGGAACAGACGGTGCGCGCCTTCTTGCAGCAGGCCACGGCGGGGCTGCCGGGGCAGGTGCAGATCGAGGTCGACCCCTTCGATCCTTACAACCAGCTCCCCCCTTGCCGTAAGCTGGAAGCCTTCGTGCCGGAAAACGTGCGGCTGTGGGGGCGGGTGGCGGTGGGCGTGCGCTGCGCCGAGCCCGCGCCGTGGACGGCCTATCTCACCGCCCGGGTGGCGGTGTTCGGCGCCTATTACCAGAGCGCGCGGCCGCTGCGCTCGGGGCAGATCCTCTCGCCCGACGATCTGCGGCGCGAGGAAGGGGAGCTCACGGCGCTGCCGGAAGACGTGGTGCTGGATGCTTCCCGTGCGGTGGGCGCGCGCCTGCGCGCGAGCGTGGCCGCGGGCCAGCCCCTGCGCCAGAGCCAGCTGGTGCTGCCCGACGTGGTCTCGCCTGGCATGGAGGTGGCAGTGCGCGTCGCCGGGCCGGGCTTCGTGGTGGAGAACCGCGGTAAAGCGCTCAACCGTGCCGCGCCGGGCGAGACGGTGCGCGTGCGGCTCGAGGGCGGGCGCGTAGTGTCGGGACAGGCGCAGCCCGACGGTTCGGTCCTCATCAACCCCTGAAAAATGCTAAAGTTTCCCGTCGCACCTGCCGTAATCTCATTCAAGATGCCATTGGACGGATGAGGACTGGCCATGAAAATCGGTACCCCCACCCCGCCGGCGACGGGCGGCGCCGAGATCCTGCGGCCGTCGAGCACGAGCGGCACCAAGCTGCCCAATGCCCCGACGGGCGAAGCGGCTGGCGCCGGCGATGATACGGTCGCCGTCTCGCGCCTGGCAAACCTGCTCGCGCAAGGGGAAAGCGCCATGGAAAGCACGCCCGAGATCGATTCGGCCCGGGTACAGGAACTCTCGCAGGCGATCCGCGACGGGCGTTTCCGCGTCGACCCCGAGCGCATTGCCGACGGCCTGCTCGCCGAAATGCGCGGCCTGCTCGCGCGTGAGGGATGATGAGCCTGCCGCCCGCCGTCCTCGCCCTAATGTCGCAGCTGCTCGCGCAGGAAGAGCGCGCGCTCGAGCGTTTCCTTGCCGTGCTCGAAGCGGAGCGCCGGGCGCTGCTCGCCGGCGAGGCCGAAGCGATCGCCGCGGCCGTGGAAGAGAAGAACCGCGTAGCGGAAACGCTACAGAACTGCGGCCGGCAGAAACTGCTGCTCGCGGCCAAAAGTACCGGCAAGACGGACGAGGGAGCCGCCGCCGTGCTGCAGGAATGGGTGCAGGAACACTCGCTCGCCCCGGCGTGGGAACGCATCCGGGCGCTCGCCGAGCGCTGCCGCCGCGCCAACCTGGAAAACGGCACCTTCATCCGCGAGCGCCTGGCCGTGAACCAGCAGGCGCTCGACGTGCTCCTCGGCGCCCAGGAGCGCCTTACCACCTACGACGCGCTCGGCACCACCCACTTGCGCACTGCCACCCGCCGCCCGCTCGGTTCGGCCTGAACGTCCCGTCGCCGGCAGCGCTTTTTTCTGCCACAATGCCGGTGTCGGCCGATTTTCGGAGCGCACCGCCATGATCACCGTCGTCTTCAACCAAAAAGGCGGAGTGGGGAAATCCACCATCACCGTCAATCTCGCCGCCATCGCCGCCCGACGCGGGCTGCGCACCCTGGTGGTCGATCTCGATCCGCAGGCGAACACCACGCGCTACCTCCTGGGCGAGGCGACGGAGAGCGCCGAACCGACGCTCGCCGAGTTTTTCGACCAGACGCTCAACTTCAAGCTCAACCCGCGGCGCACCGAGGAATTCGTGCTGCCCACGGCGCACGAGAACCTCGCCCTCCTCGCCGGGCACGGGGCGCTCGAAGAGCTGCAGGGCAAGCTCGAATCGCGCTACAAGATCTTCAAACTGCGCGAGGCGCTGCACGAGCTCGCGGCGCAGTTCGACCGCATCTATATCGACACGCCCCCGGCGCTCAACTTCTACACCCGCTCGGCGCTCATCGCCGCGCGCTGGTGCCTGATCCCTTACGACTGCGACGAATTCGCCCGCCGGGCGCTCCTGCAGCTCCTCGACACGCTCGAAGAGGTCCGCGCCGACCACAATCCGGAGCTGCAACTGGCGGGCATCGTGGTCAACCAGTTCCAGAGCCGCGCCACCTTGCCGCGCCAGGCGGTAGAAGCGCTCATCGGCCAGGGGCTGCCGGTGCTCGAACCGTATCTGTCGAGCTCGGTCAAGGTGAAAGAATCGCACCAGAAGAGCCTGCCGCTCGCCGCGCTCGAACCGGGGCACCGCCTGGCGCAGGAATTCGCCGCCCTCTTCGAGGCGATCGAGGCGCGCACCGCCGGCTAGAGCCGCTCGAGCGGCGCCACCGACAGCAGCAGCCGCTTGACCCCCACCTCGGCGCCGAACTTCACGCTCGCCTGCGCGTGCGCCCCGGCCCCTTCCACCGCCAGAATCACCCCTTCGCCGAACTTGGGATGGCGCACGCGCTCGCCGCTGCGCCAGCCATTGCCCGCTGCCATCGCCGGCGAGGAAACGGGAGCGCGCGGCGGTGCCGAAGCCGCCGTTCTTTGCTCACGGCGCTTGGCGTTGAGCCACAACAGCAGCTCCGGCGGGATCTCCTCGAGGAAGCGTGAAGGCTGATGGTATTCGGTCTGCCCGTGCAGCATGCGGAGGTCGGACCATGAAAGATAGAGACGCTTCCTCGCGCGGGTCACCGCCACGTACATCAATCGCCGCTCTTCTTCCACCCCGCCCTCGGCGTAGAGGCTGTTCTGGTGCGGAAAGAGTCCTTCCTCCAGCCCGGTGAGGAAGACGACGTCGAATTCCAGCCCCTTGGAGGCGTGCACCGTCATCAGCTGCACCGCCGCCTTCCCCGCCTCGGCCTGCTGCTCGCCTGATTCGAGCGCGGCGTGCTGCAGGAAGAGGGCGAGCATCTCGTGTCCCTGCGCTTCGATCCCTTCGAGCGCCATCTGGGTGACGAAATCGCTCGCCGCGCTCACCAGTTCGTCGAGGTTCTCCAGCCGGTCAGCCCCGTCGCGCTCGGCGGCGTAGTGCGTGCGCAGCCCCGAACCGCCGATCACCCGCTCGACGAGTTCCGGCAGCGGCGCCTCGCGGGTCTGCTCGCGCAGGCGTTCGAGGAGTTGCAGGAATCCCTGCAGCGCCGCCCCCGAGCGGCCAGGGAGGCGGGCAGCGGCCGCGCTGATGCCGGTTGATGCGTCGCGTTGCGCCGCCAGCGCCTCCAGCGTACGCGCCCCGATGCCGCGCGGCGGAAAATTCACCACCCGCAGGAAGGCCGTTTCGTCGTCGGGCAGCAACACTAGCCGCAGGTAAGCGAGTGCGTGCTTGATCTCGGCGCGGTCGAAGAACCGCTGCCCGCCATGGACGCGGTAGGGAATGCCGGCCGCGAGCAGCGCGTGCTCCAGCGCCCGCGACTGAGCGTTCGCCCGATAGAGCACGGCGATCTGATCCGCCGAGACGCCCTCGCGCAGGAGGTTGCCGATCTCCTCGGCCACGAAGCGGGCCTCGGTGCCGTCGTCGCTGGCCTGGAACACGCGGATCGGCTCGCCCTCGCCCGCCTCGGTCCACAGGTTCTTGCCCAGACGCTCGCGATTGTGGGCGATGATGGCGTTGGCCGCTGCGAGGATGTTGCCGTGCGAGCGGTAGTTGCGCTCCAGGCGGATCACCGCCTGCACGCGGAATTCCTGCTCGAAGCGCATGAGGTTGCGTGCGAGCGCCCCGCGAAAGCCGTAGATCGACTGATCGTCGTCGCCCACGCAAAAAAGAAAAGCCCCGGCTTCGCCGGTGACCGGATCGGCGGCGAAGCGCTGCAGCCAGCGGTATTGCAAGGCGTTGGTATCCTGGAATTCGTCGACCAGCACGTGCCGGAAGCGCGCGCGGTAATGCGCCCGCAGCGCCTCGTCGCGCGCCAGCAGCTCGTCGCTGCGCAGAAGCAATTCGGCAAAATCCACCACCCCCTCGCGCTGGCACTGCGCTTCGTACTCCTGCCACAGCGGCAAAAACCGCTCGGCGCGGCGCGACTCGGCCGCCACCTTGTCCGGACGCAGCCCCTGCTCCTTGTGCGCGTTGATGAAGGAGAGCAGCTCGCGCGGCGGCGCACTCTGCTCGGAGACGTTGAGCCGCTTGAGCAGGCGCTTGAGGGCCGAGAGCTGATCGGCCGTATCCAGGATCTGGAACATCTGCGGCAAGCCGGCAGCCTGGTGATGGATGCGCAGCAGGCGGTTCGCCAGCGCGTGGAAGGTGCCCACCCACATGCGGCGCAGGCCCGGGCGCCGCGCCTCGGGCAAGAGCCCCGCCAGGCGCGAAGCCATTTCGCGCGCCGCCTTGTTGGTAAAGGTCACCGCCATGATCTCGTGCGGCTCCGCCTCGCCCGTCTCCAGCAGCCAGGCGATGCGGCTCGTGAGCACCCGGGTTTTGCCCGAGCCTGCCCCGGCCAGGATGAGAGCGTGCTGCGGCGGCAGGGTCACCGCCGCGCGCTGTTCCGGATTGAGTCCCTGCAAAACCTCGTGCATCGTGCGTCCTCCGGCTGCGTGCCGGCGTTTTCTTCCGGCCCCGATTGTACCGTTCTCGACGAAGTTCGGCAGCCGGGAACTTTTGCTGCAGTGCAGCATCAAATAGAACATCTCATAAAAAAGCCCGGTTGGAATTCAGACGACCCTTGATGCACGGCGTTGCGGCAGTGCAACAAAAAGTAAGCCGCCCTTGCATTCTGCCGCCCGGAGCACGATAATGCGAGCGTGTGTTGCGGCACAACATGCCGCGAAACGGAATCGCCGCCCACGAAGCGGCAAGGAACGAGCGATGAAAGCACCCAAACTCCTGCCCTGGTTTGCCAAGCAGTACGGCCTGCCCGAAGAGCGCGCCCAGGCGCTATGGGCCGAGGCCGTGCGCCGGGCCACGCTGGCCACCGGCTGGATCGGCTCATCCCTCTACTGGCAAACCGCCTGGAACGAATTCCACCGCCTGGCCGAAGCCGAATCGCAGCGCCTGCACCCGATCACCAGCTGGCTGCGCCTGCAGCATCGCCTCATGACCATGCCCCTGCGCGCGGCCACCGATCTATTGCGCGCCAGCGAAAAAATGCTCGAACGCAGCCGCGCCGCCTGACCGAATCTTGTCTCCCTCCCTCTCCATCTCGATGGAGTTAACGCCCGCCCCGTGCGGGCGTTTTTTTATCCGGCGAAGGCGCGGAAATTCCCCCGACGCACCGTTACCCCCACCGTCTCGCCCACAAGCGGCGCCACCTCGGCCAGGGCGAAGACGTCTTCGCCGGAAGACAGCCGCAGCGTAAGGCGGCACTGCGCCCCGCGAAAAAGGACATCCACCACGCGCGCGCGCACGATCGAGGACGCCTCCAGCTGCACGTCTTCCGGCCGCAGCAGCACCTCCACGCTGCCGTGCCCCGCCGCGGCCGCTCCTTCTCCGGCGAAGACCACCGGCAGGCGACCCAGGGCGGTCTCGACTTCCCCTTCCCCCGCGAGACGTCCGCGCAGGAAGACCCCTTCGCCGACGAAACTCGCGGCGTATCGCGTGGCTGGCGCGCGATAGAGCGCCTCGGGGCTGCCCCACTGCTCGATGCACCCTTGGTGCATCAGGCCGATGGCGTCGGCCATGGCGAAGGCCTCGTGCTGGTCGTGGGTCACCACCAGCGCCGTCATGCCGCGCTCGCGCAACAAAGCCCGTACCTCGTGCGCCAGGCGCGCGCGCAACGCCTCGTCGAGGCTGGAGAAAGGCTCGTCGAGCAGCAGCAGCGCCGGCTGCGGTGCCAGCGCCCGGGCGAGCGCCGCCCGCTGCTGCTGCCCGCCCGAGAGCTGATGCGGCCAGGCATCGGCCCAGGCGCTCAGGCCTACCACCTCCAGCATCTCGGCCACGCGCCGCGCCTGCGCCCGCCGGTCCAGCCCCCGCAGGCCGAAGGCGACGTTCTGGGCGACGGTGAGGTGCGGAAAAAGGGCGTGATCCTGGAACACCATGCCGATGCGGCGCTGCTGCGGCGGTACCATCAGGCCCGGGCGGGTCACGGGCCGGCCATCGAGAAAGATGTCGCCGCGCTGGGGCGTCTCGAAGCCGGCCACGCAGCGCAGCACCGTCGTCTTGCCGCAGCCGCTGGCGCCGAGCAGAGCCCCGATCGTGCCCGCCGGCAAAGACAGCGACAAATCGCGCACCACGGCGTGCGCACCGTAGGCGTGATGCAAGCCACGGATTTCCAGAGCCGCCGACACCTTCATCCTTCCTCGCTTAAAATAGATCGATTCTCATTATAATGTACGATTCGATGTATGGGACGATCATGCACCGGTCCTTTTCTTTCCTGACCCTGCTCGCCACCCTCTTGGCCCTGCTCCCGCTGGTGCCGCTGGCAAGCGTGCTCGCGCAGCTGCTGCAGCCGAGCACGGGCGAGATCTGGGCCCATCTCTTGCGCACCGTCTTGCCCGAATACCTCGCCAATACCGGCTGGATCGCGCTGGGCGTGGCGCTGGGCACGGTGGCCGTAGGGGTGAGCTGCGCCTGGCTCACCGCCGCGCACGAGTTTCCCGGGCGGCGCGTGCTGGAGTGGGCGCTGATCCTTCCGTTCGCCATGCCGGCCTACGTGATGGCCTACGCCTACACCGACTTTTTGCAGGTGAGCGGTGCGCTGCAAAGCGCGCTGCGCGACCTCACCGGCTGGGGCGTGCGGGAATACTGGTTTCCGCCCATCCGCTCGCTGGGCGGGGCCGTAGCCATCCTCGTGCTCGCGCTCTACCCTTACGTTTACCTGCTCACGCGCACGGCGTTCCTGGAGCGCAGCGCCGCCATGCACGAAGCCGCCCGCACGCTCGGGGCCTCCCCCTGGCGCACTTTCTGGCGGGTGAGCCTGCCGCTCGCCCGTCCGGCGATCGCCGCCGGCACGGCGCTGGCGCTCATGGAGGCGCTCGCCGACTATGGCACCGTGGCCTATTTCGGCATCCCGACCTTCACCACGGGCATTTTCCGCACCTGGTATTCCCTGGGAGACCGGGTGGCGGCGGCTCAGCTTGCCGCGATGCTCGTGGGTTTCGTGCTCCTCTTGCTGTGGCTCGAACAGACCAGCCGGCGGCGGGCGAAGTTCGACGGCGGCAGGCATCACGCTGGCGCGCCGCGCACGCGGCTTGCCGGCTGGCGCGCGGCGCTGGCCGCCTGCGTGTGCGCCCTGCCAGTGGTGTTGGGCTTCCTGCTGCCGGCCGTGCTGCTGCTGACGATGAGCCTGCGCGAGCCCTCGACGACCGTCGACCCGCGATTCTGGCGTGCCGCCGGCAACAGCCTGCTGCTTGCTGGCCTCACGGCGCTGCTTGCCGTCGCCCTGGCGCTTCTCTTCGCCTACCACGCGCGGCTCAATCCATCGCCGCTCGCGCGGCTGCTCAACCGGCTCGTGGGGCTGGGCTACGCCCTGCCGGGCGTGGTCATCGCCGTGGGCGTGCTGCTGCCCGCGGCCGCGCTCGACAACCTGCTCGCCGCCCGGCTGCGCGAGCTCTTCGGCTGGTCCGTGGGTCTGCTCATCACCGGCAGCCTCGCCGGCCTCGTCTATGCCTATCTCGTGCGTTTTCTCGCCACGGCGCTACACACGGTGGAAGCGGGACTGGCGAAGATCCGCCCGGCGCTGGACGAGGCCGCCCGCACGCTGGGCAGCGGCCCCTGGCGCACCCTGGCGCGCATCCACGCGCCGCTTCTGACGAAAAGCCTGCTCACCGCCGCCCTGCTCGTGTTCGTCGACGTGATGAAAGAACTGCCGGCCACGCTCGTGATGCGCCCCTTCAACTTCGACACGCTCTCCACCCGTGTCCATACGCTGGCGGCCGACGAACGGCTGGCCGAACTGGGACTGCCCGCGCTCACCATCGTGCTCGTCGCGCTCGGGCCGGTGCTGCTGCTCGCACGCCAGATCACCCGCCACGGCCAAAAGGGCGGGAACGAGGCAAACCCGCTGCCTCTGACCGATCCCGCCCCGGCTACGGCCTAGGAAGAAAACGCCCGGCGCCAGGCCGGGCATTCATCGAACGAGGGAAAACCGTAGCGTGCGCCCTGGTCTCAGCGCCAGCCCACCTCGTCGAAAATCCTCTGCGCCAGCGGCTGATTCTTGCCCAGCACCGCCACCGGCAAGGGATCGATCCTGAATTCGCCCAATGAAGCGAGCACGCGGTTGCGATAGGCCACACCGGGTACCGTAGGCCATTCGTTGTTGCCCACCGCGAAGTAACCCTGCGCCTCGTCGCTCGCCAGATACTCGAGGAAGCGGATCGCGGCCTCCTTGTGCGGCGCGGTGCGCACCACCCCGGCTCCGGAGATGTTCACGTGGGTGCCGTACTCCTCCTGGTCGGGCCACACCAGCCCGACCTTGCGCACGAGGTTCATGTCCTCAGGCTTGTCGGAGGCAAGAAAGCGCGCGTAATAGTAGTGATTGACCAGCGCCACGTCGCACTCGCCGACGGCCACCGCCTTGATCTGATCGGTGTCGGAACCCTGCGGCGGACGGGCCATGTTGTCCTTCACTCCCTGCGCCCAGGCGCGCGCCTTCTCCTCCCCCCAGTGTTCAATGAGCGCCGCGAGCAGCGAGAGGTTGTAGACGTTGCCCGAAGAGCGCACGCACACGCGCCCTTTCCATTTCGGATCGGCCAGATCGGCGTAGCGCTTGATCTCGTCGCGCGACACCGCCGCCTTGTTATAGACGAGGACGCGCGCACGGTAGGAAAAGCCGAACCACTTCCCTTCCGGATGGCGGAAATGCGCCGGGATGCGCGCCTCCAGCCGCTCCGAGCGGATCGGTTCAAACAGCCCCATCTGCTCGGCGCGCCACAGCCGCCCGGCATCGACCGTGATGAGCACGTCGGCTGGGCTGTTCTCCCCCTCGGCGCGGATGCGCTCGATGAGCGGGTCTTCCTGCCCTTCGACCAGATTCACCTTGATGCCAGTGGCGGCGGTGAAACTCTCGTAGAGGCGGGTGTCGGTGGGATAGTGGCGCGTCGAATAGACGTTGACCACCGCTTCTTCGGCCCGCAGCCCCGGGGCGAAGAGCGTCGCCGTCAGCACCGCCATCGTCGTGAGCGTTTTTTTCATACGTCCTCCGCGAGTACACATTGAAATGATAATTACTATCCTTTTCATTATACACAAAGAACACCCTCCGCAAGCCATGCCATCCCCTGCAGCTCACTGCAGCTCACGGCGCTTTTGCCCCGACCCCGCCAAACCGGCTATACTTTCTCTTTCGTTCGCGCCAACCACCATTCCATCATGCAAGAAAAATACGATCCGCTGGCCGTCGAACGCGCCGCACAGCACTACTGGGACGAACGCCAGAGCTTCAAGGCCGTCGAGGACCCTTCGCGCCCAAAGTACTACTGCCTGTCCATGTTCCCCTACCCTTCGGGGAAACTGCACATGGGGCACGTGCGCAACTACTCCATCGGCGACGTGCTCGCCCGCTACCACCGCATGCGCGGCTACAACGTGCTCCAGCCCATGGGCTGGGACGCCTTCGGCATGCCGGCCGAGAATGCCGCCATCCAGAACGGCATTCCCCCAGCGCAGTGGACCTACAGCAACATCGCCTACATGAAGCGCCAGCTGCAGCGGCTGGGCTTCGGCATCGACTGGTCGCGCGAGTTCGCCACCTGCCGGCCCGAGTACTATCGCTGGGAGCAGTGGGTCTTCAGGCGCCTGTATGAAAAGGGGCTCATCTATCGCAAGCTGGGGCTGGTGAACTGGGATCCGGTCGACCAGACGGTGCTCGCCAACGAGCAGGTGATCGACGGGCGCGGCTGGCGCTCAGGGGCGCTGGTGGAAAAGCGCGAAATCCCCATGTACTACATGCGCATCACCGCCTACGCCGACGAGCTGCTCGAAGCCCTGAACGATCTTCCTGGCTGGCCCGAGCAGGTCAAGCGCATGCAGGCCAACTGGATCGGGCGCTCGGAAGGCGCCGAAGTCGTCTTCCCCTATGATGAGGCCAGCGTCGGCCAGCCGGGAAGCCTGCGCGTCTTCACCACCCGCGTCGACACCCTCTATGGCGCCACCTACGTGGCCGTGGCCGCCGAACATCCGCTGGCGCTCGCCGCCGCCCAGCGCGACCCCGAACTTGCCGCCTTCATCGAAGAATGCCGGCGCGGAGCCGTGGCCGAAGCCGAGATCGCCACGATGGAGAAGAAAGGCCGCCCCACCGGCTTTTACGTGCTGCACCCGCTCACCGGGGAAAAACTCCCCGTGTGGGTGGCCAACTACGTGCTGATGGGCTACGGTGAGGGCGCGGTGATGGCCGTACCGGCGCACGACGAGCGCGACTTCGCCTTCGCCCAAAAGTATGGCCTGCCGATCAAGCAGGTGATCCGGCCGGCCGGTAAAGACCTTGACGTCGACCCGCACGGCCCCTGGCGCGAAGACTACGCCGAGCTCGGCCTCCTCGTCGCCTCCGGCCCCTACACGGGCATGCGCTCGGAAGACGCCAAGGAAGCGATCACCGCAGCGCTCGCCGACAAAGGGCTCGGCGCCAAGCGCGTGCAGTACCGGCTGCGCGACTGGGGCATCTCGCGCCAGCGCTACTGGGGCTGCCCCATCCCCATCGTGCACTGCGACGATTGCGGCGACGTGCCAGTGCCCGACGAACAGCTGCCGGTGGTGCTGCCGGAGCACGTCGCCCTCACCGGCCGCGGCTCGCCGCTCGCGCAGATGCCCGAATTCTACGAGACCACCTGCCCGCGCTGCGGCAAGCCCGCCCGGCGCGAAACCGACACGATGGACACCTTCGTCGAATCGAGCTGGTACTTCCTGCGCTTTTGCTGCGCCGACAACCACCAGGCCATGCTCGACGAACGGGCCGACTACTGGATGCCGGTCGACCAGTACATCGGCGGCATCGAGCACGCCATCCTGCACCTGCTCTATTCCCGCTTCTTCACCCGGGCACTGCGCGACCTGGGCCTCGTCGGCTTCTCCGAGCCCTTCACGCGCCTCCTCACCCAAGGGATGGTCGTGGCCGAGACCTACTACCGCCTCACGGCCGAGGGCAGGAAAGAGTGGATCAACCCGGCCGACGTGCTCGTCGAGCGCGACCCCAAGGGACGCATCGTCGCCGCCCGGCTCAAGGCCGACGGTCAGCCGGTGCACATCGGCGGCACCGAAAAAATGTCGAAATCCAAGAACAACGGCGTCGATCCGCAGGCGCTCATCGACCGCTACGGCGCCGACACCGCGCGCTTCTTCATCATCTTCGCCGCCCCGCCCGAAGCGCAGCTCGAATGGTCCGACTCCGGCGTCGAGGGAGCGCACCGCTTCCTGCGCCGCGTCTGGGCCTTCGGCCACAAGTACCGCCGCGAGCTGCAACCGCTGCTTCCCTCGGCCCCGCAGGTGAATGCCCTGCCGCCAGCGCTCGCTGCCGCCCGCTGCGAACTGCACACCATCCTGCAGCAGGCCAACCACGACATGGGCAAACAGCAGCTCAACACCGTCGCCTCGGCCACGATGAAGATGCTCAACGTCCTCGAACGCCTGCCCGAGGCCGAACCTGCCGCGCAAGCGCGACTCGCCGAAGAAGGTTTCTCCTTCCTGCTGCGCGTGCTCGCCCCCATCGCGCCGCACCTCGTGCACGTCTTATGGCGCGAATGTGGCTTCGGCGAAGACGTGCTCGACGCCCCCTGGCCCGAGCCGGATCCCGCCGCGTTGCAGCGCAGCGAAGTGGAACTCGTGCTGCAGATCAACGGCAAGACCCGTGGCAAGATCGTGGTGCCGGCTGCAGCCGACCAGGCGGCGATCGAAGCGGCGGCGCTGCAGGCAGCAGCGCAGCACCTCGAAGGACGCGCGCCCAAGCGCGTCGTCGTCGTCCCCGGCCGTCTCGTCAATCTCGTGGTGTGAGGAAATCCCGATGGCCGAGCCTTCGCTTCCTTCCTTCTCCCGGCGCCGCCTGCTGTTCGCCGCCGCAGGGTTGGCGCTCGCCGGCTGCGGCTTCCGGCCGCGCGGCATGGCCGGGCTCGGCGCGCCCACGGTGCAGATCGGCAACGTCCCGCGCACCAGCCCCCTCGGGCGAGCGATCGACCGGCGCTTGTCCGGCAGCGAAACGCGCTGGGTCGAACCGCCCGAAGCCGCCGAGCTGCGCCTCGACATCCTCTCCTACCGCGAAGAACGCGACATCCTCTCGCTCACCCCCGACGGCAAGGTGCGGGAATACCTGATCCGCGCGCACCTGCGTTTCCGCGTGCTCGACAAGGAAGGACAGGAACTCCTCCCTTCTACCGAGCTCAGCGCCGAGCGCGACTACAGCTATGACGACGATCTGATCACCGCCCGGGAAAAAGAGGAACAGCTCCTCTACGCCGACATGCGCCAGCAACTCGTCGACCAGATGATCCTCATGATCGGCCGCACGCTTGCCAGCCGCAAATGAAACTGCCGCTCGCGCGACTTGCCCGCCACCTCGAACGCCAAACGCTGGAACCCGTGTGGGCGGTCCATGGCGACGAGCCGCTGCTGGTGCAGGAAGCCGCCGACGCCATCCGCGCCCGCGCCCGCGCGCTCGGCTTCGACGAACGGCTCGTCTTCGTCGCCGAAGCCAATTTCTCCTGGGAACGACTCAGCCAGGAAGCCGACAGCCGCTCGCTCTTCGCCAGCCGCCGGTTCCTCGAGCTGCGCCTGCCGCAAGGCAAGCCGGGCACGGAAGGCGCCGCCTGGCTCGCTGAGCGAGCAAAAAAACCGCTCCCCGAGACGATCCTGCTCGTCATCTTGGGCGAGCTCGACTGGCAGGCGCGCAAGAGCGCCTGGTTCGCCGCCCTCGAGCAGCACGCCGTGGCGGTGGAAGCCAACGCCCCCCCGCGCGAGCAGCTTCCCGAATGGTGGCGCGAACGGCTCGCTCGCCAAGGCCAGAGCGCCTCGCCCGAGCTCTTGCGCTTGCTCGCCGAACGCACGGAAGGAAACCTCCTCGCCGCGCGGCAGGAACTGGAGAAGCTCGCCCTGCTCTTTCCCCCAGGGCCGCTGCCGGAAGAAGCAGTGCGCGCCGCGGTCTTCGACCTCGCCCGCTACGATCCCGAGGCGCTGCGCCAGGCCGTACTCGAAGGCGACGCGCTGCGCGCCCTGCGCCTGCTGCGCACGCTCACGGCAGAGGGCTGCGCCGCGCCGCTGCTGCTGTGGGCGATCGCCGCGGCCCTGCGCCTCATCGCTGCTGCCCAGGAAGCGCTTGCACAGCGCGCGCCGCTCGAAGCGCTCTGGCGCCAGGAACGCGTCTTCCGCCCCGAAGAAAAACGCGCCATCGAGCACAGCGCCCGCCGGCTCCCGCCCTTGCGCGCCGCGCTCACCGCCTGCGCCCGGCTCGACCGCATCGCCAAAGGCGCCGAGGCCGGCGACTTCGCCCTGGAAGCCGAGCGGCTCCTCATCTCCCTGAGCATGGCCCCGCCCCGCGGACGCGCCGCCTGACCCCATTCGACCACCGGAGTACGCCATGACGGAACTCGACCGCTACCTCGCCGACCTCGGCCGCGCCGCCCGCCAGGCCGCGCGCGCCATGGCCAAAGCCTCGACCCAGGCGAAGAACGCCGCGCTCCTCGCCGCGGCCGACGCGCTGCGGCGCCAGCGCGACGAAGTGCTCGCCGCCAACGAAACCGACCTCGCCGCCGCCCGCGCGGCCGGACTTTCCCCCGCCCTCATCGACCGCCTCACCCTGAGCGAAAAGGGTCTAGAGACGATGGCCGAAGGCGTGGCCCAGGTCGCGGCGCTGCCCGACCCCGTGGGCGAGATCGACGAAGTCAAGCGCCGCCCCAGCGGCATCCAGGTCGGCAAGATGCGCGTGCCCCTGGGCGTGATCGGCATCATCTACGAAGCGCGCCCCAACGTCACCGCCGACGCCGCCGCCCTGTGCCTCAAATCCGGCAACGCCGCCATCCTGCGCGGCGGCAAGGAAGCCCTGCAGAGCAACCGGGCGATCGCCCGCTGCATCCGCGCCGGACTCGAAGCCGCCGGCTTGCCGCTTGCCGCGATGCAGCTCGTCGAAACCACCGAACGCGCGCTCGTCCCTCGGCTCGTCGCCTCGCCCGAAGTGGTCGACGTCATCGTCCCGCGCGGCGGCAAGGGACTCATCGAAGCGGTGATGAAAGACGCCCGCGTGCCGGTCATCAAGCACCTCGACGGCAACTGCCACGTCTACGTGCACGCCGCCGCCGACCCGGCCAAGGTGCTGCCCATCGTCGAAAACGCCAAGACGCACCGCTACGGCGTGTGCAACGCCGCCGAGACGCTGCTCATCGACGAAGCGCTGGCCGAGCGCCATCTCCCCGAGATCGGGCGCATGTTCGCCGGCCACGGCGTAGAGATGCGCTGCTGCCCGCGCGCGCTCACCCTCCTGCAGCGCCACGGCCTGCCCGCCGCGCTCCTCAAGGCCGCCACCGAGGAAGACTGGCGCGAAGAATACCTCGCCCCCATCATTGCCATTCGCGTCGTCGCCGACCTCGACGAAGCGATCGAGCACATCGAACGCTACGGCTCGCATCACACCGACGCCATCCTCACCGAAGACTACGGCGCCGCCCTGCGCTTTCTGCGCGAAGTCGACTCCGCCTCGGTGATGGTCAACGCCTCCACCCGCTTCGCCGACGGCTTCGAATACGGGCTCGGCGCCGAGATCGGCATCTCTACCGACAAGATCCACGCCCGCGGACCGGTCGGACTCGAAGGGCTCACCAGCCAGAAATGGATCGTGCTCGGCCAAGGCGAGATCCGGCGCTGAACGAAGCAGCCGAGCCGCTCGCCCCGGCGCTGGACGCCTCGCTCGAGGCCTTCGTGCAGACCCTTTGGCTGGAAGAAGGGCTCGCACCGGCCACGCTCGCCGCCTATCGCAGCGACCTCACCCAATTCTTCCTCTGGGCCCAGCGCGCCGGGCTCGACCCGCGCACCGCGGCCAGCGCCGATCTCCTTGCCTATCTCGCCGAGTTCAGCCGCCGCAACAAGGCCACCAGCCAGCGGCGGCTGCTCGCGAGCTGGCGGCGCTACTACCGCTGGCTGCTGCGCGAAGGCGCCATCGCCCGCGACCCCACCGCCACCCTGCAACCGCCGCTGCTGCCGCCGCGCCGCCCCAAGACGCTCACCGAAACGGACGTGGAGCGCCTGCTTGCCGCCCCCGACGTCGCCACCCCGCTCGGCCTGCGCGACAAAGCGATGCTCGAAACTCTCTACGCCACCGGCCTGCGCGTGAGCGAACTCGTGGGACTGCAGACGCACCAGATCGAGCGCAACGAAGGCTGGCTGCGCGTGCTCGGCAAAGGCGGCAAAGAACGGCTCGTCCCCTTGGGCGAAGAAGCGCTGCGCTGGCTCGAACGCTATTGGCAGGAAGCGCGCCCCGTGCTTCTTGGCAGAAAGCGGGAAGAAACCCTTTTCCTCAACCGCCGCGGCGAAGCCATGACGCGGCAGCGCTGCTGGCAGATCATCAAGGAACACGCGATTCGCTGCGGCATCGCCCCCGAGCGGCTCTCCCCCCATACTTTACGCCACGCCTTTGCCACCCATTTGCTCGATCACGGCGCCGACCTTCGCGCCGTGCAATTGTTGCTCGGACACGCCGACATTTCCACCACCCAAATCTACACCCACATCGCCCGCGCCCGTCTGGAAGCCCTTTATCGCCGCCATCACCCCAGAGCATGAAAAGAGCCCTTTTCAAGAACGAAAGATGAGGTATAATGACCTCTTCTTCCACTCCATTCAGAATATCATGGACCTCACCTCACTCAGTCTCGAAGAACTCGAACAGCTCAAGAAAGACATCGAACACGAAT
Source organism: Rhodocyclales bacterium (assembly GCA_016235745.1). GTDB lineage: Bacteria > Pseudomonadota > Gammaproteobacteria > Burkholderiales > Rhodocyclaceae > Tepidiphilus. Next base: position 14,227 of record JACRJA010000017.1, on the reverse strand, counting down.
TCGAACGGCGTCGCCGCGAAGCCCGGTCTCAATTCAAAGCCCGGGTGACCCAGCTCGCCAAAGAAATGGGCATCTCGCTGGACGAAGCCCTTGGGCTTCTGAAGGGGGAGAAAAAAGAAAGGGATTCCGGCAAGAAACCTCCCAAATACCGTCACCCAGAAAATCCCAACATCACCTGGAACGGCCACGGCCGCGCACCCAAATGGTTCACCGAGTGGACCAATTCCGGCCGTTCCGCCGAAGAACTCGAAATCAAGTAATCGACTGCCGCTTCCGAACCGCCGGCGCTCCACCGGCGGTTTTTCTTTTTACTTTCCCTCTCCGTCCCGCCTGCGCTCCAAAAGGATTCCCACGTTCTTCACCTCCGGGCGCACGCCAATCTTGGCGATCTTCACCCGCACCCACGAAGCGTCGAATTCGGCAAAGAGCATCCCGACCAGATGCTCCCCCAGCCGCTCGAGCAAACCGAAATGTCGTCCGGCAAGCTCCTCCTTCACCCGGTCGATCACCCGGGCGTAATCGATCGTCGTCGCCAGTTCATCGCCTCGTCCCGCCTCGGGCGGAATACCCAGACTCAAGTCGATCGTCAAGGTCTGCGGCGCCGCCTGCTCGCGCGCATACACCCCCACCCGCGCCTCGACCCGCAAGCCTTCGATGAAAATGCTGTCCATCTCTCCTCCCTAGGGCACCTCGAACAACCTACTGCGCGGCCGCATGGCGGCGTTGCGCGGTGCTCGCAGGCTCGCCTATCTCCATGATAGGTCTCGCCGGCTGCGCTCCGGGCGCCTTGCCCTGCAGCCGCTCGCGACGGCTGTTCGCGGCGCCCCCTTCCGTTGCCACACCCCGGCCAAAGCTGGGGTAAACTAGGATATTTCCCTCTGGATCATCGCCCGATGCCCAAGATCCTGCTTTTCGTCCTGATGGGCTACGCGATCGGCTCGATTCCCTTCGCCATCCTCGCAAGCCGCCTCTTCGGCCTGCCCGATCCGCGCTCCTACGGCTCAGGCAACCCCGGCGCCACCAACGTGCTGCGCAGCGGTCACAAAGCCGCGGCGCTCTTCACGCTCGCGGGCGACGCCGCCAAGGGCTGGTTCGCCGTCTGGCTCGTGCACCGGCTCGGCGCGGACGTCACGACCGCCGCGCTCGCAGGGCTCGCCGCCTTCCTCGGGCACGTCTACAGCCTCTTCCTGCGCTTTCGCGGCGGCAAGGGTGTGGCCACGGCGCTGGGCGTACTCGCCGGCCTGCAACCGGCGCTCGCGCTCGCCGCCGCCGGCATCTGGCTCGTCGTCGCCTTCGTCACCCGCTACTCGTCGCTCGCCGCCCTCACTGCCGCCGCCGGCGCTCCTTTCCTCGCCCTGCTGCTCGCGCTACCGCGTGACGTCGTCCTCGTCATCGCCGCCATGTCGACCGTCCTCTTCTGGCGGCACCGGCGCAACATCCGCCAGCTGCTCAATGGCACCGAACCCAAATTCGGCCGCGGACGGCCCCGGCGCAAGGCCCCCGCCGATCAAGCTTGACGCACCCCTTCCAGCGCCCAGCGCGGACGCACCTCGATGCGCCGGTCCCGTTTCACCTCTGCCCCCGCTTCCAGCCGCAGCGCCGCCGCAAAAGCGATCATCGCCCCGTTGTCGGTACATAGCGCCACGTCCGGATAGAACACCGAAAACCCCTCTTCCGCCCCAGCCGCAGCCAAGGCTTGGCGCAGACGGCGGTTCGCCCCGACCCCGCCGGCCACGACCACGCGCTTCAAACCCGTGGCGCGCACCGCCGCCACCGTCTTCGCCACCAGCACCTCGACCACCGCCTCCTGGAAAGAAGCCGCCAGATCCGCCGCGAACTCCGGCCGCCAGTCGGGCGAACCCACTTTCAGCGCCACGGCGGTCTTCAAGCCGCTAAAGCTGAAATCGAGCGTCGGCGCGTGCAACAAAGGCCGCGGCAAGGCAAAGCGCGCGGGATCCCCCTCCTCGGCGAGTGCCGCGAGCGCCGGCCCGCCCGGATAGCCCAAACCCAACAGCTTCGCCGTCTTGTCGAACGCCTCCCCGGCCGCATCGTCGATCGTCTCGCCCAGCAGACGGTAATCGCCTACCCCCTGCACCGCCATCAGCTGCGTATGCCCGCCCGAGACGAGCAAGGCAAGAAAGGGGAACTGCGGCCGCGGCTCGGCTAAGAGCGGCGAGAGCAGATGCCCTTCGAGGTGATGTACCGGCAGCGTCGGCCGATCGAGCGCCAGCGCCAGGCTCTCGGCAAAACTCGCCCCCACCAGCAAGGCCCCCGCCAATCCCGGCCCTGCCGTGTAAGCGATCACGTCGAGCTCCGTCCAGTCCGTGCGCCCATCGGACATCACCTCGCGCACCAGCGCCGGCAGACGGCGGACATGATCCCGCGAAGCCAGTTCCGGCACCACCCCCCCGTAGGTCGCATGCATCTGCGCCTGCGTATGCAGGCGATGCGCGAGCAAGCCTTGCGCCGTATCATAGAGCGCCACGCCCGTCTCGTCGCAAGAAGACTCGATCCCGAGAATACGCACGCCACGTCCTTGCGCAAAAGCGGAAATTGTACCTTCGGGCACCGCGAATGACCAAAACCGCCTTGCCAGTCCTCTTTCCAACCTCTATAATCCGAGCTTTCGTATCGTCCATTCGAATCGAGGATCGAGATGCCCGGTATCCGCGTCAAAGAAAACGAACCCGTCGAAGTCGCCGTGCGCCGCTTCAAGCGCACGGTCGAGAAAGCCGGTGTCCTCACCGAGCTGCGCAAGCGCGAGTTCTATGAAAAGCCCACCGCCGAACGCAAGCGCAAGCGCGCTGCCGCCATCAAGCGCTATCAAAAGCGCCTGCGCAGCCAGATGCTTCCGCCCAAGATGTATTGATGGAATGCAGGCCGGGGCTGGGCACCGCGTCAGCCCCCGTTGCGCCTCCCCTGCCGTGACCCCCTTCACCGTCCGGCACCCCCCGCATCCAAGAACGCCGATCGCGCGACGTCCTTCGCTGGTCGTCCGGCCATGATCCCGCGCGACTTCATCGACGAGCTGCTCTCCCGCGTCGACCTCGTCGACGTCGTCGGCAAGCGCCTCAAGCTCAAGAAATCCGGCGCCAACTACTTCGCCTGCTGCCCCTTCCACGGCGAAAAAACGCCCTCCTTCTCCGTCTCGCCCGCCAGGCAGTTCTACCACTGCTTCGGCTGCGGTGCGCACGGCACCGCCATCACCTTCCTCATGGAATACGAAGGGCTGGGCTTCGTCGACGCCGTGGAAGCGCTCGCCGCCGAAGTAGGCATCCCCGTGCCGCGCGCCCAAGGCTCGCTCTCCGCCGCCGAAGCCGCGCAGCAAAAAAGCGAACGCCAGCTCCTGCTGGAAGCGCACGCCAAAGCGGCCGACTTCTACCGCCGCAGCCTCGCGCGCAGCCCCAAAGCCCGAGCCTACCTCGATCAGCGCGGCATTCTTCCTGCCACCGCCGAGCGCTTCGGCCTGGGCTACGCCCCACCCGAATGGCAGGCGCTCTCGGCCGTCTTCCCCCACTACGGCGAGCCGCTGCTCGAAAAAGCCGGCCTCGTCATCGCCCACGCCGACAGCGGCAAACGCTACGACCGTTTCCGCGACCGCCTCATCTTCCCCATCCACGATCGTCAAGGGAAAATCATCGCCTTCGGCGGACGCAGCCTCGACGGCGGCGAGCCCAAGTACCTCAACTCCCCCGAGACCCCCCTCTTCGAAAAAGGCCGCACGCTCTACGGCCTGGCGCTCGCGCGCGACGGAATCCGCGAAGCGGGCTTTGCCCTGGTCACCGAAGGCTACATCGACGTCATCATGCTCGCCCAGCACGGCCTCACCAACTCCGTCGCGGCGCTGGGCACCGCCACCACCGGCGAACACGTACGCACGCTGCTCGCGCTCACCGACCAGGTCGTCTTCTGCTTCGACGGCGACGAAGCCGGCCGCCGCGCCGCCTGGCGGGCGCTGGAAAACTCCCTCGAAGCGCTCAAAGACGACAGCCGCCTGCGTTTCGTCTTCCTCCCCCCCGAGCACGACCCCGACAGCTTCGTGCGCGCCCACGGCGCCGACGCCTTCCGCGCCCTCCTCACCGAGGCGGCCAAACCGCTCACCACCTACCTCTTCGACGAACTCACGCGGGACGAAGACCTGCACACCGCCGAAGGGCGCGCCCGGCTCGCCCACCTCGCCAAGCCGCTGATCGCCAAAATCCGTGCCCCCATGCTGCGCCTGCAGCTAGAAAAGGAACTTGCCGAACGCACCGGGCTCGCCATCGAGACCCTGCATGAGTGGATTCCGCCCGCCGAATCCGCTCCCCCCTCCTCGCCCCGGGCGGCGGCCCCGCGCCGCGCCCACCCGCACGCCCGCCGCGCCCCCCTGCCGCTTGCCGCCCTGCTGCTGCGGCTACTCATCGCCCACCCACTGCTCGCCGCCCGGCTCCCGGTCGAACTCCTGCCGCTCGACGACCCTGAACCCGAATGGCGCGCCTGCGCCGCCCTCATCGACGCCCTAGAAGTCGGCACGCTCGATGCGCACGCCACCCCCGCCGCCCTCGTCGAGCACTTCCGCAACAGCGAGCATGGCGAAGCGCTCTCCCGCCACGCCGCAGCGCTCCTCGAAGAAACGCATTCCTGGGAAGACGCCGAATCCACCCTGAGCGACATCGTACACACCCTGCGCCGCCGCCGCCTCGAACGCGAGATCACCGCCCTCATCGCCCTTGGCCGCCAGCGCAAGCTCACGCCAGAAGAAACCGTGCACCTCGGCGAACTTTTGCGCGAGAAAGCCCGTCTCACCCCCGTCGGCGCTCCGGGCGCGTCTCTCCTTCCCCAACCTCCCTAGAAGCGACGCCAGGCGCCGAAGCTGCTATAAACAAAAAGAAAGCCGCCCGATGCGCGGCGAGTCGTCTTATAATCGCAAGTTTTTCCGGGAAAACACGCTGCTGCCATGGCCCAAACTCCCAAGAATTCCCTCAAGCGCAAATCCTCGAAACGCGCCAACCCGAAAGCGGAGAACGCGTTCATCGAAGCGGTAGCCGCCAACCACTCTCCCGCCGACGCCGAGAAGCGACGCACCCAGATCAAGGCCCTCATCGCGCTCGGCAAGGAACGCGGCTACCTCACCTACGCCGAGATCAACGACCATCTGCCCGACGACATCGTCGACTCCGAGCAGATCGAAGGCATCATCACCACCTTCAACAACCTCGGCATCCAGGTCTTCGAAGAAGCCCCCGCGCCCGAAGAGCTGCTCATGGCCGAAGCCCCCGCCGTGAGCGGCACTGACGACGACATCGAGGAAGAAGCCGAGCAAGCCCTCTCCTCGGTCGACTCCGAATTCGGCCGCACCACCGACCCCGTGCGCATGTACATGCGCGAAATGGGCTCGGTCGAGCTCCTCACGCGCGAAGGCGAAATCGAAATCGCCAAACGCATCGAAGAAGGCCTCAAGAGCATGGTGCAGGCCATCGCCGCCTGCCCCCTCACCATCGCCCGCATGATCGAGACCATCGACAAAATCGAGCGCGACGAAATGCGCATCGACGAAGTCGTCGACGGCCTCATCGATCATGAAGACCTCGCACCGCTGGCCGAAGAAGACACCGAAGCCGAAGCGTCTGCCGACGTCAACCTCGATGCCATCGAAGAAGACGAAGCGGAAGACGACGAAGAAGCCACGGCCGAAGGCGACGAAGCCCAAGAAGACCTGGACGACGAGAGCGACGAAGACCGCGCCGCCCGCATCCAGGCCGCCAACCTCGCCGAACTCAAGCGCGGCGCCATGCAACACTTCGAGCGCATCCGCAGCCTCTACATCGAGCTCGACCGCGCGCTCGAAGCCTACGGCAGCGAAGATCCGCGCTACACGGCGCTGCGCGACCAGATCGCCGGCGAGCTGCTGCACATCCGCTTCACCGCCCGCTACATCGAGCAGCTGTGCGACGTCATTCGCAGCATGATCGAGCAAGTACGCCAGCACGAACGGGCGGTAGCAAAACTGTGCACCGAAATCGGCACCATGCCGCGGGATTACTTCATCAAGGTCTTCCCCGAGCACGAAACCGACCCTGACTGGATCACCCGCGAAATCGAAGCCGGCAAACCCTGGTCCGAGTCGATGATCAAGATCTACCCCTCCGTGCTCGAAGAACAAAACCGCATCCGCGACATCGAACGCCGCGTCCGCGTGCCGCTCAAGGAACTCAAGGACATCAACAAGCGCATGTCCATGGGCGAAGCCAAGATGCGCGCGGCCAAGCGCGAGATGATCGAAGCCAACCTGCGGCTCGTCATCTCGATCGCCAAGAAATACACCAACCGCGGCCTGCAGTTCCTCGACCTCATCCAGGAAGGCAACATCGGCCTGATGAAAGCCGTCGACAAGTTCGAATACCGCCGCGGCTACAAATTCTCCACCTACGCCACCTGGTGGATCCGGCAAGCCATCACCCGCTCGATCGCCGATCAGGCCCGCACCATCCGCATCCCGGTGCACATGATCGAGACCATCAACAAAATGAACCGCATCAGCCGCCAGATCCTGCAGGAAACGGGCGAAGAGCCCGACGCCGCCGAACTCGCGCGCCGCATGGACATGCCCGAAGAAAAGATCCGCAAGATCCGCAAAATCGCCAAAGAGCCCATCTCCATGGAGACGCCCATCGGCGACGACGAGGATTCGCATCTGGGCGAATTCATCGAAGACACCTCCGTGCTCGCCCCGGTCGATGCCGCGCTCATCGCCGACCTGCGCGAAGCCACGCGCGAAGTCCTCGAAACGCTCAACCCGCGCGAAGCCAAGGTGCTGCGCATGCGCTTCGGCATCGAGATGAACACCGACCACACGCTCGAAGAAGTCGGGCGGCAATTCGACGTCACCCGCGAGCGCATCCGCCAGATCGAAGCCAAGGCCCTGCGCAAACTGCGCCACCCCACCCGCTCCGAACGCCTGCGCAGCTTCCTCGACAACGAAGTCTGAAGCCCCTCCTCGCCTCGGCCCCGCCCTTCGGGCGGGGTTTTTTCATGCGATAATTTCAGCTGCAGGGCCTATAGCTCAACGGTTAGAGCAGCGGACTCATAATCCGTTGGTTGCTGGTTCGAATCCAGCTGGGCCCACCATCTCCTGATGGCGCTTGCACGTTTCCTAGAAAACATGCACAATCAACCCTGCTACTTTCATCACTCTATAAGGAGTGAATGATGCAAAGCATGACCCTTGAACAGCTTCGTGCCGCGAGCGATGCCGGCGGCGTCGAGAGCGTGACCCTCAAAGGGAAGGGCGGGGTGTTCCTTGTCCAGATCGCCACGCGCAGCGGGTCCTCCGCCTTCCTGGCGAAGGCCCGCAGCAACGAACCGCGCCGGTTCGGCAATCCCCTTGCCGCCTTGAACGTCCTGCGCAACGTGGGCATCACCATCGGCCAGTTCGACGCCAGCGAGTGGAACCCGGCCGAGAAGGAAGAAACCGCCGGTAACCGTGGCCGGGCCGAGGCGATGCGCAAGGCGCACCAAGCCGCCGCCTACGCGGAATGGCTGGCCAGCGAGATTCAGGAGGCCATCGACGACCCCCAGCCGAACATCTCGCACGATGAAGTCATGGCCGAAATGGATGCCGACATTACCGCCCTGATGGCCGAACGCAAGCCGGCCGCAAGGAAGCACGCATGAAGGAGCAACCGCACCAGCCCGAGGGCATCCCGCCGGCCATCCTGGCCGACTGATCCATGGCGCAGGCAAAGACCCCTTACCGCATCGAATGGCGGCCGAAGGCCCGCGAGGATTTGCGCAGCATCGTTCGATACATCGGCAAAGACAACCCGACCAGGGCGCGCAGCTTCGGCCAGGAGCTACGCGCCAAGATCTTGCCCCTTGCACAGCACCCGGAGCTTGGCCGCACCGGGCGGCCCGGCCTGCCGGACTCTGTGCGCGAGCTGGTCGCCCATCGGAATTACATCGTGTTCTATCGCGTACTGGACGAAACCCGCACCGTGGAAATTTTGCGAGTGAAACACGCGGCGCAGCAAACGCCGTGACGTGGCGACAAGCGGATCTCGCCGGTACCCAGCGGTACAGAGCCTAGTCTTGCCCACCTTCGCGCGTTGGTGACGAACTCATAATCCGTTGGTTGCTGGTTCGAATCCAGCTGGGCCCACTTTCCTGGTTTCGCGGTTCACTTCTCCCCGAACCGATACGCCTCGATCCATTCGCCGAGGTGATCCTCCAGCATCCAGCCCTCGCGTACCCACCGCTGCAGCGCCTCGCCCTCCTGCTGCGCCGCGTCCAGATCGTGGATACGGGCGCGGATCGCCTCCAGCCAGGCCTCCGGGCGGTTGGGCACGCGCGCCACCGGCGCGCCGCGATAAGGCATCACGTCCGAGCACACCACCGGCCAGCCGAGAATGCCGTACTCCAACAGGCGCAGGTTCGACTTGCACTCGTTGAAGCGGTTCACCTCCAGCGGCGCCACCGCCAGGTCCAGGTTCAGGCTCGCGAGCTTGGCCGGGTACTGCTCGAACGGCACGAAGGGATGGAACTCCTTCACGAACGGGCGCAGCTCCTCCGGGCACATGCCAAAGAAGACCCAGTCGCACTCCTCGCTCGTCGCCTTCACCACCTCGCGGATCAGGGCCAGATCCCCCGCGTGCTGCATCGCCCCCGCCCAGCCCACGCGCGGCGTAGGCCCCACGCGCCGCTCGGAACGCAGCTCGTTCCACACCCAGCCCGGCAGATAGTTCGGGATCAGGCGCACCTCGCGGGCGTACTTCTCGATCGCCGCACGGATCGGCTCGGTCGTCACCACCACCCGGTCGGCAGTGCGCACCACCCGCTTCATCTCCCCCGGCGTGTTGCGGTGCTCATAGACCTCGCTCTGGCGCGGAATCTCGCTGATGAGATCATCCAGATGCAGCAGGAAAGGAATGCCCGCAACCTCCTGTACCTGGCGCACCGTCTCCAGATGATCGCTCAGCTCCAAAAAAGCGCTCGCGGTAAAGACATCCGGCCTGGCCCGCTCCACTTCGACGAGCAAGGGAATGCGCGTCTGCCGCACCGCCGGCGCGTGGATGAAACTGCGCTCCACCGCCCGCACTCGCCACAATCCCTCCAGCGGCTGCTTGATGCGATACTCGATCACCCCGCTCAACTGCTCCCAGCCCAGCACCCGCACTTTCTCCGAAGGCAAGCGCGGGTCCCAATTCACCACGATCTCCGGCTCCACCCGATAGTCGCGGTGCGTCAGGCTCAAATGCCGGTTGTAGGCCGGATCGCGCGCCAGTTGCGGCAGCCACTTGCGCAGCATCGCCTCCTGCTCCTTGCCAAAGCGCTGCTGCGCCTTGCGCGCCTTGGCCGGCTCGGCCGCCTCCTGCTGCTGGCTCACGCTGCCGTGATGCACCAGCACCACGAAGGGCGTCCACAGAATCTTATAGCCGCGCTCGCGCACCTTCAGGCACAGATCCACGTCGTTGTAAGACACGCGAAACGCCTGCTCGTCCAGCCCCTTCACCTCCTCCCACACCGACTTGCGGATCAAGAGACAGGCCGCCGTCACCGCCGAAAGATCCTGATCCACCAGCGCCCGGTTCATGTACCCGCCATCGGTGAGCCCCAGCAGGCCCAGATACGGATGCTCGGCAATGCCGCCCAAGCCCAGGATCACCCCCACGTGCTGCACCGTCTGCGGCTGAGGGAACATCAACTTCACCCCCACGATGCCCACGTCCGGCCGCTGCCCGTAGGCCACCATGCGCTCCAGCCAATGCTCCTGCAGCACCGCGGTATCGTTGTTGAGCAAGAGCAGATACTCGCCGCTTGCCTCGCGCGCGGCCAGATTGCACATCGCCGAGAAATTGAACGGCTTGGGATAAGGCAACACCCGCACCCCTTCCGCTTTCAAGCGCTCCAGATAGGCGAGCGCCTCCGGCTGGGTGCTGCCGTTATCCACCACCAGAATCTCATAGTCGGGATAAGCCGTCTTCGCCCGGACGCTCTCGACGCACGCCTGCAGATAATCCGCCTGGTCTTTGGTGGGAATGATGATCGACACGCGCGGCTGCCGCGGCCAGCGATACACCACGCGCCAGGTACCCGGCACGTAGCCCTCGGCCACCTCCGCCTCCAGACCGCGGCGCGCCAGATGCGCCGCCAGCGCCTGCCGGTGCGCCGCCTCGTCCACCGCCTCCTCGCGTCCCGCTGGCAGCGAATAGAGCACCTCGTCCACGTGCCCGATCGCCTCATCTCCGAAGGCGTCGAGCACCCGCAGCGCCAGATCGTAGCGCCACGCCCCGCCCTGCTCGCCCAAGCCCCCCACCGCCGCAAACGCCTCGCGCTCCACCCACAGGCACGGGCCCAAGTACGGCATCGAGCGCAACAGGTCCAAATTGAGATCCGGCCGAAAGAGCGGATCGCGCCGCGCCCCGTCCGCATCCACCGTGTCGGAATCGCCATACATCAAGCGCCACTGCGGAAACGCCAGCGCATGGCGCACCAGCTGCTCCACTGCATCGGCCGCCAACCGCACCCCCGGCGCAAACACCGATACCCAGCCCGAAGCCACCGCCTCCAGCTCATCCCCGAGCGCCTCGCCCATCTCCTCCAAAGAGGCCAGCGCCCGCCAGCGCAGCATCGGCAGCTCGTCCCACATCGCATCCGGCGCCGGCGCATCGGCCAGCACCACCAGCCGCCACAAAGGCGCCGACTGCACGCCAAGGCTGTCGAGCGTATCGGCCAAGAGCGGCAGCTCGGCGCTAGAACAGGGAACGACGAAGGTCACAACGGGACTATCGGCGGGGAGCGGATCGTCGGGATGGAAGGGGGAGTGGTGGCGGGTGAGGTAGGTGGTGTAATGAAACAAGGGCAATTCCTCAACAGCCTTATTAACACGCCTTTTTAAGATTTCTTCCTTACTTTTTGAAAAAAAAGATACATTTTTTTTACCACTCAAATCAGCAAACAATTCCTCTATTTTTTTCTCTAAACTAAAATTTTTATATGCATAATCTATCATCTCATCGGCATTAAGTTTTATATTTTTATAATTAGAAAATATTTCATGAACAATATCCTCTGCCGCTATCTTTCTATTACAACATCTTCCTGAAAAATTAAACCATGATGATTTTTCTATATTTTCCGGCGATATCCATCCAGGACCACCAAATCTATCGTAGCAATATACAGGAATACCCAAGGCAAGAGAATATTGAACAGTTCGACCAATAGTAATAACTGCATCAGATCCTAGCAAATCCTCAGGCTCGACAAGTTTTTCTTTTCCTTGAAAACCGAACACTTCAACGTCGATTTTCTTTTCTAGAATTTTAATGGCATCATTCAATTCTTTTGGAATATGATTAGAAACAACTGTAACTTTTTTTATTTCTTCATTTAGGATCGCTTTTTTGCAAAAAAAATCATTTAAAACAGGGTTAGGAAATACAAAAATAGAATTGTTATCTATTCCCAAATGATTTAGATTTTTCTTTGTTTCGTTAGAATTTGCTAAAATAATATTTACTTTTTCTAATTGCAAGGGCGGCAATTCAAGATTTTCAAATGGCGATAATGACGAGAATATAAAATAATTTGCATCTATAAATCCGTTAGACAATATTTCTTCTGCTGTAGTAAAATGGTGCATCCAAACAAAATCAAAATATTTTTTTGAAGCAATATCCCTTAAATTAATATAATTTAGCCCGAGTTTTTCTATTTCTTTTTTTAAAGGATCATGACATATAAAACTTGTTAAAGTTACATCCCACTTTTTTCTGTGGAAAAATTTTGCCAAATCTATAGCTGCAATTTCAGAACCTGTAAATTGTCTTAAAAAATGATTTGCAATCAATATATTCATGTTATCAACTCATCGCTATTAAACTCGGAAAAAGCAGATTGAGCAGATTATACAATCAATTTTTTATTACCAAAGCGTATCATTTTTATTACCGAATGAGCACCGCCATCTTGCCCCGCGGGGCTAGTCGTGCACCAATCTTGCTACGTGCCGCCCCAGTAGTCCAGTAGATCAGCATCCATTCATGCTTGGCCCATTCAATGATCTCGGGATAGACCTACCGCTGTTAGCACCGCTTCATCCTGTTTGTTCAATCATTCTGCTGCGGCCTCAAACCCCGGCGAAGCCGGTACTGACCCACCGTGTGAATCAGAAGTTCAATTTTGCATCGCTTGACGATGAGTCGTTGGCGAAGTATTCCTTGATGACGTAGCCTTTGTGGCCCAGGCAGAGAATGAACTCCTCGATGCCGTGCGCGGCATAGAGCTTCATCACGTGCCACAGGATCGGCTTCCCGCCGATTTCGATCATCGGCTTGGGCCGCCGCAGATGAGATTCCTCACTGATCCGGGTGCCGTAGCCCCCGGCGAGGATGACACACTTCATCTCCCCTCCCCCGACGCCGCAGCCGGCGGCGTGTGTCAGAAGTATTGTACCCAAAGTTCGCAGCGCAGAAGGGTCGCGGCCAGAGGTTGAACGCCATGAGCGCCGTAGCGGGGGAAACCCGCCTGGGACGGAGCGGCTACTTGAAGAAGACGTCTAGCCAGCGGATGAAGCCGGTGATGCCGCCAATGGCCAGAATCACCCACACCGTCTGGCGATGGATGGCCTGCGTCAAGCGCACCTCGACGTTCTTGATCTCCAGACGCGTGTCAGCGAGCTCCTTGCGCAGGTTGGCCTCGACCTCCTTGATCTCAAGGCGAATGGCTTCGATCTCGCGCTGCAGGCGCAGCTCGCTCTCGCGCAGGTGCGCATGCGTGGCGATGTCGCGCAAATCGGGGTAGCGCGCTTCCAGCGCTTCGAACGCCTCGGCGATGAGCTTCGCGCGGCGCTTGTCTTCGCCCGCGTCGAGCAGTTCTTCGTACAGTTTCAGCGCTGCGCCCATGGGAAATCCAGGAAAGGAGCATGTCGAAAGGAATTCTAACCGCAAACCCGTTCGTAAAACACCTGGCCCACGCGCTCGATGTGTGCGCGCAGGCCCGGTTGATCGATCCAGTCGAAGAGGCAGAGGTCCCCCTGATAAAGAATGAGGGATTCATCCAGTCGGCCGGCGATCCGGCCGAGCGTATTGAACGGCTGCGGCGGCGCGGTACAATTTCCCCATGAAACTTGCCACCTGGAACGTCAACTCCATCGCCGTCCGGCTGCCGCACCTGCAGCGCTGGCTTGTCGACGCCCGTCCCGACGTGCTCGCGCTGCAGGAGCTCAAATGCCCGGTGGAGAAATTTCCTGCCCAGGCGATCGCCGAGCTCGGCTATGAGGCCGCCGTGCACGGCCAGAAGACCTACAACGGCGTGGCGCTGCTGGTGCGCGAAGGCTTGCCCTGGCGCGAAGCGGCGCGCGGCCTGCCTGGCTTCGCCGACGAGCAGGCGCGCCTCGTCGTGGCCGAGGTCGAAGAGCCCGCAAGCGAAGCGCCGCTCGTGGTGGTGAGCGCTTACTTTCCCAACGGTCAAGCGGTAAGCAGCGACAAGTTCGTCTACAAGCTCGCCTGGATCGACGCGCTCGCTTCCTGGATCGAGCGGGAACGATTGGCGGAGCGCCCGTTCGTGCTTATGGGCGACTTCAACATCGCCCCGGCGCCGGACGACACCCACCCCGACTGGCCGCAGGACGGCATCCTCGCTTCGCCACCCGAGCGCGCCGCCTTTGCCCGCCTCCTCTCACTCGGGCTCGTCGACGCTTTCCGCCGCTTTCCCCAGCCGCCGCAGTCCTATTCTTGGTGGGACTACCGCCAAGGAGCATTCCGGCGCAACCTGGGCCTGCGCATCGACCACATCCTCGTCTCGCCCGCCCTGCTGCCGCGGCTGCGCGCCTGCACGATCGACGTCGAACCCCGGCGCTGGGAACGCCCCTCGGATCACGCCCCTGTGGTGCTGGAACTCGCCCCGACGGCAGAGACCAGCACGTAAGCCTCGGGCGACGAAAAAAAAGCACCTTAGAGGTGCCTTTGGTGCCGTTGAGAGGACTCGAACCTCCGACCTACTGATTACGAATCAGTTGCTCTACCAGCTGAGCTACAACGGCGTGGCGCGCGGCCTTGCGGCCTGGAAGAGACGGCATTCTATCGCTCCCTCGCGTGAAAATCAAGATCGAGCCTTGTCCAATGACACATGAGCCTGAAGGAGGCGCGTGATTCCAACGTGAGGTGAGCCTGAAGGGGCCGGGGTTGGGCATCATCGGAGGATGATGATCGTGACCCTCAAGACCCAAGGGCTCCAGACGCTGGAGCAC
>JACRJA010000014.1 GCA_016235745.1 Rhodocyclales bacterium | reverse complement strand
CCTGCCTGCGCCTGGTCTCGGCGCTGCTGGCCGAACTCGACGACGAGTGGATGACCGGCAAGGTCTATCTCAACCTCAACCCGTAACCCCAGCGTCATGACCAACACCACGGAAATTTACAGAAAAAAGGTTGCACAACCGTGTCGCGCTCGGGCGCCCGCTCCAGCGCATCGCGCGCCGTCATCAGCAGTTCATGATAGGCGCGGCGATTTCGTTCGAATTTTTCGAACAGCGCTCGTTCTTCCGGATCGTCGGTTTTTTTGAGGTAGGATGAGATGCGCCGGTCGATCTCGGCCGCCGCCCGGTCCATCTCCTGCCACTCTTCGCGGTAATACTCGCCGCTGCCGTACTGGGTGGCCGCTTCGCCAAACGCGCGGTAGAGCATCGAGCCCTTGCGCTCGATGAGGTGTTTTACCGTGGCGAGGTCGGTGAGCGGTAGCACCCGGTCCTGGTAGATGGAACCCATCATGCCGATCTCGCTTTGCAGGGTCTGCACGGCGGTATATCCCATGCCGGTGAAGAGCAGCATCGCTACGGCGACCGTGGTCCAGAGACGGGCCTTGAGGGTGATGCGGCGCAGGAAGCGCACCGGCGCCGGCGGGCGCAGCTGCCCGCGCTCGAGCCGCAGGGAGGGATCGGCGTTCAGGCGGGCGTAGAGCGCCTGCGCGGCGGCGATTTCTTCCGGCGCAGCCTTGAGCCGGATGCTCATGTAGCCCGAGCCGTCGGGCAGCGGCGCCGCCGTGGCCTTGACCCAGTAGTGATCGCCGTTCTTGCGCCGGTTCTTGACTACGCCCTGCCAGGGGCGGCCGCTCTGGATGGTCGCCCACATATCGCGGAATACTTCGGGCGGCATGTCGGGATGGCGGATGACGTTGTGCGGCTGACCGAGGAGCTCTTCACGCGTCATGCCGGCGTATTCGCAGAAGTCGTCATTGACGTACTTGATGACGCCTTTCTTGTCGGTGTGCGAGACGATCACCACGTCGTCGCGCACGGGGTATTCTTGCTGCGTCACGGGTTGGTTGATCCGCATGGTTGGACTCTCTGGTCGGTGGGTTCTACGAGATTACGGCCGCCGCGACAAAAACTTTAGGAACCTCCTGTCGCGCCGGCGGTCATGCTGCTACAATGGCTCGACATTGGACGGGGGCGTCCCCGGGCGGTGTCATCTTACTTTGATTTTGTACGGAGTTCGTTTCATGGAAGTGGTAAAAAACACGGTGGTCACGCTGCGCTATACGGTGCGCGACAGCGACGGCGAGCTGATCGACGACGGCAAGGAGCCCCTGGTCTACCTGCACGGTGGCTACGACGGGATTTTCCCCAAGATCGAGGAGTCGCTGCAGGGCAAGAGTGTGGGTGATACGCTGCGTCTCAAGCTGCAGCCGGAAGAAGCGTTCGGCGAGTACGACGAAGAGCTCGTCTTCATCGAGGACATCAGCCTCTTTCCCGAGAACATCGAGGTCGGCATGGCGTTCGAGCGCGTGGGTGAGGACGGCGAGGACGACATCCTTTATCGCATCACCGACATCGCCGAAGGCAAGGTGGTGGTCGACGGCAACCACCCGCTCGCGGGCATGGCGCTGGTGTTCGACCTCGAAGTCGCCGACGTGCGTCCCGCTACGCCCGAAGAGATCGCCCATGGACACCCTCACGGAGCCGGCGGGCACGCCCACTGAGGCGTCCACCGGCAAGCTCCCCTGCAGCGAGCGCAAGGTGCTGGTGATCGAGGATACGGTCACCAGCGCCGCGGTGCTCGCACGCCATCTCGAAAAAATGAGGTGTACCCCTTTGCTGGCCGACAGCGGCGAGAAAGGGCTGGAGAGCTTCTTTTGCCACAACCCGGACGTCGTGCTGCTCGACGTGATTTTGCCCGGCATCGACGGCATCGAGGTGGCCCGGCGCATCCGCCAGTCCGAGCGCACGGGAGAATGGACGCCCATCATCTTTCTCACTGCCCGCAGCGA
Organism: Rhodocyclales bacterium; assembly: GCA_016235745.1. Lineage (GTDB taxonomy): Bacteria > Pseudomonadota > Gammaproteobacteria > Burkholderiales > Rhodocyclaceae > Tepidiphilus. The sequence continues at coordinate 9,901 of JACRJA010000014.1, read as the reverse complement.
CGAGGGGGCAATCGAGGCGGGAATCGAGGCCGGCGGCGACGACTATCTCACCAAGCCGGTCTCCTTCGTGGTGCTGGCGGCCAAGCTGCGCGCCATGCTGCGCCTGGCGCACGCCCAGCAGAACCTCCTTCTGCTCACCCGGCGGCTCGACGAGGCCAACCAGAAACTTCGCCGCCTCACCAATCTCGACGGTCTCACCGGCATCGCCAACCGGCGCGGTTTCGACGAGAAACTCGCGCGCGAGTGGGCCCGCTGCCGCCGCGAGGAGCGCCCGCTCGCTCTTTTGATGATCGACGTCGATCACTTCAAGGCGTTCAACGACAGCCAGGGGCATCTGGCCGGCGACGATACCTTGAAGATCGTGGCCGCCACCATCGCTGGCTCCCTGCAGCGTCCCGGCGACATGGCCGCGCGCTATGGCGGCGAGGAGTTCGCCGTGGTGCTGCCCAATACCGATTTTTCGGGGGCGCGCCATATCGCTGAGCGCATCCGCGAGAACGTAGAGAAGCTGCGCATCCCCCACCCGGCCCAGGGCACGGCGGTGCACGTGACGATCTCGGTGGGCGGCGCCGTGGCGCATCCGGCAAAATTCCCCGCCATGCCCGCGAACCACCTCATCGACTTTGCCGATGCCACCCTTTATCAGGCGAAAAAGGCGGGCAGGAACCGGGTCGTCCTCTGTGATGCGGATGCCATGCCTCCCGCTTCGCCTGCGTCTGCTTGTGCTTCTTCCTGAACCGCCCTCAGCCGCGAAAACCGTCCTTCCATTGGCGCAGCAGGCGGAAGCGCTCCACCGGATCGTCGGGGCAGTGTCCGTATTGCCGTGCGAGCGCCGCGGCCACCGTCGGCGTATGCACTCTGAGAAAGGGGTTGAACGCCCGCTCGAGGCCGATCATGCTCGGCAGCGTCGGTTCGCCCGCGGTGCGCTTTGCTTCGCAGCGGCGCTGGTGGGCGAGGCGTTCGGCGTTGTCCGGTTCGACCACGGCGGCGAAACGCAGGTTGGCGAGGGTGTATTCGTGGGCGCAGCATACGCGCGTCGCCTCGGGAAGCGCGGCGAGGCGCTGCAGCGAGGCGTACATCTGCGCCGGCGTTCCTTCGAACAGGCGGCCGCAACCGGCGGAAAAGAGCGTATCACCGCAGAAGACGAAGTCTTCGCCCACATAGGCGAGATGTCCGCGGGTGTGGCCGGGGATCTCCCACACGGCGAGTTTCAGGCCGAGTTCAGGAACTTCCACCGTCTCGCCTTCGCGCAGCCGCTGGGTGAGGCAGGCGATGTCCTCGGCGGCGGGGCCATACACGGGTACGTCGTATTCGGCGCGCAGGTCTGGCACGCCGCCCGTGTGGTCGGCATGATGGTGGGTGACGAGGAGGGCGGCCAGTTTCAGGCCGCGGGCGGCGAGCGCCGCACGCACGGGGGCGGCCTCGGCCGGGTCGACCACCACGGCGTGGCGGCCATCGTGCAACAACCAGACGTAGTTGTCGCTCAAAGCGGCGATGGGTTCGAGGAATCGTTGGGCCATGACTTCTCCTGAAAGACAAGAGCCGGCGTTTTCCGCCTGGCTGGATTCGCCGGGCGGCGAACGCGTCTGGGCGTGGTGCGAGGAAGTCGTCGGGCGTTTCGTGGCCGACGTCTTTGGATTCTACGCCATCCAGCTTGGCCTGCCGCAGCGCGATCTGCTCGCTTCCAGCCGCATCCCCTGGCGTTGGCATTGCGACCCCGAAGGAGGAGAAGTACGGGCTGCCTGGGATGCGCTGCCGTTCGAGGCGAACGCGATCGACCTGGTCGTGGCTCCCTTCGCCCTCGATCGCAGCGCCGATCCTCATGCCCTGATGCGTGAGATCGAGCGCGTGCTCGTGCCGGAGGGGCATGCGCTGTTCTTCGGCTTCAACCCTTGGTATCCTTGGCGGTTGCTCGCCCGGCGCGAACGCTGGCCGCGGCTGCCGGGCAGCATGACCGTGCCGCGGCTCAAGGACCGGCTGCTCGTGCTCGGTTTCGAGCCGCGCGGCGGGCGCTTCGGCCTCTATGCGCCGCCCGGCGAGGGGCTGCCGCGCGCGCGCCGGGCCTTCGAGGCGGCGGGAGACCGGTGGTGGCCGCTCTTTGGTGGCGTCTACGTGCTCGATGCGGTCAAGCGCGTGCCCGGCATGCGGCTCATCCAGCCGGATTGGCAAAACCGCAAGAAACAGCGCGCCGAGCGGCTCGCGGCGATCGCCGAGCGTGCCCGGCTGGAAAGGGGATCGTGAGCGAAACGCATAAGGTAAAGATTCACACCGACGGGGCCTGTTCCGGCAATCCCGGTCCTGGCGGCTGGGGGGCGGTGCTGCGCTGGAACGATCACTGCAAGGAACTGTGGGGGGGCGAGCCCGCCACCACCAACAACCGCATGGAGCTGCGGGCGGTGATCGAGGCGCTGCGCTCGCTGCGTCGGGCCGTGCCGGTGGCGCTCTATACCGATAGCCAGTACGTGCAAAAGGGCATCACCGAGTGGTTGCCGCAGTGGAAGCGCCGCGGCTGGCGCACTGCCGCCGGTAAGCCAGTGGCCAATCAGGATCTGTGGCAGGAGCTCGATGCGCTCGCAGCGCGTTTTCCCATCGAATGGCACTGGGTGCGGGGGCATGCCGGGGACGAGGGCAACGAGCGGGCCGACGAGCTCGCGCGCCGCGGCATCGCCGAGGTGCGCCGCAGCGCTCTACAGGAGTAAGCAATGCATCAGATCGTGCTCGATACCGAGACCACGGGGCTGGATTGGAAAAACGGCGATCGCATCATCGAGATCGGCTGCGTCGAGCTGCTGGCGCGACGCCTTACCGACAACCGCTTCCATCGCTATCTCAACCCCGAGCGTTCGATCGACGCCGGGGCGGTGGAGGTGCACGGCATCACCGACGAGATGCTGCGCGATGCGCCGCGCTTCGCCGACGTCGTGGACGAGTTTCTCGACTACGTGCGCGGGGCCGAGCTCATCATCCACAACGCCGCCTTCGACCTGGGATTCCTCAACGCCGAGCTCGCCCGGCTGGGGCGGGAGCCGATCGAGACGGTGGTCCGCGGCGTGATCGACACGCTCAAGCTCGCCAAGACGATCGCCCCGGGCAAGAAGGCCTCGCTCGACGCGCTGTGCGAGCGCTACGGCATCGACAACCGCCACCGCACCCTGCACGGAGCGCTGCTCGATGCGGAGCTGCTCGCCGAAGTCTATCTGGCGATGACCCGGGGGCAGGAGAGCCTGCTGCTCGAGACGGCGCCCGCGGCGAGGACTCAAGGTGGCGCGCGGAGCGACGGCGCCCCCCGGCCGGCGCTGCGCGTGCTGCGCGCGAGCGAGGAAGAGCGCATTGCGCATGAGGCGGTGCTCGCCGAGATCGACCAGGCGAGCGGCGGCAAGACGCTGTGGCGTACGCTCGAGACCTGATCAGAGCGCCACGAACCACCTACTGCGTGGCGGCGTTGCGCGGTGCTCGCAGGCTCGCCTATCTTCATATGATAGGTTTCGCCTGCTGCGCTCCGGGCGCCTTGCCCTGCAGCCGCTCGCGACGGTTGTTCGCGGCGCCCATCAGTTTCGCGCATTTGGCGCCTCGTCGTTGCCGCCTCCGCGCAGCGCCGCGCGCAGGCGCTCGAACCACTCGATCGCCTCGCCCAGGGTGAGTGCACGCGGGTCGATGTCGGCGAGTGGCGCCAGCCAGTCAGGGAGTACTTCCACGCGCTGCGGCGCGGAAGGCAGCTCTTCGTCTGTTTCGCAGGCGAAGAGCTGCGGCTGGCGGATTTCGGCCAGTGAGCGGGCTTCCAGGCGCGCCAGCTCCCGGCGGGCCTGGCTCAGCACGGCGCGCGGCATGCCGGCGAGCGCGGCCACGTGGAGGCCATAGCTGCGGCTCGCCGGCCCTTCGCGCACCGAGTGCAGGAAAATCACCCGCCCCTCGTGCTCCACCGCTTCCACGTGCACGTTGACGCAGGCTTCCAGCTCTTCGGCAAGGCGCGTGAGCTCGAAATAATGCGTCGAAAAGAGGGTGAGGGCGCGGTTCTTGCCGTGCAGCTGGCGCGCGATCGCCCAAGCGAGCGCCATGCCGTCGAAAGTCGAGGTGCCGCGGCCGATCTCGTCCATCAGCACCAGGCTGCGTTCGCTCGCGTGGTGCACGATGTAGGCCGCCTCCGTCATCTCCACCATGAAGGTGGAGCGGCCGGAGGCGAGGTCGTCGCTCGCGCCGATGCGGGTGTAGATCGCATCGAGCGGACCGATGACGGCGCGCCGTGCCGGCACCCAGGCGCCGACGTAGGCGAGGAGGGCGATGAGCGCCGTCTGGCGCATGAAGGTGGATTTTCCCCCCATGTTGGGGCCGGTGATCACCACGAGCCGCCGGGTCTCGCCGTCGAGCCGCAGGTCGTTGGCCACGAACGTCTCCACCTGGCGCTCGACCACGGGATGCCGCCCGCCCTCGATCGTGAGACCCGGCGTAGGGGCGAATTCTGGCGCCACGTAGCCGTAGCGCTCGGCGGCCTGCGCGAGCGACGAAAGCCCGTCGAGCTCGGCGGCGGCGCGCCCGGCCTGCTGCAGCGCCGCTACCCAGGCGAGCAGTTGGCGCACCAGATCTTCATAGAGGAAACGCTCCCGCGCGAGCGCCCGCTCGGCCGCCGACAGCGCCCGGTCTTCGAAGGCCTTGAGCTCGGGCGTGATGAAGCGCTCGGCGTTCTTCATCGTCTGGCGCCGGCGGTAGTCGGTCGGCACCTTGTCGGCGTGCGTCTTGCTCACCTCGATGTAGAAGCCATGCACCTTGTTGTATTCGACCTTGAGCGTCGCGATGCCGGAGCGCTCCCGCTCGCGCGCTTCCAGTTCGAGCAGGAACGCGCCGCAGTCGTTTTGCAGGGCGCGCAGCTCGTCGAGCTCGGCGTCGACTCCCGGGGCGATCACGCCGCCGTCGCGCGCGAGCGCCGGCGGCTCGGCTGCGAGCGTGCGCTCGAGGAGCGTGAGCGCTTCGGGTGGCACGGCCAGGGCGTCGCTCAGGGCACCAAGGAGCGGCGCCTCGTGGTGCGGCTCGAGCAGGGCACGCAGCTCGGGCAGACGGCGCAGCGAGGCGCGCAGCGCCGCCAGTTCCCTGGGGCGTACCGTGCCGAGCGCGATGCGCGCGGCGATCCGCTCCAGGTCGCCCAGGCCGTCGAGCCGCTCGAGGAGGGCAGCGAACGTGCGCGGCTGCGCGAGCAGCGTGCCGATCACCGCCTGGCGCTCGCGCGCCACTGCAGGATCGCGCCGCGGATGGTGCAAGGCATGCTTCAGCCAGCGCGCGCCCATCGCCGTGCGGGTGAAATCGAGCGTGGAGAAGAGGGTAGGGGAGGATTCGCCGCGCAGGGTCTCGGTGAGTTCGAGGTTGCGGCGCGTGGCGGCGTCGAGCCAGAGATACTCATCGTCGCGCTCGAGGCGCAGCGCGCGCACGTGGGCGAGCTCGCTCTTCTGGGTCTGGCGCACGTAGTCGAAAAGCGCCGCGGCCGCGGCGAGCGCCGGCTCGTGCGCTGCGTCCACGCCGAAGGCGGCCAGATCCTGTACGCCGAAATGCGCCGTCAGCAGCCGCCGCGCGATCGTTGCGTCGAACTGCCAGCCAGGCAGACGGCGCAGCGGCGCACGCCCCGTCTCCAGCACCGGCGGCAAGGGCAGATCCTCGGGCACGAGCACTTCGGCCGGGCGCAGGCGCTCGAGCTGCGCCTCCAGCTCGGCGGTGTCGCACACCAGCAGGCGAAAGTCGCCGCTCGCCAACGTCAGGGTCGCCACCCCCGTTCTTCCCTTGCGGGAAAACAGCGCGGCGAGCGGGGCGTCGCTGCGCTCATCCAGCAGCGCCGCGTCGACCAAGGTGCCGGGCGTGACGATGCGCGTCACCACCCGCTCCATCGGTCCTTTCTGCGCCCCCGGTTCGCCCTGCTGCTCGGCGATGGCCACCGCCAGACCGGCGCGCACCAGCCGCCCTAGATACGTTTCCAGGGCGTGAAAAGGAATGCCGGCCATGGGAATGGGCGCGCCGGCCGACTGGCCGCGGGTGGTGAGCGTGAGATCGAGGAGCCGCGCCGCTTTCTCGGCATCCTCGTAGAAGAGCTCGTAGAAATCTCCCATGCGAAAGAGCAGCAAGCAGCCCGGATGCTGCGCCTTGAGGCGCAGATACTGCTGCATCATGGGGGTGTGGGCGGAGAGATCGGCTATGGTGGGGGACACGGCAGCACGCATGGGGTGAAGCGCTACGGCCCGCTCAGCGCGAGAGCTCGGGCGAGAGGTGTTCGCGCACCACGCCGAGCAGCGGCACGAAGATCTTGGGGGTGCCGGCCACGACGTTGCCGCTCTCGAGAAAACCCCCTTCGCCGGAGAGATCGCTCACCAGGCCGCCCGATTCGAGGATCAGCAGCGCCCCGGCGGCCATGTCCCAGGGCTTGAGGCCGAATTCCCAGAAACCGTCGAAGCGTCCGCAGGCCACGTAGGCGAGATCGAGCGCCGCCGCTCCCGGGCGACGGATGCCGGCGGTCTTCTGCGCCAGATCGCGGAAGATCGCCAGATAGGTGTCGATGTGGCGGAACTCGCGAAAAGGAAAGCCCGTGCCGATGAGCGCCTGCTGCAGTTTCACCGTGCGGCTGACGCGGATGCGTCGTTCGTTGAGATAGGCTCCGCCGCCGCGCGAGGCGGTGAAGAGCTCGTTGCGCACGGGATCGAAGACCACCGCGTGCTCCAGCACGCCGTCCTTGCGCACGGCGATGGAGATGGCGTATTGCGGCACGCCGTGGATGAAGTTTGTCGTGCCGTCGAGCGGATCGATGATCCACTCGAACCCTTCGCCAGCCAGTGCGCCCGATTCCTCGGCGAGGATGGCGTGTTCCGGGTACACTTCACGGATCGTCTCGATGATCGCCTCCTCGGCCGAGCGGTCGACCTCGGTGACGAAGTCGTTGAACGCCTTGGCTTCGATGGTCAGCCGCTCGATCTGCAGCGCCGCGCGGTTGATGATGGCGGCGGCGCGCCGGGCGGCCTTGATGGCGATGTTGAGGGTGGGGTGGACGATCATCGGCAAAATCCTCGGTAGCGAAACGCCGGTACGGGCGAACCGGGAATTTTACCGTAAAGGCCGACCAGCCCGCGCGGCGGCATCCCCTCGCAGCGCCGAAGGGGGTTCGCAGAGACGGCTCGTGGAGGTCGACGCCTGCCGCGCGGCGCTCACATCGCGCGATCGAGATTGGCGCGTAGATCGGCCAGCGTCACCATCAGCGTCATCGGATCGATAGGCGAGGGGTCGAAGCCGAGATGTTCGTAAAAGTGCCATGCCGTCTCCGAGAGCGCATGCACCAGCACGCCGCGGATGCCGATGCACTCACTGGCGGCAAGCACCCGCAGCAGGGCGTCACGCACCAGCGCCCGCCCGATGCCTCGAGCCTGGAGCGAGCGATCCACCGCCAGGCGAGCGAGCACTGCCATAGGGATGGGATCGGGCATGTTGCGCCGCAGCTTTGCCGGGGCGTCACTGAGCGCCACGGCACCGGCGGCGAGGGCATAGTAGGCCCGTACCTGCAGGCCGTCGCAGACCACGAAGGTACGCGAAGCGCCGCTTGTCTGGTTCTTCAAGGCGCGCTGGCGTAGCCAGCGATCGAGTGATTCGGCACCGCAGTCGAATGCGCTTAGATCGTGCTGCGCCGATAAAGGCTCGGGCGGACGAAGGCTCACCGCTCATCCCAAGGCGCAGGGGCGTGCAGCGTGCGTGCGAGCCGCTCATTGGGCCGAGGGGCGCCATCCAGGCGCTCGAGGAATGCGCTCCAGGTTTCTTCGCCAACCAGAAACACGGCCCGATCGAGCAGCGCTTCTTCGGCGGCGCGGCAGGCCGCCTCGAGGATGAAGTCGGTGCGGTTCTTGCCGCGTACTTGGGCGGCACGGTCGATGAGCGCGCGCACGTCGGGTTTGATGCGCAGGTTGAGCGTGTCGCGCTTGGCGCGGATCTTGACGTCGGACATGGCGATCGTCGCCTTCATCGGAAAGGGAATGGTAGTATAACGATCTGTACTGTCTTTGTCATTACGATGAGAGCCGAGAGCGATGCCTTCTTCCTCCTTGCTTGCGCGAGTGCGCATCGTGCTGTGCCGTCCCTCGCATCCGGGCAACATCGGCGCGGCAGCGCGGGCGATGAAGACGATGGGCCTGTCCCGGCTCGTGCTGGTGGCGCCGCGGCATTTTCCCGATCCGCAGGCCACGGCGCTCGCCTCAGGCGCCGTCGACGTGCTCGAGCGCGCCGCGGTGGTGGAGACGCTCGCCGAAGCGCTCGCCGGCACCACGCTGAGCGCTGCCTTCACTACCCGCTCGCGCACCTACGTCCAGCCCTTTCGCACGCCGGAAGAGATCGCGCGGGAAGTGCTGCAGGCGCTGCAGGCCGTGCCCGAGGCGCAGGCGGCGCTCGTCTTCGGCAACGAGACGAACGGCCTCGCGAACGAGGAAGTGTGGCAATGCACCTTCCCGGCGACGATCCCCGCCAATCCCGAGTATTCTTCGCTCAACCTCGCGGCGGCGGTGCAGGTGGCCTGCTACGTGCTCGCCCGCACGCTCGAAGCCTTCGCGCCGCAGGCGAGCGCCATCGCGGACGCGCCCGATTTCGCTCCCGCTTCGCACGAGGCGGTCGAGGGGCTGCTGGCGCAGTGGCTCGCCGTGCTCGAGCGGCTCGACTTCTACGATCCGGCCGCGCCGAAACGGCTGGAAGCGCGGCTGCGGCGTCTGCTTGCCCGCGCCCGGCTCGAACGGGCCGAACTCGACATCCTGCGCGGCATGCTCAAGGCGGTAGCGCGCAAAATCCCGTAGAATGATTCGCCTTGATCTCCCACTCGAGAAAGGAAGCCCTCCATGCCCTCCTGGCTGGAACGCCTGCGTGAAGACATCGACAGCATCCTGCAACGCGACCCGGCGGCGCGCTCGCGCTGGGAAGTGCTCACCTGCTATCCGGGCCTGCACGCCCTCTGGTTGCACCGGCTGGCGCACTTTTTGTGGACGAAGCGCTGGCGCTGGCTCGCGCGTTTTCTCAGCCACCTCACGCGCTGGCTCACCGGCATCGAGATTCACCCCGGCGCGACGATCGGCCGGCGTGTGTTCATCGACCACGGCATGGGGGTGGTGATCGGCGAGACCGCCGAAGTGGGCGACGACTGCACCATTTACCAGGGCGTGACGCTGGGCGGCACGTCGCTGTATCGCGGCATCAAGCGCCATCCCACCCTGGAAGCCGGCGTCGTGGTGGGCGCCGGAGCCAAGGTGCTGGGCGGCTTCACCGTCGGGGCCGGGGCCAAGATCGGCTCGAACGCTGTCGTCGTCAAGCCGGTTCCAGCCGGGGCCACGGCGGTGGGGACGCTCGCGCGCATCCTCGAGCCGGAGAAAGAGGAATCGCGCGACGAAGCGCGCCGGCGCAAGGCCGAGGAGATCGGTTTCACCGCCTACGGGCTGACCAAAGATCTCGACGATCCCCTCGCCAAGGCGGTGCATGCGCTGCTCGATCACGCGGTCGAATCCGACCGGCGCTTCGCCGAGCTAGTGCGTCGGCTGGAAGCGGCCGGCATCGCCTTGCCCGATCTGCCTGGCGAGGATCGGGGGTTCGACCCGCAGCGCGTGTCGCGCTGGGTGGAATGACCATGAAAACAACCCGAGCTTCCATCTCATCATGAACGCCCGCCACGACGCCAGCTACAAGCACCTCTTCTCCTCGCCCAAGGTCGTGCAGCACCTCATCGAAGGCTTCCTGCCGGCGGCCAAAAGGCTGGGACGGCTCGACTTCTCCACCCTGGAAAAAGTCTCCGCCAGCTACGTGAGCGACGACCTGCGCGAGCGCGCCGACGACGTCATCTGGCGGATCAAGACGGACAAAGACTGGCTCTACCTCTACTTCCTCATCGAATTCCAGAGCAGCATCGACCCCT
>JACRJA010000016.1 GCA_016235745.1 Rhodocyclales bacterium | reverse complement strand
TGCCTCCAGCCGCCACGAGTACGGCCGGGCGGCGCGTGCGGCGATTGATACGGCGCGCCAGCAGGTGGCGGCAGCGGTGGGAGCGCATCCGACCGAGGTGATCTTCACCAGCGGCGGCTCGGAGGCGAACAACCTGTTCATCAAGGGCGCGGCGGCCTGCCTCAAGCCGGGCACGGTGGCGGTGAGCGCCATCGAGCATCCCTGCGTGCGCGAGCCGGCAGGGGAACTGGCGCGGCAGGGCTGGCAACTGCACGAGATCGCGGTAGACAAGGAAGGCCGCCTCGATGCAGCCGATTACGCCGCGGCGCTGGCGGCGCCTTTGAGGCTGGTGTCGGTGATGCTCGCCAACAACGAGACCGGCGTGCTGCAGGACATCCCGGCGCTGGCCGAAAAGGCGCGCGGGGCGAAGGCGTGGTTTCACACCGATGCGGTGCAAGCGCTGGGCAAGGTAAAGGTCGATTTCCGCGGCCTCGGCGTGAATGCGCTGACGGTGTCGGCGCACAAGATCTGCGGCCCGAAGGGCGCGGCGGCGCTGGTGCTGGACAAGCGGATCGAACTGAAGCCCCTGATTTCCGGCGGCGGCCAGGAGCGCAACCTGCGCTCGGGCACCGAGAACGTCGCGGCCATCGTCGGCTTCGGCGCCGCCTGCGAACTGGCCCTGGCGCGGCTGGACGAGGATGCGGTGCGGCAGGCACGCCTGCGCGGCGAACTGGAAGCGGGCCTGGTGCGATTGGGCGCGATGGTATTCAGCCGCAACGCCGCGCGCCTGCCCAACACGGTGTTCTTCGCCATGCCGGATATCGACGGCGAGACGCTGGTGGCGCAACTGGACCGCGCAGGCTATGCCGTGGCGAGCGGTTCGGCCTGCTCGAGCGCCTCGCCCGAGCCCTCGCATACGCTGCTGGCGATGGGCGTCGAGGCGGGAACAGCCCGCAGCGCGGTGCGCGTTTCGCTCGGCCGCGGCAATACGGATGAAGACGTCTTGCGTTTTCTGCAAACGCTGGGCGAAATGATTGGTAAACTCAAAAAAATGGCCGCGCTGGCGGTCTGATTGGCTCTGGAGAAGAAGATGAACCACCCCCACGCTCACATCCGTTCGCTGCCCCCCAAGGGGGCGCATGCCTCCCTTGGGGCGGCCCTGCGGGAGGCAGCATGCTGAAATTTCCCATCTACCTCGACTACTCGGCGACGACTCCGGTCGACCCGCGCGTGGCCGCGAAGATGATTCCCTGGCTGACCGAGAAGTTCGGCAACCCCGCCAGCCGCTCCCACGCCTACGGCTGGGAAGCCGAGCAGGCCGTGGAGGAGGCGCGCGAGCAGGTCGCGGCGCTGGTGAACGCCGACCCGAAGGAGATCGTGTGGACCTCGGGCGCGACGGAATCGAACAACCTCGCCATCAAGGGCGCGGCGCACTTCTACCAGAGCAAGGGCAAGCACCTCGTCACCGTGAAGACCGAGCACAAGGCGGTACTCGATACCATGCGCGAACTGGAACGCATGGGCTTCGAGGTGACTTATCTCGATCCCGAGGAAAATGGCCTGGTCGACCTGGAGAAGTTCAAGGCCGCGCTGCGGCCCGATACCATCCTTGCCTCGGTCATGCTGGTGAACAACGAGATCGGCGTGATCCAGCCGATTACCGAGATGGGCGAGTTATGCCGCGGCAAGGGCGTGCTGCTGCATGTCGACGCGGCACAGGCGACCGGCAAGGTGGCGATCGACCTGGCGAAACAGAAGGTCGATCTCATGTCCTTCTGCGCGCACAAGACCTACGGCCCGAAGGGCATCGGCGCGCTCTACGTGCGCCGGGGCCGCCCGCGGATCCGCATCGAGCCGATCATCCATGGCGGCGGCCACGAGCGCGGCATGCGTTCCGGCACGCTGGCGACGCACCAGATCGTCGGCATGGGCGAGGCCTTCCGCATCGCCCGCGAGGAGATGGCCACCGAGAACGAGCGCATCCGCATGCTGCGCGACAAGCTCTGGAACGGCCTCTCCGACATCGAGCAGGTGTTCCTCAACGGCGACCTGGAGCAGCGCGTGCCGCATAATCTCAATATCAGCTTCGCCTTCGTCGAGGGCGAATCGCTCATGATGGCGATCAAGGACGTGGCGGTGTCCTCAGGCTCGGCCTGCACCTCGGCCAGCCTTGAGCCGTCGTATGTGCTGCGTGCGCTGGGGCGGGTGGACGAACTGGCGCACAGCTCGATCCGCTTCACCATCGGCCGCTTCACCACGGAAGAGGAAATCGACTATACGATCACACTTCTGCACCGGCAGATCGGCAAGCTGCGCGAGATGTCGCCGCTGTGGGACATGTACAAGGAAGGCATCGATCTGAACACCGTCCAGTGGGCAGCACACTAATTGCGGTTTCGGGTTGCGGGTTTCGCACCCGAAATCCGGAACTCGAAATTCGTAACGGAGGTTTTATGGCTTATAGCGACAAGGTTCTCGATCACTACGAACATCCGCGCAACGTGGGCGCCTTCGGCAGGGACGACGGGGACATCGGCACCGGCATGGTGGGCGCTCCCGCCTGCGGCGACGTGATGAAACTGCAGATCAAGGTGAACAAGGAAGGCGTCATCGAGGACGCCAAGTTCAAGACCTACGGCTGCGGTTCGGCCATCGCCTCCAGTTCGCTCGTTACCGAATGGGTCAAGGGCAAGACGCTCGACCAGGCGCTGGAGATCAAGAATACGCAGATCGCCGAGGAACTGGCGCTGCCGCCGGTGAAGATCCACTGTTCGATCCTGGCCGAGGACGCCATCAAGGCGGCCGTGGCCGACTACAAGAAGAAGACGGGAGCCTGAGCATGGCCGTAACTCTGACCGAAAGCGCTGCCAAGCATGTGTCCAACTACATTGCCAAGCGCGGCAAGGGCATCGGCATCCGCCTGGGGGTGAAGACCTCCGGCTGTTCCGGGATGGCCTACAAGCTTGAGTTCGCCGATGCGGCCGAGCCCGAGGACCAGGTGTTCGAGAGCCACGGCTTGAAGGTGCTGGTCGACCCGCGCAGCCTGCCGTACATCGACGGCACCGAGCTGGATTACGCCAAGGAAGGACTGAACGAGGGCTTCAGGTTCAACAACCCGAACATCAAGGACCAGTGCGGCTGCGGCGAATCCTTCACCGTCTGACATGACGATCTTCGACCTGGAGCACTTTTCGAGCGACCACTTCGCACTGTTCGGGCTGCCGCGGCGCCAGGCGCTGGACGAGCTCGATCTGGAGCGCATGTACCGCGAAATCCAGACCAAGGTGCATCCCGACAAGCATGCGCATCTGGCCGATGCCGAGAAGCGGCTGGCGATGCAGTGGGCGACCAAGGTGAACGAGGCCTATCTGACGCTCAAGAGTCCGCTCAAACGCGCCGAGTATGTGCTGAAGCTGCTGGGGCACGACCCGCAGATCGAGCGCAATACCGCGATGCCGGCCGACTTCCTGATGCAGCAGATGGAGTTGCGCGAAGCGGTCGTGGAGTGCCGTGCCGGTGGCGACGGCGGCGCGCTCGATCGCATGCATCGGCAGATGAAGAAGGAAATGGCCGGCCAGCACCAGGCACTGGTCGTCGCGCTCGACGAGCAGAAGGATTACGCGCGCGGCGCCGAAATCGTGCGCCAGCTGATGTTCCAGGAAAAGCTCCTCCACGAAATCGACGAGGCGTTGCAGGCCGTCGAAGCATAAGAAGAAACGCAAATGGCATTGCTGCAAATCTCCGAGCCCGGCCAGTCGGCGGCTCCGCATGAACACCGGCTGGCCGTCGGCATCGACCTGGGCACCACCAACTCGCTGGTCGCCACGGTCCGCAGCGGCCTGGCGGTAGTGCTCAGCGACGAAATGGGGCGGCCGCTGCTGCCGTCCGTGGTCCACTACGGTGCCGAAGGCGCAACCGAGGTCGGTTACGGGGCGCAGGCCCGCCAGTCGGTCGATCCGCGCAACACCGTCGTCTCGGTCAAGCGCTTCATGGGGCGCGGCCGGGCGGACATCGCCCATATCGAGTCGATGCCTTACGACTTCGAAGACAGCCCGGGCATGGTCAAGCTGCGTACGGTGCAGGGGGTCAAGTCGCCGGTCGAGATTTCGGCCGACATCCTCGCGGCGCTGCGCATCCGCGCCGAGGCGGCGCTGGGCGGCCAGCTCACCGGCGCCGTCATCACCGTGCCGGCCTATTTCGACGACGCGCAGCGCCAGGCCACCAAGGACGCGGCGCGGCTGGCCGGCCTCAACGTCCTGCGCCTGCTCAACGAGCCGACTGCGGCGGCGATCGCCTACGGCCTCGACAACGGCGCCGAAGGCATCTACGCGGTGTACGACCTGGGCGGCGGCACCTTCGACATCTCCATCCTCAAGCTGTCGAAGGGCGTCTTCCAGGTGCTCGCCACCGGCGGCGATTCGGCGCTGGGTGGCGACGACTTCGACCATCGCGTGTTCTGCTGGATCATCGAGCAGGCCAAGCTGACGCCGGTGTCGCCGCATGATGCGCGCCTGCTGCAAACGCGCGCCCGCGAGGCCAAGGAATACCTGACGCTGCACGGCGAGGCGCCGATCAATGCCAAGCTGTCGACCAACGAGTTTGTCGACCTCAAGCTGACCTCCGAAGTCTTCAACGAGATCTCGAAGACCCTGGTGCAGAAGACGCTCGGGCCGACGCGCAAGGCGCTGCGCGACGCGGGTCTGGCACCCGAGGACGTCAAGGGCGTGGTGATGGTCGGCGGTGCCACGCGCATGCCGCAGATCCAGAAGGCGGTCGGCGACTATTTCGGCCAGCAGCCGCTCAACAACCTCGACCCCGACAAGGTGGTGGCGCTCGGCGCCGCCATCCAGGCCAACCTGCTGGCCGGCAATCGCGCCGCCGGCGACGACTGGCTGCTGCTCGACGTCATTCCGCTCTCGCTCGGCATGGAGACCATGGGCGGATTGACGGAAAAGATCATTCCGCGCAACTCGACGATTCCGGTGGCGCGCGCACAGGAGTTCACCACCTTCAAGGACGGCCAGTCCGCGATGGCGCTGCACGTCGTCCAGGGCGAGCGGGAACTGGTTTCCGATTGCCGCAGCCTGGCGCGCTTCGAACTGCGCGGCATTCCGCCCATGGTGGCGGGCGCCGCGCGCATCCGGGTCACCTTCCAGGTGGACGCCGACGGCCTGCTGTCGGTGACGGCGCGCGAGCAGATCACCGGCCACGAGGCGCGCATCGAGGTGAAGCCGTCCTACGGCCTGACCGATGACGAGGTGGCGGCGATGCTCAAGGATGGCTTCTCGCACGCCAGCGACGACGCCTTCCGGCGGGCGCTGCGTGAAGCGCAAGTCGAGGCGCAGCGGCTCATCGAGGCCGTGCAGTCGGCGCTCAAGGACGACGCGCCGCTTCTGTCGACGCTGGAGCGGGCACACATCGACGCCTGCGTGGCCAAGCTGCAGGCGGTGATGATGGGCGACGATCGGCGCGCCATCGACGGCGCCATGGACGGCCTGAACAAGGCAACTGCGGAATTCGCCGCCCGGCGCATGAACCAGAGCGTGCAGCGTGCGCTGGCCGGCAAGAATGTCTCGGAGCTGGAATCGTGACCCGGATCATCGTCCTGCCCCATCGCGAACTCTGCCCGGAGGGCGCGGTGCTTGACGGCGAGCCGGGTACCTCGATTTGCGACGTGCTGCTCGACAATGGCATCGACATCGAGCATGCCTGCGAAAAGTCCTGTGCCTGCACCACCTGCCATGTCGTGATCCGCGAGGGCTACAATTCCCTCGAGGCGGCAGAGGAAACCGAGGAGGATCTGCTCGACAAGGCGTGGGGACTGGAGCCAACCTCGCGCCTTTCCTGTCAGGCCATTGTCGGCGAAACGCCGCTGACCATCGAGATTCCGAAGTACACGATCAACATGGCCAAGGAAGGCGGAGGAAAGCACAAATGAAGTGGACCGACGTCAATGACATTGCCATCGAGCTGGCGGAAGCCCATCCCGGACAGGATCCGACGCGAATCAACTTTGTCGATCTGATGACCTGGGTCACCGCATTGCCGGACTTCAACGACGACCCGAAGCATTGCGGCGAGAAAGTGCTGGAAGCGATCCAGCAGGCCTGGATCGACGAGGTCGATTGAAATGAGCGCACGCGGCTGGGCGATCTTCCTCGCCTTGGTCGCCGGCGCTGCGCTGGCCGACGGCAAACCCGTCGGGATTGCCGCCAATCTGACGTACGTCGATGTGCTCCACGAGGGCAAGCCGTTCCGCATCCAGCGCGACCAGGACAACGATGCAGAGATCGACCCGGCGTATGCTTTCACTTCGCGTCCGTGCCCGCCGTACTGCATCCAGCCGATGCAAATCGCGCCCGGCGTCGAGACCATCGGCGAACTCGAACTGCTCGACTACCTCAAACGGGCGTCGCAGCGCGACGGCAACGTGCTGGTGATCGATTCCCGGGACGATGAGTGGCTGCTGCGCTCGGGCATCATTCCGGGCGCGGTGCATGTGCCCTGGACCAGGCTGCATCCCGCGCACAGCGACGCGCAGGCCATCGCCGAGATCGTCGAGATGCAGTTCGGCGCCGCGCAGAGCCGCCCGATGTGGAACTTCGAGAACGCCCGGACCCTGGTGTTCTACTGCAACGGCGCCTGGTGCGGCCAGTCGCCGACCAATGTCAGGCAACTCCTGGCGATCGGCTATCCGGCCCAGAAACTCAAGTGGTACCGCGGCGGCATGCAGGCCTGGAAGAGCCTCGGCCTGCCCACCGCGCCGGTCAGGAAGCCCTGATGTTGATCGACACCCACTGCCACCTGGACGCCGCCGAGTTCGACGCCGACCGGGTCGGGGTCGCGGCGCGCGCCAGTGCGGCGGGTGTGACGACCATCGTCGTGCCCGCCGTCGAGCGCGCCAACTTCGGCGCCGTTGCCAGCATCTGCCGGGAGTTCCCGCAGTGCCGGCCGGCCTACGGCATCCATCCGATGTACGTCGACCGGGCGCACGAGGAAGACCTGGAGACGCTGCGCGAGACCTTAAGCCGCGAACCGGCGGTGGCCATCGGCGAGATCGGCCTCGATGGCTTCGTCGAACCGCGCGACGAGAAAAGTCAGTCGTGGTGGTACGCCGCCCAGCTCCAACTGGCGCGCGAATTCGAGCTGCCCGTGCTGCTGCACGTGCGCCGCGCCGTCGATGGCATCCTCAAGGAATTGCGCCGTATCCGCGTGCCCGGCGGCATCGCCCACGCCTTCAACGGCAGCCGCCAGCAGGCCGACGAATTCATCAAGCTGGGCTTCAAGCTCGGCTTCGGCGGCGCGATGACCCATCCGCGTGCCACGCGCTTGCGGGAGCTGGCGGCCACGCTGCCGCTCGAGAGCATTGTCCTCGAAACCGACGCGCCTGATATCCCGCCCGAGTGGCTCCAGAAGGGGCGCAACGAGCCGGGCGAACTGGCGCGCATCGCCATGGTGCTGGCGGAACTGCGGCAAAGCCATGTCGACATTATGGTTACAGCCACGACCGCAAACGCATTTGCTGCGCTGCCGCGACTCAAAATGGGGGCAAGTCTGCATTGACCGGTGCCGCACCGTAGGGAATACTCGGCCCAGACAAGAATATTGACTGGGCATTACGGCGGAGACACCCAGCATGAAGCACAAGCGATTGGCCAGGCTGGTCCGCAATCGACCCGACAAGTACCCGCACGAGCTCGAACGGCACTACGAGCGGGTGCTCGATCGCATCATGACGCTCTGGGGGACGCCGGAGGCGGAGCAGTGCTTTCTCGACCTGCTGGTCGATGGCCGCGGCTCGCGCAGCGGCTTCCCGGTCAAAGTCGCCGAGGAGATCTACTTCCTGAGCGAACTGCACTCGCTGACCTTCAACAGCAAGGGCGAGGCACGCATCGGCAACGAAACGCAGCGCCTCGCCAGGGCGGATCAGCGCACGGGAGAGTTCCGCGCCGTGCTCGAGGAGCGCGGCTTCAAGTTCGTGCCCTCTGAGATGTTCGCCTGTATCTCGAAAGGCGAATTGGCGAATGTGGTGCTGTTCGTCAATGCCGGCATGAGCGTCGATACCCTCAACGATCGCGGCTGGACGCCGCTGATGGTGGCGCTGTTCGAAGGACAGGAGAAGGTGGCGCTGTTCCTGATCAAGCGCGGTGCCGATCCATTCTTCTGCGATTCGACCGGCTATCGGCCGATCCACTGGGCGGCCTTCCACGGCTATGTCACGGTGATCCGCGAACTCGCCCAGCGCGGCGCCAATCTCAGCGCCAAGACCAGTTTCGGCTGGCCGCCCCTGTTGCAGGCGGCCGCGCGCGGCTACGCAGTGGCCGTCGATACCTTGCTGGAACTGGGTGCCAGTGTGGACATCTGCGACAACGAGGGCTGGACCGCCCTGCACAAGGCTTGCGCCAATGGTCACGAGGACGTCGTGGCGGTGCTGCTGCTCCATGGCGCGCAGCTCAACGGCAGTCACAGCGACGGCAAGACGCCGCTGCACATCGCCATCGAGGTCGGGCAGCGCGTGATTGCCGCGACGCTGCTCAAGGCCGGCGCGGACGCCAGCGCCGCCGACAACGAGGGCGTGTCGCCGCTGCACATCGCCGCTACGCGCAACGATGTTGCCCTGATCGACCTGCTGCTGGCATCCGGGGCGCGCCGTAGTGCCAGGGACAAGCGCGGTGTGACGCCGCTGCTGAGCGCGGTCGAGGCCGGCGCCATCGCAGCCATTCGCAGCCTGCTTGCCGCCGGTGCGCAAATTGACGAGACCCTCGATGCTCGGCCCGAGGAAAAGACTCTGGTGGCCGGTCGGACCGGGCGGGTGGGCGGCGTGATTTCGTCCGCTACCCGCGTCGCCAAGGGCATCCGGATCGGCCGGCGCTATCGCCTCCACGACTACGTCGCCAACAACGACTTCCTCGGTGTGCGCACGGAAGTCGGCAAGGGCGTCGATCCCAATGCCGTCGGTCCGGACGGCATGACACCGCTGGAGGTGGCGGCCGCCCACGGCCATCGGCAGATGTGGGGCGTGCTGATCGACCTGGGCGCCGGGCGCCGCCAGGCGAAGGCCTGAGGCGGACACAGCCCGGGCGGGTCATGGCCTGCCGCAACGACTGATTTTTCGGGTACATCGGGTATCCTAGCGCCCGATGCTTGCCTACATCGTTCGCCGCCTGCTCTACGCCGTTCCGATCCTGATCGGCGTCAATCTCATCACCTTCGCGCTGTTCTTCGTGGTCAATACTCCCGACGACATGGCGCGCATGCAGCTGGGCGTCAAGCGTGTTACGCCCGAGGCAATCGAGAAGTGGAAGGTCGAGCGCGGCTACGACCAGCCGCTGTTCTGGAACGGCGGCGCCGCGGGGCTCGGCAAGGCCACCGAAACCATCTTCTATCGCAAGTCGGTGCGCATGTTCGTCTTCGATTTCGGGCGTGCCGACGACGGCCGCGACATCGCCCGCGAGATCACGATGCGCATGGGCCCTTCGCTGGCGGTCGCACTGCCGGTGTTCCTGCTCGGCCTCTTCGCCACCATCTCATTCGCGCTGCTGCTGGTCTATTTTCGCGCCAGCTACCTCGATGCCGCGGGGGTGGTGGCCTGTGTGGCCATGATGTCTATTTCCGGCTTGTTCTACATCATCGGCGGCCAGTGGCTGGTCAGCAAGATCTGGCATCTGGTACCGATCTCGGGTTACGCGGAAGGGCTGACGGCAGGCAAGTTCCTGGTCCTGCCGGTGCTGATCGGCGTGATCGGCGGCATCGGTTCGGGGACGCGCTGGTACCGTACCATCTTCCTGGAGGAAATCGGCAAGGACTACGTCCGCACGGCACGCGCCAAGGGGCTTTCCGAGCGCCTGGTGCTATTCCGCCATGTGCTGCGCAACGCGCTGATCCCAATCCTGACCGGCGTCGTGGTGGTGATCCCGACCCTGTTCATGGGCAGCCTGCTGATCGAATCCTTCTTCGGCATTCCGGGGCTCGGCAGCTACACCATCGACGCCATCAACGCGCAGGACTTTGCGGTGGTGCGCTCCATGGTCTTCATAGGTTCCTGCCTCTACATCGTCGGCCTGCTGCTGACCGATATCTCGTACACGCTGGTCGATCCGCGCATCCGTTTCCAATGAAGCCCGTCCTGCTCTGGTCCGATGCCTTGTTCTTCCTGCTGATCGCCGTGGCGGTCGGCGGCGCCTGGTGGGGCCGTCGGCAGGCGCACCTGCGCGCCGGCTGGGCGCAGGTCTGGACCAGCCGCCGCGCGCGCATCTCGGCCGTCGTGCTGGGCATCTTCTTCGTCATCGGCTGCGTCGATTCTCTGCACTACCGGCCCCTGTTGCCGCAGGAGGAGGGCAAGCCGCCGGCCCATTCGGTCGAGGTGCTCTCGGCCCTCGATGCCTTGCTGATGCCGCTGAAGGCCAACACCGAAAAGACCTATTCGGCACCGCTGGCGAACGAATTGTTCGCCAAGGAGACGCTCGACGACGGCAGCCGCGGCTTCCCGGCGCTCAAGTATCCGGGCGCGCACGTATTCGGCACCGACAAGGTCGGCCAGGACGTCTTCTACCTGACGCTGAAGAGCATCCGCACCGGCCTCCTGATCGGCACGCTGACCACGCTGATCATGCTGCCCGCCGCCGTGCTGCTCGGCATCGTCGCCGGCTACCTCGGCGGCTGGGTGGATGATCTCATCCAGTATCTGTACACCACGCTCAACTCGATCCCCGGCGTGCTGCTGATCGCGGCCTCGGTGCTGATGATGCAGGTGATCATCGATACGCACCCGGACTGGTTCGCCACCGCCGCCGAGCGCGCCGACGCGCGCCTGCTGGCGCTGTGCGCCATCCTCGGCGTAACGAGCTGGACCGGGCTTTGCCGGCTGCTGCGCGGCGAGACGCTCAAGCTGCGCGAAATGGAATACGTGCAGGCGGCGCGCGCCTTCGGCGTCTCGCGACTGGCGATCATGCTCCGCCACGTACTGCCCAACGTCATGCACATCGTCCTGATCGCAGTGGTGATGGACTTCTCCGGACTGGTGCTGGCAGAGGCGGTACTTTCCTACGTCGGTGTCGGCGTCGATCCCAACACCATCAGCTTCGGCACCATGATCAACGCGGCGCGCCTGGAACTGGCGCGCGAGCCCATGGTCTGGTGGTCGCTGGCGGCGGCCTTCGTCTTCATGTTCGCCATGGTGCTGGCGGCCAACCTGCTGGCCGATGCAGTGCGCGACGCCTTCGATCCGCGGGCGGCGAAATGAGCCTGCTCGGCGTTCGCGATCTTTCGGTAGCCATCGGCGCCCTGATGCCGGTCGACGGCGTGTCGTTCGAGATCGCGCCCGGCGAGACCTTCGCCCTGCTTGGCGAATCAGGCTGCGGCAAGTCGCTGACGGCGCTGTCGCTGATGCGCCTGCTGCCCCCGGCGGCGCACATTGCGCGCGGCGAGGTGAACTTCGACGGCCGTGATCTGTTCTCGATTCCCGAGTCCGGCATGCGCGAGCTGCGTGGCGGCGGCATGGCCATGATCTTCCAGGAGCCGGCGACCAGCCTGAACCCGGTGATGACCATCGGCGACCAGATCGGCGAAGTGCTGCGCCTGCATGGCGGCAGGCCGGGGCGCGTCAGCGAGTTGCTGGAGGCCGTGGGCATTCCCGATCCGGAGCGGCGGGCGACCGAGTATCCATTCCAGCTCTCGGGCGGCATGAAGCAGCGGGCCATGATCGCCATGGCCCTGGCCGGCGAGCCCAAACTGCTGATTGCGGATGAACCGACCACGGCGCTCGACGTCACCATCCAGGCGCAGGTGCTCGATCTGCTGAAGGACCTGCAGCGGCAGATGGGCATGGCGATGCTGCTGATCACCCACGACCTCGGCGTCGTTGCGCGCATGGCCGATCGCGTCGGCGTCATGCATGGCGGCCGGCTCGTCGAGGTGGCCGAAGCGAAGGCCTTCTTCCGCGGACCGTCGCATCCCTATTCGCAGCGCCTGTTCGCTGCGCTGCCGGAAAACCTCGCGAAGCCCGCGAGCCAGCCGCAGGATCAGACCCTGCTGGAAGTCGACAATCTCGCCGTCCATTTTCCGATCCGGCGCGGCTTCCTGCAGCGCACTGTCGGCTGCATCAAGGCAGTCGATGGCGTGGCGCTGAAAGTCAGCCGTGGCGGTACGCTGGCGGTGGTGGGCGAATCCGGCTGCGGCAAGACGACGGCCGGGAAGGCGGTGCTGCACCTGTTGCCGCCAACCGCCGGAACCGTGCAATTTGCCGGACAGGCGGTCACGACGCTGGCGCCGCGCCAGATGCAGATGGTTTTCCAGGACCCGTTCGGTTCGCTCAACCCGCGCCTGCGCATCGGCCAGATCATCGCCGAAGGCATGCGGGCACAGGGTGTCGCGGGCGAGGTCGGCGCGCTGCTCGAACAGGTCGGGCTGGAGGCATCGATGGTCGCGCGCTATCCGCACGAGTTCTCGGGCGGGCAGCGGCAGCGCATCGCGATTGCGCGGGCGCTGGCCGTCAACCCGCAGCTCCTGGTCTGCGACGAGCCGACCAGTGCGCTCGATGTATCGGTGCAGGCGCAGATCCTCCGGCTGTTGCGCGACCTGCAGGACAGCCGCGGCCTGGCCTATCTCTTCATCACCCACAACATCGCGGTGGTCGACTACCTCGCGCACAACGTGGCGGTAATGTATCTGGGGCGCATTGTCGAACAGGGCACGGTTGACGATGTACTGCGCAATGCCAGGCATCCGTACACTCAGGCGCTCATGGCTGCGGTGCCCAGAATCGACGGAATCGTCGGGCAGCGGCTGCTGGTACCGGGCGATCCGCCGTCACCCGCCAATCCGCCCGCGGGTTGCCATTTCCAGCCGCGTTGTCCGCATGCGCTGGCGGTCTGTCGCGAGACCTATCCGGAGGCCACCGCGCTGTCAGGCAGCCATGCGGTGCGCTGCCACTTGTTCGCGGCCTAACGTCTGCCCTGGAGCGGTGTGCCGGCCGGTTTGGCGCGCGGCTTGCCCTTGACTGCAGACTTCTTCTTGCCGCGCTTGCCGGCCTTCTTGCGCCCCTGGCTCGGTATCTTCGGCAGGGCTTCGGCAAGCTGGTCGCTGATCTGCGCGTGCGGGCCGGGCACCAGCAGGTTGAAGCCCGGCCTGACCTTGACCCGCGGCGTAATGCCGTTCAACTGCTTGAGTTTGGCCAGCGAAAGCTTGTAGCGCGCCGCGACGCGGTCGAGGTTCTCGCCCTTTTTGAGGGTGTAGGTGCGCCAGTTGGCGAGCGGCTTTTCCTGCGCGGTATGGAGTTGCAGGTTGCTCTGGAAGGTGTCCACCTTGTCGGCCGGCAGGACCAGTTGGGTGGCTGCGTCGCCGCGGATCAGCGGCCGGTGGTAGGCGGGATTGAGGGCGATGAACTCGTCGACCGGCATTTCGGCGAGGCTTGCCGCGAGCATGACGTCCATGTCGCCCGGCAGGTCCACGGTATCGAAGTAGGGCCGGTTGGGCAGCGGGTCGAGTTCGAAGCCGAAGGTCTCCGGCTGGGCGATGATGTTCTTGAGCGCCTGGAGCTTCGGCACGTAGTACTGCGTTTCCCTGGGCATCTTCAGGTTTTCGTAGGCGGTGGGCATGCCCCTGGCCTGGTTTTTCGCCACCGCGCGTGCCACCGCGTGCTCGCCCCAGTTGTAGGAGGCCAGCGCCAGATGCCAGTCGCCGTGCATCTCGTAGATGCTCTGCAGATAGTCGAGCGCCGCCTTGGTCGAGGCAACGATGTCGCGGCGCTCGTCGCGCCAGTAGTTCTGGTCCAGCTTGAAGTTCTTGCCCGTCGAGGGGATGAACTGCCACATGCCAAGTGCGCGGGCGCGCGACGCCGCCAACGGGTTGTAGGCGCTTTCCACCATCGGCAGCAGGGCCAGTTCGGTCGGCATGCCGCGCTCCTCCAGCTCCCCGACGATGTGATGCAGATACTTGCTGCTGCGGGCGATGATGCGCTTCAGGTAGTCCGGCCGGTTCAGATACCACGCCTGGCGGTTGGCAACCAGCGGGCTGTGCAGATCGGGCATGCCGAAGCCGTGGCGAATGCGCTGCCAGAGGTTGTCCGGTGCGACGGTCAGGTCGATCGCCGGGATGGGCGGCGCGTCTGCCGGGACCTCCTCGTCGAGCGGCCGCGTCCAGGTGTTCGCGACCGGCGGCGCCGGCGGCTTCACGACCACCGGTACCTCTGCCGGCGGCGGGAGGCGCTTGGGCGCATCGGCGGCCTTCGCTGCGGGTGGCGGGCTCGCGGTCTCGGTCTGGGGAAGGGTGGAACAGGCGGCGAGCGACAGGCTGGCCAGTGCCGCCAGGAGGAAGCGTTGTGGGATCATCGGCCGCATTTTACCGAAGGATGCCGCGGCGACCGTCAGAAGTGGTCCCGCCACGCGCGCAGCGCGGCAAAGACCTCCACTTCGTCTGCGGGGGCGCGGGCCAGGCGGCGGCCGACCGCAGCGATCACTTCGGCTTCCCGGCAGCGCAGGAAGGGATTGGTGGCGAGTTCGTCGGCGATGGTGAAGGGAACTGTCGGCTGTTGGGCGGCACGCAAGCGGGCGATTTCGGCACCCCGGATTGCGACGGCGGCATTACCCGGTTCGACGCTCTGGGCGAAGCGAATGCCGGATGCCGTGTACTCGTGGGCGCAGTAGGCAAGCGTCAGCGGCGGCAGCACGCCAATTCGTTGCAGGGCGGCGTGCAACTGCGCCGGGGTGCCTTCGAACAACCTGCCGCAACCGCAGCCGAACAGGGTGTCGCCACAGAACAAGGTGCCTGGGCGATAATAGCCGACATGGCCGCGGGTATGGCCGGCGAGGTCGAGCACTTCGAATTCGACGCCGAGTTCCGGGAGCGCCAGGCGGTCGCCGCCGGAAACGGCCTGCGTGGTTCCCGTGATGGCTTCGGCGCCCGGCGCGAAAACCGGGACCGGATGGTGGGCAGTCAGTTCGGCAATGCCGTCGATGTGGTCGTGGTGGTGGTGGGTGACGAGGATGGCGCAAAGCCGGTCGCCGGACCGGCCCAGATGATCGAGCACCGGCTGCGCAGCGCCGGGATCGACTATCGCAACGAGGCCGGCGCGTCGCAGGCACCAGATGTAGTGGTCCTCGAAAGCGGGCAACGGGAGTATTTCCAGGGCAGTCATGGGTACATTCTAATGTCGGCGCAGGGCTTCTCCGATTGGCTGGAAACGCCCCAGGGGCGTTATGTGCTCGACTGGGAGCAGGCGAAGCACGACCAGTTGGTAGTGGACATCTTCGGCTTCAATGCAGTTCAAATCGGCTGGCCGGGCCTCGATTATCTGCGCGCCAATCGCATGCCCTATCGCATGCGTTGCGATGACCGCAATGGCAATGTGCAGTTGCGGGCCGATCTGCACCACTTGCCGCTGGCCGGCAACAGCGTCGACCTGGTGGTGCTGCCGCATGTGCTCGAGTTCGACTCCAATCCGCACCAGATCCTGCGCGAGGTGGAGCGCGTGCTGGTTCCGGAAGGCAGCGTCATCATCACCGGCTTCAATCCCTACAGCCTTTGGGGCGCCAAGCGCAGCCTGGCGCGGCGCAACAAGCTGCCTCCCTGGCGCGGCCGCTATATCTCGGTATCGCGCCTGAAGGACTGGTTCGCCCTGCTCGGGCTGGAGCCGCATGCCGGGGCGTTCGGCTGCTACGCGCCCGCCGTGACCCAGGAAAAGTGGCTGCAGCGCTTCCGCTGGCTGGATGCGGCCGGCGACCGCTGGTGGCCGATCGGCGGCGCGGTGTACGTTATTCAGGCGATCAAGCGCGTGCCCGGCATGCGACTCTTGATGCCCAAGTGGAAAGACAGAGCGGCGCGCGCCAAGGCGCTGATGCCGATAACCCAGAAAACGGATCATCAATGACAGAGCAGGTAGTGGATATCTACACCGATGGCGCATGCAGCGGCAATCCCGGCCCCGGGGGCTGGGGCGCAATTCTTCGCCTCAACGGTCACGAGAAGGAACTGTTCGGCTACGACCCGGCCACCACCAACAACCGCATGGAGATGACCGCGGTCATCGAGGCGCTGCGTTCGCTCAAGCGGACGGCAGCAGTGCGCGTGCATACCGACTCGCAGTACGTGCAGAAGGGCATGACCGAGTGGATCCACGGCTGGAAGCGGCGCGGCTGGAAGACGGCGGGCAAGGATCCGGTCAAGAACGAGGACCTGTGGCGGACGCTCGATACGCTGGCCGCGGCGCATCAGGTGGAATGGCTCTGGGTGAAGGGCCATGCCGGCCATCCGGAAAACGAGCGTGCCGACGAGCTCGCCCGGCGCGGCATCGAATTGAAGAGGGGAAGCTGAGTTGAGGCAGATCGTTCTGGATACCGAAACCACGGGCCTGTACGCCAGGAACGGCGACCGCGTGGTCGAGATCGGCTGCGTCGAACTGGTCGATCGCAAGCCGACCGGGCGTCGCCTGCATCGCTACCTCAATCCCGAGCGCGAAGTGCCGATCGAAGCCCAGCGCATCCATGGCCTGACCGACGAATTTCTGGCCGACAAACCGAGGTTCCGCGATATCGCAGCCGAACTGGCCGACTTCATCCGCGACGCCGAACTGGTGATCCACAACGCCAGCTTCGACATGGAGTTCCTCAACGTCGAATTCGGCCTGCTGCGCAACCCGGACATGGAAAGCGCGCGCGCCATCTGTGCCGCCGTGGTCGATACGCTCAAGATGGCGCGCGACCTGCGGCCGGGCAAGCGCAATTCGCTCGATGCCCTATGTTCCGAATATGGCGTGGACAACTCCAACCGCCAGTTCCACGGCGCCTTGCTGGACGCCGAACTGCTGGCGGAAGTCTATCTGGCGATGACGCGCGGCCAGGAGAGCCTGGTCATGGAGCTCGACGAACCGGCGGCGGAGATCGCGACCTTCACACTGGGCAGTCGGCCGACGCTGCGCGTGGTGCGTGCCGGCGCGGACGAACTGGCCGAGCATGACCGCGTGCTCAGGGAAATCGACAAGGCAAGCAAGGGGCAGTGCCTGTGGAGCGGGTCCGCGGCCGATTGAGGGAAGGGTGCGTTTCCGGTATCATAGAAATTTCCCGCAGCCGTAGTTTCCATGACCAAATTCGTCTTCGTTACGGGTGGTGTCGTGTCCAGTCTGGGCAAAGGCATCGCCGCCGCATCGCTGGGGGCCATCCTCGAGTCGCGCGGCATCAATGTTACCCATCTCAAGCTCGATCCCTACATCAACGTCGATCCCGGCACGATGTCGCCGTTCCAGCACGGCGAAGTGTTCGTCACCGAGGACGGTGCCGAGACCGACCTGGATCTCGGCCACTATGAGCGCTTCACCAGCGCCAAGATGGGCAAGCGCAACAACTTCACCACCGGCCAGATCTACGAGTCGGTGATCAAGAAGGAGCGGCGCGGCGAGTATCTCGGCAAGACCGTGCAGGTGATTCCGCACATCACCGACGAGATCAAGCTCTACATCCCGCGCGGCGCCGAGGGCGCCGACGTGGCGATCGTCGAGGTCGGCGGCACCGTCGGCGACATCGAGTCACTGCCCT
>JACRJA010000002.1 GCA_016235745.1 Rhodocyclales bacterium | reverse complement strand
GGACGGGGACGACACGTATGTTGTGGACGACGCGGGCGACGTTGTGAGCGAAGGCTCGAGCGGTCCCGGGTTCACGGCGCCGTCTGGCTGGACGATCAAGGGGACGGCGGACTTCAACGGGGATGGTCAGACCGATGTGCTGGTGTCGAGCGCGAGCGCCAATCAGATCTGGCTTTTGCAGAACGGCGCGGTGTCCTCGACGGTGAGCAATCTGCCGAACGCGACGACGAACGGCTGGGTTGGCTGGTCATTGCAGGGTCTGACGGACGGCAATGGGGACGGTCAGAAGGATCTGCTCTACATCCGGGATGGCCGGCAATATGCGCAGTATCTGAACGGGGTGACGCAGACCGGGGACGGCGCCTATGTGACGGTGACGGCGGACGCGGTGCAAGCGCTGACGACGAGCGCGGGCGGCACCGATCTGGTGCAGAGCTCGATCAGCTATACGCTGCCGGATGCGGTTGAGAACCTGACGCTGACGGGCTCGGGCGGCATCGCCGGCACGGGCAACAGCGGCGCCAACGTGATTGTGGGCAATGCCGGCGACAACATCCTGAGCGGCAAGGCGGGGGTGGATACGCTCACCGGCAACGGCGGGTCGGATGTGTTTGTGTTTGCGGACGGCGACAGCGGCTCGGCCGCCGGGCAGCGCGACCTGATCACCGACTTCACGCTGGGGACCGACAAGCTGGACCTTGTGGCGCTGGACGCCAACGGCGGGGTGTCTGGGGATCAGGCGTTCCGCTGGCTGGGGACGGGCGCGTTTGACGGGGCGTCGGCTGCGCTGCGCTACAGCTATGACGCCAGCCGCGGGGTGACGGTGCTGGAAGGCGACGTGAACGGCGACCGGGGGGCCGACTTCGCGCTTGAGCTGAGCGGCAACAAGGCGCTGGGCGAGAGCGACTTTGCCAGCGGCAGCTTGCTGGCGCCGCTGAATCTAACGGGGACGGCGGGCGCCGACACGCTGACGGGGGGCGAGGTCAACGACACGCTGTCCGGACTAGGCGGGGCTGACACGCTGAAGGGCTTGGCTGGGAACGACGTTTTGGACGGCGGGCTGGGCGCGGACCGGCTGGAAGGCGGGGACGGGGACGACACGTATGTTGTGGACGACGCGGGCGACGTTGTGAGCGAAGGCTCGAGCGGTCCCGGGTTCACGGCGCCGTCTGGCTGGACGATCAAGGGGACGGCGGACTTCAACGGGGATGGTCAGACCGATGTGCT
>JACRJA010000015.1 GCA_016235745.1 Rhodocyclales bacterium | reverse complement strand
CGGCTCGTTCGTCAGCGGGTGCTTGCCCGCTGTCCAGTCGTCGAAGCCGCCGTGGTAGACCTTGGCCTTCCCGGCCCCCAGGTACTCGAGGATCCAGAAAACCACGTCCGGACCCGTGTCGCCCTTGGCCCCATACACGATAATCTCGTTCTCGCGCGTGATGCCCGCCTCACCCAGAATTTTCTCGAGTTTGTTTACCGGCAGCACGCGCGCGTCCACGTCCCGCAGGCCCACCGCCCCGCCCTTTTCGCCCAGGACCGCGGCGCCCGGAATGAGCCCCTTCTTGTAATCCGACGCCGCGCGCGCATCCACCAGCACGACGCCGGGCTTGTCCTTGTTCTTAAGGACGTAGTCCGTATCCACGATCACATGATGCGCGTAGGCCGTGCCAAACCCGCCGATGCCGATTAAGCCAACCAGCCACAACGCACCGCCGATCTTACTTAGCCGCTTCGTATTCATGCTCCACCTCCTCCTGTCGCTTGCTGTTATCGAGAAAACCGCCCGCCCCCGGGATCCCCGGGAAACGAAGAAAAAACCCCCATCGATGCCGACGTGTCCGCGCAATCGCGAAACTGCCGCACCAGCCGCAGTATCGGCTCGATCGGATAGCGCCGTCGTCCACCCGGGGTCCGGACACACGGCAGTTTTCCGGTCCGCACCCACCGGCTGACGGTGTTGGGCGCCACCTCGAACAGTTCCGCCACCTCTGCCCGCGTGAAATAACGCTTCTGCTGGCTTCCGGGCCCCATATGGATGTCGTCTCCGGCTTCTGACCCCCACGAAAATGGCGATACCGTACTCCCGTGCACCAAATGAGAGGGATAGTTAACTGTGGCGCGAAATAGAAGGAAATGATGCGTTTGCATCATTTCACGACCTGCGCCGTTGCGGCAGTCTCTTGATTGGATGGGAAAGACCGGCGGTGCCGCGCACGATCGATGGGATTAATCGGTCGTTATCCATGTGCTTTGTCGAGGCTATAAAGGGCGTGGCGCCCGACGACGTCCACCGTCCACACGCCATGCAGCCGCTCATTTCTCTAATAGTCCCCAACCGAAATGGCGCCGCGACGCTCGCACGCTGCCTGCGCGCCGCGCTCGCCTCACGTTACCCCCGGTTCGTGGTGATCGTGGTGGACGACGCCTCCGCGGACAACTCGGTTGCGGTCATCCGCCGCTATCCCTGCCGCTGGGTGCGGCTCGAACGCCACGGCGGCGCGGCGCGGGCGCGCAATGCGGGCGCCGCCCACGCCCGCGGGCAAATCCTGTTTTTCACCGACGCCGACTGCCTGCTCGAGGAAAACGCCCTGGCGCGCGCCGCCGCCACGCTCGTGCGCGCCGGCCCCGGGGCCGTGGTCGGCGGCACCTATACCCGCGCGCCGGCCGACCGGCGATTCTTCAGCCGCTTCCAGTCGGTGTTCATTCATTACAGTGAGACGCGCGGCGCGCACCCGGACTATCTCGCCACGCACGCGCTCGCGATTCGCGCCGCGGACTTCCATGCGAGCGGTGGCTTCCGCGAGGACTTCCTGCCGATCCTGGAGGACGTCGAGTTCAGCCACCGGCTGCGCCGCCATGGCCACCGGCTGGTGATGGACCCGGCGATCCGCGCACGCCACGTGTTCAACCACTCGCTCACGCGCTCGCTCACCAACGCCTTCCGCAAGTCCATGTACTGGACCCTGTACTCGCTGCGCCAGCGCGATCTCCTCGCCGACTCCGGCACCGCGTCGCTCGGCCTCAAGGCGAACGTCGCCGCCTACGCCGCCGGCCTGCCGTTGCTCACGCTGGCGCTGTTCACCGGCGAGCCACTCTGGGCCGTGGCGGCGGCCACGGCGCTCGGCCTCAACCTGTATGCGAACCGCGGCCTGCTCGCCGCGTTTCACCGCGCACGCGGGCTGCCGTTCGCGCTCGCCGCCGGGCTTT
>JACRJA010000013.1 GCA_016235745.1 Rhodocyclales bacterium | reverse complement strand
AGGCGGCGGCCAGCGCGACCCAGGTCAATTTCATCTCGGTCAAGGGGCCCGCCCTGCTGTCGAAGTACGTCGGCGAGTCGGAACGAGCCGTCCGGGAGGTTTTTCGGAAGGCGAAGCAGGCGGCCCCGTGCCTGGTGTTTTTCGACGAGATTGATGCGCTGGTCCCGCGGCGTGGAGGCGGCGCGTCGGAGGCGCATGTCAGCGAGCGGGTCGTGGGCCAGTTCCTGGCGGAGCTGGATGGAATCGAGAAACTGACCGGGGTGCTGGTCCTGGCGGCCACGAATCGGCCGGACATCGTGGACCCGGCCTTGCTGCGTCCGGGCCGCTTCGATGTGGTGGTGGAGATCCCGCGTCCCGATGAGCGGGAACGCCTGGCGATTCTGCGCGTGCAGACGCGCGGCAAGCCCGTGGCCCAAGAGGTGCGTCTGGAGGCCATCGCGGCCGACACGGACGGTCTGACGGGCGCCGACCTCAGCGCCCTCTGTAACCGCGCGGCCTTGAACGCCATCCGGGAGAGGGTCGGGGAGGCGAGAGGCGGGAAGGAAGAACATTCGGCCTCATCCCCCCTGCTTATCCGGTCACGGCATTTTGAGGCGGCGCGGGACGAGATCCGACAATGACCGATTCGCATGATGGGGGCTCGGGCCCCGGCATCTACCTGTACTGCCTGGCCCGGCCGGAATGTTTCCCGGTCGTGAAGGGGGCGGCTGGGCAGGACCTGCGCGGCGTGGACGAGCGGTACCCGGTGGCGGCGCTGGAAGAGGATGGGGTGGTGGCGGTGATCGGGGAGGTGGACCCCGGTGAATTTTGCGATCGGAACCTCCAGACGCTGTCCTGGGTGGGACCCCGGGCCTGCCGGCATGAGGCGGTGGTGGAACGGATCATGGGCGCGTCGCCGGTCCTGCCGGTCAAATTCGGCGCGATCTTTCGTTCCCGCGCGAGACTCAGGGAATTCCTGGGCCGGCATCGGGAGGACATCGTGCGGGGGCTGGATGATCTGCGCGACAAGGCCGAGTGGAGCGTCAAGGGCTATCTCGACGAAGAGGAAGCCCGGCGGTTCACGGCCGCCGCGGACCCCGCGATCCGGTCGCGGCTTGCGGCGCTGTCGCAGGCGCCGGGGGCCCGGTACATCCAGCGGAAGCAACTGGATCCCATGATCGAGGCGGCGCTGCGCGCCTGGGTGGCGCAGGCGACCCATGACCTCCACGAGGTCCTGACCCTCCATGCCGCGGCCTCAACCGAATTGCGGCGCCACGCCGGCGCGGTGACCGGACGTCCCGAACGGATGGTCTTCAACCGCGGCTTTCTGGTGACCCATGCGGCCCTCCCCGATTTTCGCGCCGTTCTCTCGGACCCACGGCACGCCCACAAGGGGACCGGCCTGACCTTCGAATTGCGGGGGCCGTGGCCGCCGTACAATTTTTGCCCCACGCTCTCTGAAGGTGACCCATGAGAAAGTCAGCCGACGCCGCCGACCTCTCTTCGACGAACCAGGACACGATGCCTCCGGTGACCGCGCCCCCGGAAGGCTGGTACGAAAAGCTGTACCACATGCTCCTGGGGAACATCCCGTTTTCCCTCATTTTAATCGATCGGGGGTTGCGGGTGGTGTCGGCGAACCGGAACTTCATCGAGAAGGCGCGACGGAGCGAGGGGGACACGATCGGGGCGCGTATCCGGGAGGTTTTCCCCGACGCGATCCTGGAATTTACGCGATTGGAAGCCAAAATCGTCGGCGTCTTCGACACGGGCCTGCCGCTGCGCGGGGCCCAAATGACCTACCGGGCGCCGGGCATTCCCACCCGCATCTATT
>JACRJA010000012.1 GCA_016235745.1 Rhodocyclales bacterium | reverse complement strand
GCGACCCCCGGCGTGACAGGCCGGTATTCTAACCGACTGAACTACCACTCCGCACTTGTGAACCCTGGCGTCCCCACGGGGATTCGAACCCCGGTTACCGCCGTGAAAGGGCGGTGTCCTAGGCCTCTAGACGATGGGGACCCGCAAAACCGTTTTTCTGGTGGAGGTAAGCGGAGTCGAACCGCTGACCTCTTGCATGCCATGCAAGCGCTCTACCAACTGAGCTATACCCCCGCACAGAAGAGCGCGCATGGTAGCAAAAAAACCACTCGCTGTAAACCGGTTCCGCACGCCTTTCGGCATTGCCGATGCAAGCTGGCGGAGAGGGCGGGATTCGAACCCGCGTGCCGGTTTTACCCGGCCATCCGATTTCGAGTCGGCGCCGTTATGACCGCTTCGGTACCTCTCCTGAAGCAGAAAATTATAGCCGGTTCGCCGAAAAAAATCCATACTCTCGGGCTCGAGGCCACCCCTGACATAAAGTTTTCCGCGGCCATGCCGTTAACGCCTCCATCCGCTCCCGCGAAGAGGACCCGATGCCCCGCCGATCCCTGCCCTTGCTGCTCTTCCTGGCCACCTCGCTGTCCGGCTGCGACGCCTTCTCTGACGCCATCGGCCTCAATGACGCCAAAAAAGCTGAAGCGGAGGCCAAAGCGATCGGCGCCGCCTGCCGCCATGCCGGGCGTTCGCTCGAAGACTGCTATGCCCTCAACCCCGGCGCCTCGAAAGCGGCGATCTTCGACGGCTGGCGCGAGATGAACGACTACATGCTGCAGAACAACCTGCGCGAAGTGCCGCCGGTGTTCGCCCCCACCGAGCCGCTCAAACGCTCGCAGCCCATCATCCCCAAAGCAGAGAGCGCCCCCGGACCGTCCGTACCCGCCGCGCCGGAGCGCTGACGTCGCTGGGCGCAAGCGCCCCTTCATCGCGGCGGCAACCCCCGACCCCGTTCAAGGCGCCGGGTTCGTGTAGCGCAGATGGATTTCATCGATGCGCCCGAGCACCTCCGGGCTCGGGCGCCAATCCCAGGCCCGGAGGTTTTCCTCCAACTGTTCAGGGCGGGTCGCCCCGATGATGGTGCTCGCCACGCAGCGGCGGTGATAGACCCAGCCGAGCGCAAGCGTAGCCGGGCTCACCCCCAGTTCGCGCGCAAGCCGCGCGTAGGCTTCGACCGCCGGCTGGACATTGGGCTTGGCGTAGCGCTGCCCGAAGTTGGTAAAACGCGTCAATCGCCCCTCGGCGCCAGGATCTGCAAGATACTTGCCGCTCAAGAGGCCGAAGGCGAGCGGCGAATAGGCGAGCAAACCCACCCGTTCGCGAAAGCAGACTTCCTCCAGGCCGTACTCGAAAGTGCGGTTCATCAGATGATAGGCGTTCTGGATCGAGACGATGCGCGGCAAGCCATATTCCTCGGCCAGGCGCACGAACTGCATCACGCCCCAGGAATGTTCGTTCGAGACGCCGACGTAGCGGATCTTTCCTTCCTCGACCAGCTTGGCGAGCGCTTCGAGCTGGGCGCGGATCGGCACCGTCGGCCGCTCCTTGTCCGGATCGAACCGCCATTGCCCGAACATCGGCTGGTTGCGGTCCGGCCAGTGCAACTGATAGAGATCGACGTAATCGGTCTGCAAGCGCCGCAGGCTGCCTTCGAGGGCCTCGCGCAGATTGCGCTCGTCGAACCCGCTGGGACCCCCGCGGATCCAATTCAAGCCACGCGACGGACCAGCCGCCTTGGTGGCGAGGATCACCCGATCGCGCGGCTTGCGCTTGAGCCAGGCGCCAAGAATGCGCTCCGTCGCCCCGTAGGTCTCGGCGCGCGCCGGCACGGGGTACATCTCCGCCGTGTCGTAGAAATCGATCCCCGCCTCCCAGGCGCGATCGAGCAAGGCGTGCGCCTGTGCCTCGTCGTTCTGCTCCCCGAAAGTCATCGTCCCCATGCAGATCGCCGACACCCGCAAGGCGCCATCTCCCAGCGTGCGATACTCCATTGTTCTCTCCTCGTCGAAAAGCGCGTCGCCGCGGGCGCGCCGCGGTATCATTACCGTTTCGCTCGTAGTGTACGCCATGCATTCCCCGCCGCAAGGGCTGATCGCCCTCACCCGCCCCGGTTTCGAGCCCGAGGCCGCCGCCGAGCTGCGCCACTGGGCCGAGACCCAAGGCCTTGCCGCTGAAGTCACGCTGCCGGTGCGCAGCGGCTACGTGCTGCTGGATACCCATGCACCGCTGCCGGACGGCCTTCCCCTGCCCTCCTGGCGCGAGCTCGTGTTCGCCCGCGAGTGCCTGCCCTGGTTCGACCGGCTGGCGCTGCCCGAACGCGATCGCGTGCGTCCCCTGGTCGAGAACATCGAGCACCATCACCCCCGGACGCGCTTCGGCGCCCTGCGCCTCGCCTTTCCCGACAGCGACGAAGGCCGGCCCCTCTCCGGTTTCACCCGCCGGCTGCGGCCGCACCTCGAGACGGCGCTCGCCGAGCGCGGCAAATTCGCCGAGCGCGCCCGTGAGACCCTCGTCGTCTTTTTCCCCTCCTCGCGCGAAGCCTTTTTGGGCAGCGCCCCCTCCGGGCTCCTCTCCCCCTGGGAAAACGGCATCCCGCGGCTGCGCCTGCCGGCGCAAGCGCCCAGCCGCTCCGCGCTCAAATTCGCCGAGGCGTTTCTCGTGCTGCTCGACGAAGACGAACGCGCCCGCTGGCTGCGCCCCGGCATGAAAGCGGTCGATCTGGGCGCCGCACCCGGTGGCTGGACCTGGCAGATGGTGCAGCGTGGCTTGCGGGTGAGCGCGATCGACAACGGCCGGCTGGATGAGCGGCTCCTCGCCTCCGGGCTCGTCGACTGGCAACGTGCCGACGGCTTTACCTGGCGCCCGCGCGGTCGCGTCGACTGGCTGCTGTGCGACATGGTGGAGCAGCCCAGCCGCATCGCCGAGCTCGTCGGCCGCTGGTTCGCCCTGCGCCTGTGCCGCCATGCCCTCTTCAACCTGAAACTGCCGATGAAAAAACGCCTCGAAGCCCTGGAAGACGCGCGCAAGCGGCTCCAGCGGCTCGCTCGCGAGGCCGGCGGCATCGAGTTGCGCTGCAAGCAGCTCTACCACGACCGCGAAGAAGTCACCCTCTTCGCCCGGGCGCTCGCCTGAACGCGCTGCTGTCGATCACCCGATACCGGCGTATAATTTCTTGTCCTGACCCTTTCCTTCCGTTTCTGGAGCGCACGACCTCCGATGACTTTCTCTGAGCTTGGGCTTCTGCCGGAACTGCTTGCCGCCGTCAACGACCTCGGTTACACCGAACCCACGCCGATCCAGGCCCAAGCCATCCCGCGCATCCTCGCCGGCAAGGACCTGCTCGGCGCCGCCCAAACCGGCACCGGCAAGACCGCCGGATTCACCCTGCCGCTGCTGCAGCGCCTCGCGCCCCACGCCAACACCTCGGCAAGCCCTGCCCGCCACCCCGTGCGCGCGCTCGTCCTCGCCCCCACGCGCGAGCTGGTGCTGCAAGTCTATGAATCCGTGCGTCAGTACGGCAAGCATCTGCCGCTGCGCGCCGCGGCGATCTATGGCGGCGTGGACATCAAGCCGCAGATCGAGGAACTGCGCCGCGGCGTGGAAATCGTCGTGGCCACGCCGGGACGGCTGCTCGATCACCTCGAACAGAAGACCATCCAGCTCAACCAGGTCGAATTTCTCGTCTTCGACGAAGCCGACCGGATGCTCGACATGGGGTTCATGCCCGACATCCGCCGCATCATGGAGCGCTTGCCGCAGCAACGCCAGACCGTGCTCTTCTCGGCCACCTTCTCGCCCGAAATCAAGAAACTCGCGCAGCAGCTGCTGCGCGAGCCGGAAACGATCGAAGTGGCGCAGCGCAACACGGTGAGCGAGACCATCACGCACCGCATCGTGCGCTGCGAGGCCCCGCATAAGCGCGAGGCGCTCGTCGAGCTGCTGCAGCGCCACCCCGGTCAGGCGCTCGTCTTCGTCGACACCAAGATCGCCTGCGGACGGCTTGCTTCCCACCTGCAGCGGCACGGTATCCAGGCCGAAGCGATCCACGGCGACAAATCCCAGCAGCAGCGCTTCGACGTGCTCGAAGCCTTCAAAAGCGGGCGCTTGCGCGTGCTCGTGGCCACCGACGTCGCCGCCCGAGGGCTAGACATCGAAGAGCTCCCCTTCGTCATCAACTTCGCCCTGCCCTCCAACCCCGAAGACTACATCCACCGCGTCGGGCGCACCGGTCGCGCCGGGCACGAAGGCTTGGCAATCTCGCTCGTCGATGCGAGCGAAGCAGAGCGGCTCCAAGCCATCGAAAAAATGCTCGGCCGCGCCATCCCTTGCGAGACGCTGGAGCCGCCGGCGCGTGAACGGCGCGCCGAACCCGCCCGCCGCCGCAGCGAACGCAGCGGGCGCTCCCCCGACGGCTTCGACTTCTCCCGCCCCTACGAACCCAAGGCTGACGCCGTGCTTGCCGCAGCAAAGGAAGCGGCTCCGCACCGCGCCGGGAACAAGAAAGCGGTGGTGGCGGTGCTGCTGGGCGGCAGCGGCCGCGCGCAGTAGCGCTTATCGCTACTGCCCCTGTGCCTCGGACTGAAAATCCCCCTTGACTGCACCTGCCCAGCGCTCATAACCGGGATAATGCTCGGCCCAGGCCGCCAGCATCTGCTCGCGCGGCAAATCGGCGAACGTGCCACGATCCCGTACATACTCCATGTGGCGACGACCGGCGACATCGAACTCGTGAAACAACGAATCCTGCCGTCCGTCGAATTCCAAGGGTTTGATTCCAGCCTTTTCGCATAAAGTCCGATTGAAGGCCGGGGTGGCTTTCACCCATCTCCCCTCGAGCCACAATTCGGTATACCCGTGGAAGACGAAGAGATCCGTCCCCATGGCCTCGCGCAGGCGCGGACTGGTAAGGTGGTTGCGCACGTCGGCATAGCCCACTCGAGCCGGAATACCCACGGCGCGGGCCGCCGCCGCCAGCAAAGCTGCCTTGGGTACGCAAAAACCGCGGCCCACTTCGATCACCCGACTCGCCTTGAGGGCCTCGACGGAGGTATCGATGCCGTAAGGGTCGTAGAGAAACTCATCGCGCACGGCGTAGTACAGACGCACGGCAGCCTCGAGGGCACTCTCGCACGCCTCGACCCGCGACCGAGCGAAGTCGATCACGGCAGGATGGTCGCTATCGACGAAGACCCCAGGGCGTAGGTAAGGGGCAAAGCGATCGGAATCGGCGAGGATATCGGTATCGGAAAAGAAAGTACGGCTCATGAAGGTTCTCCCGCTTCGGGTTGCAAGCAGCGCGGTGGTCGATAGAGCAGGAAGCCATTGAACGGTTTCGAGCGGTCGTGCGCAATGAGTTTCCATGTTGGACGCGCGTTGGGCACGCCACCATCGACACGAATATAGGAACCCGTGATGAAGGCGGCCGCCTCGGACAGCAGGAAGACGATCGCCGCCGAGACCTCGGCCTCGGTGCCGTAGCGCTGCAGCGGCACTTTCGTCTGCAGACGGCGCAATTCCTGTTGCATCGCCTCGTCGTAGGTGTCAAAGCCGCTGCTGGCAATCCACCCCGGCGCCACGGCATTGACGCGCACTCCCGAATGGGCCCATTCGCAGGCGACGGTCTCGGTAAACGAAAGCATACCAGCGCGCGCTGCGCCACTGTGCGCCATGGTCGGCATCCCACCCCAGATGTCGGCGATGATGTTTACGATGGCTCCGCCGTGTTCCTCCATCCACTGCGTATACACTTCGCGCGAGACGAGGAAACCGCCAGTAAGGTTGTTCTTGACCACCGCCTCCCACCCCTTGAGCGTGATGTCGCGCGCACGGGCGGGAAACTGGCCACCGGCGTTATTGACGAGACCATCGATGCGGCCATGCTGGGCGAGCACTTGGGCTACCATCGCCTTGACCGCTTCTTCGTCGCGAATATCACAAGAGTGGATCGTGGCACTTCCGCCACCGGCCTCGATCTCTGCCTTGACCGCTGCGAGTTTCTCGCGACGCCGCCCCACCAAGGCGACCTTGGCCCCCAGGCTCGCCAGCTCGTGCGCCGTGCAGCGCCCGATGCCGCTCCCCCCGCCCGTGACGATGACGCTCTGGCCGGCGAACAAGCCAGGCCGGAACACCGAACGATACGTCTCGATTGCCATCCCACTCCTCCTTACCTGGATTTCCGTACGATGCGGAAATATGTCAATACGTTTATCAAGGTATAACTGAAACTCGAGATAAGGAAAGAGGAATCACGCCCACTCACTCATCGATTAGCAACGTAGCACCCGACATAACCTCCCCCACCGCTTAACGACTTGCGTCGTCGTCGCGGGGGCTTCGTGGGTCGCAGACTTTGACTTGGTGTCGCCGCGCCAGCGGTTTCGGCCCCGCCGCCGAGCCCGTCCGAGCAATGTTGCCGAAAGTGGCGCTCGGGTAAGCAAAAACGATCACCCGAACTACCTTGACATCATGCCCTTTTCTCCTGGATGCACCGGTGCCGGTACAGAAATCAAAGGCTCGATCCCCTCCCACAGCGCATCGCTCAAAACGTAGAGCATGCGTACTCTACCCATCCCGCTTCTCCTGCCGATTTTGCGTCATGCTCGGCCCCTTGCGCGCCACAGCGAGCGTAAACGATATATCAGCGACGGCGGAATCATCTATGCATTTCAGATTACGCATTATATCATTCAAGCAACCCGATACGTCAAACAACGTATTTGTGCGGCGCACCGCCCCTCTGATAATGAGAGCACATCCTTTGCAACCCACCTCACCAGGAGACCCAATCCATGAGACACGGAGACATTTCGAGCAGCGCCGATTGCGTGGGCGTTGCGGTGGTCAACTACAAGATGCCGCGCCTGCACACCAAGGCCGAGGTGCTGGACAATGCGCGCAAGATTGCTGAAATGGTGGTAGGCATGAAGAAGGGCCTGCCGGGAATGGATCTGGTGATCTTTCCCGAGTATTCGACCCACGGGATCATGTACGACCCCCAAGAAATGTACGACACCGCGGCCATGGTACCGGGCGAGGAGACCGAGATCTTCGCCGCCGCCTGCCGCAAGGCCAAGGTGTGGGGTGTGTTCTCGCTGACCGGCGAGCGTCATGAAGACCACCCTAACAAGGCGCCCTATAACACGCTGATCCTGATGAACGACCGTGGCGAGATTGTGCAGAAATACCGCAAGATCATGCCTTGGGTGCCAATCGAAGGCTGGTATCCGGGCGACTGCACCTATGTGTCTGATGGCCCTAAGGGCATGAAGATCAGTCTCATCATCTGCGATGACGGCAACTACCCCGAGATCTGGCGTGACTGCGCGATGAAGGGCGCCGAGTTGATCGTGCGCTGCCAAGGCTACATGTACCCGGCCAAGGACCAGCAGGTGATGGTGGCCAAGGCGATGGCGTGGATGAACAACTGCTACGTGGCCGTAGCCAACGCCACCGGATTCGACGGTGTGTATTCCTACTTCGGCCACTCGGCCATCATTGGCTTCGACGGCCGTACGCTGGGCGAATGCGGTGAGGAAGAGATGGGCATCCAGTACGCCGAACTCTCTACCAGCCTGATCCGCGATTTCCGCAAGAACGCGCAGTCGGAGAACCACCTCTTCAAGCTGCTGCACCGTGGCTACACCGGCAAGATCAACTCCGGCGAAGAACCCACCGGCGTTGCCGCCTGCCCCTACAGCTTCTACGGCGAGTGGATCAATGATCCGGAAGGCACGCGCAAGAAGGTGGAGGCAATCACCCGTTCCACCGTGGGCACGCCGGAATGCCCGATCGAGGGCATCCCCAACCAGCCATCGGCCCATCGCTGATTGCCCCTTCGGCCGCCCGATGTCCCGCGGGATGTCGGGCGTGCCCATTCGGACGAACGCTATGGACCTCGCCCCTTACCGCCTCACCGCCGAGCCCTACTACCGCCCCACCGGCCACGAAATTGCCCTCTACGAGCACGCCTACGCTCACCGCTTACCGTTGATGCTCAAGGGCCCGACCGGCTGCGGCAAGACGCGCTTCGTCGAATACATGGCCTGGCGCTTGGGCAAGCCGCTGATCACTCTGGCCTGCAACGAGGACATGACCGCTGCCGACCTCGTCGGCCGCTATCTGCTCGATGCCGAAGGCACGCGCTGGCATGATGGCCCGCTCACCACCGCTGTGCGTCACGGTGCCATCTGCTACCTGGATGAAGTGGTCGAGACGCGGCAGGACACCACGGTGGTGATTCACCCCCTTACGGACAGTCGCCGCATCCTGCCGCTAGACAAAAAGGGCGAGATCGTAGCCGCACATCCAGACTTTCAGCTCGTCGTCTCCTACAACCCCGGCTACCAGCACTATAGCAAGGGCCTCAAGCAATCTACCCGCCAGCGCTTTGCAGCGCTGGAGTTCGACTACCCGACGGCGGAGGCCGAGGCGGATATCGTCGCCCACGAAGCAGGCATAGACCACGCGCTGGCTGCCCGGCTGGTCAACATCGCCCATCAGTCGCGCCTTCTGCGCGAGCGCGGGCTGGATGAGGGCATCTCCACCCGTATGCTGATCTACGCCGGCGTTCTGATCCGCGACGGGCTGCCACCCATCGACAGTTGCCGCATGGCGATGACCGCCCCAATTACCGATGACCCAGACATGCAACGTGCGCTGGGAGCCATCCTTGAATCGGCCTTCTGAGTTACCCGCAGCATGGTGTGGTGGCCGATGCCGGGCGCCAACAGACTTCGCCCCCCGTCTGGCCGCACTCGGCCATGTGATGCACGCCTTCGGCGTCGACGACGGTAATGTGCAGGCGCTGGAACGCCCGCCGCAGGACGGCCCTGCGCTGCGCCCGGTACTGCACGGCGCCACCCTGCTGCTGCCTGAGGCGCCGCCCGCATGGACACTGCCTGCCGACGAATTCCACCTCGCCGCCACGCTGCACGCTATTGGCCATCTACGCCATTCCCCGCGCCGCCAAGAAGCGGGAAAGCGCAAGCCTATGAGCCTGGCGCTGGCCGGTGCCATCGAGGACGTGCGTGTCGACCGCCTGATGATCCGCCGCTACCCCGGCATCGGACGTCTGTTCCGCCGCCTGCTGCGCTGCCAGACGGAACTGCCTCAAGTGGGCTTCGAGGCGATGATTGCGCGCCTGCAGCGCGTGCTGCTCGACCCACAGACCGAAGACGACAATGCCTGGGTGTGTAAAGGCCGCGCGCTGTTCGAGGCGCAGGCCGAACGGCTGGATGAGGCCGAGGCCTTCCGTGAATTGGTGTCGGTTCTGGCCAACGATCTCGGTCAGTTGCGCGTGCGCATGAACCTGCAGACCTACGCCCCTCCTCTGCCCTGGCACGACGATAACAGTCACCTGTGGGCGCACGGTGCTGACGCCGAGCAGGCCAAAACTACGCTGTGCCACCCGCCACCGCAGGGCGAACGCCGGTCCGTACCGCCGCAGGCGCCGGAAGAAGCGCCGGAATCGATGTCCCTGCCTGAGCTCGCCCGCCACGACTACCCGGAGTGGCACTACCGCCTCGACCGCGCCCGCGACAAGTGGTGCACCGTGATCGAGCGCGCCGTGCCGCCCACTTCGGCCAGCACACCGACGCCGCCTGCGCGCCTGCCGCTGCGGCTGGCGCGCAGCTGCCGTCTCGACCGCAGCCAGCGCATCCGCCGCCAGTGGGAAGGCGACGAGCTGGATCTGGACGCCGCCACCGAGGTCTTTATCGACCGTCGGCTGGGACTGGTACCCGATCCGCGACTGTTCCGTCGTAACGGCCGTTCCGTGCCGCGCACCAGCCTGCTGCTGTTGCTCGACCTGTCCGCTTCCACTGCCGACATGCAGTCCTGTGGGCGCAACGTACTGGATTTGGAATGCGAAGCTGCCGCGCTACTGATGGATGCGCTGCGTAACCGCGAGGACAGGCTTGAGGTCGCTGGTTTCAATTCGGACGGTCGGCAGGCGGTGAACTACCTGCGCCTGCTCGACTTCGGCCAGGCCGTGCCGACCGACCCGATGATGGTGCTGGGCGCTGTTCGGCCAGGGCTATCCACCCGGCTGGGCGCGGCCATGCGCCACGCAACAGCGCGGCTGGCGCAGGAGATGAGCGCGCAACGCACGCTGCTGGTGCTGTCGGACGGCTCACCGTCGGACATCGACGTATTCGACGCCCGCCATCTAGTCGAGGACGCCGCGCGTGCGGTGGTCGAGGCACGACGCAAGGGCGTGCGCTGCTTCTGCCTCAGTCTGGACCGCGCGTCCGAGGCGGATGTGCGCCGGATTTTTGGACACGGCGGCTACCGGATTGTCGACGATCCGGCCCGACTCGCCGTCACGCTGGCGCGCAGCTACGCCGAACTGGTGGGGGGCTGAAGTGAACTGGACCCCTCTGTCAAGACAGATTTCATTCGAGTTTAAGCTGCGTCCATCGCTTCACTCGCAGCGCAACAGCGCTGCCTACGCCCCCCACCATCAGACCAGCGACGCGCTTGATCACATTGCCGGCGCACGTCTGCGGGATCCAGCGTGCAATCACGTAGCCTGCGCCATGCAGCAATCCCGTCGCCAGAGCAAAACCCGCCGCGTAGGTCACGAGGCTGGCGCCACCCATCTCGGCATGGTGGGCATGACCGTGGAACAGCGCCAAGGCAGCGATCAGCGGCAGGCTGACAGTCAGCGGCAGGCTCGCGGCAAACGCGATCAACAGACCGAACACCAGCACCGATGCCGCGATGCCCGCCTCCACCGCCGGCAGCGCGACGCCGAGCGCACCCAGCCCAGCCCCGGCGAGCATCGCCAGCACGAAGCCGACGGGCAGCATCCAGCGCGTTGCGCCCGGCTGGCGCGCGGCATACAGGCCGACGGCCAGCATCGCCAGCAGATGGTCAAGGCCGCCCAGCGGGTGGGTGAAGCCGGTGAAGAAGCTGGCTGACTCATGGCCGGGGTGGGCGAGCGCGGCGCCCGATGCGGCGGCGAGGGCGACAGCGGCGAACACGGAGCGGGTCTTCATGATATGTTCTCCTGCAGATGAATGTTGCGTGCGACGACTCAGGGGGCAACCAGCATGCCCTGACGCTCGATGAAGTCGATGATATCGGCGAGCCCCTGCCCCGTCTTCTGGTTGGAGAAGATGAAGGGGCGTGTGCCACGCATCCTTCGCGCATCGCGGTCCATAACCTCGAGCGACGCGCCCACCAGCGGCGCGAGGTCGATCTTGTTGATCACCAGCAGGTCGCTACGGGTGATGCCGGGGCCGCCTTTGCGTGGGATCTTGTCGCCAGCCGACACGTCGATGACGTAGATCGTCAGGTCCGACAGCTCGGGCGAGAAGGTGGCCGCCAGGTTGTCGCCGCCGGATTCGATGAAGATGATATCCAGTCCGGGAAAGCGCATGTTGAGCCGGTCGACCGCCTCGAGGTTGATCGAGGCGTCCTCGCGGATCGCGGTGTGAGGGCAGCCGCCGGTCTCGACGCCAATGATGCGCTCGGGCGCGAGCGCCTCGTTGCGCACTAGGAACTGGGCGTCCTCCGCAGTGTAGATGTCGTTGGTGATGACGGCGATGTTGTACCGGTCACGCAGCGCCAAGCACAGTGCCAGCGTCAGCGCGGTCTTGCCGGAACCAACCGGCCCGCCGATGCCGACGCGCAGCGGGCCGCGGTGCTCGGAAATGCTCATATTCATGCTCATGATCTGAACAGCCTCGTGTATTGGGTTTCGTGCCGGCTACTGGCGATCGCCAGCCCCGGGGTGTAGTTGCTCCACTGTGCCTCGGGTAGGCTGCGCGCAACCTCGACCAGCTGCGGGATGCGCTGACCGAGTGCGGCCAGCAGGCGCTGGCCTGCGCCCTGGCCCAGCGGCACCGCCTTCACCGCCGCCATCACCTGGTTCTCGGCCCAGGCCCACAGGTAGGCCGCCAGCGCCTGAGCAACCGGTACCTGCCAGGCGGCAGCCGCCGCCGACCAGGCGCAGGGAAAGCACGGCGTGTCGATCGCCAGCAGGCGCACGCGCCAGCCGGGCAAGGCGGCGAAGGCGTCCAGTTGGGTCAGCAGCTTCATCAGGGACCAGCCCATCTGAACCGTCTCGGCGCGCAGTTCGGCGGTCTCGCGGCTGGCGAGGAAATCGCCGTTCAGGCGCGCCACCTCGGCGTCATTGCCCACCGCCCAGGCTGCCAGCTGGCAGGCCAGCAGAGGCGCCTCGAAGCGCGCCAGGTTCCACTGCAGCAAGTCGCCGATCCAGACCGCAGCGTCCACCTCCGTGCGCACAGCACCGCTCTCCACCGCCCACTCCAAGCCCTGCGAATAGGTATAGGCACCCACCGGCAGCGCCGGGCTGGCCAGTTGCAGCAGGCGCACCAGTGGCAGTAGCCCGGTACCGGCTGCGAACGGGGTGGCGCTGATCGGCATGCTCAATGGCCCGCCATCAGATGGATGCGCGCGCCGCTGCCATCGCCCGGATGCTGGTGGCCATGCGCATAGGCGCCGGCCTCCGGCTCGAAGGGCGCGCGCAGACTGCTGACCGAGGCCCCCAGCCCGAGCAGCATGCCCTCAAG
The DNA here is from genome assembly GCA_016235745.1 of Rhodocyclales bacterium. Classification (GTDB taxonomy): domain Bacteria; phylum Pseudomonadota; class Gammaproteobacteria; order Burkholderiales; family Rhodocyclaceae; genus Tepidiphilus. The sequence goes on along the minus strand of JACRJA010000012.1, from coordinate 53,402 downwards.
CACATGATCTGCCTGGATGCGCAGCCAGTCGCCGCTGGCGTCGCGCCCGACCTGCACGGCGACGTGGCGGTTGCCGAGATGGTAGGCAGCGCGCGCCAGCTCCAGCGAGGACGCGCAGCGCACCTCGAGCAGGTCTTCAGGCGTCGAGCGCACCTCGACGATGCGACCGTCGCGCGATTGCAGCTTCTGGCCGCCGCGCAGGATGGTGCCGCGCGGCAGGAACAGGCCAACATCGGTGCCGGAGGCGAGCCGTGCGCGCAGGCGGCTCTTTGTGCGCCTGCTGAAATCCAGCTCGAGTACTTCGGTCGCCGGCGCGTCGCCGTCGTAGAGGACCTCGATCAGCAGCACCGCCGACGCGGCGTCGGGCATAACTAGGTCTTCAAGCATTTCATTGTTGATCGGCATGATGCGTCCAGGATTCAGTCAGAACAGGAAATAGCGCTGCGCCATCGGCAGCACTTCGGCCGGTTCGCAGGTGAGGTGCTCGCCATCGGCAAGCACGACGTAGGTCTCGGGATCGACCTCAATCCTCGGCGTGGCGTTGTTAAGCACCATGTCGGCCTTTGTCACTGTGCGGCAGCCCTTCACTGCCACCAGCCGCTTCTGCAGGCCGAGCGCTGCGATCGCGGGGTTGTCCAGCGCAGCCTGCGACACGAAGGTCACCGAGGTCTTCAGCGCCTTGCCGAAGCTGCCGAACATCGGCCGGTAATGAACCGGCTGGGGCGTCGGGATCGAGGCGTTGGGGTCGCCCATAGCCGCGGTGGCGATCATGCCGCCCTTCAGGATTAGACTCGGCTTGACGCCGAAGAAGGCCGGCCGCCACAGCACCAGGTCGGCGAGCTTGCCCGGCTCGATCGAGCCCACCTCATGCGCAATGCCATGCGTGATTGCTGGGTTGATCGTGTATTTGGCGATGTAGCGCCGCACGCGGAAGTTGTCGTTGCCGCGGCCGGCGTCCTGCGGCAGCGGACCGCGCTGCAGCTTCATCTTGTGCGCGGTCTGCCAGGTACGAATCACCACTTCGCCGACGCGGCCCATGGCCTGCGAGTCGGACGACATCATCGAGAACGCGCCAGTATCGTGCAGAATGTCCTCGGCGGCGATGGTCTCGCGGCGGATGCGCGACTCGGCGAAGGCCACGTCCTCGGCAATGGCGGGATCGAGGTGGTGGCACACCATCAGCATGTCGAGATGCTCGTCGATGGTGTTGATGGTGTAGGGTCGCGTCGGATTGGTCGACGACGGCAGCACGTTGGGCTGGCTGATCGCCTTGATGATGTCCGGCGCATGGCCGCCTCCCGCGCCCTCGGTATGGAAGGTGTGGATGGTGCGCCCCTTGAAGGCCGCCAGCGTGGTTTCGACGAAGCCGGATTCGTTGAGCGTGTCGGAGTGGATGGCAACCTGGATGTCCATCTCGTCCGCCACCGTCAGGCAATTGTCGATCGCCGCCGGCGTCGTGCCCCAGTCCTCGTGCAGTTTGAGCCCGATCACCCCGGCCGACACCTGTTCCTTCAACGGCGCCGGCAGGCTGGCATTGCCCTTGCCGAAGAAGCCGAGGTTCATCGGAAAAGCCTCGGCCGCCTCCAGCATGCGGTGGATGTGCCATGGACCTGGCGTGCAGGTGGTGGCGCAGGTGCCGGTCGCCGGCCCGGTGCCGCCGCCCAGCATGGTGGTGACGCCGGATGCCAGCGCCTCCTCGATCTGCTGCGGACAGATCCAGTGGATGTGGCTGTCGATACCGCCCGCGGTCAGAATCATGCCCTCGCCAGCGATGACCTCGGTAGCGGCTCCGATCGGAATCGTCACTCCAGGCTGGATGTCTGGGTTGCCTCCCTTGCCGATCTTCCAGATGCGCCCGTCCTTGAGGCCAACGTCGGCCTTCACGATGCCGGTCACCGCATCGACGATCAACGCGTTGGTGATGATGGTGTCCGCTACGTCGGTCGAAACGCCCTGGCCCTGCCCCATACCGTCGCGGATCACCTTACCGCCGCCGAACTTCACTTCCTCGCCATAGATCGTGTGGTCCCTTTCCACTTCGATCACCAGCTCGGTGTCGGCCAGCCGAACCTTGTCGCCCACCGTGGGGCCAAACATCTCCGCGTACGCGCGGCGCGAGATCGTGCTCATTCCAGCGCTCCCATCACGAGACCGTTGAAGCCATAGACTTTGCGCTCCCCGTCCAGCGCCACCAGCTCGACGGTGCGCGACTGTCCCGGCTCAAAGCGCACCGCGGTACCGGCAGCGATGTTCAGCCGGAAGCCTCGTGCCGCCGCGCGATCGAAGGCCAGCGCCATGTTGGTCTCGGCAAAGTGGTAGTGCGAACCGACCTGGATCGGACGGTCACCGGTGTTGCTCACCACCAGCGTCAGCGTGGCGCGGCCAGCATTGAGTTCAATGTCGCCGTCGCACGGCATGAGTTCTCCGGGAATCATCCTTTTCTCCTGCGTAGACATCGGGTGTTCAACTGCCGCGGGCGCCGAAACGGTAGTCGCGTAGCGCCGGACGCGCGACAGCGGACGGCACCTCGGCTTCGGGGGGCGGTTCCCCTGGGGCTTCCGGCGCCGACGCTAGCAGGCGTTCACGCAGGCGCACCACCATCGTCAGCAGTTCCTCGTCATCGGCGAGTTCCTCGATCTCGTCCAGCACCGCCGCCGCCTGCACCGGGTCGGCCTGCATCGCGGCCAGGTTAACGCTGCGATCCAAACTGCGGCGCACCATCAGCTTGAAGCGCGCCAGCAGGCGCGCGGTCTCGAGTTCGGCTTCGCTCATCTTCCTGCTCCCACGGCTGAAGTCACACGATCGGGTTATGCACTGTGACCAGCTTGGTGCCATCCGGAAAGGTCGCCTCAACCTGGATTTCGGGGATCATCTCGGCAACCCCATCCATCACCTCGTCCCGCGTTAGCAGCGTGGCACCGTAGCTCATCAGCTCGGCCACCGTGCGGCCGTCGCGCGCGCCTTCGAGGATCGCGCAGGTGATGAAGGCGACCGCCTCGGGATAGTTGAGGCGCAGGCCGCGCGCGCGGCGACGCTCGGCCAACAGACCGGCGGTAAAGATCAGCAGCTTGTCCTTCTCGCGTGGGCTCAGTTCCATCGTGTCCTCCTCAGCGCGAGCGCGCCGCCAAAGGGTTGATTAGGTATTCCAGATGCGCGGCGTCTGCGCCGCCCGCCCGGCGACCGCCGGCCGCACGCTCGCCCACAGGCGGGCGAACCATTCGCGCCCGGGCTCGCAGGCCGGCCCCAGCCAGCGCGCCACCAGCAGGCCTGGCAACAGGGTCACGCCGCCTTCGCCGACCGCGGGCACAATGTCGCGCCACGCTGCCAGCAGGTCGGCATCGCAGCGCGGCGAGGCGACGACGAAACTGCCGCAGACCGGCTGCCCCTGCAGGCCCACGGCCGCATCCAGCAGGGCATCGCCGCCCTGCAGTACGCCGCGCTCCAGCCACAGCGGGCGACCATCACGCTCGATGCGGGTGCGCATCGCCATCTCGCCGCGGCCGAAACGCTCGCCAGAGGCGGTGCGTCCAAAGCACAACATCTCGCTGCCGACAAAACAGGCGTCGCCCTGTAGGCTCACCTCGGTCACCAGCGCACCCAGCGCCCCGTCCTGGACGATGCTCTCCTGCGGCAGCCACTCGCATACGCCACCCGCGGCCACGGCGATGCGCTGCACCAGTATCCCAGGCGCACCGGTACTGCGGTACCACTTGCCCGCCCCCGGCGTGGTCAGCAAGGCATGTGCACCATCCTCCACCCGCACCGTTACCTGCAGACTGTCCCCGCCAGCAATGCCTGCCGGCGGATGAACCACGATGGTGTGGCAAACCGCCTCGTCCTCCGGATACAGCGGTCGCTGCACGACCAGCGGCCCGACATGGCTGCGACGGATAAGCACGCTCCGATCCCCACGGCGGGCATAGGTCAGCGACAAGGCCGCATGCCAGCCCTGCTGCCGCAGCGGCGCGATGACGTACTCGGCGGGGAAAGAGAGTGGAGCATTCATGCACCAATCTGAGCAAATAACGTGCCATCCCATGAAAAGGTGCGGCTGCTGGGCAACTGCGGCCCGCGGCGCCACGGCGCTCTGGCGTGCGCACCATTGCGGTGCACCAAATGGTCCTCTGGGGCACACAGATAGTGCACATGCTCACCTCGACAGGGGAGGCGGTCAGCCGCCTGGCTTGCGCAACAGCACCACATCCTTGCACGGCACCTCGCACTGCCAGCCGAAGCAGCAGGCGAGCACACGGAAGGGGCCTCGCACGACAGGCAGTGCAGGTAGGCACGACCGACGACCTGTGTGAGGAGACGCACGTCAAACGCCCTGCACACCAGACAGGCTGCGCAGCCAGAGACCTCAGATGCGCACAAGCCGCGCGAGCCGGGCTACGGCTGCCGTGCGTGTCTCCACCCCAAGCTTCTCGTAGATGTGCTCGAGGTGCTTGTTCACCGTGCGTGGGCTCATGCCGAGAATGTCTGCCACGTCGCGGTTGGTCTTGCCGCGCGCAACCCACTCCAGCACGTCCATCTCGCGCTGCGTCAGCGGATTGGGCAGCAGCGCAGCGTCAGGCTCGGCGTCCTCTCCGCGCGCACGCATCACCGCATTCATCTCGCGCGCCACGCGCAGGTGCGCCTGCAAGCGCGCCACCAGCTCGTCGGGCACGACCGGCTTGACCAGGTAATCGATGCCCCCGGCGGACAAGCCTTCGACCAGGCGCTCGGTCTCCGCCAACCCCGTCATAAAGATCACCGGCACGGTACGCATCCCCGGCGTCTGCTTGAGCCGGCGACAGGTCTCGAAGCCGTCCATGCCCGGCATGCAGGCGTCGAGCAGCACGGCATCGGGGGTGATGCGCTCTAGCCGCTTCAGCGCGGTGGCACCGTCGGTGGCGACCAGCACAGTGTAGCCGGTCTCGTCGAGCGCCTCGGCGATCATGCGCACCGTGTCCGGTGCGTCGTCGATCAGCAGGATGACTTCGCGCTCACGGAGCGACAACGTCGGGGCAGTCATCGGCGACTCCATCTAGGGCTTGGATGAGGGTGTCAAAGCGCAGCTCCAGGGTCAGCGCGCGCAGGGTTTCCAGCGGGGCGCGGAGTTCAGGGTGCAAGGCTTCGAGTTCGTCGAGGCGACGCACCAGGCCTTGCAGGTGGCCGAGGTCGGCAAACTCGCGCAGCTCGGCGCGGACGTGTCCGGACAGGGCAGACAGCACCGCCGGCGCAAGTGTCGCAGGACGAACGGACGCGGAGTCGTCGGCGGGCGGAGCCGGCAGCAGCGCCGAAAGCTCACCTGCAGGTGCGGCCGGCGCATCGACCCGCGGCGTATCGCCACTCTCGGAATAGATCCACGCCAGTCCCAGCCAGGTGCTGAGGCGGGCGAACAGTTCGGTCTCCAGCACCGGCTTGACGATAAAGTCGTCGCAACCCGCGGCCGTACGCCGGTCCGGCAGATTCTCGTAGGCGTTGGCCGAGACCATGACGATCGGCCCGCTGTAACCCACATCGCGCAGCTGGCGGCTCAGCGTCCAGCCATCGGTCACCGGCATCGACACGTCGAGGAACACGATGTCCGGCGCGAAGGACTCCACCTGGCGCAGCACATCGTCCGGTCGCTCGCACTCCTCGACCAGGAAACCGCGCGGACGCAGCATGTCGGCGATCAGGTGGCTCTGCGCCGGCTGGTCGTCGACGACCAGCAGCTTACGCCGCGGGCCAAAGTAGCCGCGGATCTCGCGCTCGGGCCGCGTCGCCACCCGCGGATGTGTCACCCGCGGCAGATGCAGCTTGACGCGGAACACGCTGCCGCGCCCCGGGGTGCTGCTGACCGTGAGCTGGCCGCCAGCGAGATCAATCAGTAGGCGGGTGATGGTGAGCCCGAGGCCGGTGCCCGGCGCGCTCGGCGGCTGGTTGCCTGTGCCACGCTCGAAGGGCTCGAAGATGCGCTCCAGGTCCGCCTCGGGAATGCCGCAGCCGGTGTCGCGGATCTCGAACACCGCGATCTCGCTCTGGTAGGTGATCTTCAGCACCACCTCGCCGCGCTCGGTGTAGCGCACCGCGTTGGCGAGCAGATTGATCAGGATCTGGCGCAGGCGGCTGGTGTCGCCCTGCACCACTTCGGGCATGCGCCCGGCGAACTCGGTGCGAAACACCAGCCCCTTCCGCTCGGCCTCGAGCGCGATCATCTTTTCGACGTGAGCGAGGAACTCGCCGAAGCGAAACTCCTGGCGGTTGAACTGCAGGCGCCCGGCCTCGATGCTGGCGATATCGAGCAGGCCGTCGATCAGCGCCAGCAGATGTTCTCCGCTGCGCTGGATGGTGGAAATCGCCTCGCGCCGGTGCCGCGGCAGGTCGGGGTCACGCAGCATGATCTGCGAGTAGCCAAGGATGGTGTTGAGGGGCGTGCGCAGCTCGTGACTGATGCCGCGCACGTAGCGGCTCTTGGCCACGTTGGCGGCCTCGGCGGCCTCCTTAGCCCGCTGCAGCTTGGCATCGGTGTCGCGGTGGGCCTCAATCTCGCGCAGTAGCAACTGGTTCTGGAGATCGGACTCCTCCTGCGCCCCCCGCCGGCTCTCGTTGGCCAGCACCAGCCACCACACCCCCACCGCCGCCAGCAGCACGAGCACCGCGAAGATGCGCAGGAAGGCCAGTCCCAAGTCGGTCGTCCCCGCCTGCTCCGCCAGCAGTTCCTGCTGGTACACCAGGCCCACGACTGAGGCAATCACCAGGCTGCTGACGAAAAACACCATCACGAACTGGCCCACGCAACGGGCCATGCGCGCCGATATCGACGACGGCATCCAGCCCGCCAGCAACGGGGCGAAGCGCGAGAGCAGGCTGGCGTCGGGCTTGCAGCGGTCGCGGCAGCGTGCCTCCAGCGTGCAGCACAGCGAGCATATGGCGCCGCCGTAGACCGGACAATGGGCCATGTCTTCGGCTTCGAAGTGGTTCTCGCACACCACGCAGCGCAGCGGCTCGGCCGCGCGCCATTGCGTCTCGCGCGGCCGGGCAAGGTAAAAGCGGCCTCGCGTGCTCCAGGCGATCAGCGGTGCCAGCGCGAAGGCGCTCAGCAGCGAGATGAAGGGTGCAAAGGCCTGCGCCACCGGCCCCAGGTAGCCGCCGAGGGCGACGATGCCCAGCACCGAGCCCGCCAGCATCGCACCTACTCCCACCGGATTCACATCGTAGAGGTAGGCGCGTTTGAACTCGATGTGGCGCGGCGACAGGCCAAGCGGCTTGTTCACCACCAGGTCGGCCACCACCGCACCGATCCAAGCCACCGCCACGTTGGCATACACGCTCAGTACGTGCTCCAGCGCCTCGAACACGCCGAGCAGCATCAGCATCAGCGCGATCAGCACGTTGAAAATCAGCCACACCACCCGCCCCGGGTGGCTGTGCGTGAGGCGCGAGAAAAAGTTGGACCACGCCAACGACCCCGCATAGGCGTTGGTCACGTTGATCTTGACCTGGCAGATGATGACGAAAATGCAGGCGAGCGCGATCGCCGCACGCGGATCGTCGACCACATGCTGGAAGCCCGTCAGGTACATGTGCGTGGGCTGCAATGCCTTATCCGGCGGCACCATCGCCTGCAGTGCAAGGAAGACAAGGAAGGCCCCGCCGACCATCTTGAGCGCGCCAGGGATGATCCAACCCGGCCCCGCCGCCACCACCGAGATCCACCAGCGTCCACGGTTGCGCCGGTCGGCCGGCGGCAGGAAGCGCAGGAAGTCCACCTGTTCGCCAATCTGTGCGATCAGTGCAAAGGCCACGGTGCAGCCAGTGCCTATCGCCAGCCAGTCGACGTCGTTGCCGTGGCGTCCACCGAACTCGGTGAAGGCGGCATACAGCTCAGGTTCGCGCAGCAGCACGACGAGGAAGGGCGTCAGCAGCAGCACGACGAACACTGGCTGCGTCCACGCCTGCAGCCGGCTGATCCAGGTGATGCCGTGCGCCACCAGCGGGATCACCGCCAGCGAACTCAGCAGGTAGCCCCACAGCAGCGGCAGCCCGAACCACAGCTCCAGTGCCAGCGCCATGATCGCCGCCTCAATGGCGAAGAAGATGAAGGTGAAGGAGGCGTAGATCAGCGAGGTGATGGTCGAGCCAATGTAACCAAAGCCGGCGCCGCGGGTCAGTAAGTCCATGTCCACCGACTCACGCGCAGCGTAGTAGCTGATTGGCAGGCCGGTGAGGAAGATCACCAGCGCCACCAGGCTGATCGCCCATACCGCATTGGTGAAGCCCCAATGCAGTGCAATGGTGCCGCCGATGGCTTCCATCGCCAGGAAGGATACCGCGCCCAGCGCGGTGTGGGCGATGCGCGAGAATGACCACTTGCGGAAGCCACGAGGGGCGTAACGTAAGGCGTAGTCCTCCAGCGTCTCGTCAGCGACCCAACTATTGTACTCCCGACGGATGATGCGCTGGCTGGCAGGGGTGGTCATGGCAGTGGGCGATGAAGGAGGGTTAGGATCGATCCTGGTGCTTCAGCAAGAAGCGTTCCACTCTTCGCCATGCGTGCCCGGCCAGCGCCTACGGGCATCCGCGCTCAGCCCGCGGCTGCGCGCGCACCAGATCGGGGCGCGTACTGCACCTTATGCACCCCACTGAACAGCAGACGCGACCCTCCCACAGCGCATCTTGTGCGCCGTACAAGACGATAGCCGCCCACCCTGCGCATCCCCATACGTCGTTTGACGTATTCACGGTTTCGCCCCTGATGGATAGCTTGTGCACCGAAACGAGACGACAGCGCTTGTCAGCCTGACCGACCCGCCGCCTCGCCAGATCCGTGTTGTACCCCACCCATCAAGGAGCGATCCATGTCCGCTAAGCACTTGCCTCCCGAGCACCTGTCTTCCTCCTCGCGTCGCACGTTCATGCTCGGCGCCGCCGCCCTCCCGCTCGCGCTGGCGATGTCCCGCATGGGCCATGCTGCCGCCCTGCCCACCGCCCAGGTCAACACCACTGGCCTCGCTGTGACCGACACCGAGGTCGTGGTCGGCCAGCTGCACTCGGCCACCGGCACCATGGCCATCTCTGAAACCGGCTCTATCCAGGCTGAGCAGCTCGCCATCGACCAGATCAACGAGATGGGCGGCATCCTCGGCCGTAAGATCCGCGTCATCAAGGAAGACGGCGCCTCCGACTGGCCGACCTTCGCCGAGAAATCACGCAAGCTGCTGGTCAACGACAGAGTGGCGACCGTGTTCGGCTGCTGGACCTCCGCCTCGCGCAAGGCGGTGCTGCCGATCTTCGAGAAGGAAAACGGCCTGCTCTATTACCCCACCTTTTACGAGGGCCTGGAGCAATCGAAGAACGTCATCTACACCGGCCAGGAAGCCACCCAGCAGATCCTCTACGGCCTCGACTGGGCGAAGAAGGAGAAGGGCGCGCAAAAGATCTTCCTGGTGGGCTCGGACTACATCTGGCCGCGTACCTCGATGAAGATCGCGCGCAAACACATCGAGAATTTCCAAGGCGGAAAGGTCGTTGGCGAAGAGTACTACCCGCTCGGTAACACCAACTTCAACTCGCTGATCAACAAGATCAAAATCGCCAAGCCCGACTGCATTTTGGCGGCCGTGGTCGGCGGCTCGAACGTGGCCTTCTACAAGCAGTTGAAGGCTGCCGGCATCACCGGCGCCAAGCAGTTCCTGCTCACCCTGTCGGTGACCGAGGACGAGATGCTGGGCATCGGCGGCGAAAACTTCGAGGGCTTCTATTCCTCGATGAAATACTTCCAGTCGCTCGAAAACGAGAACAACAAGAAGTTCGTCGCCGCCTTCAAGGCCAAGTATGGTCCCAAAGCGGTCATCGGCGACGTCACCCAGGCGGCCTACCTGGGGCCATGGCTGTGGAAAGCCGCGGTCGAAAAGGCGGGTAGCTTCGATGTAGACAAGGTCGTCGCGGCCTCCCCCGGCATCGAGCTCACTACTGCGCCAGAGGGTTACGTGAAGATTCACGAAAACCATCACCTGTGGAGCAAAACCCGCATCGGCATGGGCCTGGCCGACGGCCAGTTCAAGGTTGTGGCCGAATCCCCAGAGCTGATCGAACCGAACCCCTTCCCCGAGGGCTACCAGTAAGACTGGCATCCGCCGCGGCACGCGCCGCAGCGGTTTCCGGCTGTTAACCGCGATCTTCCGCCCCCTCCGGAGACCCGTCATGTCGTTCGACGAAATCTACAACATCGCCCTGATGCAGGGTTTTGCCGGCCTTAGCCTGTTCGCGGTGCTGCTGCTGATGGGGCTCGGCCTGGCGATCATCTTCGGTCAGATGGGCGTCATCAACATGGCGCATGGCGAATTCATGACCATTGGCGCCTACACTATCTTTCTGCTCTCCAGCCTCACCGAGAGCTACGCCCCTGGCCTAATCCAGGCCTACTTCCCGTTTGCCATCGTGTGCTCCTTCCTCGTCGCCTTTGCCTTCGGCTGGCTGACGGAATGGGCATTGATCCGGCACCTGTACAAGCGCCCGCTCGACACCCTGCTCGCCACCTGGGGCCTATCGCTGGCCATGCAGCAGGCATTCCGCAGCATCATCGGGCCGAAGGAAGTCAGCCCCATCCTGCCCGACTGGCTAATGGGCTCGTGGTCGCCGGCCGAAGGCCTCGACATCCCGATCAACGGTATGTTCGTGCTCGGGCTGACCATCGTCGTTACCGGCGGCGTTCTGCTCGCGCTGTACAAGTCGCGTTGGGGACTACGGGTGCGTGCCACGGTCGCCAACCGCAGCATGGCCAACGCCATCGGCATCAACACCACGCGCACCGACCGCGTCACCTTTGCCATCGGCTGCGGCCTCGCCGGCGTAGCCGGGGCGGCCTTCACCACCATCGGCTCGACCGGCCCGACCAGCGGCTCGCTCTACATCGTCGATGCCTTCCTGGTGGTGACCTTCGGCGGCGCAGCCAGCCTGTGGGGCACGGTGGTCTCGGCCTTCGGCATCGCACAAATGCAATCGATCTCCGAGTTCTTCCTGTCCGGCTCGATGGCCAAGGTGCTCACCCTGCTGCTGATCGTGACCATCCTGATGCTGCGCCCGCAAGGTCTGTTCGCCTCCAAGGTGCGCCGCTGAGTCCGATGGATTTACAACCGGCCCGAACCTGACCGAACCTCGAATCAAAGACCGGAGATTGATCATGGATGCAATCAAATCCTGGCTGGGACGCAGCGGCCTAGCCAGCGTCGCGATCCTCGCCGTCCTGCTGCTGGTGGTGTTCCCGCTGGCGATGGACAGCTTCCGACTGAATCTGGTGGGCAAGTATCTCACCTACGGATTCGTCGCCATCGGCCTCGTCATGCTGTGGGGCTACGGCGGAGTGCTCAGCCTAGGCCAGGGCGTGTTCTTCGGCCTCGGCGGCTACGCCATGGCCATGTTCCTAAAGCTCGAGGCGTCCGACCCCGTGAGCACCAAGATCCAATCCACGCCAGGCATCCCCGACTTCATGGACTGGAACCAGCTCACCGCACTGCCGTGGTGGTGGGAGCCGTTCAACTCCTTCGCCTTCACGCTGTTCGCGGTGGTTGCGGTGCCGGTGCTGCTGGCCTTCATCGTGAGCTACGCGATGTTCAAGCGCCGCGTGGGCGGGGTGTACTTCGCCATCATCACCCAGGCGGTGGCGCTGATCCTGACCGTCCTCATCATCGGCCAGCAGGGCTACACCGGCGGCGTCAACGGCATAACCGACCTCAAGACCCTGATGGGCTGGGACATCCGCACCGACGAAGCCAAGACTCTGCTGTACTTCCTCACCGCCGCCCTGCTGCTCGGGGCCATCCTGCTGTGCCGCTGGATCCAGCTCAGCAAGCTCGGCACCCTGCTGCTGGCCATGCGCGACAAAGAAGACCGCGTGCGCTTCTCTGGCTACGACGTGTCGATGTTCAAGGTCTTCGCCTTCTGCCTGGCGGCCGCGCTGTCGGCCATCGGCGGGGCGATGTTTACGCTGCAGGTCGGGTTCATGTCGCCGTCCTTCGTCGGCATCGTACCGTCGATCGAGATGGTGATCTTCGCTGCGGTGGGCGGGCGCATGAGCCTGGTGGGCGCGGTGTATGGCGCGCTGCTGGTCAATTTTGGCAAGACCTACTTCTCCGAGACTTTCCCCGACCTGTGGCTGTTCCTGATGGCGGGGCTCTTCATCGGCGTGGTGATGGCCTTCCCCAATGGTCTAGCCGGCCTCTATGAGAGCCACGTCAAGCCCTGGCTGGCGCGTCGCAAGCAGGCGCCCGCGCCAGCTGGCACGGGCGGCGAGCCGCCGGCACCGACGACCGAGCCCGCGCACAAGCCGGCCACTGTCGCCACCGCCACCACGGCCGCCTCAGCCACAAGCCCCAGCCTCGGCACCAAGATCAGCAGCCAGTCGGTCTGACGGAACAGGGAGGCCCACATCATGAGCAACACCGACTTCGTCCTCGCCGTGGAAGACCTGACGGTCTCCTTCGACGGCTTCAAGGCCATCGACAACCTCAACCTCTACGTCGATCGCGGCGAGCTGCGCGTGATCATCGGACCCAATGGCGCCGGCAAGACCACCCTGCTCGACCTCATCTGCGGCAAGACCAAAGCCTCGGCCGGCAGCATCAAGTTCAAGAACCAGGAAATGACCCGGCTGCCCGAGCACATGATCGTGCGCGCCGGCATCGGGCGGAAGTTCCAGACCCCGTCCATCTACGAAAACCTAACCGTGTTCAAGAACCTGGAAGTGTCCTATCCGCGCGGCCGCGGCGTGTTCGGCGCGCTCTGCTTCAAGTGCGACGACGCTGTGCAGGCCAAAGTCGACGAGGTCGCCGGCATGATCGGCCTCGCCGACTGCCTCGACCTCGAAGCTGGACTGCTCTCCCACGGCCAGAAGCAGTGGCTAGAGATTGGCATGCTGCTGATGCAGGACCCCGAGCTGCTGATGCTCGACGAGCCCATCGCCGGCATGAGCGCGCGCGAGCGCGAGCTCACCGCCGACCTGCTCAATCGCATCTGCCAGAACCGATCGGTGATCGTCATTGAGCACGACATGGATTTCGTCGCCCGCATCGCCCACAAGGTCACGGTGATGCACCAAGGAAAAATTCTCGCCGAAGGCTCGATGGACAAGATCCGGTCCGATCCCCGGGTCATCGACGTCTATCTGGGCCACTGAGGCTCGCCGGAGAACACCATGCTCAAGGTATCCAACCTCGTCGTGAACTACGGCCAGAGCGAGGCGCTGCACGGCATCTCGTTCACCGCCGAACGCAATGAAGCCGTCGCCATCATGGGCCGCAACGGCATGGGCAAGACTACCCTGTTCAAGTCACTGATAGGCCTGCTGCCGCTCAAGTCCGGCAGCATCGAGGTCGACGGCCAGGAAGTCGGCAAGGACGAGAGCTTCCGCCGCGTGGCCAAGGGCATCGCCTACGTGCCGCAGGGGCGGATGATTTTCTCCACCCTCACCGTCGAGGAAAACATCCTCACCGGCATGGAGAACGCCAAGGTCAAGAAGGTGCCCGACGAGATCTACGCGCTATTCCCGGTGCTGTGGGACATGCGCCGGCGCAAGGGAGGCAACCTCTCTGGCGGCCAGCAGCAGCAGCTCGCGATTGCCCGCGCGCTCGTCACCGACCCCAAGGTGCTGCTGCTCGACGAACCCACCGAGGGCATTCAGCCCTCGATCATCAAGGACATCGCGAAGGCGCTCAACGAGATCCGCAAGATCCGCAAGATCACCATCGTCGTGTCCGAACAGGTCCTTTCCTTCGCGATGGACGTGGCCGACCGCCTGTTCGTCATCGAAGGCGGACGCCTCGTCTATGAAAGCGCACGCGCCGACACTGACGAAGCCCACATCAAGCAGTTCCTCTCCGTGTAACCTACCAACAAGAGGTGTGCCATGCCTGAAACACTGATCAAGGTCGACTTGAAGCAGTCCCCGTACGAGAACGAGATGGTGCACAACCGCTGGCACCCGGACATCCCGATGGCGTGCTGGGTGAAGCCGGGCGATGACTTCATTCTCGAGACCTACGACTGGACTGGCGGCGCCATCAAGAACGACGACGATGCTTCTGACGTGCGCGACGTGGATCTGACTACCGTGCACTTCCTGTCCGGCCCCGTAGGCGTCGAAGGCGCCGAGCCCGGCGACTTGCTGGTGGTCGACCTGCTCGACATCGGCGCCAAAGACGACAGCCTGTGGGGCTTCAACGGCTTCTTTTCCAAGAACAACGGCGGAGGCTTTCTCACCGAGCACTTCCCGCACGCGCAGAAGTCCATTTGGGATTTCGAGGGCATGTTCACGAAGAGCCGCCACATCCCCGGCGTGCGCTTCCCCGGCCTCATCCACCCCGGCCTCATCGGCTGTTTGCCCGACCAGAAGATGCTCGACATGTGGAACGAGCGCGAGATCAACTTCATCGCCACCCAGCCCAACCGCGTGCCGCCACTGGCCAACCCGCCCTTCGCCCCCACCGCGCACATGGGCAAGATGAAGGGTGAAGCGCGCGACAAGGCTGCGATGGAAGGCGCCCGCACCGTGCCGCCGCGCGAACACGGCGGCAACTGCGACATCAAGGACCTCTCGCGCGGCTCGCGCGTGTTCTTCCCGGTGTATGTGAAAGGCGCCGGCCTCTCGGTGGGCGACCTGCACTTCTCGCAGGGCGACGGTGAAATCACCTTCTGCGGCGCCATCGAGATGGCCGGCTGGGTGCACATGAAGGTCAGTCTGATCAAGGGCGGCATGGCCAAGTACGCGATCAAGAACCCGATCTTCAAGCCCAGCCCGATCACTCCGCAGTTCAAGGACTACGTGATCTTCGAAGGCATCTCGGTCGACGAACGGGGTAAGCAGCACTACCTGGACGTACACGTCGCCTACCGCCAGGCCTGTCTCAACGCCATCGAGTACCTGAAGAAGTTCGGCTACTCTGGCGCTCAGGCCTACTCCATTCTCGGCACCGCGCCGGTGCAGGGCCACATCAGCGGCGTCGTCGACATCCCCAACGCCTGCGCCACGCTGTGGCTGCCCACTGAGATCTTCGACTTCGACATCAATCCCACTGCCGAAGGGCCCACCAAGTTCATCAGTGGCGGCGTCGACCTGCCCATCGCCTACGACAAGAGCTGAGCCCGCATCAACCGTAGCCACCACCCGCCGCCACCCTCCGCGCGGCGGGCACTGCCACCGGGAACCCATCATGCCAACCTATGAATACTTCTGCGAAAGCTGCGGCGACTTCTCCGTCCTGCGCCCCATGAGCGCCCGTAATGAACCCTGCGCCTGCCCGCACTGCGGCGCGCAGGCCTACCGCGTCATGCTCAGCGCTCCCTCCCTCGCCACGATGGACAGCGCCACCCGTAACGCCCACGCCACCAACGAACGCGCGGCCCATGCACCAATGACCAGCGCGGAGTACGCGACGCGCCACAAGCACGGGCCTGGGTGCGGATGTTGCAGCGGGCAACCGTCGAAGTCGACGGTCAGGGCAGCCGACGGAACGAAGGCGTTTCCGACGCAACGGCCGTGGATGATCAGTCATTGAGAGGGATCTGAAATGACGTCCATCAGGCCCTCGCACGCAAAAGGCGGAATGGACTGGCCCCCTCTGTCAAGACAAATTTCATCCGAGTTTAGGACTGGTGTAGTTCAAGGGGCAACTGTTGCCCCAGGCGCCGTACACGCCCGTGGTGGCAAAAACTCGGCAAAGAAGGTCCGCTACGCATTGGGCGTGGCGCTGGCGCCATGATCCAGTTGGTGGATCAGACGGATGAGCCCCCCGAAATTTCGTCTTCTCTTGGAAGACGAAAAACCGGGAGAAGCTCACTCCCACTCGATCGTCGCCGGCGGCTTGCCGGAAATATCGTATACCACGCGGTTGATGCCGGCCACCTCGTTGATGATGCGGTGCGACACCTGGGCCAAGAGCGCGTGCGGCAGCTCCGCCCAGTGCGCCGTCATGAAATCCTGCGTTTGCACCGCGCGCAGGGCGATCACGTATTCGTAGGTGCGGGCGTCCCCCATCACGCCGACGCTGCGCACCGGCAGGAATACGGCAAACGCCTGGCTCACCTTGTCGTACCAGTCGGCGCGGCGCAGCTCGTCGATGAAGATGGCGTCGGCCCGGCGCAGGATATCGGCGTATTCGCGCTTCACTTCCCCCAGAATGCGCACTCCCAGACCCGGTCCGGGGAAAGGGTGGCGATAGACCATGTCGTGCGGCAGCCCCAGGGCGATGCCCAGTTCCCGCACCTCGTCTTTGAAGAGCTCGCGCAGCGGTTCGAGAAGCTTCAGGTTCAGCGTCTCGGGTAGCCCCCCCACGTTGTGGTGGCTCTTGATGCTCGCCGCCTTCTTGGTCTTGCCGCCGGCCGATTCGATCACGTCGGGGTAGATGGTTCCCTGGGCGAGCCAGCGCGCCCGCGGCAGCTTCGCCGCTTCTTCCTGGAAGACTTCGACGAAGACGCGCCCGATGATGCGCCGCTTCTGCTCCGGATCAGCCACGCCGGCGAGCGCCGACAGAAAACGCTCGCTCGCGTCGACGTGTATCACCTTCACGCCCAGGTTGCGGGCGAAAGTCGCCATCACCTGCTCGGCCTCGTCGAGGCGCAGCAGGCCGTTGTCGACGAAGACGCAGGTGAGGCGATCGCCGATGGCGCGGTGGATGAGCGCCGCGGCGACCGACGAATCGACCCCGCCGGAGAGCCCCAGGATCACCTCCTCGTCGCCGACCTGCGCGCGGATGCGGGCGACGGCCTCGCCGATGAAATCCGGCATGGTCCAGTCGCGCCCGCAGCCGCAGATCTCGTGCACGAAGCGCTCGAGCATCTCCTTGCCCTTGAGCGTGTGCGTCACCTCGGGGTGGAACTGCACGCCATAGAAACCGCGCGCCTCGTCGGCCATGGCCGCGATGGGGGTGGCGTCGCTACTGCCGATCACGACGAAACCGGGCGGCAACTCGACCACTTTGTCGCCATGGCTCATCCATACTTCCAGCACCGCGCGCCCTTCTTCGTCGCGACGGTCGGCGAGCGCTCCGAAGAGGCGGTTGGGGGCGGCCACGCTCACCTGGGCATAGCCGAATTCACGCTTGCCGCTCGCCGCCACCTTGCCCCCCAGCTGCTCGGCCATGGCCTGCATGCCGTAGCAGATACCGAGCACGGGCACCCCCAGCGTGAAGACGATCTCGGGCGCGCGCCAATCGAGCGCCGCGTACGCTGAATTCGGCCCGCCCGAGAGGATGATGCCCTGGGGAGCGAAGGCGCGGATGAAATCCTCGCCCACGTCGAAGGGATGGATTTCGCAGTAGACCTGCGCCTCGCGCACGCGCCGGGCGATGAGCTGGGTGAGCTGCGAGCCGAAATCCAGGATCAGGATCTTGTCGTGTCGGGTCATGGGATCAGTCGACGTGGTAGTTGGGGGCTTCTTGGGTGATCTGCACGTCGTGCACGTGCGATTCGCGCATGCCGGCGGCGGTGATCTCGACGAACTGCGCCTTTTCCTGCAGCTCGGCGATGGTGCGGCAGCCCAGATACCCCATGGACGAGCGCACGCCGCCCACGAGCTGGTGGATCACCGCGCTCACCGGCCCTTTGTAGGGCACGCGGCCTTCGATGCCCTCGGGCACGAGTTTGTCCACGTTGGCGCTCGCGTCCTGGAAATAGCGGTCGGCCGCGCCTTGCTGCATTGCGCCCAGCGACCCCATGCCGCGGTAGGCTTTGTAAGAACGCCCCTGGTAGAGCACCGTCTCGCCCGGGGCCTCCTCCGTGCCGGCGAAGAGGCTGCCCAGCATCACGGCATCGGCGCCCGCGGCGAGCGCCTTGGCGATGTCCCCCGAATAGCGGACTCCGCCATCGGCGATGAGCGGCACGCCCGTGCCGGCAAGCGCCGTGGCCACGTCGTCGATGGCGGTGATCTGCGGTACGCCCACGCCGGCGACGATGCGCGTGGTGCAGATCGAACCCGGGCCGATGCCCACTTTCACCCCGTCGGCGCCGGCGTCCAGCAAGGCCCGCGCGGCCTCGGCGGTGGCGATGTTGCCGCCGATCACCTGAACCTGCGGATAGGTGCGCTTGACCCAGCGCACGCGATCGAGCACCCCTTGCGCATGGCCGTGCGCCGTATCGACCACGATCACGTCCACCCCGGCGGCCACCAGAAGCTCGGCGCGCTCTTCGGTGCCCGGACCCACGCCGATCGCCGCGCCCACGCGCAGGCGGCCGTGCTCGTCCTTGGTGGCGAGGGGATGTTCGCTCGATTTTTGGATGTCCTTGACCGTGATGAGCCCTTTGAGCGCGTCGTGCTCATCGAGGATCAACACGCGCTCGAGGCGGTGGCGCTGCATCAGGGCCTTCGCCTCCTCGAGCGAAGCCCCCTCGCGCACGGTGACGAGCCGCTCGCGCGGCGTCATGATGGTGGCCACCGGCATATCGAAGCGCGTCTCGAAGCGCAGGTCGCGGTTGGTGACGATGCCCACCACGTTGCCGTGCTCGAGCACCGGCAGCCCCGAAACGCCGAGCTGGCGGGTGAGGGCCAGCACCTCGCCCACGGTCATGGTCGGCGCAATGGTCACCGGATCCTTCAAGATGCCGGATTCGAAGCGCTTGACCTTGGCGACTTCTGCCGCTTGCTGCTTGGGCGTAAGGTTTTTGTGAATGATGCCGATGCCGCCTTCCTGGGCAAGCGCGATCGCCAGGCGCGCCTCGGTGACGGTGTCCATGGCGGCGGACACCAGCGGCAGATTCAGGCGGATGTCGCGCGTGAGGCGGGTGGAGAGGTCCACGTCGCGCGGCAGGATGGTGGAATGGGCGGGAACGAGAAGGACATCGTCGAAGGTGAGGGCTTTCTTCAGCAGTCGCATGGTACAGTCCTTGGACCAAAACGGAATTATACCGGCGAGCCGGCTTCAGCGAGCCTTGCGCTCCTCGGGGTTTTTGTCGCGCGACGTTCGGGCGCGGCGCCGGCGTACCGCTTTCGGATCGGCGACGAGCGGCCGGGTGAGCTCCAGCCGGTCGCCGTCGGCAAGCGGCGTCTCCGGCGGCACGAGTCGTCCGAAGAGGCTGCAGGCGCGCTCCCAGCTTGGCCGCAAATCCGCATGGCGCTCGAGGATCCCCGAGCGCAGCACGGCGTCGCGCACCGTCGCCCCTTCGGACAGGATGAGCGGCGCGCGCTCGATCACCCCCGGGGCCGGCGCATAGACGATCTCCACGCGCAACTCAAGCACCGCCCGCGCCCTTCAGCGTCCGCGCCCGCTGCACGAAGGCATCGATGAAGGTCGCCGCAATGCGGTTGAACACCGGCCCGAGGACCTTCTCCAGCAGGCGGGAGGCAAATTCATAATAGAGATCGAACTCCACGCGGCACGCCCCCTCGCCCAGCGGCACGAAGCGCCACTCCCCCTCCAGGCGGCGGAAAGGGCCCTCCTTGAGGCGGATCCGCATATGATGAGGAAATTCCTTGTCGTTGATCGTGGTGAAATGGGTTTTGATGCCGTGAAAATCCACGCGCAGCGTCGCCTCGGTCACCGTGTCGGTGCGCCGGTGCAGCGTCACGCCGCCGCACCAGGGCAGGAATTGCGGATAGTCTTCGCAGCGGTCGACGAGTTCGAACATCGCCGCCGCGGGAGAATCGATCAAGACGCGCTTATGGACCTCGGCCATCGTGTGCTTTCGCCGGCTGCTCACCTATAATCGGCGATTCTACCCCAGCACTTCACCGGAACGCCGTCCATGAGCATCGTCGAAAACCGCAAGGCGCGCCACGATTACTTCATCGAGGAGACCTTCGAGGCAGGCATCGAGCTGCAGGGCTGGGAAGTGAAGGCGATCCGCGCCGGCCGGGCGAACCTCAAGGAAGCCTACGTCATCGTCAGAAACGGTGAGCTCTTCCTGCTTGGCATGCACGTCACGCCGCTGGCGAGCGCCTCGACCCACGTCCACCCCGACCCCACGCGTACGCGCAAGCTGCTGCTGCACCGGCGCGAGATCGACCGGCTCATCGGCCAGGTAGAACGCGCCGGCTACACCCTCGTGCCGCTCGATCTGCACTTCTCCCGTGGCCGCATCAAGGCCACGATCGGGCTTGCCAAGGGCAAGAAACAGCACGACAAACGCGAGGCCGAGAAAGAGCGAGACTGGTTGCGCGAAAAAGCCCGCCTCATGCGCGAGAAGCGCTGATACGAAAGCCCGCGCGGGCTTGCCGTATAATCGCCGCCACACGATAACTACGATGGAGCACACCCGATGGGCTTTCTTGACGGCAAAAAGATCCTCATCACCGGAATGATGAGCAACCGCTCGATCGCCTACGGCATTGCCAAGGCGATGCATCGCGAAGGCGCCGTGCTCGCCTTCACTTACCAGAACGAGCGCTTCGAAGAGCGCATCCGCAAGATGGCAGCGGAATTCGATTCCGAGCTCGCCTTTCCGCTCGACGTCACCGACGACGCGCAGATCGAAGGGCTCTTCACGGCGCTGCGCCAGCACTGGGACGGACTCGATGGCCTGGTACACTCCATCGCCTACGCTCCCACCGAAGCGCTCGACGGCGACTTCCTCGACGGGTTCACGCGCGAAGCCTTCCGCATCTCACAGGAAGTGAGCGCGGCGAGCTTTCCCTTGCTCGCCAAGGCCGCCCGGCCGATGATGAAGGGCCGGAATGGCTCGCTCCTCACCCTCACGTACCTCGGCGCCGTGCGCACCATGCCCAACTACAACATCATGGGTCTGGCCAAGGCGAGCCTGGAAGCCGCGGTGCGTTACCTGGCCGCCTGCCTCGGCCCCGAAGGCACGCGGGTCAATGCCGTCTCGGCCGGGCCGATCAAGACGGTGGCCGCCTCGGGCATCGGCAGTTTTGGCAAACTCCTGCGCTTCAATGAGCACAACGCCCCGCTGCGGCGCAACGTTACGATCGAGGAAGTGGGCAACGCCGCCGCGTTCCTGTGCTCGGATCTGGCAAGCGGCATCACCGGCGAGATTCTCTACGTCGACGGCGGATTCAACACCACCGCCCTGGGGAATCCCGAACAGGAATGACGCCTCCCCGCCGGCTTCCAGCCCGGCGGGGAGGCGTCATCCTTCCTCGGCCTGCAGGCCGAGGCTTGCTGCGCACCGGGTCAGGGCGCGGCGGTGAGCTCCTGCAGCGCCTCGCGCCGGATCACCACGGGGTGGCGTGCCTCCAGCGTCTTCAGCCAGCCGCGCCATTCCACATTGCCAACCACCGAGCGGATGCGCTCGCCGGCAAATTGCACCATCGGATCATCGGCCTGCAGCTGCGGCTGGCGTGAAGCCTCGATGCGCACGAACCACAGGTCCCCGTTGGACGCCTGCCAGTGGAGGTAGCGCGGCCAAGGGGGCGTGGCCTTGAAAATCTCGTCAACGAGATCCGGCGGCAGGGCGCTGGAAGCCCGGGTAAGGCTACGCTTGGGCTGCCACGAGAGCCCCTCTAGCGTCTGGCCTCGAGCCAGCTGCTCCAGCCATTGCGGCGCCAGCTCCCGCAGCCGCTCACGACCCTTTTCCCGCGCCAGATCCTGGGCCACGCGCGCCCGCGCTTCGTCGAAGGGAAGGGGCCGCGGCGGCAGGTATTCGGCCACGCGCACCGCGGCGAGCTTGCCCGGGGCGAGCTCGATCGGTTCGAGGTTCTGCCCGCCGTGCGCCTGCGCCTCTCTGAGCGCGGCGATGAGCTGGCCGCTCTTCACGCCGGCGATCTCGACTTCCTCCAGCGGCACGAGCGCGGTCTCGCGGATTTTCAGTCCGAAACGCTCGGCCACGGGGTCGAGCCGGTCGATCGCCTCGAACACGGCGTTGCCCAACTCTTCCCGCAGCTCCCCGTAGCGCTGCCTGGCCTGCCGCGCGCGCCAGGAATCGGCCAAGGCCTCGCGCACTTCCTCGAAGGGGCGCAGCTGCTGGGTGGCCGGATCGCGGAAGAGGTCCGGCGCCTGCTCGTAGAGGGCGCGCAGGTCCGCCTCCCCCGGCGTGAGTCCCCGGCCGATCTCTTCTTCATCGACGAGCAGGTATTGCAGCCGAACCTTGGCCGGCTCGACGTAGCGCGCCGCGTTCGCTTCGTAGTAGGCGCGCAACGCCTCCGGCGTCAAACCGGCGGGGTCGGCCTCGTCGGTGGCGGCGCGCACCGCCACGCTCACCTCGCGCTCTTCGAGCTGCTGCGCCACCAGCTGCAGCGTCTGCTCCCGCGGCACGATGACCCTCTGCGCGATCGGCTCCACCAGGCGCTGCACCGCCAGATCCTGGGCGAGCATCGCCTCGAACGCCTTGGGCGTGAGCCCCTGCGCCCGCAGCACCGTCTCATAGCGCGAATAGGAAAACTGTCCGTCTTGCTGAAACACCTCGAAGGAAGCGATCGCGCGCTGCAAGGCTTCCGGCGTCACCACCACTCCTAGGCGAGCCGTCTCGACCTGCACCAAACGGCGCTCGATGAGCTCGCGCAGCACCATGTCCACGAAAGCGGGATCGCTGACGATGCGCGCATCGAAATTCTCACCGAAGCGTTGGCGCAATTGCGCCGTGCGCTCTTCCAGGGCCCGGCGCAGCTCGGCCGTGGTCACGACCGCGTCGCCCACCTTGGCTGCCTCCTGATGGCTGGGGCCGCCGGAGAAATAGCGCTCGATCCCGAAGAAGGCAAAGGGCAGGATCAAGAGCAGCAGGATACCCTGGGCGATGCGTCGCTTACGGCGGATGACTTCGAACATGGGGCGATTTCCCTCCACGATAGGCACGGCAACGATTCGACCGCGCAACAAACGAAGGATTATCGCATCAAAATTCCCCGAAGCATCCGGCTCACGGCGCAGCAGCATCGGCCGGACGGCGGGCTGGGCTATAATTAGGTTTTTCGCGTGACGCCGGATCGACCCTCGACGGGCCTCCCATGAAACCCACCGTGCGCAATTTCGTCATCGTCGGGCTCACTTCCGCAGGAAAGCGCTTTCGTCCCAGCGACTGGGCCGAGCGCCTGTGCGGCATCATGTCGCAGTTCGGCGCCGACCACAAGATGCGCTATTCGCCTTACGTCCAGCCCGGCCCCGACGAGAACGGCGCCAAGACCGTACGGGTCGACGCCCGGCTCTACGACATCGAACCGCTCGCCTACCACTTTTTGCTCAACTTCGCCAGGGACAACGACCTCCAGCTGCGTTTCCTCGACGAAGATGCGCCACCATCCGACGGCGAAGGCAGATAGAAGAACGCAAGGCAAGAAAAAGGCAGCCACTGAGCTGCCTTTTCATCGCCAAAGCGAAGGGTCTTTGGACGCTGCCAACAACCTACTGCGCGGCCGCATGGCGGCGTTGCGCGATACTCGCAGGCTCGCCTATCTTCATGCTAGGTCTCGCCTGCTGCGCTGCGGACGCCTTGCCCTGCAGCCGCTCGCGACGGTTTTTCGCGGCGTCCCTTTCCTCAGCCGAGCGCCTTGATCCGCGCCATCAGCCGGCTCTTATAGCGCGCGGCGGCGTTCTTGTGGATGATGCCCTTGCCGGCCATCGAATCGATCACGCCCTGTGACGCCTGGAAAGCAGCAAGGGCCTGCTGCTTGTCGCCGGTAGCGAGTGCCTGGCGCACCGATTTGATGGCGGTGCGCAGACGCGAGCGCAGGCTGCGGTTGTGCGTGCGGCGCTTGAGCGCCTGGCGGGCGCGCTTGCGAGCTTGAGCCGTGTTGGCCATGTCCTTCAACCCCGAAATGCTTGGAAGAAACTATAATTCTAGCCTTTCCGCCCTTTTGATGCAACCGACACGATGAACCTGTTGCGCGCGCTGGCCACCGTCAGCGGTTTCACGCTGGCCTCCCGTATCCTCGGCTTCGTGCGCGACCTGCTGATCGCCGCCGTCTTCGGCGCCGGCCCTGCCACCGATGCCTTCTTCGTCGCTTTCCGTTTGCCCAACCTGTTGCGACGGCTCTTTGCCGAAGGGGCCTTCTCCCAAGCCTTCGTGCCCGTGCTGGGGCATACGCGCGAGCGCGAAGGGTCTCAGGCGACGCAGCGGCTCATCGACCGCGTCTTCACCCTCCTCTTCACTGCCGTGAGCGCCGTGACGCTCGCGGGCATCCTCGGCGCCGGCGCGCTCATCGCCATTTCGGCGCCCGGATTCCTCGCCCGACCCGAGACCTTCGAACTTGCCGCGTCGATGACGCGCATCACCTTCCCCTACATCCTGTGCATGGCGCTGGTGGCTTTCTCCTCGGCCATCCTCAATACCTGGGGCCGATTCGCCCTGCCGGCGGCCACGCCCGTGGCGCTCAACCTCTCCTTCATCGGCTTCACCGTGCTCGTGATCGCCGGCGTGCCGGCTTTCTCGCCGCCGGTCACGGCACTCGCCTGGGCCGTGCTCGTTGGCGGGCTCGCGCAGGTCTTGCTGCACGTCCTTGCCCTGCGGCGCCTTGGCACCTGGCCGCGCTGGGACTGGGCACCGCGCGACGAAGGCGTGAGCCGCGTGCTGCGGCTCATGGCCCCGGCGGTGCTGGGCGTGTCGGTGGCCCAAATTTCGCTTCTCATCAACACCGTATTCGCCTCTTTGCTGCCCAGCGGCAGCGTTTCCTGGCTCTACTACGCCGACCGGCTGATGGAATTCCCTTCCGGGCTTCTGGGCGCGGCGCTGGGGACCATTCTGCTACCGAGTCTGTCACGGGCGCACGCGCGCGCAAGCCGCGAAGACTACCAAGCCCTGCTCGACTGGGGACTACGCCTGACGGTGCTCCTCACCCTACCGGCGGCCGCGGGCATGGCGCTACTCGCCCAACCGCTGGTGAGCACGCTCTTCCAGCACGGCGCTTTCAGCGCGCAGGATGGGCTCGCCACCTGCCGCGCCCTCGTCGCCTACAGCGTGGGCCTGACGGCTTTGATTGCGGTGAAGATCCTCGCCCCCGGTTTCTACGCCCAGCAGAACGTGCGCACGCCGGTGAAAATCGCCCTCGTCTCGCTCGTGGCCACCCAGGCGATGAACGGGCTCTTCGTCTTCGTCCTGCCGCTCGCGCACGCTGGGCTGGCGCTGTCGATCAGCCTGGCGGCCTGGCTCAACGCCGGACTCTTATTGCACGGCCTATGGCGGCGCGGCACCTACCGCCCGCTGCCGGGCTGGGGAAAGTTCCTGCTGCGGGTGACGGCGGCCACGATCGCGCTCGGCATCGTGGCCTTCTGGGGCGCCCGCGGCCTCGGCGACTGGCTGCACCTTCCTGCCCTCGAGCGCGCCGGCCGGCTCGCCCTGCTCCTTGCCGCCTGCGCGCTCGCCTATTTCGGCACCCTCTACGCTACCGGAATGAGGCTGGCCGAATTCCGCCGCCACGGCGCCTGACGAGGGGCGCCGCCTCACATCGCATCCGGATCGAGCCAGCCGTAGACGTAGCTCACGCTGGTACGCTCGACCACGCCGTTGCGGAAATGCACGTTGAAGAGGGTGAAGAGCACGCCGCGCCATTCAGTCCGGATGTTCCAGTCCCACACTTCCTCGCCGGAAAGGGAATAGAAATGCTCGCGGCGATGCGCCCCCAGCAAGCGGTCGACTTCGGCCTTGGTCATGCCCGGCTTGATACGCGCCAGATTTTCCGGCGCGAGCGCATCGTACTGCTCGACGATTCGCCCCTCGCGATCCACCGTGTACATCCAGCAGGTCCAACCATAGGGCTGGGTGGCGTATTCCAGCGTGCGCGTGCCATCGGGGTTCTCCCACACGCGGGTGGGCGAGCCGCGGGCGGCGAGGAGCTGCGATTCGCTCTCGAAAATGGGCGTATGGATGAGCGGCGTGGTGCATGCGCTCAAGGCAAGCACCGCGACGAAGAAAAAGACAGACAACGGCCGCATGCGCATCTTCGTCCCCCGACTCGACTTGAAGCCCATTATAGACAATAGGGCGCGGCGAACAACCTACTGAGCGGCCGCAGGCGTTGCGCGGTGCTCGCAGGCTCGCCTATCTGCATGATGGTCAGGGCGCGGACCACGGCGGGCAGCGCTTCGGCAGGACCTCCCACGCAGGCAAATGGACGTCCGGCAATCCCCCGCGGCAAGGGGTAGGCAAGGCCCCCTCGATGAGAGGAACGAGCCAGCGCTGGAACGCCTCGTCTACGCCACAGCCTGAGGCATCGATCCACTGCGGCGGAAAACCGCGCTCGCGGTTGGCTGGCGTGTCGATCGGCACCGTCACGCAGCGATAGCGGTAAGGCGCTTCGCCGAGACGCTCCACCGCCACCATCACTGCCGAGGCGCCCGAAAGCGCCGTCTCCACGGCGAATTCGCCCAGACGATCAGCGACCTCGTAATCGACCGGGCTTGCCCAATGCGCCGCAGCCCGCTGCAGGTAGTCGGGCACGGCAACGTGATACTTCACGCCGAATTCCTGCGCGAGCCGCTGCGCGAGTGCCAGCCCCGCCCCGCCGAGCTGGACGTAGCGCCCCTCCTCCACCCCCCGCATCGACAGCAGCCGCCCCGCTTCGTCTTTCACCCCTTCGGCGACGACGATGGAGCAAAAACCGAGACGGGCGAGCGTCTCCTCCACGCGAGGGAAAACCGCCTCGGCGCGAAAGGGCGTCTCCGGCAGCAGCACCAGATGAGGTCCCTCGTCGGGAGCAAGCCGCTGCACGATCGAAGTGCTCGCCGCGAGCCAGCCGACGTTGCGCCCCATCGTCTCCATGACGAAGAGCCGGGGTTTGCGCACGTAGAGGGAGGCGAGATCGAGGCTCGCCTCGAGATAGCTCGTGGCCAGATACTTCGCCGCCGAGGGGTAGCCGGGTGAGAAATCGGTACCGAGAAGGTCGTTGTCTATCGTCTTGGGAATGCCGACCACGGTGAGAGGATAGCCGAGCCGCTGCGCGCTCAGATGCAGCTGGCGCACCGTGTCCATCGAACCATTGCCACCGTTGTAGAGCAGCCAGCGCACCTCGTGCGCCGCGAGCACGGCGAAGAGGCGCTCGTGCAGCGCCGGTGCCTCGTCGAACGGCGGCAGGTCGAAGCGGCAGGAGCCGAAGGTTCCGCCCGGCGTGCGCGAAATGCGCGCGAGCACGGATGCCTCGAGCGCGCCGGGCGCGACGAGATCCTCCTCGAGGAGCCCGACGATGCCGTGCCGTGCGGCAAGAAACGGCACCCCCGCCGCGGCGCAGGCGCGCATCACCCCCACGGCGCTCGCGTTGATCACCGCCGTCATTCCGCCCGACTGGGCGTAGAGGAGCGCGCTCATGGCGTAGGCAGCCCGAGTGCGCGCAACTTCGGCAGCGCGAGCAGAAGGGCGGAGAGCGTCTTGCCGTCGGTGATCTCACCGGCAAAGACCGCCTGCCACAGGCGCGACAGCGGCCAGTGCACGACTTCGAGGAATTCGCCGTGATCGAGGCAACGGCGCCCGGTGCGCAGCCCGCGGGCAAGGAAGACGTGGATTACCTCGTCGGAATAGCCGACGCAAGGATGAACGCGTCCGATCTCTTCCCAGTGCTCGGCCGTGTAACCCGTCTCTTCTTCCAGCTCGCGGCGGGCGCAGGTAAGCGGCGGCTCGCCCGCATCCAGTTTGCCTGCCGGTAGCTCGACGATGCTGCATCCCAAAGGATAACGGAACTGGCGCTCCAGCACTACTTCGCCCGCCTCGGTGAGCGCGATCATCGCCGCGGCGCCGGGATGGCGCAGGTATTCGCGCGTCGTCTCGTGCCCATCGGGCAGACGCACGCGGTCGCGCAGCACGCGCAGGAAGACCCCTTCCCAGACCGTGTCGGAGGCCAACGTCGCTTCGCGCAGAGGGTCGTCAGCCGCGGACACGGAACGCTTTCCTCAGAAGGAAGTGAGGATGGCGTAGGCGCAGATCGACATCAGCCCCTGCGGCATGAGACCGGCCACCGCCAAGGTCAAGGCGTTGGCCGACAGCAGCACGCGCGTCTCGCTGGAGGCGACGAGGGCCGTGCGCTCGCTCGGTTCATCGAAATACATCACCTTGACCACCCGCAGGTAGTAATAGGCGCCGATCACCGACATGATCACCGCCAGCACGGCAAGCCAGGTGTGACCGGCAGCGACCACCGCCTCGAGCACGGCGAACTTGGCGAAGAAGCCGAGGAAGAAGGGGATGCCGGCCATGGAGAACATGACGAAGAGCATCATGGCCGCGAACCAGGGACTGCGGCGGTTGAGCCCTTTGAAATCGTCGATGTGCTCGGCCTCGAAGCCGGTGCGCGCGAGCAACAGCACCATGCCGAAGCTCGCCAGACTCATGATGGCGTAGGACACGGCGTAGAAGAGTGCCGAGCTATAGGCATTGAAGGCAAGCTGGTGGCTGCCGTCGGTCACGCCGGCGAGCAGGCCCAGGAGCACGAAGCCCATGTGGGAAATGCCCGAGTAAGCGAGCATGCGCTTGATGTTGTTCTGGGCGATGGCCGCGAGGTTGCCGAGCACGATGGAGGCCACGGCGAGCAGCATCAGCATCGGCTGCCAGGTCGGCGCCAGGCCGAAAAATCCGCCGACGAGGAGCCGCAGGGCGAGCGCGAAGCCGGCGAGCTTGGGCGCCGAGGCGATGAGCAGCGTCACCGGCGTGGGCGCGCCGTGATAGACGTCGGGCACCCACATGTGGAAAGGCACCACGCCGAACTTGAAGGCGATGCCCGCCACGAGGAAAGCCACGCCGAACTTGAGCACCGTCTCGTCGCCCGCCCCGAGATAGACCGCCTGGGCCACCGTGCCCAAGTCGAGCGAGCCGGTGGCGCCATAGACCATGGACATACCGTAGAGCAGCAGCCCGGAAGAGATCGCCCCCAGCACAAAGTACTTGATCGCCGCCTCGGAGCGCAAGCCGTTGTCCCGGTCGAAGGCGACCAGGGCGTAGAGCGCGAGCGTCATCATCTCCAGGCCGAGGTAGAGCACGAGCAGGTTGTTCGCCGACACCAGGATCATCGCCCCCAGCATCGACAGGAGCACCAGCACGTAGTATTCGGCCTTCTCCAGCCGCCGCTCGATGAGGTAGAGCCGTCCGTAGAGGAGCGAGGCGAACACCGACAGGTAGATGAAGAGCTTGAGCACCTGGCCGAGCCAGTCCGAGACGTACATCGTGCCGAAGGTGTAGCGCACCGTCGGCTCATTCACCGAGAAGACCGTGATGAAGGCGGCGCCGATGACGGTGATCTGGGCCAGCGCATAGCCGAGCTCCCGGCTGATGCGGCGCAGGAAAGTCCCCGCCACCATGACGACGAGCGCCATCACCGCCACGAAGATCTCGGCAGCCGCCAAGGAAAAGTCCGGTCGTTCGAATTCCATGTTCTATCCCGTCCCAGCGTAGAGGGCTTGACTCAGTGCAGTTTGCCGGCGGCCACGTGCCGCAGCAGTTCATCGACGGAGGCGTGCATCACGTCCAAGAGCGGCGCAGGGTACACCCCCAGCAGCAGCACGAAGAAGGCGAGCAGCGCCAGCATCCAGAATTCGCGCGCGCCGATGTCCGTGAGCGCCGCGACGCGCTCGTTGGCCACCGGGCCGAAGACCACGCGCTTGTACATCCAAAGAGAATAAGCCGCGCCGAGGATGAGGGTGGTGGCGGCCACGAACCCGATCCAGAAATTGGTCTTCACGGCGGCGAGCGCCACCATGAATTCCCCCACGAAGCCGCTGGTCGCCGGCAGCCCCGAGTTGGCCATGGCAAAGAGCAGGAAGAAGGCGGCGAACTTGGGCATGACGTTGACCACGCCGCCGTAGTCGGCGATACGCCGCGAGTGCATCCGGTCGTAGAGCACGCCGATGCACAGGAACATCGCCCCCGAGACGAAGCCGTGCGAGACCATCTGCACGATCGCGCCCTCCACGCCGAGCCGGTTGAAGACGAAAAAGCCCAGCGTGACGAAGCCCATGTGCGCAATCGAAGAATAGGCCACGAGCTTCTTCATGTCCTCCTGCACCAGGGCGACGAAACCGATGTAGACCACCGCGATGAGCGACAGGGTCACCATCAGCCACTGGAAGCTCATGGAAGCATCGGGAGCGATCGGCAGCGAAAAGCGCAGGAAGCCGTAGGCGCCGAGCTTCAGCGCGATGGCCGCCAGCACCACCGACCCCCCGGTAGGCGCCTCGACGTGCGCATCCGGCAGCCAGGTGTGCACCGGCCACATCGGCACCTTGACGGCGAAGGCCACGAGGAAGGCGAGGAAGAGCAGTTGCTGCGTGCGCAGATCGAGCGGCAGGCGGTGCCAGTCGAGGATCTCGAAGCTGCCGTTGGAAGCGTAGAAGAGATAGAGCAGCGCCACCAGCATCAGGAGCGAACCGGCGAGCGTGTAGAGGAAGAACTTGATCGCCGCATAGACCCGGTTCGGTCCGCCCCAGATGCCGATGATGAGATAGAGCGGGATGAGCGAGGCCTCGAAGAAGACGTAGAAGAGCACCGCATCCATCGCCGAGAAGATGCCGTTGATGATGCCCGACATGATGAGGAAGGCGGCCATGTACTGCGCCACGCGCTCCTGGATCACCTCCCAGCCGGCGATGACGACGATGAGCGTGACGAAGGAATTGAGCAACACGAAAGGCATGGAGATGCCATCGACGCCGAGGTGGTAGCGCACCGCGTAGCGCGGGATCCAGTCGCGGATCTCGACGAACTGCAGCGCCGAAGTGCTCGGATCGAATTGAAACCACAGCGGCAGCGTCACGGCAAAGCCGAGTGCCGCCGCGAAGAGGCTGGTCACCCGCGCCAGCGGCGCGTTGCGGTCGTTGCCGCCCACCGCGAGCACCAGCAGCCCTCCGAGGATCGGAATCCAGATCGCCAAGCTCAGTAAAGGAATTCCCGCCATGTCGCTCTTCCGTGTGCGCGTCGTCGTTGTATCGTGAAAACCGGGAATCGATCCCGCCTCAATGCCCGCGGTAGATGAACCAGAGCAGCACCACTATGCCGACGATCATCGCGAAGGCGTAATGGTAGAGCCGTCCCGTCTGCAGCGAGCGCGCCGAACCGGCGATCTCGCCCACCATCGCCGCCGAGCCATTGACCACCGCCCCGTCGATGATGGTGCGATCGCCGATCTGCCACAGGAAGCGCCCGAGCAGCCGCGCCCCGCCGGCGAAGACCACCTCGTTGAAGCGGTCGAAATAGTACTTGTTCTCCAGCAGCACGTAGATCGGGCGCAACGTCCGGGCGAAGAATTCCGGCACCTGCGGCCGCACCAGGTAGCAGAACCAGGCAAGCACCACGCCGGCGAGCGCGAGCCAAAACGGTGCCGCGGTGAAGCCGTGCAACGCCATGGCCAAGGGTCCGTGGAACTCCTCGGCGAGCCTCTCCATGGCCGGATGTTTGTCGGTGAGCACGCGGATGGCGTCGCCGAACCAGTCGCCATAGAGCATGGGTTGGATGGTGAAGTAGCCGATCACCACCGAAGGAATGGCCAGCAGCACCAGCGGCACCGTCACCACCGAGGGCGACTCGTGCGGTTTCTCGCCCGGCGCGAGCCCGTGGTGCTCGTCGTGCCCATGCGCTTCGTGCCCATGGTGCGCCTTCCCGAAACGCTCCTTGCCGTGGAAGACGAGGAAGTACATGCGGAAGGTGTAGAACGCCGTGACGAAGACGCCGGCGAGCACGCAGAAATAGGCGTACCCCGAACCGAAGACGTTCGCCTCGGCCACCGCCTCGATGATGGTGTCCTTGGAATAGAAACCGGAGAAGAAAGGCGTGCCGATGAGGGCCAGCGAACCGATGAGCGCCGTGATCCAGGTGATGGGCATGTACTTGCGCAAGCCCCCCATGTTGCGCATGTCCTGGTCGTGGTGCATGCCGATGATGACCGAACCGGCGGCAAGGAAGAGGAGCGCCTTGAAGAAAGCGTGCGTCATGAGATGGAACACCGCCGCCGAATAGGCCGATGCCCCCAGCGCCACCGTCATGTAACCGAGCTGCGACAGGGTCGAATAGGCCACCACGCGCTTGATGTCGTTCTGCACGATGCCGAGAAAGCCCATGAAGAGCGCGGTAGTGGCGCCGATGATGAGCACGAAGGAGAGCGCCGTGTCGGAGAGCTCGAAGAGCGGCGACATGCGCGCCACCATGAAGATCCCGGCCGTGACCATGGTCGCGGCGTGGATGAGCGCCGAGATCGGCGTCGGACCCTCCATCGAATCGGGCAGCCACACGTGCAGCGGAACCTGGGCCGACTTACCCATGGCGCCGACGAAGAGCGCGATGCAGATGGCCGTCACCAGCGGCCAGCCGGTGACCGTCTCGGTGAGCCCGGCCAGGTGTTCGGCCTTGGCGAACACCTCGGCATAGTCTAGCGAGCCGGCGTAGGCCGCCACCAAGCCGATGCCCAGGAGGAAGCCGAAGTCGCCGACGCGGTTGACCAGGAACGCCTTGAGGTTGGCGTAGATGGCGCTAGGGCGCGTGTACCAGAAACCGATCAGCAGGTACGACACCAAACCCACCGCTTCCCAGCCGAAGAAGAGCTGCAGGAAGTTGTTGGCCATCACCAGCATCAGCATCGAGAAGGTGAAGAGCGAGATGTAGCTGAAAAAGCGCGTATAGCCCGGATCGTCGGCCATGTAGCCGATGGTGTAGATGTGCACCATCAGCGACACGAAGGTGACCACGAGCATCATCATCACCGTGAGGGAATCGATGAGAAAGCCCACCTGGAAGGAGAGCCCGTCGCTCGTGCCCCAGACATAGAGCGGCCCGTTGAAGGTGTTGCCGGCCTTGACGTCGAAATAGATGGCCACCGAGGCGAGGAAGGCCACGAGCACGCCGAGGATGGTCACCGTGTGCGCCCCGCGCCGTCCCACCCAGCGTCCGAAGAGCCCCGCGACGATGGACCCCACGAGCGGCGCGAGCGGCACCAAGGGGTAGAGCGTTTTCATTTCGTTCATCGCGCTCATCGGATCAGCCCTTCAGTTGGTCGAGATCATCGACGTGGATGGTGCGGCGGTTGCGGAACAGCACCACCAGGATCGCCAGCCCGATGGCGGACTCGGCCGCCGCCACCGTCAGGATGAAGAAGACGAAGATCTGGCCGTTGATGTCGCGCAGATAGTGCGAGAACGCGACGAAGTTCGTATTGACCGCCAGCAGCATCAGCTCGATGGCCATCAGCAGCACGATCAGGTTCTTGCGGTTGAGGAAGATCCCGACCACGCTGATCGCGAACAGGATCGCGCCGAACACCAGAAAATGGGACAAGGTCAGCATCATGTCGCTCCGCTCACTCTTTTTCCGCGGGCATGGAGATCACCCGCAACCGATCGGCCGCCTTCACCTTCACCTGCTCGGCCGGATCGAGATAACGCGCGTCCTTGCGCTTGCGCAGCGTCAGGCTCACCGCGGCGACCATCGCCACCAGCAACACCAAGGCCGCGATTTCGAACGGATAGGCGTAGACGGTGTAGAGCACCCGGCCGATGTCGGCCGTGTTGCTCGCATCCGCCGGCAAGGGCGCTGGCGCCGGCCATTGGCGGAAGAAATCGCCGGTGAGCACCAGCACCATCTCGACCACCAGGACCGCCGCCACCAGCAGACCCAGCGGCAGGCTGGACCAGAAGCCCTCGCGCAGGCGGTCGATGTTGATGTCGAGCATCATCACGACGAAGAGGAAGAGCACCATCACCGCGCCCACATAGACCAGCACGAGCGCGATGGCCAGGAATTCCGCCTCGAGCAAAAGCCAGATCGCCGCCGAAGAGAAGAAGGCGAGCACCAGAAAGAGCGCGGCATGCACCGGGTTGCGCACCAGGATCACGCCCAGGGCCGCGGCCACCGCGATCGCGCCGAAGAGGTAGAACACGACGGTTTGGAATTCCATGGCCTGTCCTTTTCCCGTCTCAACGATACTTGGCGTCGGCCGCACGGTCGGCGGCGATCTGTGCTTCGTACTTGTCGCCCACCGCCAGCAGCATCTGCTTGGTGTAATAGAGGTCGCCGCGCTGCTCGCCATGGTACTCGAACACCCGGGTCTCGACGATGGCATCCACCGGGCAAGCCTCCTCGCAGAAACCGCAGAAGATGCATTTGGTGAGATCGATGTCGTAGCGCGTGGTGCGGCGCGACCCGTCGGCGCGCGGCTCGGCCTCGATGGTGATGGCCATGGCCGGGCAGATCGCCTCGCACAGTTTGCAGGCGATGCAGCGCTCTTCGCCGTTGGGATAGCGGCGCAGCGCATGCAAGCCGCGGAAACGCGGGCTCTGCGGCGTACGCTCTTCGGGATATTGCACCGTGATCTTACGGGCGAAGAAGTGCCGCCCGGTCACGGCGAGCCCTTTGAAGAGCTCTTTCAGGAACAAGGTTCCAATCAGGTTGTGCGCGCCCATCGTATGATTCTCCTCAGCGCCAGATCGACAGCGGCGACAACATCCACACCGTCACCACGAACAGCCAGATCAAGGTGATCGGCACGAAGACCTTCCAGCCCAGGCGCATGATCTGGTCGTAGCGGAACCGCGGGAAGGTGGCGCGGAACCACAGGAAAAGGAAGAGGAAGACCGCCGCCTTGAGCACGAGCCAGTGCAGGCCGTCGGGCAGGAATCCCACGGGAGAGAGCCAGCCGCCAAAGAAGAAAATCGAGGTGAGGAAAGAGACGAGGATCATGTTGGCGTATTCGGCGAGGAAGAAGAGCGCGAACGCCATCCCCGAATACTCCACCATGTGCCCGGCTACGATCTCGGATTCGCCCTCGACCACGTCGAACGGCGCGCGGTTGGTCTCGGCCACGCCCGAGACGAAGTACACCACCGCGAGCGGCAAGAGCGGCAGCCAGTTCCAGGAAAGGAATCCCAGCCCCATGTCCGCGAAACGCCCCTGCGCCTGCGAATGGACGATGTCCTGGAAGTTGAGACTGCCGGCGATGAGCAGCACACAGATGAGCGCAAAGCCCATCGCCACCTCGTAAGAGACCATCTGCGCCGAGGCGCGCATCGCCCCCAGGAAGGGGTACTTGGAGTTCGAGGCCCAGCCGGCGATGATGATGCCGTAGACCTCGAGCGAGGTGACCGCGAGCAGAAAGAGCACGCCCGCATTCATGTTCGCGATCCACATCCCTTCGCCGTAGGGGATCGCCACCCAGGCGAGCAGGGCCGGCGTGAGCGCCATGATCGGCCCGATCACGTACAGCGCCTTGTTCGCCTGCGTGGGGAAGATCACTTCCTTGAAGAGGAGCTTCAGGGCATCGGCGATCGGCTGCAGCCAGCCCTTGGGCCCGACCCGGTTGGGCCCGATGCGCACCTGCATGTAGCCGATGACCTTGCGCTCGGCAAAAGTGAGATAGGCCACGGACAGCATCAGGGGGATGAGAAGCAAGACGATTTTCAGGAGCACCCAGATCGTCGGCCAGGCCGGTCCGAACCACGCCGCGAGGGTTTGCCAGGTCGATTCCATCATGCACGCTCCACGCTCAGCACCGCCCACGGCCGTCCCGCCTGGGCGAACACCCCGTCCAGGGCCAGCAACACGGCGCCCGGCGGCACGCTCCCGTCCAGCGCCGCCTCGGCCACACAGCCGTCACCCAAAGCGATCCGATCCCCATTGTTCACCTTCAGCGCCCGCGCCGTATCCGGATGGATCCGCGCCAGACGCAGACGCTGCGCCTCGGCCGTCTGCTGCAGCGGCGGGGAGCGACGCACGATCGGATCACGCGCGTAAGGATGCGCGAGCGGGATGCGCTCCAGCCCTGCGCCGCTGGGCCGCGCCGCGGCCGTGAACCCGGAAGCGCCGCTGCGCGCGAGCCGCGCCTGCCAGCCTTCGGGCAGAGCCTCGGCCCGCACCTCTTCCGAGCTCTGCTGGGCGAAACCGCCAAATCCGAGCATCGCGCCGATGGCGCGCAGCACCTTCCACCCCGGCCGCGTCTCCCCTTTGGGACGCACTACCGCGGTGAAGGACTGGGCCATACCGGCGAGATTGACGAAGGTGCCGGAGGTCTCGGTGAAAGGCGCCACCGGCAGCAGCACGTCGGCACAGGCGCGCAGCGCCTCGCCGGCGTAGGCGGTGAGCGCCACCACGGTGCGCGCGCGCTCGAAGGCGGTGCGCGCCGCCGTTTGATCGGCGAAATCTTCCGGCTCCAGGTGCAGCAGCAGATAGGCTGCGCGAGGCTGCGCGAGCGAGGCGAGCGCCGTCTCGGCGCCGAGCGCCCCCACGAGTTGCGCTCCGACAGCATTCGCCCCGGCCGGCAGCCAGCCCAGCGTCGCCCCCGTGAGCTGGGCCAGCTCGGAAGCGAGCGCTTCGATCGCCGCCGCATCCGGATGCGCCAGAGCGAGCGCCCCGAGCCAGATCGCCCGGCGCTCTCCCGAGCGCAGCTGCCGGGCGAGCGCCCGTTCGGTCTCATCGGGCGCTGCGGCTTCCTGGGCCACGGCCGGCACGGGCACGCCTTTTTCCTCGGCCGCGGCGCGCACGACGGCGGCGAGCCGGGCAACGAACTCGCTCGGCTTGGCCACCAGCCGCGGCGCGACCGGCAGGCGCCAATCATCGGCCACGAAGTCGAGCGCGGCCACTTTGAGCCCGCGCTTGGCCGCTTGGCGCACGCGGTGCGCCAGAAGCGGCAATTCCTGACGCAGGGCAGCGCCGATCACCAGCAGGCGATCGAGCGCGGCAATGCCGGCGTAGTCCATGCCCAGCCAGGCGGCAGCGCCGCGCGCGGCGTCGGCCCGGGCATCGAGCCGTTCGGGACGGGCATCGACCAGCCCCACTCCCAGGGCCTCGCCCAGGCGTTTCAACAGATGAAGCTCTTCAACGGTGGCCATGGGGTGAGCGAGGAAAGCCGCCTGCTGCGCCCCCTCCTCGTCGATGACGCTCTTGATGCGGTTGACCGCCACTTCCAGCGCCGTGGCCCAATCGACTTCGACCCATTGGCCGTCGCGCTTGACGAGCGGAGTCGTGAGCCGGTCGGCCGCTTCGAGTCCGGGATAGGCAAACCGGTCGCGATCGGAGAGCCAGCATTCATTGATCGCTTCGGTATCGAGCGGCAACACTCGCTTGACCACGTCGTGGCGCGACTGCACGATCAGGTTGGAGCCAAAACCGTCGTGCGGGCTCACCGAGCGGCGGCGGGTGAGTTCCCAGGTACGCGCGCGGTAGAG
Source organism: Rhodocyclales bacterium (assembly GCA_016235745.1). Classification (GTDB taxonomy): domain Bacteria; phylum Pseudomonadota; class Gammaproteobacteria; order Burkholderiales; family Rhodocyclaceae; genus Tepidiphilus. The sequence continues at coordinate 16,440 of JACRJA010000012.1, read as the reverse complement.
GAAAGGCTTGGAGGTGAGGGCCCCGACCGGGCAAAGGTCGATGATGTTGCCCGAGAGCTCGGAGTCGATGGTGCGCCCGAGGAAGGGCATGATCTCGGCCCGCTCGCCGCGGAAGGCCTGCCCCATTTCCTGGTAGCCGCCGATCTCGTCGAGGAAGCGCACGCAGCGGGTGCAGTTGATGCAGCGCGTCATGAACGTCTGCACCAGGGGACCGAGATCCTTCTCGTGCACGACGCGCTTTTCTTCCTGATAGCGCGAGGCGGCCTGACCATAGCCGACGGCCAGATCCTGCAGCTGGCACTCGCCGCCCTGGTCGCAGATCGGGCAGTCGAGGGGGTGGTTGATGAGGAGGAACTCCATCACCCCTTTCTGCGCCTTCACCGCCGCCGGCGAGTGCGTATACACCTTCATCCCGTTGGTGGCGGGCGTGGCGCAGGCCGGCAGCGGCTTGGGCGCCTTTTCCACCTGCACCAGGCACATACGGCAGTTGGCGGCGATCGACAGTTTTTTGTGATAGCAGAAGTGCGGGATGTAGATGCCCAGCTTCTTCGCCGCATCCATCACGGTGCTGCCGTCGTCGACCTGGACCGGCTTCCCGTCGATTTCGAGTTCTAGCATGACGGCCCCACGTAGATTTCACTTCCCGCCCGCTGCACTTCGGGCGGCACCAGACACTGCTTGTGCTCGATGTGATGCTCGAATTCGCTGCGGAAATGCTTGATGAAGCTCTGCACCGGCATCGAGGCGGCATCGCCCAGGGCGCAGATGGTGCGCCCCATGATGTTGCCGGTGACCGACTCGAGCAGCGCCAGATCTTCGGGCCGCCCCTGACCGTGTTCGATACGATGCACCACGCGGTAGAGCCAGCCGGTGCCCTCGCGGCAAGGGGTGCATTGCCCGCAGGATTCTTCGAAGTAGAAGTAGGAGAGGCGCTCCAGGGCCTTGACCATGCAGGTGGTCTCGTCCATCACGATCACCGCGCCCGAACCGAGCATGGAGCCGGCCTTGGCGATGGAATCGTAGTCCATCGTGCACTGCATCATGATCTCGGCCGGCAGCACCGGCGCCGACGAGCCTCCCGGGATCACCGCCTTGAGCTTGCGCCCGCCGCGAACGCCGCCGGCCATCTCCAGCAGCTCGGCAAAAGGAGTGCCCAGAGGCACCTCGTAGTTGCCGGGACGGTTGACGTGGCCGGACACGGAGAAGATCTTCGTGCCGCCGTTGTTGGGCTTGCCCAGATTGAGGAAAGCCTCGCCGCCCATCTGCAGGATGAAGGGGACGGAGGCGAAGGTTTCGGTGTTGTTGATGGTGGTGGGCTTGCCGTAGAGGCCGAAACTCGCCGGAAACGGCGGCTTGAAGCGCGGCTGCCCCTTCTTGCCTTCGATCGATTCGAGCAGCGCCGTCTCTTCGCCGCAGATGTAGGCGCCGTAGCCGTGATGCGCGTAGAGGTCGAAGGAAAAGTCGCTGCCGAGAATGTTCTCGCCGAGGTACCCCGCGGCGCGAGCCTCTTCGAGCGCCTCTTCGAAGCGCAGGTAGACTTCGAAGATCTCGCCGTGGATGTAGTTGTACCCGCGCCGGCAGCCCATGGCGTAGCCAGCGATGATCATGCCCTCGATGACGGCGTGCGGGTTGTAGCGCAGGATGTCGCGGTCCTTGAAAGTGCCCGGCTCGCCCTCGTCGGAGTTGCACACGACGTACTTCTCGCCGGGAAACTGCCGTGGCATGAAGCTCCACTTCAGACCGGTGGGAAAACCCGCCCCGCCGCGGCCGCGCAGGCCAGAAGCCTTGACTTCCTGGATCACCTGCTCCGGCGGCACTTTTTCCGTGAGGAGCCGACGCAGGGCCGAGTAGCCGCCGCGCGCTTCGTAGTCTTTGAGCCGCCAGGTGCGGTCGCCGTCGAGTCCCTTGAGGATCAGTCCTTGCGCGCTCATTTGGACCTCAGCTGCTCGATGAGCTGGTCGATCTTTTCCTTGGTCATCCAGCTGCACATGTGGTGGTTGTTGACGAGCATCACCGGCGCATCGCCGCAGGCCCCCATGCACTCGCCTTCCTTGAGGGTGAAGAGACCGTCCGGCGTGGTCTCGCCGAAGTCGATGCCGAGCTTCTGCTTGAGGTATTCGGCGGCATGGACCCCGCCCGAGAGGGCGCACGGCAGGTTGGTGCACACGGTGATCTTGTGCTTGCCCACCGGCTGGAGGTCGTACATGTTGTAGAAGCTCGCGACCTCATAGGCCGCTACCGGCGGGATCTCGAGATAGCTGGCGACGAATTCGATCGTCTCCGGAGAAAGCCAGCCCTTCTCTTCCTGCGCGATGCGCAGCGCCGCCATCACCGCCGAGCGCTTCTGCCCTTCGGGATACTTGGCGATTTCGCGATCGATGCTCGCGAGCGACTCTTGACTCAGCATGGTCGTGCGTTCTCCCCGTCTCAGCGGTCGATTTCGCCGAAGACGATGTCCATGGTCCCGATGATCGCCACCACGTCGGCGACGAGATGGCCCCGCGCCATGCGATCCATCGCCGACAGATGCGCAAAACCCGGCGCGCGCAGCTTGACGCGGTAGGGCTTGTTGGCGCCGTCGGAGACGGCATAGACGCCGAATTCGCCTTTGGGATGCTCGACCGCGGCATAGACTTCACCCGGCGGAACATGGATGCCCTCGGTCATCAGCTTGAAGTGATGGATGAGCTCTTCCATCCCTTCCTTCATCTTGGCCCGCGGCGGCGGAGCGACCTTGTGGTTGTCGGTGATCACCGGGCCGGGGTTCTGGCGCAGCCAGTCGATGCACTGCCGGATGATGCGGTTCGACTGGCGCATCTCTTCCATGCGCACCAGATAGCGGTCGTAGCAGTCGCCGTTGGTGCCCACGGGAACGTCGAATTCGAGCCGGTCGTAGACCTCGTAGGGCTGCTTCTTGCGCAGGTCCCAGGCCACGCCCGAGCCGCGCAACATGGGCCCGGTGAAGCCCCAGGCGAGCGCCTGCTCGGGCGAGACGACGCCGACGCCGACGGTGCGCTGCTTCCAGATGCGGTTGTCGGTGAGCAGCTCATGGTAATCGTCGAGGTACTTGGGGAAGCGCTCGGTGAAATCTTCGAGAAAATCGAGCAGCGACCCTTCGCGGTTGCGGTTGAGCTCGCGCACCCGCTTTTCGTCCTTGACCTTGCTCACCTGATATTTCGGCATCTGATCGGGCAGGTCGCGGTAGACGCCGCCCGGCCGGTAATAGGCTGCGTGCATGCGCGCGCCGGAAACCGCCTCGTAGGCATCCATGAGGTCTTCGCGCTCGCGGAAGGTGTAGAGCACCATGGTCATGGCGCCGATGTCGAGCGCGTGCGTGCCGATGTTGAGCAGATGGTTGAGGATGCGCGTGATCTCGTCGAACATCACCCGGATGTACTGGGCGCGGATCGGCACCTCGAGGCCGAGCAGCCGTTCGATGGCCAGGCAATAGGCGTGCTCGTTGCACATCATCGAGACGTAGTCGAGCCGGTCCATGTAGGGGACCGATTGCACCCAGGTGCGCGTCTCGGCAAGTTTCTCGGTGCCGCGGTGCAGCAGTCCGATGTGCGGGTCCGCGCGCTCGACCACCTCGCCGTCGAGCTCGAGGATGAGCCGCAGTACGCCGTGGGCGGAAGGATGCTGCGGACCGAAGTTGATCGTGTAGTTGCGGATCTCAGCCATGGTCGACGTCCCCGTATTGGGCTTCGCGCACGATGCGCGGCGCATTGACGCGCGGCTCGATCGTGACGGGTTGGTAGATCACCCGGCGCAGCTCGGGGTCGTAGCGCATTTCGACGTGGCCGCTCACCGGGAAATCCTTGCGCAGCGGATGCCCCACGAAGCCGTAGTCGGTGAGGATGCGCCGCAGGTCGGGGTGCCCTTCGAAGAGAATGCCGAAGAGGTCGAACGCCTCGCGCTCGTACCAGTCGACGCTGGGCCAGACCTCGATCAGCGAAGGAAGCACGGGAAATTCGTCGTCCTCGGCGAAGACCTTGAGGCGCAGGCGCACGTTGTGACGCAGCGACAGCAGGTGCACGGCCACGGCAAAGCGCGGGCCGGGCCACGGGCGGTTGCCGTAGCCGGAATAATCGAGACCGGAGAGGTCGATGAGCTGCTCGAAGGCGAGCTCGGGATGATCACGCAGCAGCTCGGCCACCAGGGAATAATCGGCAGCGGCCACCCGCAGCGTCACTTCCCCGCGATCGACGAGCACTTCGAGCGCCCTGTCACCGAGTACCTCCTGCAGGGTTTGCGCCAAACGTTCGATGCGACTCATGGGCAGGATCTCCGGGACTTCAGCGCGCGATGGTCGAGGTGCGCTTGATCTTGTTCTGCAGCTGGATGATGCCGTAGAGCAGCGCCTCGGCGGTGGGCGGACACCCCGGGACGTAGATATCCACCGGCACGATGCGGTCGCAGCCGCGCACCACCGAGTAGGAGTAATGGTAATAGCCGCCGCCGTTGGCGCACGAGCCCATGGAGATCACCCAGCGCGGTTCGGGCATCTGGTCGTAGACCTTGCGCAGGGCCGGAGCCATCTTATTGCACAAGGTGCCGGCAACGATCATCACGTCGGATTGGCGCGGACTAGGGCGAAAGACCACGCCGAAGCGGTCGAGATCGTAGCGCGCACAGCCCGCGTGAATCATTTCGACGGCGCAGCAGGCCAGACCGAAAGTCATGGGCCACAGCGAGCCGGTACGGGTCCAGTTGATGATCGTGTCGAGCGAGGTAGTGAGAAAACCCTCGCGCATGACCCCTTCGATGCTCATCGTTTCACTCCCAGTCGAGCGCTCCGTTCTTCCACTCGACGACGTAGCCGATCACCAGCACCGCCAGGAAGACCATGACGGTACCGAACACATAGAGCGCGTGCGCCCCCTCGGCGATCATCTCTTTGAAGACCACCGCCCAGGGGAAGAGAAAGGCGATTTCGAGGTCGAACAAAATGAAGAGGATGGCGATGAGGTAGTAGCGCACGTCGAAGCGGATGCGCGCATCCTCAAACGGCTCGAAGCCGCACTCATAGGGCGAGAGCTTTTCCGGATCGGGCCGCCGTGGACCGAGCAACCAGCCGAGCAAGACCGGCGCCATGCTGAAGAGCAAGGCAACGACGAGAAACACGAATACCGGAAAGTAATTCTCGATCATGATCACCTCTCGGCTGCTTCGAGCGCCAGAGACACGGTCTCATGATAGCGCAAAATCTGCCGCGCTTCATGAGCTGGACGAACGAAGCCCGGTGTTGTCGTTGTTATTTATTTATCATAGATTCGACGAAAAAAAAGCAGCGGTTTTTGGCTGCTTTTCCTGGTGCCGACGGTGAGACTCGAACTCACACGGCTTTCGCCACCACCCCCTCAAGATGGCGTGTCTACCAATTCCACCACGTCGGCTTGCGTAGTTCGCGAATTATAGCGGAAGCCCGCTTTTTTGCAAGCGCTCTTTTACTGCGGCACGGCGGGCGCCTGGGAAGGCGCGGGGGTCGATGGCTGCGGCGCCGGCTCGACGGGGGCGCTTTGCATGATGCTCTCCTGCCCTTCGACGCGGCGGTGGCTCGCGAGATAGGTGAGCGTCAAGCTCGTGAGAAAGAAGAGCGTGGCAAGCACCGCCGTGGAACGGCTGAGGAAATTCGCGCCACCGCTTGCGCCGAAGAGGCTTGCCGAAGAGCCTCCGCCAAAGGCCGCACCTGCATCGGCCCCCTTGCCTCGCTGTACCAGCACCAGCGCGATGAGCGCAACGGCGATGATGACGTGGATCGTCAACACGACGGAAAACCAGAGTCCAGACACGATTCGTTTCCTCAATCCTTGGCCAGCGCGGCGCCGGCCGCCGCAACGATGGCGATGAATTCCTCGACGGCGCGCGACGCCGCCCCGACGAGCGCTCCGTCACATCCCGGCACGGCGAAAACCCCTTGGGCGTTGTCCGCCTTGACGCTGCCGCCATAGAGGATCACGACCTCTTCGGCCGGCAGCCCAAGCACAATGAGCCGCTCACGCAAGAAGGCATGCGCCTCGGCGATGTCGGCCGGCGCGGCCACGCGTCCCGTGCCGATCGCCCAGACCGGCTCATAGGCGAACCAGGCACGGGAGAGTTTCTCGGAACCGAGCCGGGCAGCGAGCACCGCCACCTGCCGGCCGAGCGTCTCGCGCCAAGTGCCTGCCCCACGCTCGGCGAGCGTCTCGCCGACGCAGACCACGGGCCGGACGTTTGCCGCCAACAAACGGTCGATTTTATCAGCAATCCGCTCGTCCGTCTCGGCGAAATGCTGACGCCGTTCCGAATGCCCCACGAGGGCATAGCGACAGCCAAATTCGGCCAGCATCCCGGCGTGCACCTCCCCCGTGTAGGCCCCGGCGCCAAACGGGCTGACGTTCTGCGCCCCCCAGCCGATTGCCGTACCTTCCAGCACCGCCCGCGCCTGGGCGAGAAAAGGAAAGGGAACGCAGACGCCGACCTCGACGCCGGCCGCCGGCGGATGGGCGACGAGGGCGGCGAGCAAGACGGCATTGCTGGCCGTATCCCCGAGGGACTTCCAGTTGCCGAGCACGATCTTCTTCATGGGTTGGCCCCCAATGACATCGATGTGTTTTCCGCGGCCAGCGAGGCTTCGACCGCGGCGGCGAGGGTCGCGGCCCAGCGCTGCACGGTCGCGGCGTCGCGCCCTTCCACCATGACGCGCAACAGCGGCTCGGTGCCGGAGGGCCGCAACAAAATCCGCCCCTCCTGAGCAAGATCGGCCTGGGCGGCGCGGCAAGCCTCCACCACCGCCGGCTGCACCTGCCAGTCGTAGCCGCGAGGCACCGGAACGTTGCGCAAGACCTGAGGGTAGCGCACGAAATCCGCGCAGGCTTGCGCCAAAGTCTCGTCCCGGCGGCGCAAGGCGGCGAGCACCTGCAGGGCGCTGACGATGCCATCGCCCGTGGTATGGACCTCGCGGCACAGCAGGTGCCCCGAATTCTCGCCGCCATACGTCCAGCCGCGCTCGCGCAGCGCTTCGGCGACGTAGCGATCGCCCACCTTGGCGCGCACGAGTTTCACGCCGAGCCGCTGCAGGGCGTGCTCCAGCCCCAGGTTCGACATCAGCGTGCCGACCACCCCGTCGATGGATACTCCGGAGCGCACCCGATCGCGCACGATCACGTAGAGCAGCGCGTCGCCGTCATAGAGACGGCCCTCGGCATCGGCCATGATCACCCGGTCCCCGTCGCCATCGAGCGCGATGCCCAGATCCGCCGCGTGCGTGCGCACCATGGCCTGCAGGTATTCGGGATGCGTCGCCCCCACGCCCTCGTTGATGTTGAACCCGTTGGGCTGATTGGCGAGCGCCAGCACCTCGGCGCCCAGTTCGTGGAACACCGCCGGAGCCACCTGATAGGCCGCGCCGTGGGCGCAATCGAGCACCAGCCGCAGCCCATCGAGCGACATCGACGAAGGGAACGTGCTCTTGCAGAACTCGATGTAGCGCCCGGCGGCATCGTCCAGCCGCCGGGCCCGCCCCAGCTCGTGCGCCTCGCGGCAGACGAGCGGCGCCTCGACCGCCGCCTCGATCTCGGCTTCCAGAGCATCGGGCAGCTTCTCGCCGTCGGGGCCGAAAAACTTGATGCCATTGTCGGGATAGGGGTTGTGCGAGGCGCTCACGACGATGCCGGCTTCCAGCCGCAGGGCGCGGGTGAGATAAGCCATGCCGGGCGTGGGCAGCGGCCCGCACAACACCACGTCGACCCCGGCCGCCGACAGGCCCGCTTCCAGCGCCGACTCGATCATGTAGCCGGAGATGCGCGTATCCTTGCCGATGAGCACCGCCGGGCGCTTGGCACCGCCGCCTTGCCGCGCGAGCACCCGCCCGGCGGCATGACCCAACTTCAAGATGAAATCCGGCGACATCGTCGGCTCGCCGACGCGGGCGCGGATGCCATCCGTACCGAAATAACGACCCATTCTTACACCCTATGCTGCGCAGGGTGCGAATTGTCGCACGAAATCAGGGAGAAAGGCTCAGACTGGCCCTGAAGGCCCGAGCGCGCGCAGGATGGCGCGGGCATCGACCGTGGCCGCCACGTCGTGCACCCGCACGATGGCCGCGCCGTTCGTCCACGCGAGCACGGCGGCCGCGAGGCTGCCAGCGAGCCGCTCGCCCACGGGCCGGCCCGTGATCTGCCCGATCATGGTTTTGCGCGACACGCCGACCAGCAGCGGCTGATGCGCCGCCAGCCGCGGCAGGGCGCGAAAAAGCGCCGCGTTGTGCTCCAGGGTCTTGCCGAAGCCGAAACCAGGATCCCACAGGATGCGCTCACGCGCCACGCCTGCCGCGCACAGCGCCGCCGTGCGCTGCGCGAGAAACGCTTCCACCTCCGCAACCACGTCTTCATAGACGGGGGAGTGCTGCATGGTGCGCGGCTCGCCTTTCATGTGCATGACGCACAGGGCGCAGCCGCTTCCGGCCACCGCCTCGATGGCGCCGGGCGCGCGAAACCCATTGACGTCGTTGATGAGATCGGCCCCGGCGCGTAATACCTCACGCATCACCTCGGGCTTCATGGTGTCGACCGACAGCGGCACTGGCGCCCCGCGCAGGGCTTCGAGCACCGGCAGCAAGCGCTCGAGCTCGAGCTCGGCCGGGACCTGTTCGGCCCCGGGACGCGTCGATTCCGCCCCAAGATCGAGCAGATCGACTCCCGCCGCGATGAAGGCTTCGGCCTGGCGCAGCGCGCGGTCGCGCTGCGCGCCAAGACCATCGCCAGAAAAGGAATCCTCGGTGAGGTTGACGATGCCCATCACTTTCGGCGCGGAGAGATCGAGCCGAAAGCGCCCGGCCTGCAGCCACCGCATCACAGCGCCGGTTCGGGGGAATCGGGCTCGGCTCCGGGCTTGGGCTCGCTCGCCCGGCCGGCAGCGCTGCTGCCGCGCCGAGAGGGACCGCCGCTGCCTTGGTCCTTGGGCGGACGGGGCGGGCGCCCGGCCATGATGTCGTCGATCTGCTCGGCATCCAACGTCTCGTATTCGAGCAGGGCCAGCGCGAGCGCCTCGACCTTGTCGCGGTTCTCCTCGATGAGGCGACGCGCCAGCGCGTACTGCTCGTCGATGATGCGCCGGATCTCGGCGTCGACCTTCTGCATGGTCGCCTCGGAGACGTTGCGGTGCGTGGTCACCGAGCGGCCGAGGAAGATTTCGCCCTCTTCTTCGCCATAGACCATGGGGCCGAGCACGTCGGACATGCCCCACTGCGTGACCATCTTGCGCGCGAGGTCGGTGGCGCGCTGAAAGTCGTTGGAGGCCCCAGTGGTCATCTGGTGCATGAAGATCTCTTCGCAGATGCGTCCGCCGAAGAGCACGGCGATGGTCTGCAGCAGGCGATCCTAGTCCTGGCTGTAGCGGTCGCCCTCGGGCAGCTGCATGGTCACGCCCAGGGCGCGGCCGCGCGGGATGATGGTGACCTTGTGCACCGGGTCGGTCTTGTCGAGGAGCTTGGCCACCACCACGTGCCCGGCTTCGTGATAGGCCGTGTTGCGCCGCTCCTCGTCGGACATGATGAGGGAACGCCGCTCGGCCCCCATCATGATCTTGTCCTTGGCCCGCTCGAAGTCGTCCATATCCACCACGCGCTTGTTGCTGCGCGCGGCAAAGAGCGCCGCCTCGTTGACGAGGTTGGCGAGATCCGCGCCGGAGAAGCCGGGGGTGCCGCGCGCGAGGATGGAGACGTCGACGTCGGGCGCGATCGGCACTTTGCGCATGTGTACCTTGAGGATCTGCTCGCGGCCGCGCACGTCGGGCAGCGACACCACCACCTGACGATCGAAGCGCCCCGGGCGCAGCAGCGCCGGGTCGAGCACGTCGGGGCGGTTGGTGGCGGCGATCACGATAATGCCGCTCGCCCCCTCGAAGCCGTCCATTTCCACCAGCAGCTGGTTGAGCGTCTGCTCGCGCTCATCGTTGCCGCCCCCCAGCCCGGCACCGCGCTGACGGCCCACGGCGTCGATCTCGTCGATGAAGATGATGCAGGGAGCGTGTTTCTTCGCTTGTTCGAACATGTCGCGCACGCGCGCCGCACCCACGCCGACGAACATTTCGACGAAATCCGAGCCCGAGATGCTGAAGAAGGGCACCTTGGCCTCGCCAGCGATCGCCTTGGCGAGCAACGTCTTGCCCGTGCCGGGAGGGCCTACCATCAGCACGCCCTTGGGAATGCGTCCGCCCAGATTCTGGAAGCGGGCGGGATCACGCAGGAAATCGACGAGCTCCTGCACTTCTTCCTTGGCCTCGTCGCAGCCAGCGACGTCGGCGAAGGTGACCGTGTTGCTCGACTCGTCGAGCAGGCGCGCGCGCGACTTGCCGAAGGAGAAAGCCACGCCTTTGACCCCGCCCTGCATCTGACGCATGAAGAAGATCCACACGCCGATGAGCAGCAGCATGGGGAACCAGGACACGAGGATGTTGGTGAGCAGCGACGGCCCCTCGTCGGGCTTGGTCGCCGAGATACGCACCCCGGCCTGCATCAGGTCGGACACCATCCAGATGTCTTGAACCCCCGGCGTATAGACGGTGATCTGGCGCCCGTCGACGGTGAGCGCCTTGACTACGCGCCCGTCGATGACGGCCTTGGTGATGCGGCCCGACTTCGCCTCCTCCATGAATTGGGAGTACTCCATGGTGTTGGTCTGGACGGGGCGTTCGTTGAACTGGTTGAACACCGTCATCAGCACCATGCCGATGACGATCCAGATCGCGAGATTCTTGACGACGTTGTTGTTCAAGGGGCGGACTCCTGAAAATACTTCCCGTGCTGCTTCAGAGGCCATTCTAGAGGCGTTTGTTCCGTGCGCCAAGAGGAAAGCTGATCGAAAAAAACGATCGCGACGACGTGATCAGGCAATCACGCGCCGCGATCGTCTCGGCAAAGCCGCTCAGCGGGGACGCGGCCCGCCGCCTTTCGGCCCCTTACCCCAGCGCAGGAACTCGCGATCGAACACGTCGCGCTGCGCGTCGTCGAGCTGGATGTAGAACTTCTGCACCGCCTCGCGCAGACCACGCACCGCCTCGAGATGCGCCGTGAGCGCTTCTTCGCGCTGCTGCAGACGCCCAAGGGCCGTGACGGTGCGCTGATTCTCCTGGTCCCAGCGATAGGAGAAGAACTGCTCGCGGTGCTTGTCCCAGGCCGCAACGAATTCCTCCCAGGCGGCGCGCTGCTCGGGGCGCAGGTGCAGCAGGCCCTCGACGCGTTTCACCTCGGCCTCGTGGCGCTGCTGCATGCGTTCGCGCCATTGTTCCGGCGTCATCTGCTGGCGCGCCGCGGGTCCGGCGCCCGGTCCCATCGGAGCGGGCCCCATGGGGCCGGGGGGTTGCTGCGCGAATCCCGCACCCGCTGCCCCGGCCAGCGCCAGGGCGACGAGGCCATGCCGCCAGCCGCGGGAGCGGCCTTTCTTCGTCATCCATGTATCCATCATCGTTTTCTCCTCATTGCGTTGCGTCCCTTTGCGGACATCCTCATTAGAGCACGTATGCGGCTGCCTTGCGCTTCACGAGCATTGCAGCGTGTAACGTTTGTTGTCGGCGACGATCGCGCATTTTCCTTTCGCCGGGGCTGAGTCATAATGGAAGCGACATTTCCTGGATCTGGGACGTCCCGATGGAAACCCCTTATCACCTCGTCCTAGTGGATGATGATCACGAATTCCGCCGCCTGCTCGCCGAGGATCTGCGCCGGCGCGGCTTCTCGGTCGAGGCGCTGGCCGATGCCGCGGCGCTCGACGGGGTGCTGGCGCAACGCCTGCCCGATCTCATCGTGCTCGACTGGATGCTGCCCGGCGAAGATGGCCCCAGCGTGCTGCGCCGGCTGCGGGCCACCCCCCGCACCCAGGCGGTACCGGTGCTGATGCTCACCGCGCGCAGCGACGACTTCGACCGTGTCTTCGGCCTGGAAGTGGGTGCCGACGACTACCTCACCAAGCCTTTCTTGCCGCGCGAGCTGGAAGCGCGCATCAAGGCGATCCTGCGGCGCACGCGCGGCAGCGGTGCGCAGCCCTCACTCGCGCCGCGCCGCTGGCGCATCGGCCCGGTCGAGTTCGACGCGGTGGCGCGCACCCTCGTCTTACCCGACGGCACCATGCAGCCGCTCACCGGCAGCGAGTTCGCCCTCTTGTCACTCTTCGTGCAGCATCCCAACGAGGTGCTCACGCGCGACTACCTCATGCGCGCCACCCGCGGGCGCAGCGCCGACGTGTTCGACCGCGCCATCGACATCGCCGTGAGCCGCCTGCGCGCCAAGCTCGAAGTCGACCCGCAGGCGCCGCGCGCCATCCGCTCGGTGCGCAGCCAAGGGTACGTGCTCGCCGCCCCCGTCGAAGCGATCGAATGAGCCTGCTGCCCCTGCTCTCCTTCGGCCGGCGCCTGAGCACCCGGCTCGCGTGGGTCGTGAGCGCCGCCGTCGTCGCGCTCTTCGCCCTCACCTTGGGATTGCTTGCCCATCAGAGCCGCCTCTCGGCCGAGGCGAGCGTACAGCGCGACGCGGCCCATGCGCTCGCGCGCGCCGTCGCGGTGATGGAAGCGCTGCCCTGGAGCGAGCGACTGCAGGCGGCGCAGCGCTGGGAATTCGCCCCTTTGCTCGTTGCGCCTGCCACACCGCCGCCGCAGGCCCGCCTCCTGCCCCTGCCGCCCGCCTGGCACAAAGCGCTCGCCGATTTCCTTGCTCCAGAAGACGTCGCCTTTTGGGCGATCAACACCAAGGACGGAGTACGGCACGGCTTCACCGTCATCCTCGACGACGGCAGCCCCCTGAGCGCCATGCTGCCCGCGGCACTGCGCCGCCCCCCGGGGCTGCCGTGGCGTATCATCACGGCGCTCGCGCTCGCCGGGCTCGGTACCTGGATCATCGCCCTCTGGGCCTTACGACGCGTCACCGCGCCGCTCGAGCGTCTCATCCAGGCTCTGGAGACCTTCGCCACGCCGCAGGCACCGGCCGCTCCGCTTCCCGAGCACGGCCCCTACGAGGTCGCGCTCACCGCCCGCACCCTCAACGCCTTGCGGGAGCGGCTGGAGCGGCTGCTCACCGCCCGCACTGCCCTCCTCGCCGGCATCGCCCACGACCTGCGCACGCCGCTGGCGCGCATCCGCCTGCGACTGGAATCCCTGCCCGAGGACGAGACCCGCGCCGGCATCGAGCGCGACCTCACGGACATGCAGCGCCTCATCGAGCTCAGCCTCGACTACGCGCGCAGCCTTACGCCCCGCCTGGAATATCAGGAAGTGGACCTGACCGAATTCACCGCCGATCTCGTCGACCTCTACCGCGACGGCGGCGCCGAGATCGAGGCCGATTTGCCCGCATCCCCTCTGACGGCCAGACTCGACCCGACCGCGCTCGGGCGCATCCTCGCCAACCTGCTCGACAATGCCCTGCGCTACGGGACGCGGGCCAGACTGCAGCTGCGGGCCGTTGCGGCACAATCCTGCGAGTTCGTCGTCGAGGACGACGGCCCAGGCATTCCGCCCGAAGCGCGCGAGGCGGTTCTCGAACCCTTCGTGCGGCTCGAACCCTCGCGCAATCCCGACACCGGCGGCACCGGCCTGGGGCTATCGATCGCCGCCAATCTCACCCGCGCCCTGCACGGCAGCCTCTCCCTGGAAGCGGCGCAACCGCATGGACTGCGGGCGGTCTTGCGCCTGCCTTTGCGGCCGCCCGTGGCTTGCAGCGGCGGCACAGTGTCGCTATAGTGTGAAACGACCTTTCCGCCCGCAGGGAGCCCGCCGCCGTGATCACCATCGAGGTTCGCGACGACTTCATTTCCGCCGCCGTATTCGGCGAATTCACGCTCGAAGATTTCAAGGAATTCGAAGACGCGGTCGAGTACCGCAACCGCGTCGGAGGACCGGTAGACGTCTTGCTCGACCTGCGCGGCATGCTGGGGTTTACGATCGATGCCGCATGGGAGGAATTCCGCTTCGCCCGTCAGCATCCGAGCGACTTCCGCCGCATCGCCATCGTGGCTGAAGACGACTGGCTCGCCCTGCTCGCCTGGTTCGAGAGCCTCTTTCTCGAGGCGGAAATCAAGGTGTTCGATTCCGAGGAAGAGGCGCTTTCCTGGCTCAAGGAAGGGCGAGATGAACGCGACACCCCATGAATCCTTCACCCCCCTCGTCTCTACCCGCACGCTCGCCGAACATCAGGACGATCCTTCCTGGCGGGTGATCGACTGCCGGCACGACCTCAGCGATCCGGCGCTCGGGCGCCGGGCTTGGGCGCAAGACCATATCCCCGGAGCGATCTTCTGGCATCTGGACGAAGACCTCTCCGGCCCGCGCACCGGCACCAACGGACGCCATCCCTTGCCATCTTACGGCGACTTCGTCCGCTTCGTAGGGGCGTGCGGCCTCACGCCCGAGACCCTGGCCGTCGTCTACGATGACGATGGGGGGATGTTCGCGGCGCGCGCCTGGTGGATGCTGCGCTGGATCGGACATCGGCGCGTGGCCGTGCTCGACGGCGGCTGGAACGCCTGGCGCAGCGACAACCTGCCATTCGATCGCAGCGTGCGGCACGCTGCGCCATGCAGCTACCCCGCCGCGCCCGAGGAGCCGTGCATGCCCACCGTCACCACCGAAAAGCTCCTCGCCCAGCTCGGGAGCGGCCGCTTGCTCATCGTGGACGCCCGCAGCCCCGACCGCTACCGCGGCGAGAACGAGGCGCTCGACCCGGTCGCGGGGCACATCCCCGGCGCCGTCAACCGCTTCTACCGCCTCAACCTCGGCGAACACGGCCGGTTCCGCCCACCCGAGGCACTGCGCGCCGAGTTCGCGGCGCTCCTCGCCGGCCACGATCCATCGGACGTGGTGCATCAATGCGGCTCGGGCGTCACCGCCTGCCACAACCTGCTGGCGATGGAATGGGCGGGCTTTTGCGGCTCCCGCCTCTATCCCGGTTCGTGGAGCGAATGGTGCGCCGATGCACGCCGGCCCATCGCGCAGGGCAAAGAACCCTGAACTATAGCGGCCCCCGATATCTCGCCGCGTTTGCCCATCGCTTCAATTGCCGATTCGATCTCAGCCCACTGCATACGCGCCCGATCGTCGCCGCCTGCTGTGGGCCGCACCTGAACCACCCCAGGTTTTGAGAAAGCTTCGCATCTGAGAAGCTGTTTAAACCCAGATTGTCCATTAGTCATTTTTTGGAAGTTGAGGGCAAACCGTGAGCCCCCGCTTCGTGGTGAGCTGTGGCGCGGATTCTAATAGATACCATTATAAAATGACATTGTAAATCATCTTGATAGGTGAAGGACATGGCAGACTCAGTGCTGCAAGGTGACGGGTTTACGGTCAACTTCAGCAACCGCGAAGTGACGGCCTGGGGAGGACTGGCGCTGTTCAAGCACATGCTGGACAGCATGGAGTTTCGCGCAGCAGTAGCGGGCTGGGAATTGCCTCAGCCGAAGTCCAACCGGGGCTACGCGCCGTTGCAACTCATCGAGCAATTCATCGTCTCAATCTGGTGCGGCGCCTGCCGCTTCGTACATGCTGAGACGGTGCGCATGGACAACACCCTGGTGCGACTGTTCGGTTGGAGCCGGGCAGCCGGGCACAAGGCCATCATGCGACTGTTCGGCCGCTTCGACATGCTCACCAACGAAAGGGTGCAGGCCCAGGTCTATCGCTGGTTCTTCAGCAAGATCAGCGCACTCAAGCAAGTGACGCTGGACGTGGACTCCACGGTGATCACCCGCAACGGCCTGCAGGAAGGCGCAGCGCGCGGCTACAACCCGAATCGCCAGGGGCGGGGCAGTCACCACCCGCTGCTGGCCTTCGTGGCCGAAGCCAGAATGGTGGCCAACTTCTGGCTGCGCCCGGGCAACACGGCTAGCGCCAACAACTTGCTGCAGTTCCTCGAATCGACGCTGCACCATCTGGGCGACAAGGCCGTGGGGTTGCTACGCGCCGACAGCGGCTTCTTCGATGAGGCCATCCTGTCCGCCCTGGAAGGCAAGTGTATCCCCTACATCATCGCTGCCCGGCTGACGCAGCCCCTGCAGCGGGCGATCTACCAGGCAGGGGGCTGGTGGGCTCTGGATAGTGGGCTCGAACTGACCGAACTGCGCTATCGGGCGGCGGGCTGGACGAGCGAACGGCGCTTGATCGTGGTGCGCCAGTCGATCAAGCGCAAAACGGCACCGGGCAAGACCCTGTCCTTGTTTGCCGATGACCCGGACATCCAGGGCTGGCGTTACGGGGCGTTCGTGACCTCGCTGGAGTTGCCTATGGTGGAGGTCTGGCGCACGTACCGGGGACGTGCCGATTGTGAGAACCGCATCCCCCAGTGTCAGAATAGTTGGAACCTGAACTGTGTTTAGAATCCTCAACCACCAAGGGGCAGAGAAGGGGTTCCGATGAAGTACGCTGAAGAACGTCGAGAAGCGATCCTGCGCAAGCTGTTGCCGCCTGAGAATCGGC
>JACRJA010000010.1 GCA_016235745.1 Rhodocyclales bacterium | reverse complement strand
GATCGCCGAGGTGCGCGTCGGCGTCGCCGGCACCATCATCATCCCGCAGCTCAACGACGCCATCGGGCTGCGCCAGGTGCGGCGCTACGCGCTCACCGGCGAACGCTTCGACGCCAAGCAAGCCCACCGCATCGGCCTGGTGCACGAGGTGGTGCCGCTCGCCGAACTGCAAGCGGCCGGCGAGCGCATTGTCGGGCATCTGCTGGCCAGCGGGCCGGAGGCGGTGGCGCAGACCAAGATCGCCGCCATGCGCTCGGCCTGGAGCCATCTCGACGAAGCCGCCTTCAGCGCGCTGATCGAAAGCCACTCCGCCCGACGGCAGTCGGCCGAGGCGGCGGAAGGCCTGGGCGCATTCCTGGAGAAACGTCCGCCGCGCTGGGCGCCGGCCAAGGCTAAAGGCTGACGCATGCTCCCCATCGAAATACGCGACGTGACGCTCGTCTACGACACCCCCGGCGGCAAGGTGCCGGGCGTCCAGAACGTCAGCTTCAATATCGGCGCCTCCGAATTCATCTGTATCGTCGGACCATCCGGCTGCGGCAAGTCGACGCTGCTCAACATTCTCGCCGGCTTTCTCACGCCTGCCGCCGGCGAGATCCGCATCGGCGGCAAGCCGGTCACCGGCCACGGCATGGACCGCGGCGTGGTGTTCCAGGACTTCGCCCAGCTTTTCCCCTGGCGCACGGCGCTCGGCAACGTCACTTTCGGGCTGGAAATGAAGGGGGTGGCCAAGGACGAGCGCGTGAAGATCGCGCGCGAGCAATTGCGGCTGGTCAAGCTGGAGAAGTTCACCGGCTCCTATCCGCACCACCTGTCCGGCGGCATGCAGCAGCGGGTCGCCATCGCCCGCGCGCTGGCGTACAATCCCGCCGTGCTGCTGATGGACGAGCCGTTCGCGGCGCTCGACGCGCTGACGCGCGACGATATGCAGCGGCTGCTTGCCGACGTGTGGCGGGAAACACGCAAGACGGTGATCTATGTGACGCACAACGTGGCCGAGGCGGTGTACCTGGCCGATCGCGTGGTGGTGATGAGCCCGCATCCCGGCACCGTCAAAACCGAAATCAAGATCGAGCTTCCGCGCCCGCGCGATCCGCTGAGCGTGGAATTCCTCGAATGCCAGAAGGAATTGCTGCGCTATCTCGGCCATGATGTGAATGCGAACGAGCCGGTGAATTG